>NZ_JBNNSE010000001.1:0-1103931 GCF_050277435.1 Paenibacillus sp. NPDC101420
ACAGTTTTTAAGTGAATTCCCAACCTCATATTCAGTATTACAGACGGATGAAAACACACTCAAATCTAAGATGAAAGAACTGCTTTCTTCAAAACGGGGGCGTTCAGAGGACTGGATTAACCAACGGGTGCAACGGCTGCTAGTTGCGGCAAAACAAAACCCATTTCAGCAAACCATGTATGCAAGCCACTTAATCAATTTGAAAGTCCTTATTACCCTCATTCTTCAGTACCAAGAGCATATTACTGGATCGGAACAGAACATAGATGCTCTGGCTGAAGACATTGAAGAATATGAATTAATTCAGTCGATTTCTGGTATTGGGCATAAAATTGCGGTAACAATTTTATCTGAAATTGGAGAAGTCGACCGATTTGATCATTCTAAAAAAGCTAGTCGCCTTTGCAGGCATTGATCCAAGTGTCTTTGCTTCAGGTAAGTTTACAGCAACTCGAAATTGAATCACGAAACGTGGTTCCAGGCAGTTGCGTTACGCGCTGGTTTTGGCTGTCCAATGCGGATTAATTCGCGCTCGTAATATACGAATCAAAGAATTCTACAATCGTAAGAGAGCCAAAGGAAAACCACATAAAGTGGCTCTAGTCGCATGTGCCAATAAATTGGTGCATTGGCTATATGCCATCATGAAAAACAAAAAAAATACCGGATTGCTTAATACGAAACCAATGGTATAACCTTCCAAATACAATACAATTGGGGGGGTTATTTGGCTTACCTACTTTTAAATATAACATATGATTGGGCTTTACTTTACTGGTAATCTTGACAAGCTATTAGCTGGTATAGTTTAAAATTAAAAGGAGCTACCCTATAGGAAGCTCCTCCACTATCGTTTCATGATTGTTTAACAATCTAGATTTCTGCACGCCGTGACCGTTTATCTAATGTCCATGAGCAAGAATGTTGATAAGTTTGCCAAATGGGTCGCGGACATAGAATCGCCGAACACCCCAAGGCTCATCGACAGGTCCATATTCTATCGTATATCCAGCACTCTTCATACGTTCAAACACTGCATCGACATCATCAACTTCAATCGATAGATCAGGAGTAGGCGTATTGGAGCCGCCCTGTGATGCGAAGCTTATTTGAATGTTCTCCTTCCCCAGTAAGCCGTATGTTTCAATCCAACCATGATCCATCAATAAATCAAGCTCGAGTACGTCCTGGTAAAAGCTTTTTGCTGCCGAAACATTCTGCGTTTTAATATTTGTGACAATTCGTTTTACACTCATTCTCAGGCCTCAATTCTAATGGTATACTTTTTTAATTTTATTCAATGATCCTGTCCGTGAGCGGAATATCCGATTTTTATATCCAATCCTCGAAATGATCTGTTACAAACCTAATCTCACTCTCATAGTGGGCCAAGTGACCCTCATCAACCATTTTCTGAAAGGCAGGATTCCCATCAGCAGCACCATTTCTCAACGTATCACACAGTACTATCAAACGTTGTATAATCCACTGTCGCAGATTATTTGGGACGGGAATTCCATAAGCTTCAAAAAACAAATGAATTCGCCGACGTCGCTCTACGGCATGTATTTCACATTGGTATGCTACTATGGTTCCAGAAGTATGGTCAGGTGCAAAACTCGCAAGTGGAACAGATGTGTAAAGGGTGTACGCAATGTCCCACATACGCGGACCTGGACCTGCCATGTCAAAATCAATGAGCGCCACAGGAGCCTCCTTTTGAAAGACAACATTATACAATGCTGCGTCATTATGACAGATCACTTCATGTTCGGCATCCTCGGCATAGCTAAGCTGCCATCTGTCCTCCATATTGGGCCTGAACACTGTAGTCACATCATGGAAACGACGTATAAGGTGCGCCAGACCCACAAGCGTTTCGTCCGTCCACATATATGGTTCAAGGTTTGGATAATTATTCCCTGGAACTTCTCCAGGAATAAATGTCAATATTTCACGACCAGAATCATCGATTCCGAGGAATTTTGGTGCTCCCTCATAGCCTTGTTGTTCCAAATGTTTGAGTAGTTCATGAACATTCGGACTCCAATAGCCTATAGGACGGCGAACAGTGTTCGCCATACGGACTATATGATTTACATTACCGCCTTTTAACACTTCTTCCTTAGGCATTAGGTTCATTCCTTTTCTTTTCAGTGCATTACCTGTTGCAGATTTTGACCTGTTAGCGATGAGAACTCCCTCTCTAATAATAACAATATTTACAAGTTATTGTTTAGAAAGAACAATTATAACTATACTGTCCTTTAAGATCATCGCTGGCATTTGCTCATCTTATATAAATAAAATCCATTTTAGAATCTAGATTAGAATTATTTGCTATAATGTTCTCATGAAAAATAATACGATCCTAAACAAATTAGCAATCATTCTACTTTTTATCAGCATTCTCTTTGGCCTACGCTGCATTTGGTTCAGCATATTTAAAGTTTCCAACAATGTACCTATGATTAGCAACGGTGTACTGGATTTACGTGGTCAGGATCTGGAGAAGGCTAACTTAATCAGGCTAGATGGTGAATGGAGCTTCTATCCTTCGCAATTCGTTTCGTCCAAAACTTCGACTATACCAAAGCTAACCCATTCGCTTCAAGTTCCCGGAAATTGGAACCACGCCATGGGAACTGATCAGAAATCTTCCTATGGTTATGGCAGTTACCGTCTGCGCATTTTGGTAGAACCGCTTCAGCAGCCTGTCTCATTGTGGATCAAACAAATTTATTCCGCCTCCAGCGTGGAAATTAATGGTACTCCTATTCATAATAACGGAACAATCTCTCTCGATGCCAATACATATGCACCAAGAACCACCTCATTTACAGCATCATATTTTTCGAAAAATATGACAGAAATAGATGTACTTATTCAGGTAGCAAACTTTGATCACCCCTATAAAGGCGGTATTAGTGGGCCTATTTTCTTTGGCTCTCAGGAAGTGGTTAACCGGACAAATTTTTATACCGTTGGATTTCAAATACTTACTGCAATCATCCTGCTACTACATGGGCTGTATGCCTGTATTCTGTATTTATTTAATCCTAAAGAACGTGCCCTGTTTCTTGTAGGGCTAATGACATTATCTGTAGCCGTAATCCTTTTAGCCCGAAATGACAATTTAGTTTTAGCATTACTGCCGATTAATTACACTTGGTCATTAAAAATCCGTTTAATCGCCTTCTTATGGCAGAACCTTTTTATTCTACTTGTTTTCAGGAAATTCACCTCAGGTGCCGAAGTCAACAAGTGGTTACGTGCTTACACGTGGTGTCTTTTCCTTTATACCTTATTTATATTTATCGTTCCTGCTTATTTGGTCAGTACATCGATTCACTGGGGAATCATTCAAGTGTTTCAGTATATCCCCTTCATCTGGTTAATATATAGCTTGGGGCGCTTATTGTTCAAAAGGCAAGATGAAAAAGATGTTGTTTTTCTACTGATATCAGGTGCGGCCATCATCTCTAATTTGTTATGGAATTTGTGGGATAATAACGGCCATTATTCAATTGTCTACTATCCTGTGGATATTATTGCCGCCATCGTTGGCTTCTCAGCTTATTGGTTTAAAAAGTATTTTCAGAATGCCAAAGAGAACATGGAGCTAAATGAACAGCTGAAAAAAGCGGACAAACTCAAGGATCAGTTTCTCGCCAATACTTCTCACGAGCTGCGAACACCAGTCCATGGAATTATGAATATCGCGCAAAATATAATAACGAAGGAAAAGGATAGACTCTACGAGAGTAGCCGGCAAGATATGGAGTTACTGATTACTATCAGCCGCCGCATGTCCCATATGCTTGGTGATCTACTGGATGTAGTACGTCTTCAAGAGCATCGCGTTATTTTGTATCAGGAGCCTATTTTGGTTCAATCGGTGGTTCCCGGAGTCATCAAT
The DNA here is from genome assembly GCF_050277435.1 of Paenibacillus sp. NPDC101420. Taxonomy (NCBI): domain Bacteria; kingdom Bacillati; phylum Bacillota; class Bacilli; order Caryophanales; family Paenibacillaceae; genus Paenibacillus; species Paenibacillus sp. NPDC101420. The sequence continues at coordinate 3,920 of NZ_JBNNSE010000001.1, forward strand.
ATGCTTCAATATATGATTGAAGGCAAACCGGTACGGCTATCCATGAACATACCAGAATCTATGCCTCCTATTCTTGCGGATGAGAAACGACTAGTACAAGTATTATTAAATCTAGTGCACAACGCGCTCAAATACACCGAGCAAGGACTTGTTTCTGTTTCAGCTGAGGAAAAAGACGCTCATGTCTTTATATATGTAACAGATACCGGAGTAGGCATGACCGAAGAGACCATGGCGCGGGTATTCCTCCCCTATGAGCAAGGCCCTCACGGAATAAATGACGGGCGTGGAATTGGACTGGGACTAAGCATTAGTAGGCAGTTGGTAGAACTACATGGTGGCAGCTTGAGCATACATTCTGAACTCGGCAAAGGTTCAACTTTCAGTTTTGCACTACCCCTTGCTGATTCCTATAGCGAACAGATAGTAAGAGAGGTTTCACCTATAACAACGTATACACCAGATGAGATTTATAAGCAGATGGCTGAATGGGGGATTTCCGAACAAACTAATCAACACACTGACAAAATCCCGCCACTCTTTACAGATGCGAAGGTGAATCTCTTGGTGGTAGATGATGACCCTGTTAATCTGAATGTGCTAAAGGGCATTCTCGAAAACGAACCTTATCTCATTACGACAGTGAACTCAGCACAAGAGGCACTGGATTGGCTAGATAAAAAGAGTTGGGATTTACTGATTAGTGATGTAATGATGCCGCATATGTCAGGATATGAATTAACGCAAAAGGTTCGCGCTCTTTATTCCCTATATGAGCTTCCAGTGCTATTGCTGACTGCCCGCAGTCAACCTGAGGATATTTACACTGGATTCTACTCCGGCGCAAATGATTATGTTACCAAACCGGTGGATGCAGTTGAACTCAAATATCGCATTCGAGCTTTAACAGCGATGAAAATTTCTTTTAATGAACGGGTGCGTATTGAAGCGGCTTATCTACAGGCACAGATACAACCCCATTTCTTGTTCAATACATTGAACTCTATTGCGGCACTCAGTGATATGGATACTAAAAAGATGCAAGAGCTCATCACTGCATTTACTTCCTTTTTGCGAATCAGCTTTGACTTTTTAAATATCGGAGAACTCGTGAACCTTTCACATGAACTAGAGCTGGTAGAATCTTATTTGTATATTGAACAAACACGATTTGCAGAACGAATTTCCGTTGTTTGGGAGGTAGATCCAGACATTAATATTCTGTTACCCCCTCTATCCATCCAACCCTTGGTAGAAAATGCTATCAAGCATGGTCTGCTCAAGCGTCAACAGGGGGGTACCGTTTATATTCGGATCTCACGTCTGAACAATGCTGTAAAGATCGAAGTGGAGGATAATGGGCAAGGTATGGATCATAGAACGCTCGCGTTGTTGCTGGAACCGACCATGAAAGCTAAAAGTGGCATCGGACTGGCTAACACCCATCGAAGACTGATGCAATTGTATGGTCAGGGTCTTTTTATTCAAAGTAAACAAGGTGAAGGTACTTTGGTATCCTTTGTTATACCGGAGGACAGTGAATAATATATCAAATAAAAAAGCCATTCCATAAGGAGTGGCTTTTTGTGTATCGATACTACATTTAGAAAATAGTAGGTACCATGCCCCCATCCATACGGATCGGAGAACCTTTAAATGCAGAGGCATAGGGACTGCTCATAAATGCTGCTAGTCTACCTATTTCATTAGGTTTAATAAATCGCTGTATTTCAGATTGCGGTAAGTTTTTAGCCATGAATTTTTTCTCTTTTTCTGAAAAGGTCAACGCTTCATCTGGGTACATTCCATCAATGATTTGGTGCACGTTTTCAGAGAGTGTTGGTCCTGGCATGATAGTATTGACGGTAACTTCTGTTCCGATTGTTAATTTAGATAAGCTTTTTGCTAATGATAATAGCATTGATTTGGTCATTGCATACTGTGGCATTTGAGCTGACGGCATTATTGCTTCTTCACTAGCAATGAAGATCACGCGACCAAAATTGTTTTCTAACATTTTTGGTAAATAAAATTTTGTTAATCCATTTGCAGCAAGAACATTCGTACGGATGTATTTTTCAAATATTTCATCGTCAACGTCGTCATAGCTCATCAGTTCATAAATCCCCATATTATTAACTAAAATATCGATATGGGGGTGTTTTTCAAATAAAGCTTCTCTTTGCTCCATATCTACAATATCGGCTGTAGCATTCTGTGGAGAAGTTTCCGGGAATTTTGCTTTAATTTCATTTACTGTTTGTTCTACCTTTTCATAATTACGTCCATTTATTAGTACATTAACGCCTTCGTTGGCAAGTTCAAAGGCGATAGCTTTACCAATACCTTTTGTAGATCCTGTAATTAAAGCTGTCTTATTGTTTAATCCCATATCCATATTTCTTTTCTCCTTTTATCATGGCAAGTTAATTAGCAGTTTCTCAAGAACTGTACTGAGCATCGGCTAGTATTTATACTATCTTACCGGGATTATTCAGTAACTAGTGTCTTGCGCCAAACTTCTTGTTTAACACGCCAATTTGAAGGAGTATCTCCTTCCCAAAGTCGGAAGGCACGATAGAACGAGTTCTGATCTTCATATCCGATCAAGAAAGCCACCTCTTTAACATCGAGGGAAGGATCTGCTAAATACGCTCGCGCCTGCTCATGTCTGGCTTGTGTCAGCAAATGCTTGAAGCTCGTATTTTCTTCAGTAAGCCTCCGCTGTAAGGTACGAGCACTCATCCTTAGCTCTTTAGCAACAGTTTGAATCTCGGGTTGCCCTCCGCTAAGGCTGCGTTTCATGATCCATTTGACCCTTTCAGTAATTGAGCGACTGCCCTGCTGTTCAGCAAGTGTCCGCTCCAAAACGGGAGTCAGAATTTCTAGCAACTCTTCGTTATACGAGATAAAGGGCAGATCCAAATCACTTCGTCGTAGTGTTAAGCGGTTAGTCTCAGCACCAATCTGAATTCGACAGCCGAAATAAGCTTCAAGAACCTGTAAATTCCCTATGGGTTGTGAAAATTCTACAAACTGTGCTGTCAGAGGTATACCTGTTCCCCGCCGCCCAAGCTCCAGTAAAAACGCCAGTGTAAGGCCAAGCAGCAACGGTGGACCGGAATACTCGGGAGGCTGCCAATTCAATTCGATTGTACACAACTCTCCCTCTTCGATGATATGCAAGCTTTCTGGAGGGCACATCCGTTTATAGCGCACCATTCGGTTTAGAGCGTCGCGATAATCTTTAGCATGATAAGTGGCTAAGACGGTCGGCGGATATTGTGTGGTTTCAAAAACGGTTGCTAGCTTGATGATTCCCTCAGCAGTGTCTCCAACGAGATCCGAATATGCCTGCCAGATAGCGAAATATTGGGCTGTGGTGACTGCTGACTCCGTGATAAGGCTCAGGGGAAGACTTGCTTTACTGGCTATATCTTGAGCGGTTATCCCTAATTGAATTAATCCAGCCCAAAATCCGGGAGGGATTTTAATGGAGTCAGAAGTATGAGTCTGCATCTATGTGGACCTCCTTTAGCATCATTGCATGAAGAAAGGGCTAGTTAGAATTCAAGCAAGCGCGGGCAAGCAACTCAAACGAATGCAACCGTTTCTCATAGTCTGGAATCATAGTAACGATAATGAATTCATCAACTCCATACAAGTGAGATAACTGTTCCAGCTCTTCTTTAATGCTTTTGGGTGTGCCTATCAACAGTTTACGTTCCAAAAGCTTGGATTTCTCTTCGGTTGAGCCTTCTTGTTGAAATAATGTCATACCGGAAGAGGCTAGCTGCTCTGCTTCTTCCTCAGTCTCGGCGCATATAACGCCAACAGCTACGATGGCCCGAGGACTAGCATTAACTGAAGAAGGGATAAAAGCTTCACGGTAAGCTTGCAAAATCTCTTCACCAGCTACATCGCTCATGAATTGACCAAACACATAGCCTGCTCCAAACTCGGCAGCATATGCTGCACTTTTCTTGTTTGTACCCAGCATCCACAGCTCTGGCGATTCGGGTGGAGTCGGACGGGCGGTTATCTGACGTCCTTCATATGAATAGTTCCCCTGCAACAATTCGGTGACTCCCTTAAGCAGTTCCGGCATTTTCCAAACATTTTCGAGAAAATTTCCGCTCAGCGCTAAGCTTACTTCAGCAGCACCGCCAGGAGCCCTGCCTAACCCAAGGTCGATGCGTCCCGGATATAAACTTGCCAGCAAATGAAAAGATTCCACTACTTTTAACGGCTTATAGTGCGGCAGCAATAAAGCTCCCGATCCGATGCGGATATGCTGTGTTCTTGCTCCGACATGCGATAAAAACACCTCTGTGGAGGTACACGCTAAGCCCGGCATATCATGATGTTCGGCAACCCAATATCGAGTATATCCCAGTCTTTCAGCTGTTTGAGCCAGTTCCACCGCTTGTCCTAAAGCAAAGCTTGCATCCACATTATCAAATACAGGTACAAGGTCCAAAACGCTAAGCTTAATGGATGTCGTTGTCATGGCTACGTCCTACTCGAGGGTTTCGGTAAAATTCAATCATATCTATAAAAGTAACCTTGTAATCGCCGGCAATCGCTGCCAGATTATACATTCGTCCATGGCCGTCTTCTTTGGACGCGAACACAACATCGTGCCGCAGCTTATCCATAATCACTTTGCCGATGAACTGGTGCTCGTATTCCGCATATTTCTTTTTAAACTCTTCATTAAATTCCAGCAGGTCCTGATAAGAACGCTCAAGCATTGCGTTTACCAAGGTCAGTTCATTGCCCTCTTTTTGCACCGCTACGTAATAATTCCCACGTTCATCCTTGATCAAATCCTTATACAACTCAACGTTCAAAGTTAATTTCTCCTCTCTGATTCCTAAGGGATAACTCCTTTAGAACTTAACCTTACATACTTGATGTAAGCACTGTTGGCTCTGTGGTAATTTGTACATTTCCTGCTACAGCTCTGGAAATCATACAAGAGCCTTCTGCTTTATGGGCAATACGAATTGCTTTATCAATATCTTCCTGTGACGCATCTTCGGTAAGTGTGATGATGGGTGAATGTTTGATCGCTTCATATGTAAAAATGTTATTTGTTACATCCACTGTCGCCTCTGATGTTAACGTCAGGCTGGAAGTCGTAAGCCCTGATCGCTCCAGCATAGCTGCTAGTGTAATGAGATAGCAGGTTGCCGCGGCACCCAGTAGCATCTCATCCGGATTCGTTCCAACTCCTGGCCCGCCCATTTCTTTCGGAATGGAGATTTGAGTCTTGAGTTGTCCAGCTTCAATCGTTCCATCACTATTACGACCGCCGTTCCATACGGCATTTAAAATAAATGGGTGTTTCATTTCTAGATGTCCTCCCTATCTTGAAATTGCATGACATATTTTTAATCGAATACTTTACATGCTAACATAGAAGAATGCGGTGAACAAACAGGCTCAGGCCTACTGTTCGTGAGATTTATCTATAAATTAAATTTCAGGAGGCTCTATTATCATGATAAACGATACAGATATCAAACATCTTCAGCGTTGTATTGAACTTGCCCGAATTGCACTCGAGGTTGGGGACGAACCTTTCGGCTCCATCCTGGTCTCAGCAAATGGAGAGGTCTTGGCCGAAGATAGTAACCATGTAGGCGGTGGTGACCATACTCAGCACCCCGAGTTCGCTTTAGCTCGCTGGGCAGCTCAGAATATGTCACTGGAAGAACGTAAGCAGGCAACTGTGTATACTTCCGGGGAACATTGCCCTATGTGTGCGGCAGCTCACGGTTGGGTTCAATTAGGAAGGATTGTATATGCCAGCTCTTCGCAGCAATTATCACAGTGGTTAAGCGAAATGGGCATTGCAGCATCACCTGTCCGTAATTTGAGCATTCAGGAAGTCATCCATAATGCGGTCGTAGATGGCCCTGTAACGGAGCTTGCAGAACAAGTGCGGGAACTTCATCGACAATTCCACGGACAAAGACAGTAGTAAAAAAAGAACCTTTGAATAAAGGTTCTTTTTTATGTCCTAAACTTTGTGGGGTATAAACTATAGTTGCTATATATACAGCGTCCTAAAGTTCTTATACCATTAGCTTTGTAAGCGATTAACTTTATAGGAGGAAATGACTTGACAAAGCCTGTGCAACCCAATGAACCTCTCGTAACTCATATTTATACTGCGGATCCTTCCGCTCATGTATTTGAAGGTAAAATTTATATTTATCCCTCACATGACCTGGATCACGAAATGATCTCTAATGACAACGGTGACCAATATAATATGGAGGATTACCATGTTCTTTCTATTGATGGAGATGGCTCCCCTTGTGTTGACCACGGTGAAGTGCTTCATGTGAAGGATGTTCCATGGGCTAAGCAGCAAATGTGGGCTCCGGATGCAGCATACAAAAACAATACCTACTATTTGTTTTTCCCAGCTAGAGACCATGACGATATTTTCCGAATCGGGGTCGCCACCTCAGCTTCACCTTCCGGACCATTTACACCTGAACCAAGCTACATTCCCGGCAGTTATAGCATTGATCCCGCCGTTTTCGTTGATGATGATGGTAAATCGTATATATACTTTGGGGGTCTTTGGGGCGGTCAACTTGAAAAATGGCAAACCGGCTCATTTGTTCCGGATGCCGAGGGGCCGTCTGAAACGGCACCAGCTCTTGGACCTATCGTAGCGGAATTGAGCGAGAATATGCTGAGCTTTGAAGGTGAACCTAGAGAAATATCCATCATCGATACAAACGGAAATCCGATTCTTGCTGGAGATGAAGAGAGAAGATATTTTGAAGGTCCATGGGTACATAAATACAACGGATTTTATTATCTTTCTTATTCCACTGGTACTACCCACAATATTGTATACGCTATCAGTAAAGATCCGCTTGGACCTTATGAATATCAAGGGAAAATCCTTTCTCCAGTGATAGGCTGGACAACGCACCATTCTATTGTTCATTTTAAAGAGAAATGGTATTTATTTTATCATGACAGTTCTTTGTCTGGTGGAGCTGACAACAAGCGTTCTGTAAAATATACAGAGCTGAGTTACAACGATGATGGCACCATTCAAACCATCCATCCTTAGTTTTTATTAAAATGGACTGCATACTGTAGTTCACAGGAGGGCGTTTTTGATGACAATAACACAACAAGGTGCTTTTTATACGGGGAAATATCGCAATTTATTTAAGGAGCTCGGCTTTTCTGAAGATGAAATCAACGCTAAACTCGAAGAAACTTGGAGTGATTTGTTTTACGGAGATCCGAACGTACGAATCTACTATCCGCTGGACGAGGATAAAAGCTATATTCTGGATACAGGTAATCTGGATGTTAGGTCTGAAGGAATGTCCTACGGGATGATGATGGCTGTTCAAATGAATAAAAAAGATGAGTTTGATCGTTTATGGAACTTCTCTAAGACGTTTATGCAGCACAAAGAAGGCCGTCATGCCGATTACTTTGCTTGGCACTGCAAGCCTGACGGTACAAGAATTTCTCAAGGACCCGCACCGGACGGGGAAGAGTTTTTCGCCATGGCTTTGTTTTTTGCCTCAAAACGTTGGGGGAACGGTCCGGCACCTTATAATTATTCCGAGCAGGCTCGAATAATATTGCGTGCTTGTGTACATAAAACTGAAACAGGCGTTGGTGACTCAATGTGGGACGCGGAAACGAAACTGATTAAATTTGTACCGGAATCCACCTTCAGTGATCCATCTTACCATCTCCCCCATTTCTATGATTTGTTCGCTTTGTGGGCTGATGAAGGTGACCACATGTTTTGGCGAGAAGCCGCGGAAGCCAGCCGCACATATCTGCATACTGCATGCCATCCGATAACTGGCCTTGCTCCCGAATATGCTAATTTTAACGGGTCCCCGGCAGAACCCCAGCCTCATGGTGATTTCAGCCATTTTTTCAGTGATGCTTACCGGGTAGCGGCTAATATCGGTCTGGACTGGGCTTGGTTCCAAAAGGACATCTGGCAGGTCGATCAATGTAACCGGATTCAGGCTTTTTTTAGGAATATCGAAGTTTCCGATTACCGGCGGTATACCATTGAGGGACAGCCCTTCGACGAACCGGCGCTGCACCCGACAGGTCTGTTGGCGACCAATGCCATGGCTTCCCTAGCTTCTAATGGCCCGGAGGCAGAGCATTTTGTCCGTTTGTTTTGGGATACACCATTGCGCACTGGACAACGTCGTTATTATGATAACTGTCTGTACTTCTTTAGTTTATTGGCCCTGAGTGGAAATTATCGCATTTATTGAAGGAAATCGAACAAACAAATAGGACTCCATTCCTCAAAAAGCTCGAGGAATGGAGTCCTATTAATCGTAATAAAGCTTTGCTATTATTTAATAACTACATATTCCAAGTTTACAAGTTTTGCATAAGCAATAATTTGGTCTGTTGTAAGCGTTAATGAAACAACGGTATGGTGACCGCCACCATTTTCGATCCAAGCTTTAACCCCATCTTGGAAGTTAGGCTTAACATTCCAAAGTACACGAGCTACTGGAAGGTTGGGAGCTGGAACCGTTGGTTCGAAAGCAGTAACTTCATTGATCAATAGTTTGTAATGAGTCCCAAAGTCAGCCATGGAAACAACTACACCGTCTCCTGCTTTACCGTCAAATACTAAACGTGCTGGATCGTCTTTACCACCAATACCCAGTGGAGATACGATAATTTTTGGTTTGTTGCTTGCCAAAGTAGGATCTACTTCAAGCATATGGGATTGAAGAATGGATTCTTGACCAACCGTCAATTCATAAGTGTAATCTTCCATAAAGCCAGTGGATTGGTTATGGCTCATCACTTTAAGCAAGCGATCGAGAGCTGCAGTCTTCCAATCTCCTTCTCCAGCAAAACCATAGCCTTGTGCCATCAGTCGTTGAACAGCAAGTCCTGGAAGTTGTTTCATTCCGTGTAAATCTTCGAAGTTCGATGTGAAGGCGTTGTAGCCACCTTGATCAAGGAAACTTTTAATAGCAATTTCATAGCTTGCTTGAACTCTCACGCTAGCTTCCCAAGCTTCTTTGCTGTTAGTCCCATAATCAAATTCATACAGCTCTGAATACTCAGCGAATAAGGCGTCGATCTCTTCTTCTTTAACTTCATTAATGATTTGTACTAGATCGCCAATACCAAAGTAGTCAACAGTCCATCCAAATTGAATTTGGGCTTCAACCTTATCTCCTTCGGTTACGCCAACGTTACGCATATTGTCACCAAAGCGAGCGACCTTGATATTAAAGCTTTCGTTATAAGCAACGGCTACGTCCATCCATTCTGCAATTTGCTTTTGGACTTCAGGACGTTCCCAGTAGCCTACTACCACTTTGTTTTGTTTGTTCAAACGGGCGTTAATAAAACCATATTCACGGTCACCATGAGCGGCTTGATTTAGATTCATGAAATCCATATCGATCGTTGCCCATGGGATACTTTCATTATATTGCGTAGCTAGATGAAGCAAAGGCTTTTGCAGCATTTTAGTTCCGCGGATCCACATTTTTGCAGGTGAGAAGGTATGCATCCAAGTGATAACACCGGCAACTTCATCGCGGTAATTGACTTCTTTCATGATGTTTGTGATTTTATCTGCGCTGACAGCCAAATCCTGTAACACTAGTGGGTAAGGTAAAACTCCGCTTTTATTCAAAGCATCTGTCATCGTTTGGGCATGCGCCTTAACTTCAGCCAATGCTTCTTCGCCATAAAGATGTTGTGAACCTACGACAAACCAAAATTCTTTTGCTACTGCTGTTGACATATTCATCCTCTTTTCGTAATTTTGTGGTTTAATTATTTTTGTCCGTAATAAGCGTCTTTTCCATGTTTTCGCAAGTAATGTTTATCTAAAATACGTTGTGGCAACTCCTCAGCAAAATGGTTCAGCTCTCTTGCAAACAAATTCATTTTGGATACTTCATCCAAAACTACACTGTTTATTACCGCCGATTTCGCATTTTTCCCCCAAGTAAAGGGTCCGTGTCCTTTAAGTAAAACACCAGGAACCGCCATAATATCAATCCCACGTTGTTCAAAGGTCTCGATGATTACATTACCCGTTTCCGCTTCGTAACCACGATCGACTTCTTCTTGCGTCAAGAAACGCGCACAAGGAATGGAACCATAGAAGGTATCAGCATGGGTCGTTCCCATGACAGGAACATCTAGTCCTGCTTGAGCCCAAATGGTTGCCCAAGTGGAATGCGTGTGAACGATTCCCCCGATCTCGGAGTAATGCTTATAAAGCACGGCGTGAGTAGGTGTATCGGAGGAAGGTCTCATATCTCCTTCAACCACATTGCCATCCAGATCAACAACTACCATATCGCTGGCTTTCATTGTTTCATAATCTACGCCACTAGGTTTGATTACGAATAATCCACTTTCACGATCAATTGCACTCACATTTCCCCATGTATATTTAATAAGTCCTTGTTTCGGCAATTCCAGATTGGCTTGAAAAACCTCTTCTTTAAGTTGTTCTAACATCTTGCCACCTCCATTTTCACACTAAATTGTCAACAGCGGACTGCTCAATCGCCAGACCCTTTTTATAACGTTCGATAAAAGTTTCAAATCCTTTAATGTCGGTTGCCTCTGGATGAACTTCTTCACCCTTAACATCTTTGAACACTTTTTGATCGAGGAAGTCTTCTAAACTTTCTTCCTGATTTTTATTCATCATGTAAGCGGCAAGAATAGCCATTCCCCATGCACCGCCTTCACCGGCAGTCGACATTACGGAAACAGGAACATTCATTGAAGCTGCCATCATTTTTTGACCCACTACAGGAGTCTTAAATAAGCCGCCGTGGCCTAAAATACTATCAATGGCTACATTCTCTTCCTTCGTCAAAATGTCCATTCCAATTTTCAAAGCACCAAAGGCGCTGAATAGATGTGTACGCATAAAGTTGGACAGATTGAAATTGCTCTCCGGCGAGCGGACAAATAGCGGACGACCTTGTTCTAACCCAGTAATATTCTCTCCTGAGAGATAACCATAGCTTAGTAATCCACCGGCATCAGGATCTGCTTCCAAAGCTTTATTTAATAGCACGCTGTACAATTTATTGGCATCCACTTTGTGTCCCATGGCTTCATAGAATTCGCGGAATAACCCTAGCCAGGCGTTGAGGTCACTTGAACAGTTATTCGCATGAACCATTCCCACTGGACTTCCGTTCGGAGTAGTAACCATATCAATTTCCGGATAAACCTTGGAAAGTTCTTTTTCTAATACAATCATGGCAAAAACAGAGGTTCCTACAGATACATTCCCGGTGCGTTTTCTTACGCTATTCGTTGCAACCATCCCGGTTCCAGCATCCCCCTCTGGAGGACTAAGCGGAATACCTGATTGTAAATGCAGCGATGGATCCAGAATTTTAGCTCCCGCTTCGCTTAAAATACCTGCTTGCTCTCCTGCAACATACACCTTAGGAAGTAAATCACTGGTCTTCCACGGATAAGCTTTGCTTGCAACAAGTTCATCAAACTGCTGTATCATGGAAGCGTTAAAATTTCCTGTAGTTTCATCAATTGGGAACATACCGGATGCATCACCAACACCAAGTGCTTTATTTCCAGTCAATAGCCAATGAATGTATCCTGCTAGTGTCGTAACAAAACGTATCTGTGGCACATGTTCTTCTTCATTCAAAATCGCCTGATAAAGATGAGCAATGCTCCAGCGTTCTGGGATATTAAACCCAAACAGCTCGGTCAATGCTTTGGCAGCCGCACCTGTAGTTGCATTACGCCAAGTCCGGAATGGAACAAGCAGTTCATTGTGCTCGTCGAAAGCCATGTATCCATGCATCATTGCAGAAAAACCGATTGAACCAACCGTTTGAAGGGTGATTCCGTATTTTTGAGCAACTTCTTCCTTCATCTCGCGATAGGCGTCTTGCAGACCTTTGATAATATCTTCCAAGTTGTACGTCCAAAAACCGTCCTTCAACTGATTTTCCCATTCGTAACTTCCAGAAGCGATCGTTTGAAAGCTATGATCGATAAGTACAACTTTAATGCGCGTAGACCCAAATTCAATACCAAGCGAAGTTTCTCCCTTATTAATCGCTTGTTCGATGCTTAATCGATTCGATATCACGTTTGTCACCTCTCTGAGAGCGCTTTTTTAAAAGGTCATGATAAGAGTTTGCTTTCTTAATTGACAGCTTTAGTATAATTTTTTGTACGTACATTTGTCAATTGATTAGTTATATATACATACAAATATGGAGATAATAATGATTTAACTGTATAAAAAAAGAGCCCCTTTCTATTTTTTTTGTTGTCATGCTATAATTTGTACATACAAATTTACCGAATATACGAATAACTTAGCGAACAAGAATGGAAAGAGGAATTACATGAAACCAAAGTATCAAGTGATATTAGATGACATAAAAAGCAAAATCCTTTCGGGAGATTACAATGTTGGTGAGCAAATCCCTACTGAATCTGCCTTGCAGTCCATGTACGAAGTTAGCCGGCAGACTGTTCGAAAAGCAATTTTAGAACTTTCCAACGAAGGCTTCCTGCGAAGCGAAAAAGGTTCTGGTACTTATGTCAGCAACCAATATCGTTCGAAGACCGGCGGGAGTTCCCATAAGAAGACGATCGGTGTAATCACGACCTATATTTCCGACTATATCTTTCCTTCCATTATCCGTGGGATCGAGAGCCGGCTAAATGAGGATAATTACTCTCTACTATTAGCTAGTACAAATAACGATGTTGCTCAAGAAAAAAAGGCACTGGAAATGATGTTGTCCTACGGTGTAGATGGTTTAATTATTGAACCGACGAAAAGCAATCTATATAACCCTAATATTGCTTACTACCTGTCGTTTAAGGAACAGGATATTCCGATTATCATGATTAATGCCTTTTATGAAGAAATAGAACTGCCGTACCTTTGTCTTGATGACGTGCAGTCCAGTTATTTGGCAACAAAAGAGTTGATAACCAAAGGGCACACCCAAATAGGGCTCATTGCAAAAATGGATGATTTACAAGGGAAGTATCGGATGAAAGGGTATATTAAAGCACTCGGAGAATCCAAATTACGATTTTATCCTGAGCAGATTTTTTCATTCAACACGGAGACAAAACAGACGTTATCTACAGACTTGAAGGATTTTCTGAATAAAAATAGAGATACGCTCACTGCTATTGTTTGTTATAACGACGAGGTTGGGTTGGAAGTGGTTCATGCCTGCAGACAGCTGGACATCACTATTCCGGAGGAATTATCGATTATCGGACAAGACAATTCCTATATCGCCAAAAACGCGAACATCAAACTAACCACCTTGACACACCCACAAGAAGCCATGGGACGCGATGCAGCGGATTGGGTCATTAAGAAACTACAAGGAAAAAAAGACCTTCCGAACAACACTTATTATCAGCCTGTGTTAATTGAAGGTGAGACCGTTGTTGAGAGATAGGTTGTAACAAGGCAAGCAACCCACCAGTCATGGCTGGTGGGTTGCTTTTTTCATTTTGTCTCTATATTAAGCAGTCCGTCTCCAATTTCCGTGTTTGGAATATTTACTGTATTTCCAGATAATCAAGATAAGCATCCCATGTCCCGTTATCAGCTGTTACGACGAGCTGGATCTCTTGATTTCCGGTTCCATGACTGACATTGTTAAGAGTATAAACGGCGGGACTGCTTCCCCCGAAGTAAAAGGTGCCCTTGGTCACTCCCCCGATTTTCAAATCGACTCTCGCCATATTAGAGTTATTCGAAGCCCCGCGGAGTGAAAAATTATGGGTACCGGTCGTAAAATTCTGTGTGTATTTCACTAAATCATTGTTGGCGTATAAAGCCACTCCGGAGAATGGTGAGCTTATATTGGAGGTATACTGACCACTTTTGCTCATATTTTCAGCTTCTATTTTTGTACTTGTGCCTGGATTTGGTGTAGTTGTTGGTGTTGGTGTCGGAGTTGGTGTCGTGCCTCCACCATCAGGTGCGACTGCCCTGCCTGTGCTCGTCGAGATCATGCCTGAACAAAGACCGCGGTTCTTGAGATTCTGTGCAATCTGTGGAATCGCTTGAACCGTAGTTTGGTACTGATCGTGCATAAGGATCACGTCGCCATTTTGCATTGTACCAACAGCATTTACTATCTGGGCGGTAGTGGCTCCATTCCAGTCCTGGGAGTCAACGTTCCATAACACTTCAGTAAGACCATTTTGGGCCTCGATGGACTTTAAAGTTGCGTTAGTCTCGCCATATGGCGGACGAAACAACTTCGGAGCCGTACCAGTTATAGACTGTAATGTCGTTTGTGTGTTTGTAACTTCTGACGACATTTGTGAGGTAGACAGTTGGGTCAAATGCGGATGAGACCAGGAATGGTTCCCAATCCACATGCCTGCTGACTTCTGCTGGTTTACTAGGGACGGATTATTTTGGGCATTCTGTCCAAGGTTGAAGAACGTTGCACGCAAGCCGTTTTGTTGAAGTGCATTAAGTAGTGTTACAGTATTGTTAGGGTTCGGACCATCGTCATAGGTTAATGCTACATAACCGTTCGAACAATCGGCCGCGAGCGCCTTGTCGCCAGTCATCGTCAGTGAGCCTGTGAATAAGAATACGACTAACGACGCAATGGCCGTCCATTTTATTACGTTGGCTCTAAACATCTTTTTTACCCCTCCCAGCAACTTTACCTCTTCAAATTTTTCCATTACCGCTACGTCTTATTAATTGATTTCCAGATAATCAAGGTAAGCATCCCATGTCCCGTTATCAGTAGTTACGACGAGCTGGATCTCTTGATTTCCGGTTCCATGACTGACATTGTTTAGAGTATAAACGGCGGGACTGCTTCCCCCGAAATAAAAGGTGCCCTTGGTCACTCCCCCGATTTTCAAATCGACTCTCGCCATATTAGAGTTATTCGAAGCCCCGCGGAGTGAAAAATTATGGGTACCGGTCGTAAAATTCTGTGTATATTTCACTAGATCATTGTTGGCATATAAAGCAACTCCAGAGAATGGTGAGCTTATATTGGAGGTATACTGACCACTTTTAGTCATATTTTCTGCTTCTATCTTTGTGCTTGTGCCCGGATTTGGTGTGGAGGTTGGGTTTGGCGTTGAAGTCGGATTAGGCGTTGGCGTCGGATTCGTACCTCCGCTACCTCCGATCGTAATTGTATTGCTAGTCACGGTAGCTGTTCCACTACTTTGATAACCCTCTACCGTAAGCGAAGTTTCATACATCTTCCCCATTGACATTCCTCTGCTCTCCCACGCTTTAAAGTGTTCACTAACAGATATGGTTCCGCTTGTACGTTTGGTCGTCCGGACACTCCAATATTGTTTAAAGGTTGCTGTGCCTTTAATTGAAGGTTGGTTGACTCTGGTAGTCTCATATATGTCATATGTTCCCCCATCAACGGTAATGGTACCTTTAGACGTTCCACCAGGCGGACGCCAGCTCCCCCAGCTATCAACGATGTAATATTCGATTAGTGGATCAACGGTCCATCCGTAGACACATAAATACGAATTACCGTTTGGTTGGTAGTTGGCACTGTAGTTAACAGTTATGTTTCCAATTTGCTGGTGTGTCTGGGTCTCATCGAACTTCTTACCTTTACGGAACAGAGCATTTCCGATGTTGCTCCACTGAGCACTGAATGTACCTCCACTATCAAGAGTCATACTCGTGGTACCGGAATCCTTCCATAGCTCATAATAGTAGCCGTCTTGGGTGCCACTTTGATTAGATGTGATCGTTGTTGCGGCATTTACGCTTACTGCAGGCAATGCAAGCATAAAACAAATAATGATTACTAAAAATAAACGCATTCTCTTCTGTTTCATTTGCTGTCCTCCTCTTGGTTATACTGCAACTAGTCTTACTAAGATGCTGTGCAACCCGTTTGATCAACCTCCTTTTTATTCCATATTTATTAATGTAAGCGGAAACAATTAGATTCTAACATTGTCCTATTTTTTTCATATGCATAAACTAAAGCTTATACCGTGAAAAGTTTAGATCTTTTGTAGTTGGAAATAAACGAAAATTAAATAAGCTGCTTCCGGTAGAGTACCGGAAGCAGCTTATTGGCTTGATCATTTTATCATTGCTTATGAAATGGAGTCTTAACTTAAAAGAGAATAACCTTCCCGCCATTTACTCACCACGACTCACACGAAAGCCTTGATCAGGTCCCATGCCATTTGCGTCGAACTTGCCTTGAAAAGATATCTCGTTGTTGGAGATGTTACCGATCCAACCGCCGCCCTTCACAACCCGGAAAGATCCGACATCGCTTCCCCTATCCCCGTACCAGTTCCAACACCATTCCCTTACATTCCCTGACATATCATAAAGTCCTAACTCGTTGGGCTGTTTGACACCAACAGATTTTGTTTTATTATTGTTGTTTTCAATGATAGGCCAGTTCCATTCTCCCGATAAGTATTTATCTCCAGCGTTTTTCCAATACCATGCTACCTCATCTGCATTATTGCTTCCACTGTAGGTGTAACTCTTGCTTAATTGACCTCCACCTGCAGCATATTCCCACTCTGCTTCTGTCGGTAATCGATAACCATTAGCACCTTCATTGATCGTTACGGTCCATTTTATATTATCATTTTCGCTCTTATTATTTGTATCTATTTTATTCTTATCTATATTGTAATAGGGTGTTAAACCCTCTTTTATACTCCGCTTATTACAGTACTCAACAACGTCATACCAGCTAACCATTTCAACCGGCAAATTGTCGCCCTTGAATTCTGAGGGATTACTTTCCATTACCTCATTCCATTCTTTTTGAGTTACCTCATATTTACCGATATAAAAGTTCGATAGGGTTGCACCATTGTAGTTGGACTTTGTGTTTATAAAAGTCCCTCCCTTTACAAATACATTGTCATTACTCGTTTCAGGCTTTTCTTGTGAGCAAGCGCTGATAACAACTATTGTTGCTATGAATAGGAAACTCAATAGTTTTCTCATTGATTTATCTCCTTTGAACGGATAGGAAAATAATAAGTCGTGACGATGATCTTAGTAGTATGTAAGTCTTCTTTTGGAATAAATAAGGCCGCCGGTGGTGAGACCGGCAGTCCTTAGTATTATCATCGATTAAGAGGCTACAGTTTACCTGTTACCACACCGTTACGTTAGAGCTCCCACTACTTTGATATCCTTCAGTAGCTAACACTTGGTAAGCCCAACTACTTCCCAAATTCATTCCATATTTCTTCCATGCGTTAACGTGATTGCTAAAAGTGATAGCAACATTGCTCCCAGTCGCTCTCTTCGACTGTCTTACACTCCAGAACTGAGTGAAAGTTGCAGTGCCGTCAATAGAAGGTGCGTTGGTTCGGGTTGTCGTATAGATATCATATGTGCCACCATCACTGGTCACGGTACCTTTAAATGTTCCAGTTGGTCTATAAGTGCCCCAGCTATCAACGACGTAATATTCTATGAGTGAGTTTCTCGTCCACCCATAGAGTGTCAAATATCCATTACCGGACGGCGCCCAGACTCCGGCATTGTAGTTTATTGTCCTTGTTGGTGATCCGGTATTCCAGCCTTTACCGACAACAAAGTTCCCGGTGTTTGACCATGTAACACTGTAATTCCCACCTGATCCATTCGTAGCATTTACTGTTCCTCCACCATCAGTCCAATTTTGCCAATAATCTGTCGCCGCATTTGTAGTTGCTGCAAACAAGCTAAAGCTCATTGTAGCTGCGAATAATACAGTCAAGATTTTCTTATTCATCTTAAACATAATCTACCTCCTAAGATTTTTTTGATTACATACTACTTGACTGGCCTCTAGTATTCCAAGCAATCGTCTGTGGTTTTCTTTGTTGTTTGGTAAAACTCCCGAGATCACCACATCCTTCCATTTATATAATTGTAAGCGATTTCAAATAGAAGTTTATCATAGCTTACGTACAATTTAATCTGTTCAAATTAAAGGTTTTACCCCAAAAAGTATTGTTATTTTGTGGTTATAATTGGAAATTTAAAGAAGGAACATACAAAAAAAGAGGACTTAGCGTCCCCCTTTTACTTGTCATATATCAGATTAATTATGTTCATTACAAGCCCCTCCACAATACTATAATATTTTAACAAAAAATTACTGAACATGTATTTCCGATTTGATATCATGTTGACTTAAAAATTTCATTAAATCATTTCTAAGCTGCACAATCTCATTGTTAGCATTATTCGCATAATCCGGCAACATCATATCCCTAACCATTTTAGTTCGTAGCCATGTCATAAAGAAAAGGTCCAAAAATAAGTTTGGAAATTTAAGCACCATTTTAAGCATTGGTGGATCAATTGAAACGCCAACTTTTTGTGTTGCCCTTAGATACGCTTTTAAAGTGAATGTTATTTTGCGTGCTGTCTTTCTAGTTCTGGCTGTTTTTTTGTCAATGATCTTATTCTCAGAATGCAAAAAGCTCAACATGGCAATGTCTGATACGGAATGTGTGATCAGATACGCTTGCATATCTTTTTTAATAACGTAGGGAAGCTTTGCAGTTTTAA
This sequence comes from Paenibacillus sp. NPDC101420, assembly GCF_050277435.1. NCBI lineage: Bacteria > Bacillati > Bacillota > Bacilli > Caryophanales > Paenibacillaceae > Paenibacillus > Paenibacillus sp. NPDC101420. Next base: position 22,527 of record NZ_JBNNSE010000001.1, read on the forward strand.
ATAATTTTGCAAGGTTTTCTATGCGTTCTGTCACTACACCATTAATTTCTCCAAATGCAGTTGCCGCTATAAACTTTGGTAGAAATCGAGCATGCAATACTCCATCTTTAATCTGTCCGCCGAAGCCGGGAAAAGCTGGTAAAAGTCTATCCCCTACGATATCCAGCCACGAAGAAAATCCAATTGAATTACTAGTCATCGTAACTATATTTTTGCTTTGATTATCTTTGAGCGCTAACAACGCTGCTTCGGACCGATCATAACGAACGGTAACGAAAATAAAATCGTATACATCGTCATTTTCGAGCGTATCAATGACATTCACTTGTATCGATCTAACTGAACCTTTTTCTATATACTGCAGGCCATTTTCTCTTAATGATTTGTATCTATTCGAATGTGCAAACAGGCTAACGTCAAACCCTGCTTCAATAAGCTTAATTGCGTACATGCTCCCGATGACACCTGCACCAAAAATTAAAATTCTATCTTGTTTTGCTGACATATAAACCACCCCTACTTATTAATATTCCCTTTTGATTATCCGACAACGTGTTGTATGATGTGATTATAAATCTTCATTATTCCTTGATCAACCATCAGTTTTTTATGATTTGTCGGATGATATTCTTATTCGCTAGTAGGAGGGAAACATGAAAAAGCAACCCAAAATAACGGAGAAAACAAAACAAAAGTTTGTAGAAGTTTTTTGTGAGTTATATAGCCAAAAGCCGATAGAGAAAATTTCGATTCAGGAAATTTCGAATAAGTCAGGATATAACCGCAGCACCTTTTATCAATACTTTACTGACATTTACGAATTGTTAGACTCTGTTGAAAATGACCTATTGAATGAAATGAAAAAAGAATTGGCAAATAAAGAGCTATCGTTGGATACGGTTCAAGACACGCTCTATTGTCTGGATAAAAAAGAACATCTCCTGGTTCTTAATGCCCTTTTGGGTGATTATGGAAGTGCCCGTTTTTTAAAACGCTTAAAAAAAGAAATCACTTTGAATCAATTAGAATTAAACGTTCCGCAAAACCAATCCTTAACGCCATACTTCATTGAGTTTTACCTGACAACTGCCCTTTCTTTATTTCGTCTTTGGCTCCAGCGTCAAAAGGATTTATCGTCAGAAGAATTTTTCAAGTTAGTAGAGAACCTATATTCAAAAGGGATTACACCCTATTTTAAAGAATGAGTCTGTCATTCAAACCAAATCCTCATAAGGGTCCGCATTCTGGTTTAAGAATTATTCTTCGGTAAAGAAAATCGAGACCATTCAATTGGATAAAAAAACCACTGATCTAGTTGACTAGATCAGTGGTTTTCTATTTTTTTGTAGATTTTTATATAATATATCCTCTTTCCAAAACTCCATAACAGAAGACAATAAATCCCTAAATGATCACATATAATGGAAGTTCGTTAAACGATATACTTTTATGTAAGCGTTAACATTCCGGTGCAGGAGGTGGCCCTTAGTCGTGTATGCTCGTATCATCACTCTTATGAATAATCTAAGACTCAGAACGAAGTTATTTCTATCATTTGGCTGTGTCGTTCTAATCCCGGTCTTAATTGTAGGACTGTTCCTTACAAATGAACTACGGAATATGGCAATGGCTAATGCGCTTGAGCAGATTACAGCCAACGTGGATCGAGTGAAAAAACGGACTGGCGAAATGCTCAACATCCCGCTTGATATTGCTTATCGACTATCGAATGATAGCCGGCTTGAAGAGGTTGCCAATCATCGTTATGAGTCTGTCTATGATGTTGTTGAAGCTTACTGGAACTATCCTGATTTCCGTGATTTTGTTCGACTATACAACGAAGTTTCCAGTATCCGCTTATATATCGATAACCCAACAGTTCTCAACAACTGGGAGTTTCTACAGACAAATGAGAGTGTTACACAGGAACAATGGTACCAAACCGCACTAGCCCAAAGGGGACTGGTCTGCTGGAATTATATTCGGGACAACCGTAATGGACAATATTATTTAAGTCTAATCCGAAAGGTCAATTTTTTTAAGGCGAGAACCACCGGTGTGCTAGTCGTGAATGTGAATACCAAAAAGCTCAATGCGATCCTCAACCAAGAATCTTTTGAAACTCTTATTATGGATGAGAACGACAATATTGTCGCCTCAAATCGTGTAGATACACAAGATAAATCACTGTCGAATATTGACCTAGCAACCTTATCCGCTACAGGGCAAGGTCCCCACGATGTAACCATTGATGGTAAACCCTTCAAAATGGTGATCGATCACTGGCAACCTGGTGGAAGCTTGAATAGCCTGCGTATCATTTCCATTTTTTCTGTAGCAAGCATCGTCGATGAGCCCAACCGAATTATCTTTCTAGCTTCATTTGTAATTCTTTCGGCAATGATTATGGCTATTCTGTTGATTTACTATGTCTCGCGGCTACTCACCGGAAGGATGCTACATTTGAGCAAACATATTTCTAAGGTCGCTGCGGGAAATTTAGGAGCCACGCTTGTTATTGACGGTAAAGATGAAATCGGTCAGCTTGCCAGACAATTCAATCATATGGTTCGGAACATTAATGAACTAATGAGTGAGGTACAAGAATCCAATCGACAGAAAAATGCGACTCAGCTTAAGCAAAATGAAATTAAATTCAAGATGATGGCCAGCCAGATCAATCCTCACTTCCTCTTCAATGCCCTAGAATCAATCCGCATGAAAGCTCTTGTCAGAGGACAAGCGGATATTTCTCAAGTCGTTCGACTGCTGGGAAAAATGATGCGTAAAAACCTTGAGGTCGGCAATGGGAGGATCAGTCTGCAAAGTGAGCTAGAAACCGTAAACAGTTACCTAGTCATCCAAAAATTCCGCTATGATGACAGACTCACTTATGAGCTACTTGTGGACCCAAAGGCGAATCCTTTTCAAATTCCCCCTTTAATTATTCAGCCCCTGGTAGAAAATTGTGTCATCCACGGATTGGAGAATCGAATTGAAGGCGGCATGGTCCGGGTGGAAATCCGCTTAGAAGACAGTTATCTAAAGGTTCAGGTATCTGACAATGGAGTGGGTATTTCAAAAACACGGATACAAGAAATTAGGAAGATGTTGAATAACAATGATGACTATGAAACTAATAATATTGGGATGCGCAATATTCATTTGCGGCTGCAGCTGACCTACGGTCCACAATTTGGGCTGACCTTAGCAAGTCAAATCGGATTCGGAACGCAAATCAGCTTTGCGATTCCATTAAGGAGTGATTCTTATGTATAGTGTGTTGATAGTGGATGATGAGCTGGCGATCCGTGAAGGACTAGTTGCTCTGCTAGACTGGGAGAGTCTTGGATATCAAGTCATCGATTCCGCCGCAAATGCCATTGAGGCTAAACATAAATATGAACTTTACTCCCCTGATTTAATGATCGTAGATATCCGTATGCCAGGTAGAGATGGTCTAGAGCTTGTTGAAGAACTGAGAGCACTTGATCCGGAAATGCACATCATCATCCTCAGTGGCTATGCGGATTTTAACTATGCTAAGCGAGCGTTATCCTTTGGCATTGATACCTATTTGCTCAAGCCTGTAGATGAAGATGAGCTACAGCTATACTTGGAGAATCTGTCCATTGAGCTGGATGCACGTATTACTGATCGTAAGAAACAGGCCGCAGTCAAAGTATGGAACCGGGAAATGCTAGTTCAATCCTTGTTAATGGATCGAAGTGCGCAGACTCCGTCAATAATGGATTCAATCATTCTTGAAGCAGAACTACTATGGGATTCCTATCAAGTGGTTCTGATTAGGCTGATACTTCAGGACAATGCGGATCATGGACCTTCAACAGTCGTAAAGGCGAGACTTGCAAAAAGCTTTGAAGAAAATGACTGGGGCATAGTATTCTTGCTAGATTCTTATTTGGGGGTTCTGCTTCAGCCCTCATTTCAGAAAGAACTTGTACATAAGTTAATGGTCCAGAATATACAGAAAGTAGTATCTGACCATGAACTTGAATGTATCATCACCGCAGGTGATATGGTGAACTCTCTGGAGGATATCTCTGTCTCCCACCTATCGGCGCTGGCAAGGATGAAAGAGCATTTCTTCTATGACGAGACGGGGATGATTGGACCGGATTCCATGAAAATAAAGAATGGGCTGACAGTTAGTTCAGAGGAAATAGAGAACAGGCTGGAGTCCGTTCTAGAACGGATGTTTTTTTGTATGGATACCGGCAATTGCTCGTTACTCTTCACCCTGATTCAAGAAGCTGGAGAACTTATGATTACTGCCGATTATTCCGAGATGGCCGTGAAATCGCGTTATGTGCGTATCGTCTCTTATCTACTTAACAAACTCTCGTTTCAATATAAGGAGCTGAGTCCTATGCACAGCAACATGGATGAGCAAATTGAACAAATCTATAAACATACCTCTCTGCCTCAATTGCAGCGCTATGCCTCCACTCTTCTTGAGTATTATGCAAAAGGCATTACCCGCGACGATATGGAGGTCTTCCTAAAGCGGATGCTGGATCTCATCCATCGACATTATAATAAGAATCTTAAGCTCGACACGCTAGCGGATGTATTTAGCTATAGTAGCGCTTATCTAGGGAAGCTTTTTAAGAACAGCACGGGGTATTCTTTTAACAGCTATCTAGATAATGTCCGCATGGAGAAGGCCAAGGAACTGCTTACTCAAGGCTACAAAATCTATCAGGTTGCAAACGAAGTGGGCATCAGTGATGTAGATTATTTTCGAGAAAAATTTAAGAAGCATGAAGGTGTCTCTCCCTCCGACTACCGCAGAAAGAATTAAAAGAGACTCAACATTTTTCAGAAAACGCTTACGAAAATAACAGATATACCCCTGTTTTTTATATAAAATATTCGGGTGTTTCTTTCACTTTCTGTAGATTATGATTATGGCATATCGAAGGAGGGACATAAATGAAAGCGATTACCTCAAAAGCTCAACTGGAGCTGAAGAAGCCTGTTTCACGCTTTTGGCCAACTTTTATACAGCAGAAATACCTCTATATGATGGCCTTCCCATTTGTGCTCTGGGCATTTGTATTTAATTATTTGCCTTTATGGGGCTGGACGATGGCTTTTCAGAAATACAAACCCGGAAAATCCTTTTTCGATCAAAAATGGGTCGGCTTACAGTACTTCAGAGAGCTTTTTCAAGATGATCAATTCTTTAATGCACTTCGTAATACACTCGCTATGAGCATCATGGGCTTGTTGGCTGGATTCATTATTCCCATCATTTTTGCTATCCTTCTGAACGAGCTACGGCTTCAGTTTCTGAAACGGTTTGTACAGACAGTCTCCTATCTCCCCCACTTCGTATCTTGGGTAGTTGCTGCCGGAATTATTACCAAGATGCTCTCTACCGATAACGGTGCGGTAAACGACCTGCTGCTAAGTCTTCATCTAATTAGTGAACCTATACAATTCATGGCTAAAGGTCATTTATTCTGGGGGATCGTCACAGCTTCTGATGTTTGGAAGGAAACCGGGTGGAACACAATCATTTACCTTGCAGCTATCTCAGGTATAGGTCCAGAGCTTTATGAAGCAGCAAGAGTAGACGGTGCAAGTCGCCTGCAGCAAGTACGAAACATTACACTTCCAGGTATTCAGACAACCATCATTATTCTGCTCATTATTTCCATCGGACATTTAATTAGCATTGGGTTCGAGAAGCAGTTCCTGCTTGGCAATAACCTGGTGCGCGACTACTCACAGACGCTGGATCTCTACGCATTGAACTACGGGCTTGGCATGGGCCGCTTCTCCTTCGGTACAGCCATTAATATCTTCAATTCTGTGGTAAGTGTGATTCTGCTGTTTGTCGCCAACGGGATATTCAAAAAAATAACAAAAGAAAGCATCATATAGGAGGCCCTTATGCTAAGTAAAAAACTGGCCGCCGTGTCATGGTCGGACCGCATCTTCGATCTGGTAGTCTATATTGCGGTCACTCTAGTAACCATAGTTACGCTATATCCTTTTCTGAATGTGTTGGCAATTTCCTTTAACGACTCCACAGACAGCATTAAGGGTGGAATTACGATATATCCACGCGTCTTCACTATTAAGAACTATGAGACGATCTTTGCCTATTCCGGGCTGATGACCGGACTCAAAATCTCTATATTACGTACGGTGATTGGCACGATTCTTGGGTTGGTCAGTGCCTCCATGTTAGCTTTCACTCTGAGTCGGGTAGACTTCCAAGCCCGAAAGTTCGTCTCTACATTTCTCGCGCTTACGATGTATGTCTCAGGTGGTCTCATCCCTGGCTACATCCTGATTAAAGATCTTCATATGATAGGAACCTTTAGCGTGTATGTCCTCCCCGGTCTAGTCAGCGCATTTAATGTATTTGTCATCCGTTCCTTTATCGATGGCTTGCCCTATGCACTGCAGGAATCCGCTAAGTTGGACGGTGCTAATGACTTCACGATTTATTGGCGGGTTATTCTTCCGCTGACCAAACCTGCGCTGGCAACCATCGCTCTCTTCCTCGCCGTTGGCCAATGGAATTCATGGCTTGATACTTATCTTTACAATGGTTCCAAGGATGCGTTGACTACTCTCCAGTTCGAGCTAATGAAGGTCATACAGAGTACGACAACTAATGCGGACAATTTCCGAGGTCGCAATATGACAGAGGTTATGGCACAAATTTCTCCGGAATCAGTCAAAATGGCAATCACGATTGTAGTCACTGTGCCTATTCTAATCGTCTATCCGTTTTTGCAGCGCTACTTTGTTAAAGGTATGACTTTGGGTTCAGTAAAGAGTTAGTACGCTAATGGTATAAGCAGGCTCAGCCTGTATACACAATACATTTTTTGACCAGAAAAAGGGAGGGTTTCTATTCATGACAAGAAATACAGTAAAATCGCATGTGATGTTGATGGTCTTGACTTTACTAATTAGTGTGCTGGCAGGTTGTAGCGGATCAAGCAACAAAACGGCTGATAACAACGTAGGAACTAAACCAACGAATGAAGTTAGTGCCACTGCTGAGGCTACCGCGGAAGCAACTGCACAAGCCGAAGATTTAAGTCCGCTTACACTCTCCTTCTTCGCTGAAGATCCAAACCCGAACTGGAACAATATGAAAGACGACATCAGTAAAGTGATTACAGAGAAAACAGGCGTCACACTCGATGCGGAATTTGCGGTAGGTGATCCACAACAAAAAATCGCCTTAATCGCTGCTGGTGGTGATTATCCGGATATCATCTCTGCCAAAGCTGATATCGGTAAACTTGTAGATGCTGGAGCAGTCATCGATTTAACGGAGTTAATCGACAAGTATGCACCAAATATTAAACGTGTGCTTGGTGACAACCTTGCCCGGGCAAAATACACGAATGAAGACCAATCGATTTATGCCATTCCTACCTGGGCAGCGGTTGATGAGAAGAAATTCGTGGCTGGCAGTGGATTTGAGCTTCAACATCGTGTCTTGAAGGAAGCCGGATACCCTGAAATCAGAACAGTCACCGATTATGAGAATGTAATTAAAGCCTATCTTGAGAAACATCCAACTGATGAGAACGGCAACAAGAACATCGGAGTCTCCCTGAACGCGGATGATTGGCATATGTACATTTCCGTCACTAACCCTGCTGTTGCAACGACAGGCGGTTCGGATGACGGGGAATATTACGTAGATCAACAGACACATGAGGCGATCTACCACTTTCGCCGTCCGGAGGAGAAAGAGTATTTCCGCTGGCTGAATCATATGAATGATATCGGATTGCTAGATAAAGAGAGTTTCGTTCAAAAGTATGACCAGTACAAAGCTAAAGTAGCCACAGGACGTGTGCTTGGCTTGATTGATCAAGATTGGGATTATAATGATGCTCAACAAGCGTTGAAAACGGCAGGAAAGTTCGATCAAACTTATGGTCATTATCCGGTAACATTAACGAAAGAATACAAGGAAACTAGCTTCTGGCCTACCGGCTTCATGGGTGGTTATGGCATCTCGATCTCCAGCACAAATCCGGATCCGATTCGTACAATTAAGTTCCTGGATTTTCTCGCTTCTGACGAAGGACAAATCTTGAATAACTGGGGAATTGAAGGTAAGCATTACGTGGTAGAGAACGGCAAACGGATCGTTCCGACAGATGTACAAGATCGCATCAACAATGACAACACAGCCTTCACCAAGGAAACAGGAATCGGCTTCTACTGGAATATGATGGTTCATTACGGAGACGGCGCTAAGGATGCAAGTGGAAATTATTATACTAAAAACTTCCCGGAACAACTTGTACTTGGGTATAGCGATGTTGAGAAAGAAACTTTAGCTGCCTACAAGGCAACCACTTGGAAGGATCTATTCCCGAAAGAAGAAGAATTCACTGAAAAGGCCTATGGTGCAGCATGGAATATCGCGATTCCAGGTGAAGATGAGGTCACCATTTTAGGTAACAAAATGAGAGATATTACATGGAAACGTATTCCGGAAGCCATTCTTGCCAAACCAGCAGATTTCGATAAAATCTGGGCTGACTACATGGCAGCTCTGGAGAAAGCCGGAGTAGAAAAAATGGAAAAAGGCTACACCAAATATGTGCAGGATCGTGTTGCCTTATGGAGCGCTAAATAATAACACTTTGAGCCGAGCAGATATCCGCTCGGCTCTTTACGTTTTGCACTGCTCAATTCTCCAGAATAAATCACCTCCAAGAATGGCATTATAAGGTAGACGGTGGGTCCGGTTTATTTAGGAGGATGAGGAAAATCAAAACAAATATTACGTTTATTCAATCCATCATGATTATTATGCTGAGTACAGGCCTTCTAAATCATGTCATTATCATCCCCATCCTATTGGACGCGGCAAAGCGTGACGCCTGGATCTCAGTGCTGCTTGCTGGGGCATGTGCGCTAGTTTGGATCTTTATCCTGCACATTAGTACTACCAAAATCAAAAAACAGCATCTTTTCGCTTGGCTGGCTAAAGCTTACCCTCCTATCGTGAGCCGTATTCTTGCGGTAGTCGCTAGTGTATATTTGTTTGTCTTATGCATGATTACAACTAGAGACACTGTATACTGGGTGCATCTGACCTTCTCACCAGAGACACCTATACTGGTCCTTACGTTCGTATTACTTTTGATTTCTGTGATAAATGCTTATTTAGGTATTCACTCCCTCGCGAATACCGCTGCAATTTTGCTGCCTTTTGTTATTATATTGGGGTTTTTTATAATGTTCTCTAATACAACTCATAAAGATTATTCCTTATTAAGACCGATGCTTGAGCACGGTATGCAGCCCGTTTGGAAAGGGAGCGTGTACGTAGGAGCAGGTTTTGTTGAGGTCATCATGCTTTTCTTTATGCAACATCACATCAAATCGCGATTGTCATATCTATCGTTTATGATCATGATCCTGCTTATCTTAGGTCTAACCATGGGTCCGATAATTGGTGCAATTGTTGAATTTGGTCCGGATGAGGCTGATAAACTCAGATTTCCCGCGTATGAAGAATGGAGATTGCTGACGATTGGAAGATACATTGAGCATCTTGATTTTTTTAGCGTTTATCAATGGTTCAGTGGTGCTTTTCTGAGAATTTCTCTAACTATGTTTCTAATTCTCGATATACTCCAAATTCAAAGCAAAAAAGTGAAAATGTTGGTTCTTGGAAGCATATCTTTTGCTATTGTAGTGTTCACAGCCATTCCATTTAGTGACCAATTTTTTCTGAGTATGTTAGCTCACTATGTACTTCCCTTTTCTTTATGGGGGGTACTCGCTTTTTCTGTAATTATTGCAGGGCTGATTAGCTTGGCTCAACGAAAGGGGAAAGCAACATCATGAAAGAGCCTGAGCAAAAGGAATCCAATACGTTCGAGGATGTGTTCACACGAGTATTTGGTTCAAGTTCAGACATTAAGAGACTAACTATCTCTTTGTCTGACTCGGACAATGCCGTTCAACTGGTGTATTGCCAGGGGTTGTGCGATGAAATCAAAGTGGAAGAATATATCATCCCGGAATTAAAAAAGATCCCGGAATCTATTCTCACATCGAATGAACTCGATCTTATGCAAAAAGTTCCGTTTCACATGACCCCCCTTCCATCAAAAGAGATTAATGCTTCAATGATTGATACTGTGCTTAATGGTGATCTTTTCCTTCTTTTTACGCCATCGAATCAATACTATGTTGTGAAATTGGCTGATCCACCTAAACGGCAACCTGAAGAACCCAATACAGAAGTGTCCACAAGAGGGCCTAAGGATGGTTTTACGGAAGAATCATTTACCAATATTGCCCTTATTCGAAAAAGACTTAAGACCGAATTATTGGCTGTTGAACAATTCAGTATTGGAATCCAAACCGCGACTGAGGTTCATCTTTTATATCTCAAGGAGACGATTAAACCTCATGTACTAGATGAGATCAAGTCAAAACTAACCGGCATTCAAATCCAGGGATTGGTGAGTAGCACCCAGCTTGAAGAAAGTCTGACTGGATTTTCGTTTTTTCCATTATTCGCATATACGGGCAGACCTGACTATGCTGCGAATTCACTGCTTCATGGCAAATTTGTGCTCTTGACGAATGGTTCGCCTACTGTGATTATAGCGCCAGTGAGCTTTAGCTTCTTGTTGAATACTTCGGAAGATGCACATATGGTAAACATCTTTGTTGCTTTTACTAGGTTATTAAGAGTCCTAGGGGTTATGCTTTCCCTGTTTTTGCCGGGCTTTTGGATCGCGCTTACTACGTTTCATCAAGATCAAATCCCCTTTACGCTGCTTGCAACGTTAGTAAATTCGAGACAAGGCGTGCCTCTTCCGGCTCCCTTAGAGGCGATTGTGATGCTCATTTTATTTGAGATTTTTCGGGAAGCAGGGATGAGATTACCTACTGCTTATGGCCAGACCTTATCGGTAGTTGGAGGTTTAATTATCGGTCAGGCAGCCATTAGCGCCGGCATTGCAGGTCCAGGTACGATTGTGGTAATAGCCATTTCAGTATTGGCTACCTTTACATTGGTGAACCAGTCATTAGTTAGCGTTGTTAGCTTGCTTCGAATTGCTATTCTCATCATTAGCGGGTTTCTGGGGTTGTTTGGTACGATGACATGTCTGCTTGCACTGATCCTCTTTATGGTCAATTTACGTTCTTTCGGTACCTACTACCTTTCCCCTCTATCCCCGCCTCACTGGAAGGATTTTTATAAAGTTATTTTCAGAATGCCGTGGGGAAAGGGAAAGTTCACGGACAATACGGGAAATAAAGGACGAGATCGATCATGAAATTGATCCGGTGCATGCTTGTTACTGCTCTTCTCTCCATGCTGCTTACAGGCTGTTGGGGATCAAAAGAAATTGAGCATATGATCTATGTGAATACATTAGGCGTCGATTATGTAGATAACAAAGTCGTTGTTTATATTCAAATGGTTAACTTTAGTGGCATTGCGAAAAAAGAGGCCGGGCAGAGCCAAGAACAAAAAACTTTCATAGGGAAAGCAGAAGGAGATTCGTTTGATGCGGCAATATTTAATTTATATGCCACTAGTCCACAAAGAATTATCTGGAGTAATGTGAAAACAATCGTATTTAGTGAAGCAGCGCTAAAGAAGGGTAGCGTCATCAATCAAGTATTGGACGTTTGGGATCGATATTATGAATTTCGATATACCGTTTGGACCATGGCAACCAACGAACCCATGGAAGATGTGCTGAATACCCCGTCGATCGCCGATCTGTCAGTGATCTACTCGCAGCTTAACAGTCCCATGCGAACCTATGAACAGAGCTCGGTTATCGCTCCGTTGTATCTGTACAAGTTTATATGGAAATGGAGAGAGAAAGCCGAAACGGTTCGATTACCTTTTCTTGAAATTGCGCCAGACTGGACGAGTAATAAGAAACCTTCCCCTAACATTAGCATGTCAGGGATCTGCTTTCTGCAAAATGAGCAATTTCGTGGTTGCCTGAAGTCTAAAGAGATATTAGGGGTTCGATGGCTGGAAAAAAAGACGCAACGAACGCCTCTGATAATCAAAGATGACAAAAAAGTACTTGCTGTGATCGTCATGAACAAACTTAAATTCTCTATTCAACCCAAGATGAAGCATGACAAACCTGTCTTCGATATTAAAGTGTCTATGCAGGGCACTCTTCCGGAATTGAGCGCAAACCTTAATCGAAAAGATATTGAACTGAAAGCGATAAAAGTAATTGAAGATCAGATTAGGGAAACTTACTTGAAAGGTTTAGAAATAAATGCCGATGTATATGGACTTTCAGGCATATTCTATCGTAATCTTCCAAAAGAGTGGAACAAACTGAATGATAAAGGAATCTTACCGCTCGATTCAAGCAGCATCGAAAAAATTGATATCAAGGTGAATCTGACCAGTGGTGGGATATCTAAGATTGAGTAAACTCAGATGAAATGATCAACTAAAGGCTGAAGAACAACTTTTAATTACTAAAAGTTGTTCTTCAGCCTTTTTATTTGAAATGATTAAACGACAGGTTTCGCACGCACAGTATAATTCTTCCTGTATATGTAAATTTCTTCTCAATAGTTATGATTAGTGCCTTTACACCGCTCCCTCAGAAGGAGGAATTCATAGTCACAACGAATAAACAGTATATCAAATTATTTCCAAACTATCGGGAGGGCTAATATGCTGGATGTAAAGGATATTTTACTGCAATTATTGTTTGCCCTAACCCCTTTTGTCCTTTATACCATTTACTATCGTGACAAAGCCGTTAACTATTCAAAACAATTTATCACGATCACCTGCATGATATGTCTTTTTATGTCGATGACCTTTCCTGCTAGTATACAAGATGGAATCATATTCGACATTCGTTACGTGATCATGTTTTTCGGAATGGTGTATGGAGGCATAACTACTGGAGTTTTTCTTATCGTTGAGTTTCTAGTATACCGCCTCCTTATAGGTGGACAGGGACTATTTTCAGCGATAATTATTCTCTCCATCACTTTCTCCTTATCCGCATTGTTATCCAATCTATACCGTCGCCGTTCCGAGTACCGAAAGCTTATTACACTCATTGCAGGGATATGCTTTTCAATTATTCCAATAGGTACTATGTTTGCAACGGAATACCAATACACGATACAGCATTTAAAGTTCAATATCCTCGTTATGCCAGTACAAAATTTCCTCGGAATTTGGATATTGATTTCCCTTTTTAATAAAGCAGTTTCTGATAAGGAATTATATCTCAGGTATCTTCAAAGTGAAAAATCGGAAACGATTGCTCATGTCGCAGCCTCTCTAGCCCATGAAGTCCGTAATCCACTTACAGCGGTTATGGGATTTTTAAAATTAATGAAGGATGATTCGATCACAAGAGAAAAGAGTCAGAAATATATTGAAATTTGCCTTGAAGAGATTAAGCGGACAGAAGTTATTCTTTCTGAATATTTATCGATAGCCAAACCCAATCATTCAATAGTAGAGAAAATTGAACTTGTGCAGCAAATCTGCTCAATTGTAGATATCATAACGCCGTACGCCAATATGAATAACGTTACTTTGGAGATGCACCCCTTGGAGGATAAACTATATGTATCTGCAAATCCTACTGAAATCAAACAACTATTCATAAATTTCATCAAAAACGCGATAGAAGCTTGCTCTGTTCATTCAACAGGTATTGTGAGCATCCGTATCGAGCGTCAATCCCAATTCGCAAAAATAATAATAATGGATAATGGGGTTGGTATGAGCAGCGAGCAGATGGATCGACTGGGAAGCATTTATTTTTCAACTAAAAGCAAGGGTACCGGATTGGGACTTACGCTTTCTTATCAACTGATCCGTTCGATGAACGGTGATGTAAATGTACGAAGTAAATCAGGAGAAGGAACTGAATTTATTCTCTCGATTCCATTAACTGACTGAGTACATAGATGCTCCAACGCAACAAAAAAACTCGGCTCAAACTTATCGTTTGAACCGAGCCTATTTAATATTACTTAATTCATAAACTTCAAATATTGCAAAAGCTGTTTAATCATCAACGCTGCCTCAGCACGTGTTGCTGCGTCTTGCGGTGCAAATGTTGTTTCTGTTTTCCCTTTGATTAATCCTTTCTCTGCCGCTTCTGTTACCGCTTCGCTAGCATAATCAGAGATTTGGTCCTGATCGGCAAATGATGTGCGCAATTGAGCTTCTGATCTATGATCTCCTTGAATGAGCTGAACAGCGTTCATGATCATCACGACCATTTGCTCTCTTGTAATAATTGTATCCGGGCTGAATTTCCCTTCGCCTATGCCTTGAACCAACCCGAGTTTCGCAGCTATATTCACGTCCTCCGCATACCACGCCGTGGCACTAACATCTGCAAATACATTCGATAATGACTCCGTAGTTAACCCTATTCCTCTTACCAACAATGCCGCAAATTGTGCACGTGTAACTTGGCCTGCTGGCGCAAACGTCCGATCCGTCATTCCATTAATGATCAGCTTGGAGGCTAAGGTCTCAACATCCTTTTGCGCCCAATGTCCAACCATATCATCGAATGTTTTCTTGTTCTGAACTATAGCGTATATGCCATTTAGTTGACCGAATATTGAGACTTCAGTCTTGCCGTTCTTCATAGTGAACACCGATGGCACGAATCGCAATTGTCCTGTAAGCGGATCGATCATAACTGCGGTTGCAGTCGAAGGATCTTGAATGACACCATTCATATACATAACGCGCGTCACAAAAGAATTCCCCAGATGTTGGATCTCCTCTTCTTTATCATTCGATTTAAGAATGACTTTGAATGCGATGATGTCACTTATCCGCTTCAAGCCTTTTTCTAATTTAGAGTGTTCGAACTTTTGATCCTGCTGTGAAGTCAAATTATCGATTCGAATGACTAAGGTAGCACCCTCAGCTTTAGCAGCCTTCTCCACATCCCCACGATTCAGAATGGAAAGCGGAAGGTCATAAGAACCCAAATGACTTCGTAAGGTGAAAATAGTTTCGCTACTTCCTTTCATACTGTTGTACAGAATTGGAAGAGGGAACTCTACAGCGTTCAAGTCATGCTCTCCTGGAATTTCAAAATGAAGAACCGAACGATCCTTAGCTGCCATGAGATCAGCTAATTTCTGTGCCAATCGCTTGCTATCAATGACCGCCGTCACCGACGTGTGGCCGTCTTGCGTTGAGATCCGTAGTTCCGTTTCTTTCAGTTCATAGCGATTCGGATTTTCTTTGACTTGTGGCGTAGTTGTGTTTCCACTGCTGTTGTTAGTATTACTATTATCGTTACCGTTGCCATTTCCGTTTTCATTACCAGATTGATTGCTTTGTCCTGTAATGGTTATGGATTTTTCTCCAATTACTCCGGAGTCGTCATTTGCAGTTACAACCACTTTTACGATGCCATCCTTAGCAGCTGTCAGCAAACCATGAACATCAATGGTCGCTTTATCTGTAGCTGTTCGGCTATCAGCTTCGAATACAGCCCATGTTACCGACTTATTCGTAGCATTATCAGGCAGCACGATAGCGCCTAATTGCAGGCTTCCGTTCTTAGCAGTAATCGTAGACACATTACCCACACTAGTGATGTCAATCGTTCCAACATACACTGTTTCAGTACCCGGATCGATAATATCCGTTTGACCACTTATGGTTATAACCATTTCATCATGAACACCAGAGCCATCCGTTGCTGTGGCGACCACCTTCACGGTTCCATCTTTCACAGCCGTGAGCAAACCGGATACATCAATGGTTGCGATATCCGTTTCTGTTATACCATCCACTTCGTATACAGCCCATGTTACTGGCTTATTCGTAGCATTAGCAGGTAGCACGGTAGCACCTAGTTTCAAAGTTCCATTCTTAGCAGTAATCGCGGACACATTTCCTGAGCTTGTGATGTTAATCGTTTCAACATTCACAAGCTCAGTGCCTGGATCGATAATGTCCGTTTGACCACTTATGGTAATATTCATTTCATCATGAACACCAGAGCCATCCGTTGCTGTGGCGACCACCTTCACGGTTCCATCTTTCACAGCCGTCAGCAAACCGGAGAGATCAATGTTCGCTTTGTCCGTTGCTGTTGTGCCATCTTCTTCATACACAGCCCATGTTACCGACTTATTAGCATGGGTAGGAAGTACGGTAGCGCCTAATTGGAGCGTTCCGTTCTTAGTCGTAATCACTGATGATTCACTTGTAATCGTGATCGATTGCACCATCTCATGATTGTTGATACTCTCCTCCATCGCTTGCAACGCAGCAGTTAAGTCATTCGCCGCTTGCTGCAATTGCTGCTGCGTAACAGATAAGCTGTCGCGTACTTTCTTCGCTTGATCAATGGCTTTTTGCAATGTTTGTTTTGAACCTTCTGGATACTGGCCATCTTCAGTCCCTTCAATAGCATTGTCGTGCATGCTTTGTGCACTCATGATAAGCACTTCAAGGTCTTGATAGTCTATATCCATCTCATTCTTCACGATGTTAAGCTCTGCCGCGGAAGCCAATCCACCATGACCATCGATAGCAGTAAGTCTTAGGTATCTACTAGCGACCGGAGTGAATTCTGCGTTTTTCTCAGTGCTGTCATCATCCCAGCGTCCGCTAGTAACCGGTGTGAAGTTGACTCCATCCAAGCTTGTTAATAACTCATAAGAAGTAATATTTCCGTTTTGTGCCCCATTTTGCCTTGGCAAATACTTTAATTTCGAAATGACGTGTGTATTCCCAAGATTAAGGGTGATCGACTGTGGAAGCGGATTAGACAAATCCCACTTCGTATGCCAGATTGTCGCCGGGTTCCCATCGATGGCTTGCGAAGCATCATTATTATCACCACTTGTCTCTTCACTCGTTGCCGTAGCCGTCATTTGCGATTGCGGGATCAACGACGTATCAATCGGAACTGCGCCGTACACGTCAAATTCCCAAAAACTTGCCCAACCATCGGACATATCCGTCACATGAATTCGTACATACCTTGCGTGCGTATTGAAATAGTCGAACTGCACTTGCTGTGAGCTTGACTTTTCTACTACGGAAGCCCAGTTTACATCGTCTTCTGAAACCTCGATTTGATATCCATACTTTTTATTATCCATTTCCCACTTCACTCGAGTACCCGATAAATCGTAAATCCCCCCTAAATCTACCTTGTACCAATGTCCGACATCTCCGTCGGCCGCGCTCCAACGAGTCGTTTCATTCCCATCGTTACCAGCCGCTTCTGGGTTGTTGCTTTGATAGCTGTCTGCGGTAGCGGGCTTATTAAGCGCAACGTTCTGAGGATCACTAAAGACTTGAATTTCCTTGATCGCTGGTTTCTCTTTTCCACTGCCCCCTGCTAGTGAATCTACGGATACCCGTACATATCTAACCCCAGTTGCCGTATAGTTGTCTGGTCTCATATCTTGACCTGAGGCCGAGCGGCCCGCCATTTGTAACCATTCTTTACCGTTGGAGGAAACCTCTATTCTATAGGTGTAATAGATGTTATCCCTTCCCCAAAGGATTTTGCTGCCTGTTAAATTGTAGGAGGCACCTAGGTCCACTTGCCACCATCCAGGGGCATTGCTACTAGCCTCCCACCATGTGGCATTGATTCCGTCGTTTGCATGGATAGGCTCATTGCCAGTTACCGAACTGCTTGCGCTGACGGATTTATTCAATGCGACATTTACCAACTCTGGGCGCTGAGTCGCCTGATTTTGAAACGGAGCTACGCCAAACACTTTTAACTCGTTGAAACTAGCCTGACCGGTTTGCACACCCGTTAACGTTACGCGTACATACCGAGCATTAGCAACAAGCTTATCCCTCTGCTGTGCTGTTGCTATCGTATTTTTGGTTTTATCCAAAATGGTCGTCCAGTTCCCCTGATCTTCGGATACATCAATTTTGTACTGATTATAGGAGCTACTATTCGCCCAAACGATTTCAGATCCCGTAATGTTATAGGCTTCTCCTAAATCTACTTCCCACCATTGATCTGAATTGCTGTTTGTAGCTGTCCATCCAGTAGTGTCATCTCCATCATTTCCGTTCGTTCCTGGATTTTCGCTTTGCTCGCTGCTTGTTCTAACGGTTTTGTTTAAGGCAACATTCTCACCTTCAAACCAGTTGTCTCCTCCATCACTTCCACCGGGAACAAACATACTTTGATTTGGAACACTGGTAATTTCAGCACTTCCCGACAGCAATCCGCTCGCTGAGGCCGTTAATTTTAAAGTGCCATCCACAAGAGAAGATTTCACAAGCGCAGCGGCAACGCCACCTTCCACGGCAACCGGATTGGCAAAGGTTCGTGTCTCACCATTTCCGATGAGCCCTCCTGGGCCACTCAAGTTTAAAGAAACTGAAACATCATTTGTCGGAACTATATTGTTGTTAGCGTCCCGCACCGTAATATAAGCCATTACCAGATCGGAGCCGTCTGCAACAAGTTCCTTCCCCTTCTTATCGTACTCAACCGCCAAATGATCCGCCTGTCCCGGCGTATTCACGGTATGAGAAGCGACGACCTCACCGTCAATCAGTCCATCAGCCCGCAACGTACCTGCTGACCAAGGAACATTGTTGAAAGTAAATGTCGGATGGGCGACATACTTTAATCCGCTGTCAGGACTACGGGTATCAATCAGTTTATTATTCAAATAAAGTTTAATTTGCTGCGTATTGCTAGTTACTGTAACATTCCTAGATGAAGATGGTGTCCAATAATTAGCGATATAAACCATCGGTCCAGAGTCGATACCACTTAGCTTCACATCAGGATTACGCTGACTTTGGAAGAAATAATAATTAAATTTCGGATAACGATCCAGATCCACTAGGCCTGAATATGCCGGGTCAGAATCCATACCCCGGTTGTTGTCGCTAAAGCTCCAAACTGAATGTCCGGCTATACGTGGATTGGCATTGAGGCCCGCCCAGTCGAAGTATCCTTCACCATTTAGCGCCTTTTGACGCATGATGATGGAGTTGAGCATGTCGGTTTCGCCCACTTTGCGGACTGATCGATATCCCGTAGGACTTGTTGCGCTTTCCGACCAATCATCTCCCCATTCCCTCGTAAAGAGTGGTTTGAATGCTGTATCTAATTCTTTGTAGTTCACATCATAAACTTCTTTTCCGAAGAATCCGTATTCTGCAGATGTGTATGTCTGATCTCCTGGATATTCTTCATGGGTAGCATTATGAGCGTTTTGTGCATACTCCAGCGAGTAGAACGTTTCATTCAAGCTGGATTCCCACATAATAATACTCGGATGGTTTCGATCACGGCGTACCATATCCCGTATGGCTTGATAAGAACGCTCTTGGAAGACAGAATCTCCGAAGAACTGCCAGCCTGGCGTTGGGGCGATGACAGTCAATCCAAGCTCGTCTGCCGCATCCAGGAACGCAGGATCCTGTGGATAATGACCCGTACGCACATTATTGAAACCGCCTTCTCGAAGCTGCATAGCGTCTCTGTACTGTCCAGAGTTAGGCATTGCATTACCGACATACAAATACTCTTGGTGGCGATTTGCGCCATTTAACATTAATTTTTCACCATTGATAAGAAAACCTTGATCAGGTGTAAATTGAATGTGACGAATCCCGATACGGGTCTTATAGCTATCAACATAAGCAGCTCCATCATTCACAGCGGTATACACCGTATACAGATTAGGATGGTCAGGATGCCAAAGCTGTGGTTTGGATATCGTCGTCGATTGGACAAATGTATGATCGCTTCCCGCTCCTATTTTCTGTGGATCACTCACCATTGTGGCAACCACTTGATTATTGCTGTCTACAATCGTGGTTTTTACACTGGTGTTCTTAGCGCTCGTGTATTCATTGATGATATTTGTCTTCACCTGCACCGTCGCTTCCTCTTTGCTCACCTCTGGGTAAGTAACAAAGATGCCACCGTCCGCCACCTTATTTGCGTATATAGCATCGGAAACGTGTAAATTGTCCATGACATGCAGTTTAACATCTCGATAAAGTCCGCCGAAATATTGAAAGTCCAAACCGCTTTGCGGCTTGCCAGGTGGCGTTTGTGGGTCATCTCTGTTATCAAGCTTGACTGTAATGACGTTCGTTGCCCCCTCTAATTGAACATATTTCGTGATGTCGAATGTAAACGGGGTGTAGCCTCCGTGATGGACACCTAGATAAGTGCCGTTTATCCACACTTCAGCGTTGATCATCGCACCTTCGAATTCTATAAATAGCTTCTTGCCGCTGTAAGAATTGTCGAGTGTGAAATGTCTTCGATACGTTGCAAAGCCTTGGTAGCTTTGATTAGAGCCGCCGCTAATCTTTGGCTCCAGACGCACGCTATGAGGCAGATTGACTCCCTCCCAGGTTCTATCGTTAAAACTTGCCACTTGGGCTCCGCTTACATCTTCACGTTTGAATAACCAACCCGTGTTGAAATTTAATTCCTCTCGGTTCGTTGGATCAGTTGACGGGTTCTCATCATTTTGACCAGTGATGATAATAACTTTTTCACCGAAGAGAGAAGAATCATTCGTCGCCGTTGCAACGACTTTTACATTTCCATCCTTCGCAGCCGTCAACACACCAGCTGGATTGATTACCGCTTTATTTGTTGCAGTGCCATCCACTTCAAAGACACTCCAAGTCACTGGCTGATCAACCGGGAGTACGACTGCCCCTAAAGAAAGACTTCCGCCTTTAACGTTAATCCGGTTAGTTGTGCTTGTGATGGTGATAGATTTGGCATTCGAATCATTAATTTTGAGCGATTCAAAGGTTTGTAGCGCAGTATTCAAGGTATCGTAAGCCTTTTGTAACTGCTGTGATGTGATTGAAGTGCTATTAATGACTTGTTGTGCTGTTTTAATGGCCGCCTGTAGCGTTTGTTTCGAACCAGCCGGATATTGACTTATGCTACTTCCTTCAACGGCGCCATCATGCTTGCTTTGTGCATTCGCTATAAGCTTAACTAATTCCTGATACCCTACGTCACTAGCATCTTTGCTAACATGGAGCTCTGCCACAGATGCATAGCCTCCATGACCTGCAGTAGCAGTAAGCTTCAGGTATCTGCTTGTAATCGGAGCGAATGTTGCAATTTTCTCATTGCTGTCATCACTCCAGCTTCCGCTTGTAAACCGTGTAAATGATATTCCGTCCAAGCTTGTTAATAGCTCATAAGATGTAATATTTCCGTTTTGTGCCCCATTTTGTCTTGGCAAGTACCTTAGTTTAGATATCATTCTTGGTTTCCCAAGATCTAAAGTTATCGATTGTGGCAACTCCGCAATAGGTTCCCATTCTGTATGCCAGATGGTTGAGGGATCTCCGTCAATGGCATTCCCCGCTTCTTCTCCGCTGTGATGACTGGTAGCTTTCGCTGTCATTTCACTTTGCGGAATCTCAGTTGCTTCTGAACCGTCAGGTGTATAATCATTCGTTCGCGTAACAACAAATCCTTGAGCTCCATCCACGGAGTCCTTGCCAGGAATCATGCGATTGAAGTTGATTTTTTTATCAACATCGCTTTCTTTGAAGCTGTTTCCCGCTATGGTAACATCCTTGGATGCATCCAAAGCAAGGTCAAAACCACCCTGATTCGCGGTATTGTTCGTAAACGTAAAGCCGTCTACACTCTTTGCATAAATCTCAGAGTTTCCGTCCGGTTTATTAAACTGGTTACCGTCAATCACGATATGACTGTGTACAGTCTTATCGGGATTCGTCAGAGACGTGCTCGGCTCAACGCTAATCACCGCATTCCCGTTATTATTAAACGTATTGTTGCGGATCAAGACATCCTTCACCATGCCAGATTCGTACCAGCTACTCGCATCATCAGCGATCAGAATCGCACTCATCTGCATACCATTAAAGGTGTTATTCTCGATACGAACAGGACCACGCGTTGTCACGAGGATGCCTCTGGTCGGAATCGTTTCAAACTTTGAATTTGTAATGGTAACCTTCGGTGTCCATGTAGCATTTTCCACCACATAGTCATTCTCAGTTATCGACGAAGGTACCGTCTTATCTAGAGTAAGGAGAATTTGAGTATCATTAATACGTGTTACGTTGGTGACCACAGCACTTTCCTTAGAAAGCAAAGTAGATTTATTGATGTACTCCATCGTATCCCCGACGGCAAATGCATCAAAGCCCCAGCTCTCCGGATGCATAAATTGGACCTTCACCTGATTGGATGCCGGAATCTGTACAATCTGCAGATGTGTACCATGAATATTAATGGCATCATCTTGTGCTCCAGCAAAATAGGAGTTCAACACCTGAATATCGCCTTTGCTTCCCGAAACTTGTAGGAAATCCGCCATCGATGCGTTTGTCCGTCCACTTCCTGCCTTAGGCGCAAAGCTCATCTTATCGATCGCTACATTCTCACTATATTGACTGACAATTCCAAGCCCCGGAGCAGCATAGAAATTGACATCCGACCAAACAATATCTTTGCTTCGATAGATCAATGCACCCTGTTCTCTTCTTGCTGTATCCCGTAGTTGGAAGGTGTTACCCACCGTCACATTCGGGCTCTTAGAGAAATTAAATTGCACCTCGCGTTTACCGAGATCCTTCGCACTTGTTGAGCCGTCCAGAGGATTATCTACTCTCCTGGTTTGTTTGGTGAGGGGATTATACTCTTGCACCGCACGTACATTTTGAGTCCCGTTCTCAGTCCAGTTCTCTTCTCCGAACCATACTAATTGATTATTCTGAATAGAGTACCATGAGTCCTGATGTATGCTCGCTTTCATGAAGTTATTGCCCACTTCAGTAACGGTCATCTCCGACACTACAGGACGGTTAAAATCAATATTGATTCCGTTCACCTTGATATTGGTCGCATGGTCAAATACGATGGGTGTCATTACTCCATGGAACAACAAGGTCGAGCCATTCCCTCGAATGGTAAGGTCATCGATATCTTTGAATAGAAGACCTACTTTTCGAGTGCTGCTTGGTGTCTGCTGAATAGTCGATGTATTTGAAATAAAATATCGCACTTGATTGGCGGTTGATGCTTTAAAGTGGTAAGTTTCTGTCGGGAAGTCTAGAATAACTGGCTTCTGTGCCGTCTTGGCGGCCTCAATTGCAGCACTAACTGCATCCCCTGCGTCTTCCCCTTTATAATTCAAGGTGATTACACTATAGTCAACTCCGTTAATTGTTTCTTTCGTTTGTTTATAATAATCCTCGGATTTATTCACGCCCTTAACTACACGAGACTGAATATCCGCACGGTCGATTGAAATAAAGGTGTTACTTGCATTGGCATTCTTCTGATCTGTAACCCGGATATTGAGCACATGCTCCTGATTCAACATCTCCGAGCTTTCAAAAAGCAGTTGTTGATCTAAACGCGAAGAGGCGTAAGTATCAACCAGTTGTTCAGGACCATCGTCGATGGAAAACGCAACAATCCCCTGATTATCGTTCTTAGCTCCATACAATTGCACCTTTGAGCCAGTAAAACGCAAAAGTGCGTATGAACCCGCCTTGTTAGAGTAGTGGTTGTCACGACTGAATGCCCCTCCTTCGGAAGTAGTATAGTCCCAACCTGAACTGTATACAAACTGATCACTTCCTGATCCAGTTGCATTGTCGTTCACGGTTCTATCTAACGAAAATACAAACTTCTGATTATTTCCTGTTCCGGCTTTATTTTGCACGAATTGTTCACCGTTTGATAAACGGTTATCGGGCATTTCAATGACTTTGCCACTAGCCCGGTTTTTCAATTGAAAGTAACCATCACCTACATCTACGACAGACCATTCATCTTTGTAGTTCGTATCACCGATGAAAGTGGCTTGAATAATTCCCGCACCATCTGCTGTTGAAGCATTCTCTACAGCCAATGCTTTTGAACTGCTCATTGAAATTATTTTGTAATAGCCTGGATCTGTCTTCATAAACATCCATTGCTGATTCCAGCCTGAACCTGCAGTCCATTGTATGATTGCGGCCCCGTCTGCTTTTGAATCTTCATTTACGTCCATACGAAGATTGCTGTGTTGAACCGTTAGATTGAACTTCTGCTGATCATATAAATCTCTTACAGGATCTATTTTCAATAATTGCTCATCTGAATCTGTTATTGAAGTTTGGATCAGCTGTGCCCCATTCTCTGTGTTGCCTGATGCCGTAAGTGCTTTATCGCTATTGCGATTAACCAACTGATAATAACCGTTCCCTTTATCTACGAGTAGCCATTCATCATTATATGATTTGTCTGATGTATAGGTTTGCTGTACGAGCTTCGCACCATCATCCTTTGACGAATCTAATACGGCAATCACTTTTTTACTCGTGTTATTAGTAATTTTGTAGTAGCCATCACTTACACTTTCTAAATACCACTGCTGACTGCTAGATAACGATTCTGGCATTTGAATAACTGCTGCTTGCTCTTGCTCCGATGCCCCTTCAATGTCCAGTAAATGACCGCTGTTCTTCATTGTCATCTTATACATTTGTCCGTCTTGAAGAGGAATTGAAATAATCGAGTAAACGTCTCCAACTTGTGTGTCGAAGGAAATTTGATTGTTATTATCTACAGAATAGTTTACCTTCTGTCCAGCCTGATTCAGGACACTTGCACCTGCTATGTTTGGATAGGCAATCACTGCACGATTACCTTTATTCGATTTGACGCTGATATTTGAAGCTCTTGAATGGTTCCAATTCACACTGACCTCAAATCCCCCGCGGGCAACCAAGCCTGAATAACTTCCTTTCGGCCATGAAGCTGGGAGCGCTGGCAAAACATCAATATTGTCCAAATGACTTTGTAGCAGCATTTCAGACATGCCGGACGTAGCTCCGAAATTGCCATCGATTTGGAATGGCGGATGCGTATCGAATAAGTTGTTTAATGTACTTCCAGTAAGCTGACCCTCTAGAATCGTATGTGCATGTGTGCCATCTTGCGCACGAGCCCACATGTTAATTTTGTTAGCTTTGCTCCACCCGGTACCCTCGTCTCCGCGATGCTGTAATGACACTCTGGCAGCTTCCATAAGCTCAGGTGTATTTTTGTTAATTTGCTTGCCTGGATATAAGGCAACTAGTTGGGACAAATGCCGATGCTTGTTATTCGGATCGTCGATGTCCTCTTTCCATTCTTGAATTTGACCGTACTTTCCTATTTTGATTGGAGACACCTGATTTAATTTACTTTGTACTTCCTCACGAAAATCAGAATCGACAGCTAATGTTGTACTTGCCTCCAAGTAGTTAGTAAATAATTCTTGTACAAGCTGTTGATCATAGGCACATCCTGTACTGATCGTACCTTGCTCTGGTGAGTAACATGGTGTGGATACCAATGTCCCATCCGTATCTTCTACTAAATACTGGGTCCAAAATCGCGTCGTTTCCTTCAATATTGGATAAACTCGTGACTTCAGTAGATCAATATCTCCAGAAAATTTATAACTCTCCCAAATATTATTTGCTATAAAAGCATTGGATGCCGGCGACCAGCCCCAATCAAAATCCCATCCAGGCGCAGTATATCCTAATGGATTATTCGCTACTCCAACCGACCACGCGCCAGAAATGCCATAATACTTCTCGGAAGAAACTCGCCCTGGAGTACGCAGCGAATCTATGTAATCAATCAGTGGTGTCATCGTCTCCGAGAGATTCGTTACCATCGCTGGCCAATAGTTCATTTGAATATTGATATTGAAGTGATAATCGCTGCTCCAAGGCGCTCTATTTGAATCATTCCACACGCCTTGTAAGTTAGCCGGTAGTGAACCCGGACGAGAAGATGAAATTAACAAATATCGCCCATATTGATAAAATAAAACCTCGAGCGCTTTACTTTTCGTTCCCGCATAGGTGGCTAAGAGCTCGTCTGTCGGAATCGTAGGTTTAGACTCCCCCAAATCTAGTTTTACACGATCAAACAAAGACTTATAATCTTTCTTGTGATTCTCAAGTAGTGTTTCGTAAGATTTACTCTCTGCGGCATCTAATATCGCCACTTCCTCATTATGCGGATCAGTTCCTCTATAAGTTGGATAGCTGTTGGCATAGTTGGTGCCTAATGACGTAAGAATAGTTAGCGAATCTACATTCACTGCATGGATCATTCCGTTACCTGGTGTTATATTTCCACCTTGATTTAGTACACGGAAGTTCGCTTCATATAGCATATTGTTGTCTTGTACATTGCCCCTAATATTAATGTTGTTACCACTAGCCGTGATGGTTCCTCCATGAGCACTTGTCGGGCGTACATCCAAGGATAACTTACCTGGCTGATTGGCTGTCAGACGTGTAACCATTACTTTATCTGGATAGCTGACAAAGTACTCACGAGTATACTCTACTCCATCCAGCGAGTATTTAACTCGAGATATCGCGTCTTCAAGATCAAGTTCACGACGATAATTCTCTACATTGCTTGTTGAGGACTTCTCAAAGTCCAGGTACAAGTCACCAAAGGTTAGATAACTTCCTAATCCTTCATTCAAGCCTGTAAGATTCTCATCCGCTTCTTTGTGAGCACCATCGATATCCCCCGCGCGGAGTTTAGCTCGGACACTCTCTAAATGATCTGCACCACCCTCGCGATTACCGAATGTATACGGGTTAGACGTTGTTGGTTCATCCGTGGAAGGCCAAGTATATACAAAAGAAGAACCTGGACCACCAGACCACAACGTTTTTTCATTTAACTGAATGCGTTCTTGCTCGATGCCACCGAAGATCATCCCTCCCATAAGGCCATTGCCAATTGGAAGCGCATCAGTTTCCCAATTTATCGCCGGTTGTCGGTACCATAGGGACAATTTATTCTCCGGAGCATCAGACATTCTATTGATTGCGCTTACAGGTTCTGCTTTAGCTATGGGAACTGATATAGGATTCTGAATAATTAAGCTCAATGATAAAGCGCTTACAGTCAAATGTTTAGCTAAAGGTTTGATTTTAATCAAGATCATTCACTCCTCCTTATAACTAGTTGATAATCATTGTGCTCGGTTCACAGTTCAGTGTGAGCCGAGCACAATTTTTAAACATTTATCTAGTTCATAAACTTCAAGTATTGCAAAACTTGTTTGATCATCACCGCTGCCTCAGCACGTGTGGCTGCATCTTGCGGAGCAAAAGCTGTTTCTGTTTTGCCTTTGATTAATCCTTGGCTTGCTGCTTCTGTTACGGCTTGGGTAGCGTAACCAGAGATACTAGCTTGATCGGCAAATGGAGTGCGCAATTGAGCTTCTGCTCTATCATCTCCTTGAACGAGCTGAATAGCGTTCATGATCATCACGACCATTTGCTCTCTCGTAATCCGTGAATCCGGACTAAATTTACCTTCACCAACGCCTTGAACCAAACCAAGTTTCGCTGCTGTGTTCACATCCTGTGCATACCACGCAGTTGTATTAACATCTGCAAACACATTCGTTAACGACTCCGTTGATAACCCCAGTCCTCTTACCAGTAGTGCCGCAAATTGAGCACGTGAAACTTGGCCTGCTGGTGCAAACGTCCGATCCGACATTCCGTTAATGATCAGTTTAGAAGCTAAGGTTTCAACATCCTTTTGTGCCCAATGTCCAATCATATCATCGAATGTTTTCTTGTTCTGAACGATGGTGTATAGACCATTTTCATGTCCGAAGATCGAGACTTCAGTCTTGCCGTTCTTCACATTAAACACCGATGGTACGAAACGCATTTGTCCTGTAACCGAATCGAATATAACAGCGGTCGCAGTCGATGGATCTTGAATAACGCCATCCATATTTATGACACGTGTCATAAATGGATTTCCGAAACGTTGAAGCTCTTCTTCTTTATCATTCGATTTAAGAATGACTTTGTACGCGATGATGTCGCTTACTCGTTTCATTCCTTTTTCTACTATGGATTGTTCAAACTTCTGCTCATGCTGTGAAGTCACATTATCCATTCGAATGATTAAGGTTGCACCCGCAACTTTAGCTGCTTTCTCAAGTTCTTCACGATTAAGATTGGCAAGTGGAAGTTCATAACTGCCTAAATGGCTTCTTAGTGTTATGATTGTTTCCTTATTTGCTTTCAAGCTGTTGTACAAGACATCCAATGGCAAATTGACTGCATTCCATGAATTCATTCCCGGAATCTCGATGTCAAGATTAGGGGTTCCTGTAGTTTTGTTAAGAGCTTCTAACTTCTTCGCTAAAGCTTCCTTATCAATGTTAATGGTCAGGCTCGTTATTCCGTTCTGTGCAGTTTCACTTTGTAGTTCTTTTCCTGCTGGAACATAACGATGTGGATCTTCTTTTGTAGGAGGGGTCGTTGGTGTAGGTGTAGGACTCGTTGATGTCGTTGGGTTGCCTGGATTTGTTCCTGGGCTTGGAGTAGGCTCTGGGCTGTCATTTTGACCGCTTATCATAATCTCTTTTATTCCGTAAACAGTGGTGTTATCAACGGATGTTGCAACGACTTTCACAACGCCGTTCTTCGCAGCCGTTAACAACCCATTTGTATTGATGATTGCTTTATCCGCTACAGTTTTTCCATCTGCTTCATAGACCGCCCACGTAACGGACTTATTCGTAGCATCAGCTGGTAGAACTTCCGCTTGTAACTGCAGAGTTCCTTTCTTCACTTCAATGGACGACGAAACGCTCGATATTGAGATAGACTGTACTTTAACATGTTGATTCTTTGAAGCCTCTAATACTTGAATTGCTGAATTCAAATCATTTGTTGCTTGTTCTAACTCAGACTGTGTAGCTGAATCATTGTCAAGCACTTGCTGTGCCTCCATGATCGAATCCATCAGTTTCTGTTTCGAACCTATTGGATACTGACCAACAGCCGTTCCTTCCACGACTAAATCATGAATGGCTCGTGCATCAGCGATTCGTGCGGCAAGTTGTGCTCTATTAACATCATCGCTTACGATCACATTCGCAACAGCTGGGATCACTGTGCCGTCTACCGCTCCACTTACGCTAAAGACACCCGCTTCGGCATACTGTGAAGGATCAATTACGTCCCATACAACTGATTTATTTTGGGTTGTTCCATCGCTGTATACAGCCGTTACAACTGTTGGCAGTACAGGTGGAGTTCCAATCACCGTAGCTACATTGACTGGCATGATATTTGTAATCACTGGTGCAGCTACAGGCTCCCATTTCGCATAGAGAGTAATATCATTTGCCGGAACTGTATCAACAGTAAAATCCCATACTGTATTCAAGGCTGCGTCTTGATACCAATTCACAAATTTAAATCCATCACGAGTCGGTTCTGTTGGCGCAGTAATTTTCGTACCGACTTCAACCCCATACAAGGAAGAAATCGAACTTCCTCCATTACTATTGAAGTTAATAGTCGCACCGGTATTGAGTTGGGAGATTTTCCACTCATCATGCCAACTTACCGCAACTCTGCGATTCTCGTTATCGAGTTCAATTGGAAGCCAAACATATCTGGAATCACTCAAATTATTCGGGTACCAGCGATCGGCCATAAAGATAAATTTATTCGGCACGAGAGCGCCATTACCATCCCGGTAAGGCAGTACAAATGTGCTTTGACTTCTGAAGGTAGTACCATCATAGTCGTTAACCATAGGATCGCCTTTATCTTCCCACGGTCCAAGCATACCCTTAGTGGAGACGTGGTATTTGGCACGGTTAGGATTCCAACCAGTCAGCCAGGAAGTAATCATATAATAGGCACCATCTTGCTTAAAGATCGCTGGCGCTTCTCTCTGGTCGCTATGTGCTCTAACATAGTGAGTTCCTTCTAAGGTTTCACCCTTCTCATTCTGAGCTGGACCTGTGTAATCATCATTCAACATCATGATCACGGTCGTATTGTTTTCTTCAGAAGAATAAACCAAGTAGGCTTTGTCATCCGTTGCTTCATTACCATCGTCATCGACATACAAGGTCATATCCCGAAGCATTCCTTCATTGCCACCTTTATCACCTACATTTGGCAATCGGGATGTGCCGAGATATTTGAATGGTCCAGTCGGCGAATCGCTTACAGCAACACCACCTTCTGCTGTCCAATATTCGCCAGCAATCGGTCCGTCTTGATGCCACCACATCACATAATTGTTGTTCTTCTTGTTGTAGACGACTTTAGGACGCTCGACAACTTTATCCCAGTTGAAATCCTTATACATCTTTTGCTTCTCTTCATTCGAATAATTCGAATACAGCGCATTTAGCTCAGCGATTCGAGCTGGTGAATTATGTTTACTGAGCGTATTGTTTGGCGCTTTCATGTTACCTGTGTAATCTTCATCTTTACTTTTAATTTCTACTTTCCTATCCGGATCGTATGGAACCCCGCTATTCTTGTACGTTTCAGAATTTTCATCCAGATATAATGGCAGGTCATTTCCAGCCGGCACTACAGCTTCGCCAAGTTGAGGGTTATTGAAGACAGGCAATACGATGCCTTCATTTTGCCATTTGTACAAATCTTTGGACGAATATGCGTGAACTCCAGTAGGAAGATAACCTTCCGTCTTGTCTTCACCGTACCAGTAATATGTCTTATTCTTCTCGTTGTACAGAATGCCTCCGCCATGTGCTTGAATCGGTACGCCTTCCGTATCTAACCATACTTCACCACTCTTAATGGAGTTTCTGTTATTTACAGTCAAATAGAGATTGTATAAGTCTTTTATCTGTCTGGTGTATTGCGAAATGCTTTCTTCGGTTAAATCACTAAGATCACCGATCGTTGTAATTTGCTTTTCTATCGCAGCTTTCACTTTTGGACTAATGTCTGACAACGTACGCAATTGATCAATTGCTGCTTGTAGTTTACTAGTATCAAAAGTCGCTGTTTGTTTCTGACTAACTGCAATTTCTGCAGCGCTGAGTGTGTTACCGTCACCGCCAGTAGATATAGCCTGAATGGCGATATACCGAGCTTCAACGGATTTGAACGTTGCGGATTGAACACTCGTGCTATAGTCATCAAAAGAGCCATTTGCTGCAAATTTGAAATTCTCGTCCAAATAAGCTTGCGTACCGACAGCGTCAGCAGGTAAATCCTTCAGGTTCGCATCGCTGTAATAGATTTTGAACTGTTTGATGCGGCCATTCGCTTTGTCTAGTCTTGGTGTAACAAGCACCTTCCCAACGTCAGGAACGCTCTCTCCCAGATCTATAACGATATAATCGCCAGATTTGTATTTCCGTCCGTTCTTGTCCCAGTTAGATTCGTAGAAGGTAGAAATATCGTTATCCACCATTAGATTAGCAGGATTCGCGTGATAGGCTTCTGGTGTATAGAAAAGGCTCATTCCCTTAATATTTGGATTACTGTTTTGAATATTGGATATTTCAGTTAAGATAAGGCTGGCAAATTTCACGATCTCTTCTTGTGTCGCTGTTGCGCTATTTAGCAGAGTACTTGCTTGACTAAGAATCGCGTCCAGATTCTTGAAGTAAGACTCATCTTTCCCAGAATCTGTTTTGAACTTCTCTGCAGCTTGAATTGCGCTGTCTAAGCTGGAGAAATCCACTTTATATCCCTGCTTGTTAAAAATATTGATCTCTGCAGCCGATGCATATTGCTTACCTGCATCGCTTCTCGATTCAAGTGCAGTAAATCTAACATATTTAGCACTCTGCGCATTAAAGGTTGCTGATTTCTCTGTCTTATCGGCATTCCAAGTTCCTTCTGCAACTACTTTGGTGAATTTATCACCATCGTCACTTACAGAAACTTCGAACTTAGTGACTACACCATTCCAGTCCACATCCTGTCGTGGCAAATATTGAAGTTTGTAAATACCGTTATATGCTTTACCGAGATTATAAGTAATGGAATGCGGAAGCGTTGAATATTCGTTGTTATATGCAGTATGCCATTTAGTCCAAATATCGCCATCAATAGTCTTCTCCGGTCCATCCTCAGATGCGGAATTGTCAGATATTGCCGTCATCTGGCTTTGTGGGATAAGTCCTTGGCCTAAAACGCTATATTCTACGTTCAGTTTGTAAACGATTTGCGTGATCTCTTCCTGTGTTGCTAAAGTGTTCTTTTGAACAACTTTGGCTTCATCCACCAAATCTTGCAATTCCGATACATTTACATTTGCGTTATTAGCTGAGATATAGTCTTCTGCTCTAGAAATTGCATTAGAGAGTAAAGTCGTATCCACTGTGAAATTGGACTTTCTCATAATATTTATCTCTGCAGCCGATGCGTACTGCGCTCCAGACCCATTACTTTCATCTACCTTTAACCTTACAAACTTCGCTTTTCGCGAAGAAAACGTTGCAGTTTTTTCAGATTTATCATTCTTCCAGGTTCCTATCGCAACCGGTGTGAAGTTATCGCCATCCGAACTCACTTCGATGGTAAACTTCGTTACGATACCGTTCTCATCTTTATCTTGCCGAGGCAAATAGCTCAGCTTGTTGACATCATCATATTGCGCTCCAAGATCATAAGTAATCGAATGCGGTCCTGCATTATAAGGGTCCCATGACGTATGCCAATTCGTCCAATTATTCCCATCCAGTGTTCTTTCAGCTTCTTCACCAGACTGAGCACTACTTGCGGTTACCGTCATATCGCTCTGAGGAATAAGTAAGTTGCTTGTAAAGGAAGCTCCATCAATTACGAAAGTTGTAATAGATTTCGCGCCAACCTTAGCTTGCAGCATTTTATCCAAAACAGGAATTTTGCCCTTTTGTACGACATTCTCTGTCGCGGAAGAAACATAAGGCGTTGCATCCCCAGTGACCGTATCAAACTGTGACAAATCTAAAGAAATATTTTGACTGGTTACGTTAGGATTTCTATATACAACATGAATTTTTTTAGTTGAAGGATCATAAGCGGCCAACGTGTTATCGTCGGTATCCTCTATGAAAC
This sequence comes from Paenibacillus sp. NPDC101420, assembly GCF_050277435.1. Lineage (NCBI taxonomy): Bacteria > Bacillati > Bacillota > Bacilli > Caryophanales > Paenibacillaceae > Paenibacillus > Paenibacillus sp. NPDC101420. The sequence continues at coordinate 55,456 of NZ_JBNNSE010000001.1, forward strand.
GTGCACCCTGCGGAATAAATTTACTAAATTGCTGCATGGCGTAATACTTCTTCGTATACCACCATTCTTGCGTGTCGAAATCTGCATGAAGGAGACCCCAGTTCATGTTCTCCTTATCCTTTTGCATATTCTTCTCGCTTTCAAATGCTTGCCAAGTGATCCACGCCGTAGGTTCTAGCCAAGTAATGTCCGTCATAATTCTTTCTGCCAATGCTAGTGCTGGTTCGAAATCATCATGATCGTGGGCAACCCCAGAAGGACCTAAATCCACTTCAGACATCCACAACGTCTTGTCTGCAGCTTTCGCGGCATCTCTGATCTCAGCTCGCTTTGAACCACCGTAGGAGTGGGTATTCATTTTACCAACATTAGCTTTAGTTGTCTCATCATAAGAGTTCCAGTTACTTACAAAGGTGTCCAGAATAGATTCATCCATGGCAGCTATTTGTACAGATTGTAGATTTGCTGCATCCAATTTAGCACGTGTCGTATTTATGATCTTCATTTGAGAACCAACATCCCAGTGGGAACCCTCTTGACCCCCACCGAATCCCCAGTAACTCGTACTAGGTTCATTCACTGGTGATAGATAATTGAAGTCAATATTCCAGTCATCTTTGAAATGCTTAACCACTTCTGTCAAATAATTAGCAAAGTTCTCGTACTCATCCGGCTTCAAGTTGTCTTTTCCCGAATCCCAGTGACCAGTCGTACTTCCGCTTTCCGTCATATAATACGGAGCAGAGTTCGAGAACGCTTCCAGAATGTTGGCACCTCGTTCTTTAGCCGCCTGCAGCCACCAACGCTGATTAGCATCTTGCGCCCAATCAAATACTCCAGGTGATGGCGAGAATCCGGGTACTTCCCCTCCTTGGCGCATCGTATTGTAAGCAGGATTCTCTCCGCCGCCTATATTATATCTAGCAATATTAAAATTCAATCCGTCTGGAGAATATAGTGCATCAGCCATTGCATTTTTGACTTTATCGTTCCAACCACCAGTGATATTACCAAACCAGGCAAGTGAGGTTCCCCACCCCTCCCAAGATTGCTTCATATGGTTTGGATCTAATTTAATCGTAGTATTCGCTGCCTCTACCTTCTGACCTGTTAAACCCATAAACATAGGTACGACTAAAGAAATAGAAAGAAAAGACATGGTCAACCTTCGTTTAACTGTAGTAATCATCCAGATTACCCCCTTCTCATAAAAATAATCATAGAAACCACTTCTTTACTATCTTCCGATCAACATTGCAAACTATTTTTTAGATTCCAAACACCTCCTCCATAAAATGTAAACGATTACAAATATGTATAAATAAACTATTACATCATTCACAAATAGGATTTGGTTGCCCCAACCTTATCCATTGAGGCAACTGCTATCCGTCTCTAATTATGCTCTGCGAATTGTAAATTCAAAATCCAAATCTATTGATGGATCAATTAAATATTCATCAAGAACTGGTGCTCCCCAGCTGTCATCACCGCCAACGCCCATTTGACGACCGGTAATCGTAACAACGGTATGATGAATGTTCGGCAGCTCATAATGATGCGTCGCATTCTCCAGCTCCATTGCCGAATATGGCGATATGTTGGCTTCAACAGGGGCTGAGAATGGTGAGGATATAATAATCCCTTGACCAAGATCGTTGGTTACGGATACTTCGCGCACACCTGTACGGTTGCCTGATTCCTGCGGTACCAAATAGGACGATACATTGTCCACCGCATGATTCTGAAAGCGACACAATCTCGCGCCAAACGAACGGTCAATATAATTTTCTTCTGGCCCATTCGCATACCAATTCAGCTGGTAATAATCCGCTGGCACCTTGAAGGTTAAAGCAAAGAGGGGAAACTTCGGTAAACCCGGCTCTCCATGGTAGCTTGATTTTACCTTTATGCTCCCATCGGAGAACACCGTGTAAGTTACACTTACTCGTACTTCCTCTGACACACTCAGTTTATACACGTAAGTCACAGTCGCTCGGTCTTCTTCTTCCATAAGCTCGAAGCTTAAGGTTCTTCGGCTCAAACTTGCAGCATACCAAATGGAAGAGTCGAAATGCATTCCCGCCCCCTTGTCGTTGTCTGTCATCGCTCTCCAGAAGAGCGGTGCCGGCGGCGAAGAGATCATTTCCCGTCCCGAATATTTGACAGATATTAGTGTACCAGCCTGCTTCGAGAACATTGCAGAGAAGTCACGACCGTGAACGCCAATATTTACATCCCCTTCAACTACGCGAAAATCATTTACACTAGTGCTTACCTTAGGCTGTGTTGTAACCTCATCTCCTGACTTGTTCTCCACTTGAAATACATACTGTCCAAAAGCGATTTCATAACCAGCGCTTGCCCATAACGAATCTTCTTTGAGCACAAGAGAAACATCTAAACTATACTCACCAGACAGTTTAGTCTCTGGTAAATCAAGTTCTACATATCTTTCTTCTCCGGGTTTAACCTGGGCGAATACAATGCCACGATGGAATTCCTTGCCCTCATAATTCAGACAATAGTTCAATTTATAAGCATCCAAGCCAACAAATAAGTTCTCATTTCTGATGATAACCCCATAGCAATCAGGGGAAAGTTTGACGTTCTGATATAGAAATTTCACTTCCTGCATTTTCGGAGACCATCTGCGATCCGCATACACAATTCCGTTTCCTGAGAAGTTGTAATCGGTTGAACGGTCATCGAAGTCTCCACCATAAGCCATATAAGGTTTGCCATATCGATCATTTTTTACGATGACCTGATCCATGAAATCCCAGATAAATCCACCTTGATACATTGGATACTTCTGCTCTAGCTCTGTGTATTTATGCAATCCTCCAACGGAATTCCCCATCGCATGCATGTATTCGCAGCTAATATATGGCTTTAATGGATTCTCTTTTAAATACATTTCGATATCTGCTGCTTTCGCATACATCCGGCTTTCCATATCACTCGCATCATCATAATCCCGGTTATGGAACACCCCTTCGTAATGAACCAGACGCGTAGAATCCTTCTCACGAAAATAATTCGCTACGTTCCGAATAACTTCTCCGGCAAAAGACTCGTTGCCACAGGACCAAATCAGAATCGATGGATGGTTTTTGTCTCTCTCCACCATGGAAATCGCACGATCCATTACGATATCCTGCCATTCAGGCTTACTGCCCGGAATGTTCCAAGACGGTTCTACAACACCCATTTTTTGCCATGATCCATGCGATTCTAAATTCATCTCGTCAATAACATACACACCGTACTCATCACACAGCTCATACCAGAGTGTTTCATTCGGATAGTGCGACGTCCGTACAGCGTTGATATTCGCCTGTTTCAAAGTCTTTATATCCCACAGCATATCTTCTTTCGTAATACTGCGTCCGAAGCGCGAATTAAACTCGTGCCGGTTGACACCTTTGAATACAATACGTTTACCATTTAAGTGCATAATCTTATCGATCATCTCGAATTTTCGAAATCCAACCTTTTGCGGCACAACTTCCACAAGATCCCCGGATGCGTTGAAGACAGATACGTAAAGGGTATACAAATTAGGATCTTCTGCGCTCCACAGATGAACCTTTGATGCCTCAACCGTAAGCGAAACGGAATCTCCTGAAATTCCAGTCTCGCTACGAACTACAAGATTACCTGCCTTATCCTTAAGTTCAAGGACCACTTTCGAAGCAGGCTTACCCATCAACTGCAATACAGCCGTTAGCGTTCCCTGCTCAAACTTCTCATCCAGATCGGTCTGAACGTGGAGATCCCTCACGTGAACATCAGGCACAGTATATAGATACACATCGCGAAAGATTCCGGAGAAGCGCCAGAAATCCTGATCCTCCAACCAACTTCCGGTACTGCGCTGATAGACCTCAACCGCCAGCTTATTCTCACCTGCCGTCAAGTACGGTGTCAGATCAAATTCACTCGGCGTAAAGCTATCCTCGCTATAGCCAATAAACTCCCCATTTAGCCAGATATAAAAAGCGGATTCAACTCCCTGAAAAGAGATATACAGTGGACGTTGCTCCCAGCCTAAAGGCACTTCAAAATATTTAACATAGCTGCCTACAGGATTGTGATCCTCAGATATCATTGGAGGTCTAAGATGCTCATGACCATCCCATGGATACATCGTATTCACGTACTGAGGCTGCCCAAAACCCTTAAGCTGGATATGTCCAGGAACCTCAATATCATCCCATCCTCTACAGGACACGTTCTCCTTATAAAAATGCGCCTGTCGTTCCATAGCGTTGTGGGCGTAGCTAAATTTCCAGCTTCCGTTCAGGCTATGGCGCCAACGCATATCTCCAAGCCCTTCAGCCTCAAATTTCGTCTCGTAATACCGATGATCGGAGTGCGCATGTATTCTGCCTACTGCATAAATGGAAGGGTCTGACAACCATTCCAAACTTGGAGCGACGCCCCGTTCAACCTGCTGCTTCATCTAATTTTCCTCCTTCTGCTTTAAAATGATCATTAGCTTATTTAACTGAACCCGTCATCCCAGCCACAAATTGCTTTTGCATCATGAAGAATACAAGGGCAGTCGGCAGGGTCGTAATGACAATCGCGGACATAATCAGACCATAGTCAGGCGCATAACCCGATCCAAGATTCGATATTAGCAATGGCACGGTCATATTTTCTGGTGATTGCAATACGATCAAAGGCCATAAATAGTTGTTCCAGCTGTTAAGGAAGGTGATAATCGCCGCGGCAGCATAAGTTGATTTCATCGTTGGCATATATATGCGGAAGAATAAACCAAATTCCGAAAGACCATCGATGCGACCGGCTTCCATCATTTCTTTAGGAAACATTTTTGTATTTTGTCGGAAGAAGAAAATTAAGAATGCTGTTGTAAATGTCGGCATAATAACTGCTGCTGCTGTATCGATACCAAGGAACGGCACGACACTCGATACTTTGGCGAACATTTGAAATAGAGGTACCATGATTGCCGCGAACGGAATCATCATAGAGGCTAGTAAGATATTAAATACGATATCTTTACCACGGCTGCGGTACATTTCAAAACCATATCCAGCCGCCGATGCTACCAATAGTGAAAGTAAAGTAGTAACAACAGAGATTTTTGCAGAGTTCCAAAGAGCCTGCCACATATCCACTGAACTAAAGAGATTGTCTATATTTTTAAAGAGATGCGTACCCGGAAGTAATGTCCCTTTAGTTACATCAACCGACTGATTTGTGGCACTAATAACCATCCAGATAAATGGAAAGATAGAGATCAGCGCAGCGATGACTAGAAACAGGTAAGTAAACATGCGTTTAGTTTTCATTATCTCTTGTCTCCCCCTACTTTGTTCTGAATCAGCGTCAGAATGAGTACCATTACAACAATCGAGTAGGAGACGGTTGCAGCGTATCCAAAGTCAGGTGTGTATTCAAAAGAAAGGTTGTAAATATATTGGGAAATCGACATGGTTGCATTGCCGGGTCCACCTTTCGTGATGTTAACCACCTCATCAAACAACTGAAGTGTTCCAATGGTCGATGTTATCGTCGTAAACAAGATAATCGGTTTCAATAGAGGAATTGTGATTTTGAAAAATTGAGTAAATGCACTAGCGCCATCTATGTGAGCAGCTTCATAAATAGATTTGTCTACATTTTGCAGGGATGATAAATAGAAAATCATATTATAGCCAGTAAAGCGCCAAGTGATAGCAATGATGATGGTAACTTTGGCCCAGAAGGGGTCAGTAATCCATTGAATCGGTTCGCTGATTAGATGAAGACTCACCAGAAATTTGTTAATGATCCCTTCGGCTCCAAACATGTACTTGAAAACAACGGAATACGCTACAAGTGAGGTTACCGTCGGCAGAAATATAGCCGTTCTGAAAAAGCCCTTAAATTTCAGTCTATCGTCATTTAGCAGGACGGCGATAAAGAGCGCCAGTACCAGCATGACTGGAACCTGAATAATCAAATAAATAAATGTATTTTTGACGGCAGTAAGAAAAGTAGTATCGCTAAACAATCGAATATAGTTATCTAGTCCGGTAAAATGAAGATTGCTTCCTCTACCCGTCTTAAAAGATAGAATTAAAGCTTGAATCATTGGATAAAAATAGAAAACGCTGATCATAATGACCGGCACAAGGACGAATAACCAACCCGTCAGACGGATCTGCCGTGACCCTTTAGAGCTCTTATGTTTTTGCGGGCTTAGCCCTGTCTTTATAGTTTCCACTCCACTCCGCACCCTTCTGTCTTATATATTAGAGATGAAAGCCCCTGCTACCTATCCTTCTGTATAAATCCAATTTACAGGAGAAGAAGGAGCAAGGGCATCGGTTGTACAGCCTAAGTGCGATTAGCGAATTTGAGTATCCGCTTGCTTCTGCGCATCTTTCAGAACAGTGTCTACATCTTTGCCACCTAGATAAGATTGTACTGCTACAACCATAATGTCCTCGATTGCGTAAGTGTTCATGCCATAGTTGACGTTAGGAATTTGCTCGGTCCATGCTGCAAAGTCTGATACGACCTTTTGGCCTTTGAAAAATTCATCCGCAGCTGAGTAAGCTTCACCGCTCGCCGCAGCTTTCAAGGTGCCGATAACACCAACTTTTGTATTCAACGTCTGATACAGTTCAGCATCAGAAGCAAAAGTCTTAGATAGGAACTCAGCTGCTGCTTCTTTACCATCAACATTCATTACGTACCAGGAACTACCTCCAAGGTTGGAAGCGTGAACAGAGCCTTCTGTTGCTCCTAACTTAGGTAGTGGAGCTACTGCCCATTTACCAGATTGAGAAGCTTCTGCTTTAATCGAAGGTGTAATCCAGTTACCTGTAGGTACACTAGCCACTTCACCACCATTGAATGCACCTACAAACTGACTCCAGTCTGAAATTACTTTTACGATCCCGGAATCCATCATTTCTTTGTACATCACAAGTGCCTCTTTCAAAGCAGGGTTGCTTTCTATGGTCGGAGTCTGACCATCATCTCCGGTATACCATGCGCCCGCCGATTGGATCATCACTCGGATAAGCCCAAGATCGTTCGGATCAAGTGTTAGCATGCTTTTGCCGGTTTTCTCTTTTACAGCTTTACCGATCTCGATATATTGCTTCCAGTCGATATCCTGTAATGCATCCAGGCTGTAGCCTGCTTGCTCGAGATAGTCTGTCCGTACATACATTCCAGTTACGCCAGAGTCAAACGGAACACCGTATTGTTTACCGTCAACACTGGTAGGGCCAATCTTATAATCCGCAAAGTCAGCAGCCTTTACAACATCCGTCAATTCATAAAAAGAATCTGGATAAGCTTGTAAGAAGCTCTGTGCACGATAATCTTCAATCAACACAATGTTAGGCAGACCCTTCGTTGAACCAGAGTTTAGCCCCGTATTCAGCTTTTGAACGATATCAGCTTGCGCGTTCTCAACGACGTTAACCGTTACGTCCGGATTAACTTTCGCATAAGCATCTTTGGCAACATTCATAGCGGCAATGTTAAACGCCGGGTCCCAAGCCCACACTGTAATCTCTTTTGGCTTGCTGCTACCTTCGGCACCGGAGTTACCAGAGTTGCTCGTTTCATTTTTCGTTCCACCTGTGGAACATGCCGACAGTAGAACCACACTAGCTAGCATTACGGATAATAATTTTTTCACTACGTAAACCCCCTTGATAGTCTGAAAAATAATAAAGATGGAAGCGTTTTCTCTGCTACGCCTCCATCTTATCATTTTGTATTCGTTTTCTTTGGCAGTATCTTTGTTAGCTTTGGTGATATTATTGGGTCCTATTTTAATTCTAATATCGACTCTGGTACTATTTTTAGATTCATGTAAAATTTTTAGTTTTTTAACAATGGAAGCGTAACAACGATTTGTGTACCTTCATTCCGTTTGCTTGTAATATTAATCCCGTATCTCTCACCGTATAACAATTTGATTCTATCATCCACATTCCGTATACCGATCCCGGAGAACAGTTGGCGTTTGTGCTTCGAAGCTGGTAGCTGCTCCTCTTCCAGCAAATTCGGGTCAAGATCCATTCCATCACCGTTATCTACAACTTCACATACTAGTTGCTCTTCCTGTACGGAAATCATGATGAGAATTCTTCCCTCATCTTTTAGGTTGAATGCATGAAAGAATGCATTTTCGATAAAAGGTTGAAGAATTAGCTTCGGCATATGATAATCCAAGCTCTCTGGCTCCACAAAGTAATTCACACGAATCTTCTCGCCATATCTCACGTGATTGATATACACATAATGCTTCAACGACTCCAATTCTTGACTAACAGGAATAGTAGAATGAACATCGCTTACTGTATTTTGCAGGAGTGAGATTAGTGAATTTATCGTTCCAGCTGCTTTTTCCTTATTGCCCTGCTGCACCAGAAATTTGATAGAAGCCAGCGTATTATATAAAAAATGTGGGTTAATCTGCATTTGGAGTGCCGCCAGCTCCGCATTACGTTGTTGCTTTTGAGTCTCCATTAGCTTATCAACATAATCATGAAGTGAATCAAGCATAAAATTGAAAGCGTTACCTAGCTCCTTAACTTCATAACTACTATTAGTGACATCTACATGATTATCGAAATCACCTGTAGGAATACTCGACATCTGTTTAACGAGTACACGCAAGGACTTCGTCATTTTTCGGGTAATCAAAAAAACAATAATGAGCGATATTGCCACGATAGCCATGATTGTCAGTGTCACCGCTTTGGCATTCACCATCTGTCCGGTCACGGCATTCTTATCTATCAGGTTCACCATGTAAAAATCAAATTCAGGTAAGTATTCCGAGAAAACAATTCGTTCATTCCCCATCACATAGGTAGAATCGCCATCTTTACCTCCATCCTCTACTTCTTGCAGCAGCTTTTTATCGCGGAGCCCAATCATTTCTGTCTTGCTGCTGGATACAATTAATCCCTTCTTATTCAGCAACACGACGTCATTACCCTCACTCGTAAAGTTAGCGTAAAAGGGCTTGAAATCTCGATCACGAATGGCTACGTACATGGTGCCATAAATTCTTCCGGTTGAATGATCAAATAAAGCTTTGGAAGCTACCAGCATAGGCTCTTTCACGTTCTCTTTATTTTCCCTTAGATCGAGCTGGTACAAAATTTGATCAGGATGGGATATGGTTTCCTTCGTTATTGGGTGAGCCATTAGTTCATCTGCGGAAATGTCCCAATACCAAGGATCTGTTGAATAACTCCTGCCATTTACACCCACGATCATGATACCAACATCAACGGCGCTGAGGTTAGAGCGGATTGCCCGCATGCCCTCTGTCATGTGATAAGTTTTGATCGCAAGATTCACTGCATCCGTCTCTCCGCTAGATAAATAGTTCCGGATAGCTTCATTTTGAGCCATCATAGTAGCACCGGTAGCAATAATGTTGTTATACGATTCCAGGTTTGACTTCATCTGATTCAGCAGTTTGCCGTTTGTAATACTAAAAGTCTGTAAAAATAATTTCTCCGACATACTAATTGTAATAGCCAGCGTCAAGAGTGATACAGTTACGATGCTAATTAGGGTCACGAGAAACAGCTTGAGGAATAAGCCCTGCTTTCTAATATTGTTAATGAAATTTCCAATCATGGCTGCTCTACGTCCCGTCTCCGGTACCGGCTTGGAGAAATGCCAGTCTGCTTTTTAAATACCTTGGTGAAATAACTCTGATCTGAATATCCCACGCTTGCGCTAATATCAGAAATTGATTTTTCTGTTGTCTCGAGCAATTCCATAGCTTTTTCCAAACGGACTTTATTCAGGTACTCACTAAAGCCTTCTCCATTATGGGCAGTAAAATAACTCGATAAATAAGAAGCATTGAAGTGGAACTGTCTAGCTACCCCTGTCAGTGTGATCGGATCTGCATAATGATTCTGAATATATTCGAGTAGCTTTGTCATATTGGGGTTAACCGATGAATTCGTCTCACCAATCGTGCGCTCAACTTCTCGAATGAATGCTTCGGTAACAGCAATAGCATCACTTGCATACATCGCTTCATCTATTTTTCGGAAGTAGTCGTATTTGGTCTCCTCCAGACCTCCGATCTCACACTTCATTTTTCCAAGCGTGGTCGCTACGTTAAATATAAAGTTGCCCAATAGCGATTTAAATTCGAAAATATCAATGCGATAATCCATTGAACGCAGATGGACATATTCAAGAAACTCTGTAAATGCCTTCTGGAATTGCTTACGTCTCAACTGGTCCATTAATTCTCCCATATCAATTTCCTGATATGCTCCCGGAAGACCCGGCAAATGATCATTCTCAATCAGACTTCGTTCTGGCAAGTAGAAACTGTATCGTGTAAGCTTCAAGTAATTGTCTCGATAAATCTCACCAAGTCTCTCGAAGTGCGCGAAGCTCTGACTGATAATAAAATGTGTTTCTCTCACACGATGTTCTATTTCTGAGATCAGATAACGGAGTTCAATCACAAGCTCGTCCCAATGTTCTGGATTAACGTTAAGCAAATAAATGACCGAGTCGTTAACAAACTTTAACCGAATAAACACATCATCGTCCAATGCTAACTTTTGAATTCCTCTTTCGATTTCATTTGCGAACGTTAACTTATCACCAGAATCTTTAATATGCTTCATATCTGCTCCGAAAAATGCGAATTGTGCGTGTGGAAACTTGGAATGAAGCAAAGCAGGTTCTAGCACTGACTCATATCCCGTCATGAGCTTCTCGATCGCGAACAAAAGCTGCTTTTCCTCTTGATCGGCCCCTGAGTCGCTTATCTTCATCCCTGCCATCTTAGCTGTAGTTTTATTTAGGATGGACAACAGATAATCGGCTTCCAGCTTCGGCTTAAGGATGTAATCTGCTACCCCACTCTGAAATGTGGAACGGACATAATCGTATTCACTGAAGCTGCTTAAGACGATTACTTCAATGTGTGGGTACTTCTCCTTAACGATCTTGACTAGCTTCTCCCCGCCCATTATTGGCATTACGATATCCGTAATAATAATATGGGGATTCAGCTCATCCATCATACTCAGTGCTTCAACACCGTTAGAGGCCTCTCCGACGATTCGATACCCTTCTTGTTCCCAATCCAAAAGATGTTTAATTCCCTGTCTAACCAGCATCTCGTCATCCACAATCATAATCTTAAATATTGGTTTCATATCTGCCCCCTTGCAGCTGTTCAACCTGTTATTATGTTCATTCACTGATTGAACAAATTTAAAAAGTCATACAAATGACCAGAACGCCATTCCTTCATACTATCGAAGCATTGGATGTAACCGTTTTCTATTTATCTGTTACAGTTCAATCCATCCGACTCGGAGCGACCTTCTATACAAATAAAGCCTTGAGACTTACTTAAATTTGTTTAAACCAAATAATAGTCCTCACCAGCATTTATGGTCAAGTCCCCATTTTCAAATCCAATTCCAAGCACAAGTTAATTCATATGGTTTACAATAATGATATATCGAATTACAATAAATTAATATTGATTCGCGAGTGTTTTTTGTGTATTATATGATTATCAAGTAAAGGAGAATGTCATATGAAAAAGAAATATCTAATAGCCGCTTCACCATTATTATTAAGCATCATCAGTTTAATGATCTCACGTATGGTGGGTTCAAGCGTGGGACCGGATGGAATCTTGCATGAGCCGGCTTTTTTCTTAATTCCGCTTAGTTACCTATTTTTTTTCTGCAGTATTGTAGCATTCCTATTCGTAGGTCTCGGGTCAGTCCTCAATAATAGAAAAAAGATTTCGTAATAGCGTTGTATGAGGACATTAACTTTTATAGCAAAAAGAAAGAAGCCGCAATATTTCGCGGCTTCTTCTGCGTTGGATGTTCATTTTAAATTTGACATGGACTCTATAAACTCAATTTCTGCTGGAGTAAGACTACCAGTTCTTCAGCTGTATCCCAAACGATTGGACGGATATTTTTCACTTGTACAAAAAGATCATTGGCATCGCTGCTGTTCACAGTCCAAATCACTGGAATGTTCAACCCGAGCGCATATCCTGCAGTAAAATACACTTCAGGAGATTGGCCGGTTAAATCAGCGATAATCAGTTTACTCTCCTCTATAAGCTCCAAAGAATACGGTTCAAGGTTTTGCATTGACGTATGCCTTAGTAACCGTGGTATATAACCAAACTGCTCGATTTTAGGAAGCAGCTTATCCACCCACTCCGTGTGCAAATCCTCCGCATCTGACAATAGAACGATACAGGGTTTTAATTTTTTGCCTCCTGCGATTGCGGCAGCTTCATTCCATCCCTTGTCCGTCAGCTTAAAAGTCATGCCTTCCCTGATCATAAACTGCTCGTTAATCAGCTTATCTATGATATATACCAGTTCTTGCAGATTAGGCGAATACGTTAGGTTATAGCTACTGGAGAGTGGCTGAATAACAACGGATTCCCCAGGGGCTTCAGAATGTCTGTATAAGTATTGCAGTAAACGGTTTCCTTTATCTTCAATCGTCACTGGAATTTTCGAGGAATTTACAATGGATTCTAAATCGTCGGCCGATAGACTGACCTTTTCTCCGCGATCTGTCAGCTCCCGTATATAAGCCGATATCACATGAAACATATCGCGTTTCTTTGGATGCGCGAGAGAATTTATAGGCTCATAGCTGTCTCTCAATAAGTTATAGAACCCGTCAGGAGAACAATTACAGCCTAAAAATCTATCGTAATCACCTTCCGATGTAATGGATACCATCTCATCACAGAACAAGCAGTATTTCTTAATCATTACAACTCATCACCTCTTATTCATTGATATCCCCTTACCTTACCAAGAATATCTTAAAAAGTAGACAAGAAGATATTTCCTTTAGCACTGAACAAAGAAGTGAAACATCATAAATGTCCACAAAAAGACACTGACTTGTATCCGTGTCTTTTTATGGTCCGATGAGTATTTTTTTGGTTTTTGATATGCTCATTTAAAGCTGTTGATAGTATTATTTTTATATAAATAGCGAAAAAAATCATATTGACTCATTATTTGAAATTAAAGTATATTCTTAGCAAATGAACCATTATTTATTTATATTTTATGTATTTACTTTTGAGGATAGAGTCCTTTTTCAGATTCTATCGAATGACATGCAATACATTTACTGATTTAGGAGGTGATTAAGTTGAATACATAAATCTTGCTTTTAAAATGGACAGGCGGCAGTTTAAGAAATTAATTAAAATTGAAGAAGGAGTGTATTTTCATGAAACGAGTTCAAATTAGGTACGGAGTGAAAATGTTTTTGGCACTTGTGTTAGTTGTATCTGCATCGTCACTCGCACTAACTTCAACGACGCACGCTGGAGTGCCAATTCCTCTCAAAATTATCAATGAACACAGCAATAACGTGCTGTCAGTCAGCGGAGCGGATTCACAAGCAGACGGTGCGCTTATCGTACAATACATCGATCAAGGAGCAGAGTATCAAAAATGGTATCTCGAAATTGCAGAAAACGGATATTATAATTTCAGAAACATAGCTAGCGGAGATTTATTGGATGTCAACGGAGCATCTTCATCCGATGGGGCCAGTGTTATTCAATGGCCGAGCAATAACGGGTGGAACCAACAGTGGGAGCTTATTCCAACTGGTGAAAAAAACATGTATAAAATTAAAAACCGAGCCAGTGGCAAGTTATTGGATATATCGGGACAAGATAAAACCAGCGGTGCGCAGGCCATTCAATGGAGTGATAACGGGGGTCACAATCAGCACTGGTATATAGAATATATACGAAAAAATTAAGCTATTGCCAAATACAAGAAATGGCGGTGCAGGGAAACATCCCGAGCATCGCCATTTCTTAATTTAACATATTTTAGGATTGTTATTCCTTTTGATAGCGGAACCAATCATAATATGCGATTGTTCGGTTGATAGAGTAGTTATACATCCCAAAGAACACTCCGGTAAATCCGCCTGCCACTTCAGTAGAGATCAAGTGTGTCTCCGCTTCACCTAGTGGATGCCATAACTGATCTGCACCTCGATAAGAGAACAAATATTTCTCAGGTAATGCTTGAATCTTCAATTCTACGACTGTGTCTTCCAATGGAGAAGAATATTTCACATCACTTATGCTACCCACTTGTCTTCGCAGCGTAATCACATTTTCACCTTCTACCTGGGTTAGTCCGATTTCGTAGTGATACATCTGATCCATAAACACAACAAGACCCGCTTCATCACCATCTAGTGGGTTGAATTCCATTTTAGTGGAAATTTCACAATCCAAGTGACGCTGTCTACAGCCAATAAATGCAGGCGTTCCCTGTTCGCTTAATCTCACATCAGCTCCATGTAATGCTAGCCACCCTGGTCGCTCCTGCAAAGACCAATCGACTTTTTTAGCATTGCGAATAAAATTCCAGCTCATTCCTAAATCAGATGGATTAAAATCATCGGTCTCAGGCTCGTCATCCCATAGCACTGGTGGTGGAGTGTCAGCTTCCATTTCTAATCCAACAACACCGTGATCTCCAATCATCGGCCATCCATCTTCACTCCAATGGACCGGAGCAAGAAATGTCTCTCTGCCAAGATTATGTCGATATGGATATCCTACTGGTCGAATCCCTAGAAATACCGCCCACCAGCTGCCATCCTGTGCTTCTACCAGATCGCCATGTCCCGTAGCTTGTATAGGGTAATCCGAGCTCCGGTGAGTCAAAATGGGATTCCGGGGAGAGGATTCATAGGGTCCATAGGGTGATTTACTTCTTGCTATGGTTTCCATGTGTCCATATTCTGTCCCGCCTTCAGCACACATTAAATAATAGTAACCATTTATTTTATAAAGATGTGGTCCTTCAGGAAATTTACCGCCACTGCCTGTCCATATCAAACGAGAATCGCACAGCTTATGGCCCGTTTCAATATCAATCTCACATTGGTAGATTCCCATACCATCCTTGGTGCCAGTGCTTGTAAAATATACTTTTCCATCGTCAAAAAATAAGGATGGATCAATCCCTTCCTGATCCACATAAATAGGATCCGACCACTCACCTGCTGGATCCACCGTCCAAACATAGAAATGTCCACCGCTATCCTGATTTGTCGTCACCATGTAGAATCGACCATTATGATGACGAATGGTTGGTGCCCACACCCCTCCAGACACGACCGATTTATCAAATTGAAGCTGGGAATCACGTGTTAAGCAATACCCGAGCTGCTTCCAATGGACTAAATCTTTACTATGCCAAATGGGTATTCCCGGAGAGTAAGCAAATGAACTGTTTACCAAAAAGTAATCCTCGCCTACTCTGCAAATGCTTGGATCTGGATAAAAACCTGGTAATATAGGATTGTTATATTTCATGAAGCATTCTCCTTTTGTTGAACATTTGAATCTATGTCAAGGATTATACTCCACTAGCTAAACGATAAACCTTGATTATCCAGTCGTAAAATAGCATGATATAGACATTCATCTAGACATGCTTTTGGAGGGTTACGAATTGAGCGAATTTTATTTGAATTGGTTTACATCAGATCAGAAATTCCCATTCTTTATTCAATACGGCTTTCACGACAATGATACTGACCTTCATAGACATGTGGACTTTTCAGAGCTCGTAATCGTCTTGAGTGGTACTGCTACGCATATTGTGAATACCGAAGAATCATTCATCAAGAAGGGGAATGTTTTTGTAATTAACGGTTCAACCCCGCATGCTTTTAAAGATCCTCAGGATTTTAAGATCTGTAATATTATGTACAAGCCTGAAATGCTGTCTACGGCTGGACCGGATCTGCGAACTTCGAACGGCTTTCAGGCGCTGTTTGTATTGGAACCGTTGTATCGTCATAAACATGCCTACACAAGTAAACTAAGCTTGCCAATTCCCATGCTGGAGTTTGTCACTGCACTCATTGCCGGTATGATTGAAGAATATAGCCACAAGCTTCAAGGATATCAGACGTTGCTCGTCTCACGGTTTATGGAACTGGTTGTCTATTTATCAAGGCATTATGAAAAACAGGATAAAGGCAGCCAGGATAATCATCTAATACATTTGGCGAAGTCGCTCTCTTTTATGGAAGACCATTATCTTGAAACGTTGTCGCTGGATCAAATCGCCGCACACGCAGGGATATCTGTTAGACACTTAAACCGGATCTTTCGCTCTTACTATCAGACGACTCCTATCTCCTATCTCCATCGATTGCGTCTGGAACGGGCTTGCAGCTTGTTGAAGCATTCTAACTTCAGTATTACTCAGATCTCACATGAAAGCGGGTTTAGCGATAGCAATTACTTTACACGACAATTCACCAAAACCTACGGTATGTCTCCTAAGGCTTATCGGAAGAAGCTATAAAGGAACTGTTCACTCGCCCTTTTCAGAAGGAATTGTGTCGTTAAGTTCCTTGTTCCATAGAATAGCTTAATGATGTTTCTGGAGTTCTACTTGGCCAAAAGAGGTGAAACGATGAGTTTTTCTGTGAACGGGGGAGCGCCCTCTGGATATTACCGGAGTGTCTTGGAACTTGAAACAGAATGGGGACAAAAAAGAACTATCCATGAAGCTGGACAGGTTATTCCGTTTGATTTCGGTCAGGTGGCCGAGTTCACCGCTCCTAAAAGCATTGAATCGAGTATTCATCCTGCACTGACGCCTTATTGTTTACAGCCGTTTGGCGGATACTTAGCCACCATCTCGAGTGGAAGGGTATGGGGAGAATCTGGTGCTGTTCTATCTCCGGAGGGAAAGCTGATCTTTGATCTGTCACAGGAATATGACGCCGTTCAAAATAGAATGCTAGAAGCTGAGGAACACCCTGTGTTCCACCGGTGGAATGATCCAAAACTTCAATATTTAGAAGGAACCGTGGCTGTGTTGACGTTTTGCGGAAGCCATAACTATTTCCACTGGTTGTATGATGTGCTCCCTAGGCTGGCGATGCTCAAAACGAGTGGAATTCCTTATACCTCTATCATCATGAATCCAAATCCATATGGACCATTTGTGGAACAAACCTGGGCTATGCTCGGTATATCAGAGTCTTCAGTAATCCGGACAAATCCTGAAGCTTACTTTGAAGCTGATCAGCTACTTGTCCCTTCTTTGATGATGAATTCCCACTATCCCCCGTGGACCACGGATACGCTACGTAAATTATTGCTGCCTCACAGGGAATCAACACTCGCTACACCTGAGCGTATTTATATTTCTCGAAACAAAGCAAGAACCAGGCGCTTGGTTAATGAAGAGGAAGTTATACGCTGCCTTGAAGAATATAGCATTCAACCTATTTATCTTGAGGATTGGACGGTTGCCCAGCAAATCCAGTTATTCGCTTCGGCAAAGGTAATCATGGGAGCACATGGCGCTGGACTGGCCAATCTGGCTTTTTGTCAATCTGGAACACAAGTTATTGAAATTGTTCATGAACAGCATGTCGTTCCAACGTATTGGATGATCAGCAACCATAACGCTCTTGATTATTACATGATGTATGGTCAAGGCTGGCCAGATCCTGCTATTCGTTTTCCGGGATTCGAAGATATCTATGTGGATATAGATCGTCTGAAGCAGATTTTGCATTTGGCAGGTTTGAATACTTAGCCCATCGTCATTGAGCTTGTCTACGCTTCTTAAAGAGAAATTTGCGGGTTTCTGGTTTTTTAAAGCGATGTGTGTGTTTTGTTCAATACTGAACAGGTCCTATAAAAGCGTTCATTTTTTTTGAAGGTAAGGAGAAACTCAAATGTCTAAAGTGGATAGAAGGATTCTTAAATCGCAAGAAGCACTTAAGAAAGCTGTTATTGAATTGATGTCCGAGAAGAATTTTGACGACATTACCATACAGGATCTCTCCGACAAGGCAAATGTAAGTCGAGGAACCATTTATCTTCATTATCAGGATAAATATGATTTATTAGACAAGCTTATCGAGGAACATATAGAAGTTCTTAGAGTACTTTGCGAATCGGCAGCAGATTTAGATTTTATTGAGGCCACGTTGAAGTGGACGGAATACTTCGATAATCATTATTCTTTTTTCTCTATGATGCTGGCGAGCAAAGGAGCCCCTTATTTCCGTAATCGGTTCTTAACCTTTCTTCAAAAAGAGTTTAGACATGAAGTAAATGTAACGGAAGGGATAAACCACGGATTAAATGAAGAGGTTATCATTAGTTTTGTGGCATCAGCTTATGCAGGGGTTGTGGAATGGTGGTTCAAGAATGAGAAGCCTGTAACACATCAAATATTGGCTGAACAACTCGGGACTTTGTTGGAAAGGAACTTATAGCTCCACCATCGGAAAAACCGATTGATATACAAAGCACCGCCTGATAAATTCTTCAGGCGGTGCTTTGCTTTTATTTTTCCGCAGAACGGTTCTTATTTCTGGTAATTCTTCGTTCTTTCATCCTCTATAACACCATTCCAATTCATTCCAAAGGCAAAATCATATACATTTCCTTCTGAATCCGCATGACATTCCATGTCATGTGCCACATCTTCCAGCTGCTCTTCTACCGTTTGCATACCTGATGGCATTTGTACTGGGAGCAATCCCGAAGGCTCCTCGGCACCCGTTAACACCTCCATAAGTGCTTGATCCTGTAACCCAAAATTAACAAGTATAGCATCAGCCTCTCCCTCAAATTCGGCAACAACCGAAGGATTGGACAATAACATCGACACAATTACCGGTTTGTCTTTCATCAGCTTGCGAGCTTCCAGGACACGATCCAGATCGCTCTCATTATGCGTAACAACGGTTTTTCCTTTATAAGAACGGTTAAGTACATCGTTATCTCGCGCATCTCCAGCTAAGCTCTGCTCCCGAGCATGTTCCGCAGTGTACGGTCTAAATTGCAAGCTAATGGGCACATAGCCGTTACCACCTTGCTCAGAATCTTCCTGACTAAAGCCTACTCCTGATTTAGGACTGCTTATGAAGACAAGAGCAAAGTCTGCTTTTTCCGGCTGATCTGTCACATAATAATATTTAGACACAACATCCAGGTTCACTGGATATTCTGTCTTTTCCGGCGTTGGGTTGCCGAACCAATCCTTTCCTGCTGGAGTATAACGCTTCGGAACATATACGGTTTGTTTCGCTGCCAACGGCAATACCCGATTTTTGTTTTTCAGCAGCACGATCGACTTCAGCTGTGCTTCATAGCCTGATTGCATAAACTCAGGATTCCCAACAATCCGAGCGCTCTCCTCAGGCTTCAAATACGGGTTCTCGAAGAGACCCAGACGGAAAATATTAAGTAGAAGCCGAACAGCTGACCGCTCAAAGCGATTCCGCATCCATACCTCTCCATGCTCAGCTACTCCCATTCGGTATGCTTCAAGGACGGGCTCCATCTCATTATTGCCGCCGAATTGGTCAACGCCTGCCATCAAGAGCTTGTAATGCCGTTCTGCGACGGACATACCCTCTACGCCCCAAGGTTTACCACTGAGAAAGGAATCCTTACTATCTGATTCGTCTGCTGTAATGAGCCAATCCGTGCACACTACGCCATCGTAACCGTATTTCCCCCGAAGCAGGTCGTTAATAAGATAGGAATTATAAGAGTTTCCGACATTCTCCCCGTTCACTTGATCTTGATCTGTAGAAATTGTGTAATAAGGCATGACTGCTGAAGCCTGTTTGGTTGGGCCTTCCAGCTTGAAAGCCCCTTCTGTAAATGGAATAAGATGTTCATCAAAGTTAGCACCCGGATAGACAGCATATTTGCCACAAGCATAATGCGCATCCCTTCCGCCTTCCCCGGAACCACCGCCAGGCCAGTGTTTTACCATAGCGTTCACGCTGTCATATCCCCAGCCTTCGTTAATCTCCCTGTCATCTTTCGAGCTCTGGAAGCCGTCGACATAAGCCTTTGCCATGTCAGCAGATAACTTCGAATCCTCGCCAAAAGTGCCGTTAAAACGAAACCATCGTGGATCTGTAGCAATATCGATTTGAGGCGATAGCGCCGTCCCTAGACCAAGTGCACGATACTCACGTGAGGCAACTTGCCCGAAACGATAGGTGATCTTCGGATCGAAGGTTGCCGCAAGGCCCAGCGTCTCCGGCCACATGGAGATTTGTCCACCAGCTCCAGCATTAAACTCTGAGCTAGAATCTGAGCCATGGCGTGGGTCGGAGCTGTTGTTGGCTGGAATCCCAAGGCCGGTTCCTTCTGCAAATGCCTGCACCTGATTGTTCCACAGAGCAGCTATTTCTGGACTCTCCACGGTGGTCACCAGAATATGTCTCAGATGGTCCTGTGCCAGAAATGCTAATTGTTCATCGGTAAGCTCCCATGGCTTAGCTCCGCTCTCCTCATAGGATTTACCGTTATATGTTCCTGAGAACCAGCTGCTACTAAGTGCTGGGATGGATTGATGACGACTATACAGCATGAGTCCAGCAATTTGTTCAATACTCATTTGTGAAGCTAGATCTTCAGCCCGCTCTCGCGGCGTCAATCGCCAGTCCTCATATTTATCCAGCTTGCCATTACGATTCAGATCTTTGAAGAAAAGTCCGTCCTGCTCGAGAATCTGCACTCCAGAATCCGGGGAATAACCCAAGGTTGGACCGCCCTTATTGCTTACGTAAGAAATGGTATGAAGGCTTTTAGTGTTAATAGTCTCTCTCTGATTCATATGGTTTCCCTCCACTGTTTTCTTGTTTGTTTTTTCTTAGACCAGATTGGCTTTTTGTGATTGCGCTTCGACAGCTGTTAGTTCAACAGTTTGAGCTCTTTTCTCTGTTCCCACTTCTGGAAGTGGCTTCACTGCCAGCATACCGAGTATAGTGCAGACGGCAAGGAAGATGTAAAAGAAGGTCCAGCTGCCAATGCCTAACAGCACAGGAGCGATTGCTGGAACAATGGACTGAGGCAACGCATTAGCTACGTTCATAATCCCGAAGTCTTTGGCGGAATCCTCTTTACTTGGAAGAATCCGTGCAACGAGTGCCATATCTACGGCTGAGAAGCAGCCAAAGCCCAATCCGATCACTGCAGCTCCGGCAATGTAGGCCGGATAACTTGGCACAAAGGCAAACAACAGAACCCCAATAGCAATGATGAACCCTGAAACAATCAGGAATGGTTTTTGCCTACCAAATTTATCTGACAACACCCCACCGAAGATACTTGTAATTGCAACACCCACTAACATAACGATATTAATCGTAGCAACCTTTGCGGTGGCCAGCTCTTCCGTAAGTCCCATCCGGTTTACCAGCATGACTGTGAGGTATAAAGTGCTACAATATCCCATCATGATCAGGAACTTGGATACGAAAGCCCAAGAGAATTCCGGGAATTTACGTGGACTAGGAAAAATCGTACTCAGCTTCTTACCCAGCGATATTTGATTATGTGTCTTGGGAACAAGTTCTACTTTACCTTCTTTAATAATCAACGTACTGAGAAGTGGACCTATGATGCCGATTACACCTAGCAAAAGCCACTTAATTTCTGAAGAAACTGAGGTCATCACTGTCATCATGATCATCCCTACCGTCATAGCGATTGGAATAGTGAGACCGATTAATCCGGAGATTGTCCCTTGTTTCTCCTGAGGTACTTGGTCTGGAATGAGCGCTGTATAGGCTGCCATCCCTACATTGAAGAAAAATTGTGCGACTGCCCAGCTAATCATGATCTGCCAAGGCTCGTTGGCGAAACCAGTACATACCAGCGCAGCACAGCCAGCTAGTGGACCTAGGATAATCCACGTGCGCCGCCGTCCGAACGAAAGATGGGTTCGGTCACTGAGTGCACCGCCAATCGGATTTCCGATAAGAGCAAAGAATGCGCCTATTCCTGCAACCAGTCCATAGGAAGAGGTATATCCATTCGGATCCACTTCAATCATTTTAAAGGTCAGCAGCAAGGTGGCAGGTGTCATCAGTGCCAGCATCATCATGCCGTAACCAAGCAGAATACCAAAGGTCAATCTACGAAAAGGGGTGTGAACCTGCCCTTTAGTCGATGCTCCAGTCATTGTAATTCCTCCTCGTCCTTTTAGAAACCGTTTACAATTTGATTATAAAATAAACCACCTCTTGGAGGAGAGGTGGTCAATTACACACTTTTAGGTTCATTTTTAATCTAAATGAAAGCGTTTCAATATTATTCATTAAGATGAAGCTTAAAAATTGACTCATTTTCTCAAAACAATGGAGTCAGCTCAATGAGCTCTACGCTATGAGGTTCCATTCTAATGACAACAGAAAGCTCTTCACCTACTTCAAGAAGCTGAATCTGTCTACCTGGAAGAGAGGCAGCTTTTAGATAAGCAGTGTCCTCTACAGTCAGAACGGGTGGAGCCCCCATTTCTACCCACTTGTCAAAGCTGCTGCCATGTGCCCTGCTGATCGTATGGTTCACTTGCTTATATCTGCCAGATGGTAATCCAGTTAATGTGAGTTCAATTTTAAGATGCCTCTCGTTTTTGAAGCCATTATAACGACTAGTAGGTGTAATGAATGAAGTATCACCAAGCGCGTACAAATCATCAAAATGACAGTAATTATAAGCCAAAATCTGATAACCACCTCTTCCAGCCGCCACAATATAACCCTCTTCATGTGCGACTAGCCGATCCCCCAGTTTAGCGAGCATTTCATAGGCATGCATAGCGGCTTTCGGAATTCCATACTGAGCCATAAGTCCAAGACCACCATGAAATATCCGGGATGAAGCCGCCGTTTCTTCAATATTGTCACTCAGTACCCAATATCCGAACCCGCTGATACTGTCGAGATTTTCGATGATATTTTTTACGATATATGCAGCTTTATATAATGTGTCATTGGTCAGTTCACGATGAAATGCCGTTGAATTCCATTCGGTTAAATATAGCTCTTGACCATTAAGTCCCAAATCAGCGAGCAGCCCTATTTCACGCTCCAGCGATTCCTTCAAATAATCGGGGTTTGGGGACACTTTGTTGAACCCCTCTACTGTAAGTGGAGATATTTCTTTTTCACTTAATCGTTCTTTAGGCTCCCAATTTTTACTAAGCAGATCATCCATGTCCTCATGCGGATAAAAATGTAACGGGATAAAGTCTGGAAGACAACCCCGTTCTTTGCAGAAAGCGAAAAACTGTTCACAAAACGCATTGGAGTTCAGAGTAATAATTCTACCAGGAGCGCCAATCTGAAGGTTCAGAGAGATGGATTTAAGGGTCTCGAACGTTTGGGCATACAATTCGTTGTACACTTCTTCCGTCGCAGGCCAGAACAAACCATATTCCGGTTCATTCCAGAATTCAAACTTCCAGCTTTCCACCTCTTCAAGACCATATCGATTGATACAATGGCGAATAAACCGATCTACCAATTCGCACCAGCGGTCCATGGATTTAGGCGGACTCACGTAACTCTTTTCATAAAACACATGTTTACTGCTGTCTGCTGCGAGATCAAAAGGCATAAACCCCAGTTCTATAAAAGGCTTCAAACCGATCGATAACAAAAAATCAAACAACTGATCTACAAAGCGAAAATTAAAATGTGCCTGCCCTTCGTGATCCTCCCGGTACACCATCATTGAATCATCAAAAATTCCATGAAAACGCAAATAGCGAAACGGACACCGCTCTTGTACATATTTCAAATGAGCTTGTACATCACTTTGGAGTCCTTCATTTGCTTTACTAATCGTAATGATATTTTTCCAGCTATGCTGGATTTGCCGCTGAATCCTGTCTAAAGGAATACTCGCAGACAGCTGAACAACCGCATGTACGGGTTCAAGCTGGTGCGACTGACTACGCCGGAGGAATTGCCGAACAATACCCAGTGCGCTGGATTGATTAAATGCTAAGTAGCCGGAAGCAGAACCTTCCTGTTTCGCATGAGTTTGAGGCCGATATTTTTTGCGATATTCATGTGGTGTAATATGATATCGGCTTTTGAATGCAGCGTAAAAAGATTTTGCGTTTGGAAAGCCCTGCTCAAGTGCCAGCTCAGCAAGCGAATGCTCTTGATCTCTTAAAAGGGCTTCTACGGTATTTTTTAAACGAATGCTGGTTAAGTAAGTCTGGAAGTTGACCCCAATGTTCTCGCTAAAAAATTTGGACAAATACGGCACCGACAAATACTCTCGTTCTGCGATTGTCTGCAGCGACACCGGGTCTTTATAATGTTCATCTATATAAGTGATGATGCTCATCATTCGTTCCATATATTTTATATTCATCGCTTCACCGGAATTTGGCAGCTTGAACTGTTTGACCAAAACAGAGAATAACCCAAGCATACGTGCTTCCATCCCCAGTTCATAGGCTTCTCCGCCTTTGTACTTCAGCTGTACCATTTCAGCCATGAGCTGACGCATGTTATCTAAGCCATTTTGCTTCTCAGGACCGACTTCAGCAGAATAACATTCAAAGCTGATCTTCTCCACATTGTGGATATGCTGCTTAAGATAGGTTGTTGGGATTTGAAAGGTAGCGATGATATTCTGATCTAATCCGATAACTTCATGCACGTAACACTGGTTAATGAGTAGCATATCGCCTTCTTTAAGCCTATATTGACGGTTTCCGGTCGAAACCTCTAGATTGCCGGACAGCACAAAAATCAGCTCCACACTCATATGCCAGTGATTCGGCACAAAGTTGACACTATGTAAAGAAACATCAAACGGTAGTTTGCCTTCGGTCTCAAGCTGTTCATAGCTGGAATGGCTCAAATAATCACTTCCTTGTTTACATTATCTTGTAGTAGCATACAATGTAGCGTTTCGGCGGTCAATTCGATGGTCTGTGGTCACCTCGCTAACAAAAAAACACTGATCCAAGTCAGTGTTTTTTCATAAGCCATACAAATGTTTCTTTAAATCGCTCGTTTGAACTGGGTATTGTATAACTCGTAATAGGCGCCCTGCATCGCAAGAAGCTCCTCATGACTTCCTTGCTCAGCAATTCCTCCACCCTGGATCACGAGTATGCGATTGGCGTCCTGGATCGTACTAAGCCTGTGGGCGATTACAAAGCTTGTTCGACCCTTCATCAAATTCTTCATTGCTTGTTGAATGTGCATTTCCGTACGTGTGTCCACGCTACTGGTTGCTTCGTCAAGAATTAATATGGCAGGATCAGCTAAAATTGCGCGAGCAATCGTTAACAGCTGGCGCTGGCCATGACTCAGATTACTGCCTTCTGCATTGAGGAGGGTCTCGTAACCATGCGGCAATCTTTTGATAAAAGCATCCGCATTGGCTAGCTGCGCCGCTTGCTCAATCTCTTGATCGGTCGCATCGAGTCGGCCAAACCGAATATTCTCACGAATCGTTCCCGAGAATACATGCGCATCTTGCAGCACCATCCCTAGTTGACTACGAAGTGCGTTTTTATCCAGCTCTCGGATGTCGCGACCATCAATTCGTATGGAACCGCCATTCAAATCATAGAATCGGATCAGCAGGTTAACGATGGTTGTTTTACCTGCTCCTGTTGGGCCAACGAGTGCAATTTTCTCCCCAGGTTTTGCTTCAAACGTAACGCCCGACAAAATCGGGGAATCCGCATTGTAAGCAAAAGAAACGTCCTGAAAAACAACCTCCCCTGTTAATCTTGGGAGATCCTCACTTTCTTCATCCCCGTATTCGGACGGCATCTCCAAAACCTCAAACACACGCTCTGCACCGGCGATTGCAGATTGAATTAAATTGTACTGGTTAGCAAGATCAGAAATGGGTCTACCGAACTGTTTGGAATAGGTAAGGAAGCTAACGATTATACCAACCGTAGCCATGTTATGGAAAGCCATCCAGCCCCCAACCCCGGCAATGATCGCAAAACCAAGGTTATTAATCATGTTCATCACGGGTCCTACTAATCCTGATACGATTTGTGCCTTAATGCTGACCTTATTCAGTTCTCCGCTTATTTTTCGGAATCGTTTAACTTCTGACTCTTCCCTACTGTATTGTTTGACCACCTTTTGTCCGCTGATGGTTTCTTCGATGAACCCGCCAAGTTCACCTAAATGTCGCTGCTGATTTCTAAAATAAGTGCGGCTTAAACCAATGATTTTTCGACTAGCCAATAATACGAGCGGGATTGTGATTAATGAGACTACAGTCAACGGAACGTTCAGCATTAACATAATAACGAGGGAGCCGCTTAGTGTTATCAAACTATTTAACAATTGGGTTACACTCTGATTGAGTGTGCTTGATACGCTCTCTATATCGTTAGTTGCCCGGCTCATCAATTCTCCGTTAGCCCGAGTGTCAAAAAATTTAATGGGCAGCTGCTGATACTTGCTGAACAGATCACGGCGCAGCTCAAAAACAGTATTCTGCGAAACAGATGTCATGACGTATGCTTGCACCCAGGCAACTACACTGCCTAGCCCATAAATGCCAATAAGGAGTATGCAAAACCGAATAAGACCCTGATAATCGTGTGGAATAACCGCAGTATCAATCGCTTTACCGATGAGATACGGTCCGATCAATGAAAGAAGTGCATTCAACACAGTAAATACATATACAATGATTAACCCGAACCGCTGACGATTCAAATAAGTCCAGATGCGTTTAAGCGTGCTCGCTTGATTTTTGGCGCGCACGATTGGCACAGCGCCGCCGCGTCCGGGGCCAGATCCCGGTCCTATTCCTGGTCCGAATCCGCCTGGTCTATGGATAGGGGGAGTGTTCATGCCGTTGTCATGCTTTGACATAAGGAACCTCCTCCCCTTTCATCTGTGATTTCCAGATGTCTCGATAAATTTCACTGCTACTCATTAGACCATCATGTGTACCTTGTACAGCAATTCGGCCGTTTTCTAGAATTAAGATGCGGTCCGCGTCAATCACTGATGTGACACGCTGAGCAATCATTATATTAGTGCTGCTACTCAGCCGTTTTTTTAACTTTTGCCGAATTCGTGACTCAGTCGCCGCATCGAGCGCACTCGTACTGTCATCCATGATGAGAATTGTTGGCTGTATTAACAACGCCCTTGCAATCGAAAGCCGTTGCTTCTGCCCACCGGACAAGTTGATGCCTCGTTGGCCAAGCACTGTATCATAACCCTGTGGTAGCTCTAAAATAAAAGGGTGCGCTTCAGCAGCTTTTGCTGCTTGTTCCACTTCTTCATCCGTAGCCTCCGGTCTGCCATATCGGATATTATCACGGATTGTTCCGCTGAACAGAATGGCTTGCTGCATAACGTAACCGATCTTGCGACGTAAATGTTCCAAAGAAATTTGCCGAGTGTCGGAACCATCAATTGTGATTGATCCAGAAGAAACATCGTAAAGGCGTGGAATGAGGCTCACCAAGGTTGATTTACCAGCGCCTGTGGCTCCAAGGATGGCTACAGTTTCACCTGGCTCAGCAGTGAAATTGATGCCATCTAACACGAGGTTCTCATCCGCAGGATCATAGGCAAAGGAAACGTTGTCAAATACAATTCGACCGTTTAGTATCGTATCTTTTTTAGATTCGGTTACGTCTGTAATCTCGCTGATCGTAGAAAACACTTCATTCTCCCGATCTGCGGAGACCTTTGCACGCGAGAAGAATGTGAGCATATTGCTCAACATCAGCATAGACATCAACAATTGGGTGATATAGTTAATGAAGGCAATTAGCTGACCGACCGGCAGCGAGCCGTTCCAGCTCTGCAGCCCACCAAACCAAAGAACAGCTACGATACTGACATTGAGCACAAGCATCATGAGCGGCATATTTAACGACATTAATCGCACCGCTTTTATCGCAGTTTCTGTGTAATCCTTGTTAGCTGTATTAAATCGTTTCTGTTCATGCTTAGCACGGACGAAGGCTTTGACTACACGGATACCCGATAAATTTTCCTGTAATACTGTGTTGACGCCGTCTAATTTGACCTGCATTTTCTCGAACAAAGGGAAAGAAAGTCGAATCAACCCATATAATATTGCAACCAGCAATGGCACGGCAACGACAAGGATAAGGGTCAGCGAAGGACTAATCCGTATAGCCATTATCAAGCTGCCGATTAATAGCAATGGAGAGCGAATATTCCGCAAAATCATCTGAACAAAGGTTTGTAGCTGTACCACATCATTTGTTAGACGAGTAATCAATGAACCCGTCTTCAATTGATCCAGATTCTTGTTTGAGAATTTCTGAATATGTTCAAACAGGTTAATCCGTAAATCATTCCCGAAATTTTGTGAGGCGATACTCGAAAAAACGGTGCAGCCCACCCCACCAATTAGACCGACAAATGCTACTCCAAGCATGGTCAATCCCGTCGAATAAATATGTGATAAATCTTTCGTCATAATCCCATGATCCACAATGCTCGCCATTAGTGTAGGTTGAAGCAAATCCATAAACACTTCGAGCATCATCATAAGTGGTGCTAACACAGACCACAACCAATATGGCCTTAAGTAACTCTTAAGTTTCCACATTCCATCACCTTTTAAGATAAATATGTGATTTTTGATTTCATCGGTGTTCTTGGCTTAGCATTTGGAACTTCCTCCGGATATCCAATGCCAAATAGTCCAATCACATCGTAATCTTGCGGAACACCTAGAATTTCACGATTATGAGGTAAAGCACCTAAAGAAGCCCAATAGGCTCCAACTCCCACTTCATGTGCAGCTAATAAGAAGTTCTGTGCGAAACATGCGGCAGCCATAACATTCTCATCACGTTCAAACGCTGTTGCACCAGGTTTAGATAAGATAGCAAGAACGACAGGAGCGCTTCCAAAATTCGTCTTATGCTTTAATTTAGCTCTAGTCTCAGGCCCGATAAATAGGAGTTCCCAAGGTTCGTTCATACGATGGTTTGGAGCATAACTAGCTGCTTCCAGCCAATTCAATAAATCATCCTCATGAATCGAATCCGCCTTAAATTGCTTAATACTTCTACGGGTTTTTATAAGATCAATGGTTTTCATTTTTTTGATCATTCTCCTCTTTTTTAATTTCGCCAACAGTCTTATCTTCCGGCGTTACTTCATGAATCTGAAAAATATGGATAAACTCTTCAATGATCGCTTCCGTTGCCTTCAATTCACCGCTAATCACTTGCTTAATCGAATCCAGCTCCGGTGTTTGCAGCTGCCGCTGTAAAGTGGCTCGATTCACATTCAGCTTTTCCAAAAATGCTAGAGCTCTGCCGCGACGAAAAGTTTGAGCACTTTTTGGGGGACCATCCATAGAATCCATCCCATGTCTGCTCATATGCTCGCGATCTCTATGCTCTCCACGGTCTTTGTGTTCCCCATGTTCTCTATGACCGCGTTTTCCGAAATGTCCATCACGCATATTTACTCCTCCTTTTTTGTATACATATGTATACGATTCGATTATGTATACAAATGTATACGATTCGTTTATGTATACAAATGTATACGAGATGATCTAATCCTGTCAAGTTTTATTTTTCCATTTTGTAACATCAGCATTATTCATTTCTGAATCCCAACAAACAACAAAAAAACCCGCGTAAAGCGCAGGCTTAAAGAGAGAAAAGAAATACAAGATAACTGTATTTCTTCTTATTAATTCTTATTAATGTATAATCAATGCTGATTGCTTATTGACTTTTATCTTTTCTAAAAAGCGTTTCTTCAGCAACCTGCGCTAGTTCCTCCGCTTTTAAGCTTATCTCTTGAATCGTTGCAGAAAATTCTTTAATTGCTCCTGATTGACTACCGGTAAGCGCGTGAATATCAGAAAACGTATGATTTAACCGTTGTAAAAGTTCCTGAATATTCTTAGAAATGCCATTAATCTGGTCCACATTTTCCTTGGAGCTCGTCGCCAGCTTCCGAATTTCATCGGCAACAACCGAAAATCCTCTCCCAAATTCTCCTGCTCTTGCCGCCTCAATAGAAGCGTTAAGTCCTAACATGTTGCTCTGATCCGAAATCTCTTTAACCACAGTCGAAATCTTTCCGATCTGCTGAGCACTGGAGCTAACATCCTTCATTTGGTTTGTTATGTCTGTCACACGACCGGTAAGATGAGAAACCGATTGGCTGATGTCATCAATAGATGCCGTTGTCTGTTCGACAATAGCGGAAAAACTTTCTGCCATTTCAAAAAGCTTATTCGCCTTCTCGAGGCTTGTCCCCATACCGATACCACCGATTACCTTGCCCTGCTCGTCATGAAGCGGTATCGCACGTGCAGCAAGCGGAAAACCAAACAGCTCTTTCGGAACGACAGCTGATAATGCTGTATCATTCCTAATCGCATTTGTTACAATATCCCCTTCCATCAGTGGGTCCCCAGGATTGACATTCAGCGAGAATGTTTTCCCCGGAATGTTGATGATCAGTTTTTCCGTGTCATAAATGCCAATTGTAATGTCATCGTTATAGAGACTATTCAGCAGTGGAGCCACTTTTACGAAAGCATTAATCAGTTCATGCTGTGTTTTTTCTACATTTATCTCATTCACGTTTTATCCTCCAAACCCTTAATAAGGGAGTTTTCTTTGTCCATAATTAACTGAAATCCATTTCATCGTTGTAAATTCATCCAAGCTCCATTTCCCATTTAAACGGCCTATACCGGACTGTTTCTCTCCTCCGAAAGCTACAATCGGCTCATCGTTAATCGTGACATCATTCACATGAACCATTCCAGTGTGGACCTTCTTAGCCATTTCTACACCACGCTCAAGATTGGAGGTATGAATTGCTCCGCTTAGCCCAAAACGCGTATCGTTGGCAATTTCAATAGCTTCCTCATCCGTTTCGAACGGAATGATACATACAACTGGTCCGAACAGCTCCTCTTGTGCAACAGCCATATCCGTTTTAACATTAATAAGGATAGTAGGCTCTACCATTCGGCCGGTAATCTTACCATGCAACAGAGGAACAGCGCCTTGTTCTATGCCCTTAGCAATTAACTTTTCCAGTGTCTCTGCTTGGCGGTGGTTGATGACTGGTCCAATGATGGTCTGTGGATCACTCGGATCACCTGTTGTAAGTGTAGATACCTTCTCTTTGAATTTATTTACAAAATCCTGATAGATCGTCTTATGTACAATGATTCTGTTGGCAGACATACAAATCTGACCTTGATGTGTGAATCTGCTGAATGTCGCAGCTTGTACTGCGTAGTCGAGATCCGCATCTTCCATGATAATGAACGCGCTATTGCCGCCAAGCTCAAGTAACGGTTTTTTGAAGTTCTTGATTGCCAGTTGACCTATATAGCTTCCAACCTTAGTCGAACCCGTGAAGGAAATGATTCTCGGAATCGGATGCTCGACGAACGCGTCGCCAATCTCCTTTATATCCGTCACTACAACATTTAATAGCCCCTTCGGTACACCTGCTTCTTCAAAAATTTTGCCGATCAGAGTTCCACCCGTAATGGGTGAATCCTCGTGTGGTTTAAGTACCACACCATTTCCAGCACCCAGCGCAGGAGCAACCGACTTCATAGACAAGAAGAAAGGAAAGTTAAAAGGACTAATCACCCCAACCACGCCTGCAGGGATGCGGTACAGCCGATTCTCCTTACCATCCTCTGTAGAAGGCAGGATCTTACCCTCCATTCTAAGTGGGAACGTTGCCGCTTCTTTTACCATATTTTTTACAAGACCAATCTCAAATGCTGCCTTCAGCCTCGTTCCACCCAGTTCCTTAACAATAATGGATGTAATTTCTTCCTCATTCGCTTCAATATATTTAACAGCGTTCTCAAGGATGTCACGTTTAATATACGGGTTAACCTTATCCCATTCCAGCTTTGCTTTATAAGCTGCTTGATAAGCATCGTCAATGTCAGCAACGCTGGCAATTTGAAAAGTATGGATTACATCATCATTATATGGATTGATGTCTGTCAGTGTTTTACTACTCTTCCCTTCTCTCCATTCCCCACCTATAAATTGTTTTCCTAGTTCTGAATAGTTCATAATATCCCTCCAGTGTATATAAATACCAAACAATCTATATATTTATCGACATAATAGAGATAGTTGTGAAGTCAATTTTCATATTCACGTAAACGTCATTTCAACGACACATTATCTACCTCCAATAAAACAAATCAAG
The DNA here is from genome assembly GCF_050277435.1 of Paenibacillus sp. NPDC101420. Lineage (NCBI taxonomy): Bacteria > Bacillati > Bacillota > Bacilli > Caryophanales > Paenibacillaceae > Paenibacillus > Paenibacillus sp. NPDC101420. The sequence goes on from NZ_JBNNSE010000001.1 coordinate 87,553, forward strand.
TATTGACAAGGTACAAAGAATAGAACTATAATCTAAACAATTCCTAGAAAAATACTATGAATTACATAAAATTCGAAACATCTAATCATAATTGGGTTGTCCAGAAGAAGGAGTGTAGACAAATGCCAAATGTTCAAACTTTCAAAGCAACTGCCCATTTACAAGATGGGGTTAAAGTCATTACAAAAGCAAGACAATTCGAGCTCGTCATCGATGAACCACAAAATCTTGGGGGTACGGATACAGGAATGAATCCTGTTGAAGCTTTGCTTGCTTCTTTAGGGGCCTGCCAATCTATTGTGGCTCGAGTTTATGCTTCCAAATTTGAGGTAGAGCTTGAAGATTTCAGAGTAGACGTGGAAGGTGATCTGGACCTCGATGGATTTTTTAATCGTTCTGAAGTCCGTCCCGGCTATTCAGATATTCGCTATACATTCTACATAAAGACCCCATCCCCTGCCGAGAAGGTCGAAGCATTCGTACAATTTTTAGAAAGCAAATGCCCTGTGGGTGACACGATTGCTGCCCCGGTAAATCTTAAGCTGAACCGTATCGTGATTGAAAATTAACCGATTGATTAGCTAAATATTATCAAGGGCTGTGAGGTTGCATAAAGCAACTTTACAGTCCTTTTTCATTTCAACCTCTCATCCATCATATAATACTAAAAATGAAGGACCTCGGAGGTACCTAGGGAATGAATCCTATACTGAGCACAGTAGATAATGAGATCGAGCGTTTAACGGCATTCCTGATTGATCAACAGCAGCAAGATGGATCTTGGCACTTTTGTTTTGAGAATGGAATCGTTATCGATGCCTATGTCATCATTCTCTTTCGGATTTTGAACGTACAGAATGAAGCCCTGATTCGACAGCTACATGATCGCATTCTTGCTGAGCAGCAATCCGCTGGATTCTGGCAATTGTATAGAGATGAAAAAGATGGTAACTTATCCACCTCGGTTGAAGCCTACTACGCCCTTCTCTATTCTGGGTACAGTAAGGTGACAGATGAGCCGATATTGCGCGCAAAGCATTATATTCAATCCAAAGGAGGAATTGGAAAAGTAACTAGCATCCTAACCAGAGTCATTCTCGCAGCTACTGGACAGAGCAAATGGCCTTTATCGATCTCTTCGATTCCCCTAGAAGTTCTGTTGTTCCCGTCTTATTTTCCTATTAACTATTTTGAGTTCTCTGGCTACTCAAGAGTGCATCTCACGCCTATGCTTATTATGGCCGATCGACGTTTCTCGATCTCAACAGCGAATGCTCCTGATCTATCTGATCTCATAGACACACGCATTGAAGATGCTGAACCAGCTTCCCGTGGATATCATGAGCTGCAGGACGTTATTCAAACTGGCCTAAGCAGACTTCTTGGAAGCCCTCGCTACATTCACGAAGTTGCCCGAACCAAAGCAGAACAGTTTATTCTCCAGCGGATTGAATCCGACGGGACTCTATACAGTTACGCAACTAGTACAATTCTTATGGTCTATGCCCTTCTGGCTCTGGACTATGACCAGCAGCATCCTCTGATTACGAATGCCATAAATGGGCTTACCGCGATGCAATGCCGTTCTGAAAGTAAAACAACAATTCAAAACTCTCCGTCTACGATATGGGACACGGCTCTAATCGCTTATGCTTTACAGGAGGCACAAATTCCCGATCATCATCTCGCGATTCAACGTGCTACTTCGTATCTGCTGACCAGACAACAGCATAAAACTGCTGATTGGAGTATTCATAATCCGGATACGACTCCGGGGGGATGGGGTTTCTCAGAATCTAATACGATTAATCCGGATGTGGATGATACGACCGCTGCTTTACGAGCCATTCGAAGTTTATCAATAACTCAGCCATCCTATCTAGAGTCATGGAATCGTGGACTGAACTGGGTCCTATCGATGCAGAATAAAGACGGTGGCTGGCCAGCTTTTGAAAAAAACACCAATAAAGAAATGCTCACTTGGCTCGCAATCGATGGGGCTAAATCTGCTGCTATTGATCCCTCGGAGGCAGATCTAACCGGGCGCACCTTGGAGTATCTCGGGAACTTTGCCGACCTTGATACGCGAAACGAATTCATCGGGCGAGGTGTGAAATGGCTGATTCAGCATCAGGAGAAGGATGGCTCATGGTACGGAAGATGGGGCGTTTGTTACATCTATGGGACTTGGGCTGCCTTAACAGGATTGCAGGCCGTTGGCCTGCCACTGGAACATGAAACATTGCAAAAAGGAGCGAATTGGCTCCTAAGCATACAGAACTCGGATGGGGGTTGGGGGGAATCTTGTCATAGTGATCGGCTATTGAAGTATGTACCATTTGGCGAAAGTACGCCTTCCCAAACCGCATGGGCGCTTGACGCAATCATCACCATTCAGCCGAAATCAACAGCAGCGGTGGAAAAAGGGATTGAAAGATTAATCATGTCTATTCATGAAGAGGATTGGAAAACTTCTTATCCAACTGGTGCTGGTCTCCCCGGTAATTTCTATTCCAATTATCATAGTTATCGCTATATCTGGCCGTTACTTACACTGAGTCATTTTAGAAAAAAATACGGTCAAAGATAATACTAGGTAATAACTAGCGTAGTCCTGCTTCACTTCTAAAGTGTCTCATAAAAGCTAGATCGCGACTTTATGTAGTCCTCTTTTGGATCTAGCTCCCCTTTCCAATAGCCCGCTCCTGTATGTATTCATCAGTTCAAACAAAATTCGTAAAAAACATCAGAGCAGCGATCATCCGTTATTGGAGAATCGTTGCTCTGATGTTATGAACCGGGGGTTGAATACTTTTGTCCGTTACCTTCATCCGCCTCCATACTGTTACACAGAGGGTTACATCAATATTCGATTTACTTTTTGGAGCACGACACCGAAATATCCCCTTTCAAGAAACAGGCGTAATCGTCGGCGGTTTCGGTGACCGTTCCCAAGCATGAGTTACCTGCAATGTTGCAGCATAGGTGATCAATGAAACGATTAGCGCTCCGGACAGTTCAATGATCTGCCCCAGGTCCATTCGTTGCAGAATACCATGAGCCGTCATCCCGCAAATTGTCATGATAATTCCTCCCGCACCCACCTTGAATACAATGCGAAAGTCAAAATAAAATCCGATCGTTCCTGCCACAGACATAAAATTCAGCAGCGTCAGCAGCAAAAGCCCCAGTCCGAACCCTATAGCAACCCCTTCGATGCCAATATTAGAACCGAGAACAAAGATCGCAATCACTTCAAAGATATTCGTAAGAATATGGTTCCACATGACGGTTGATGCTTTCCCCAAACCAAGCAGAATCGCTTGCAGTGGTGCTCCAAAATAATAAAGGAAAAATAAGGGGGCAATCAACCTTAGCAGCTCGCCCGCTTCTGGCGAATGATAGATCAAAGTAGTTAATGGTACAGCCCATAAGTACAGGATGATTGTACATGGAAGACCAACAATAAGCGCGGATCGCATAGCCATATCCATCCGACTATGCATAAGCTTGCTATTATTGCTTACACTCGCTTCGCTGATCGCCGGAATTAATGCAGTGGACAACGATTGAGTGAAGAAGCTGGGGAGAAACAACATGGGGAGAGCATATCCCGCTAAAAGTCCGAATTGCTTAGTCGCCATCTCAACCCCCACACCAAACAGGACTAGACTTTTCGTAATCAGCAATGGGAGAAACGCATGATAGAGAGAATGAATAAATCCGCTGCCTGTCATCGGTAAGCCGATGCGCAGCAGATCTTTCAACGTACTGTCTCCTTTAGGTGAAAAACTTGAACTAGGCGGTGGGGTGGTTTTGATCTTCCCTCGATTTGCCCATTTGAAGACAGCAAACAAATAGAGCAAACCAAAACCTTCGCCGATCACGGAAGCCGCCATAGCGCCCGCAGCTGCATAAGCAATCCCATAAGGCAGCAAAACGTTGACAACACCGATAATGACAATGATTTGCGCCAAATTCTCAATAATATCGGAAAAGGCCAGCGGGTTCATATTCTGTTTTCCACGAAAATAACCTTTCAATACAGCTGACATCGCGATAATTGGAATGATCGGCGTAATAGCGACCATAGCATAATACGCCCGCTGATCGGCTAAAAAAACCGACGCGATCCATTTGGAGCCAAATAGAGCCACTAAAGTTAGTATAATACTCAACGTACCCGTAATACTTAAGGATACTGTGAGAATTCGCTTTACTCGCGCTTCATCCTGCTTAACTTCAGCTTCTGAGACAAGCTTTGAAATCGCAACAGGAAGCCCCAGCTCTGTCAACGTAATAAACAAGGGTAGCAGTGGATGAGCAATCATAAGCAGCCCTACCCCCTCGGCTCCTAAGAAACGTGCCAGCAAAACGCCATTCAAAAATCCAAGCCCTTTTGTAAAAAATGACGACACGGTTAAAATGAACGTGCCACGAATAAAGCTTTGTTTACGCATCCCCATTTCTACGCATCTCCACCTATGGTTTGTCCTGGCCCTACTTTCTAACTTATTCGAACAAACACAAGTACATGCAGACAAGTATTTGTAAAGTATATAATCTGCAAAAAGCCCGACACACCATAGTTGGTGTACCGGTCAATTTCCTCATATTTTAGTATCCAATAAAGGAGTCGAAATCACTCCTACATACTCATGTGGAGCAGTGGAAATGAAATATATGAACCCCCGCAACAATAAGTACAACAAAAAAACCGCGAAATATATCGCGGTTTTTAGAAATGAACTATATTTACTATCTATCTAACATTAACGCATGACACCTAGTCGATTTTATTGAATTCAATCCAATCGATCTGCAAACCTGGTTTGATGAACTCCAATTTCATATCATAAAGACCTGCTTCGAGTTCAACTTTCACAAGCTTTTGTCTGATCCACTGACCTTCAGTACCATTTGTTTGAATGGTTGTCATCAATTGATCATTCACTGATACATTGCACGCACTTTGAGCCAGCTCAGGTTCCGTTGACATGATATGCACCAGGATACGGTACTGACCAGCCTGCTCCACTTTAAAGCTAGTCGATCCTTCTACGACAGGTTTAACCTGTGGATTCTGTGATAAGGATTGAGCTTGTTCTTCAGTAAGTGAAGGATTAGCTTTAAAGAACTCTACAGTTTCTACAATTTCCTGTTTTCTCGAGAATACAGGTGCATTCATGATAAACTCACAAATGTTTATGGCAGAACGTTGGAGCTCTCCACGGGTTAACGTGCCATTTTCCAACGACTCAATGGTGTTATCATTCCATCCGTTAATTTCTGAACCATAGTTAGGTACAACCATGTAGAGGTCGTTTTGTGCACGAACCATGAAATTTGTAAATTTCCGATCTGCTGGTCCACCATTAACTACATCATTCATGATCGCCCACCAGTCAGTCATTACAATGCCTTTAAAGCCCCACTCTCCACGAAGAATCGTGGTGTTCAAATCATAATTCGAAGCCGCCCAGTGTCCATTAACTGGATTGTAGGAGGTCATTATAGAATTCGAACCGCCCTGCTTCACGGAGATTTCAAAACCTTTCAAATAAATCTCACGAAGTGCACGTTCAGACACCACGGCGTTTACTTTACTACGATGTTTCTCCTGATTGTTACAAGCGAAATGCTTCATCGTAGCGGTTGAGCCGCCTTTCAAGATACCGCGAGTACATGCAGCAGCAAACACCCCAGAGATCAAAGGATCTTCTGAAAAATACTCAAAGTTACGTCCATTAAGCGGACTGCGTCGGATATTAAGGCCAGGTCCAAGCAAGGAATCCACGTTATTTCTTAACAACTCTTGCCCTTCCATAACATAAAGCTCTTCTACCAAATCCGCATTCCAAGTAGCTGCAAGAAGCGTTCCGATAGCAACTTGAGTCGCCTTTGCTCCGCTGTCCATACGAATCCCTGAAGGACCATCAGCTGTACAAGCCACTGGAATTCCGAGATTAAATAAACTGTCACTTACGCCTCCAAATGCAGAAGCTGTGCCCGGTGTAACTAAAGGACTGCTCATCCCTTCACCACGTACAATTGCAGCCAAATCCTCATCACTGAGCTGTGCAATGAAGGCTTCCATGCTAACCTTCTGTTCATATACGTCTCTTAATTTATATCCTTTATTACCTGTTTGTGAGATCGTCTCTGGAAGATTAGTTTCAATTCGCTCAGCCAACGAAATTTTACGTTTAGGAACTTCAACATAAACAATCTCGTACGAACCGTCCGCCTTCTGAGCACCTGGCATCATTCTCGTAAAGCTTTCTGTAGGCGCGAGCGCTTCTTGCAATTGCTCCACAACTTGAAGAGCTTCAACGACATAGCCTTCATTACCCTCAACACCGACTGCCACCACTTGTTTAACACTAGTTCCCACATACAAGCGGTACGTTCCTTCTTCGAGAACATAGGCAGAAGCATGTCCTGTTACGCCTGCGTCATCATAAGAAGCCATAGAATGAGCTGAGAAACTCACGGTAAGGCGCTGTGCTTCACCCGGTTCAAGAACTTTCGTCTTACCGAATGACACCAGAGCTTTAGCTGGTTTACCAAGCTTACCTTGCGGAGCTTCATAATAGACCTGAACAACCTCTTTACCAGCAAAGGAAGTTCCTGTATTGGTAACGGTTACGCCGATTTCAATGAAAGACTCGCCTTCTTTGGTAATCAACTTGGCTTCTTCTGGCTCGATACTAAAAGTTGTATAAGATAAACCATAACCAAATTCAAATTGAACCTTATCTGGGCAAAATGTCTCGAAATAACGATATCCTACATAGATATCTTCCTGATACAAGTTCGTAAATTCATTGCCGTAATTCTGTGTTGATGGGTAATCATTGATGGAATAAGCGATTGTATCCGTCAGTTTACCACTTGGAGTTACCTCTCCAGACAGCACATCTGCAATCGCATTTCCGCCTTCCATACCACCCTGCCATGAATAAATCACAGTTGAAATTGGATATTTATAGCTTTCATCGTTCATCCAGTTCATATCAATAATGTTGGAGACATTCAGGACAACGATTGTTTGCTCAAAATATGTAGTTACCTGCTTCAGCATTGCCTGTTCATCATTTGTCAATTGGTAGCTGCCCGGTGCATCAGCATTATCCTGATCTTCCCCTGCCGTGCGTCCAATTACAAGAATGGCTTTATTCGATTTGTTTCTAGCTTCGGAAACCAATTCATTGCTCAAAGACATTTCCTTCTGATGCCAAGGTTCTGCAGCCCATGCGCCTCCACCATTATCAAATGGATTCTGTTCAATCCACTTTTCATAGACAGCAGCCAGCTCTTCGTTAACTGTAAAGTTCTTCTTAGTGCGAAGACCATCCAATAAATTGGTCGTATAAGTAACATGGACACTACCGCCGGAACCTGTACCACTGCGATAATAATTCACTTGGGATCTGCCAAAAATCGCAACATTATCGCCTTCGCCAAGCGGAAGTACCTGATTATCATTCTTCACCAGCACCGCACCTTCAGCGGCTACTGTCCGGCTAAATTCTGCAAAACCTTCTAATGGAATTCCCACATTCTGTGTGCTCAACTTATTTCCTCCTGTTGTTCAATTCTATAGGTTGTTTCTTGAAATCTTCATTCCTTTAATAACATGCTAACAATGCATCTATATCATTATAGTACATTGGAAAACTGGAATATATATAATAATTAACTTTATTAATATAATAATTTTAGTTTGGACCCTTCACTAATTTAATTACGAATAGTTTTGCTGTTGGATGTAAGACCGAAGGAAGAATATGATGTGGCACATATTCCAGGGGCTATATCTATTCCTATTGAAGAATTAGAAGAGAAGCTTGCTTCCTTACCCTCAAATTATGATGTAGTCGCTTATTGTAGAGGACCTTGCTGTTTAATGTCCGTGGAGGCAGTCGAATTAAAAACAAAAGCAAGAACATTAAGAAGTGTTGCTAGTAAGGCCGAAAATCTAATGTCGACGAAAGTTAGTGATTCTACAAGTATTAGCAATCAGGCTGAATGGTTATAAAGTTACCTCGTTTCTCCAGAAAAACAACGCCAATTATATCGGAAAACACTAATTATTGTCATCATTTCGCAAATTTTTGGAGGAGCAGGTCTTGCTGCTGCACTATTTACACTAGGATCTGCTGGGGCAGCATTATTTGTAGGACATCTATCTCAAAGATTCGGAAGGCGTAGTGGTCTTGCTACTGGCTTCTTAATAGGCGGATTAGGAGCAATCGGAGTCGTAATTTCTGCTTTAACTAATAATATTCTACTTTTAATGTTCTCATTGCTTATCTATGGAGCAGGCACAGCAACTAATTTGCAGACACGTTATGCGGGTACAGATCTGGCGGCCCCCACTCAACGAGCAACAGCGATTAGCATCGCGTTGGTTTCAACTACATTTGGTGCTGTTGCTGGGCCAAACTTAGTTATTGTAATGGGGAAGTTCGCTGAATCTATTGGTGTCCCGGCTCTTGCAGGACCGTTCATTCTAGCTGCTGCAGCATACATTGTCGCTGCTTTAATCCTTCTAGCTTTACTTAGATCAGATCCGCTCGTTGTTGCAAAAGCTCTTGCAGAGGCACTAAGCTCCACTCCAAGTCATCCTGATCATTCAACAGGAAATACAGCTTCTTTCAACAAAAAGGGCGTTATTATTGGAGCCACAGTAATCAGTAGATGTCTTGATCGCGTTGGCAGGAGCATCTGGTAGAGCTTTATCTGGTATGATTTTAGCAAATTCCAGTTACGCCCTTTTATCACTTGGTGGAGGCTTCGTTGCATTATTGCTTATTCCAGTCGTTCTTTCGTCTCGAAATTTGAATAACAATAACAAAGGTTGACCTCAAGAAAGATGTGAGATCAACCTTTGACTTTTAATAGTAATTTATTTTAAAAAATAGCGTACATTTCAATCCACAAGTGGGCTAATCGTCATTTGTATAATACTAATTTCACCATGACCGCCCGTGATTCTCAGCGTATTAATAGCACCCGGCAATACATTGACGGTAATATTCGTACGGCCACTAAATTGTTGAGCTCCACCAGTGGAGAGGGCATTAAGGAGCGAGTAATCCTTATCATTGACGTATAAATTCACTTTTGCCAGACGTTCACTCGTAGCATAATGAAGTTCAATGGAAGCTCTGCCGCCCTCTCCTCCCTCTACATTATTGAAAAGAACGTAGGAACCCTCTATTTGTAAGTGATTCACCACCTGTTGACCTGATTCTAGACTCTGTATTTCTGCTCCTCCAAAAACCATACAATCCGCAGCCGGATATGTCTTAAGATTAGGACTTACTTCCAGTGCAGCTCCAATCGATGAGACGCCCTCTTTTGTCTGAATAACCGGCTTGATCGTACCGTCTTCTTTGAACTCTAGGTAATCGATACACACGCTACGCAGATTGCCTTCTCCAGAAATGGCCTGATTATGATAGAACAAATACCATTGGTCTTTGAACTCCACCACAGAACCATGAGTTGTTGAACAGCCTGTCGGCTCTAGAAAGATCCCTCTGTACATCCACGGACCAAGCGGATTCTCACTGGTTGCGTATCTCATTCGATTATTGTCTTCTAAGTTATCCGCATAGGTAAAGTAGTAAAGACCGTTTCTTTTGAATACCCAGGCTGCTTCATGGAAATCTTCTAGTCCCTCCATTTCAGTCATCCCGTTCTTCAGAGACACCATATCTTCATTCAGTTCCCCGCCAAGACATGTACTCCCTCCACCGTAATACATATAAGCGCGATCATCTTCGTCCACTAACACACATGGATCGATCAAAGCGAATCCACCAAGCCCTGGAATATATCCCTGATCGGTAAAATCACTTGCTGGCTTCTTACTTGTCGCTACCCCAATTTTCCACGAATCATTCCAATTCGAGTCACTCGGATGAGGATAATAGAAATAGTAGGTTCCATTCTTGTACGCACAGTCTGGAGCCCACATGAAACCGCCTTCAGGTCTGCCCCAAGCGACATCGTCCGAACTAAGAATTTCACCTTCATCCACCCAATTCACCATATCTTGAGAGGAAAACACGTGGTATCTGTCCATAAGATCACAGCCTCTGGCTGGATCCATATCATGGGAAGCGTAAATATATATCTTACCATCACTCCAGACATGAGCTGATGGGTCAGCCGTATAGATGGATGTAATTACAGGATTCAAAGATGTTCTCTTTTTTGATTCGACAATTATATCTTGATTGTTGTTAGACATGATAAGACCTCCTGAAGTATGCTTTTTTAATAGGTTGCTATTCTACTTCTGTATTTGACCATGAGTATTTAGGTTGCCAAGACAGGAGCTTTTTCGCCAGAACATTACTGACAATAGCCTCTCTATCTTGGAATGTCTTACGCAAGTCTCCTACTTCAGAGTAAAAGCTCTTCAGCAGTTCTTCTGTTGTTCGGTCACTTAATGTATCATCTCCAGTGATGTTCAGGTGGATGGCTCCATTAAGTTCAGCTTGAAGAGCGGCAATACAAGCCGTCACTGCATCCCGAATATCAATATAACTCCATAAAATAGGTTTGAACGTCTCCGGTTTTGCTATCGCAAGATGTCGATAATCTCCAGGACGAGTAATCATAGAGAAACGTAGGGATGTCACCTGCATACCGTTTCTCCGGTGAAACATTTCAGCAGTCAGCTCGTTGACGACTTTGGAGAGTCCATAACATTCTTGCGGTAGCTGTGGATGGTCTTCGTCTACCGGAAAATAATGCGGTGAAAAGGGTTGTGGAGCCCAAGCAAATCCGTAGGAAGACTCACTTGAGCCCATTATCACTTTACGAATACCCAAGAGAGAAGCCGCTTCCAGTACATGAAAACCAGCCACTGTATTGTTCGCATAAATATAAGAATGTGGATAATGAATCGGAGCAGGTATTGCAGCTAAATGTATGATAGCATCTACGCCTTCAAGCGATCCCACCACTTGCCCGAAATCATTCAGATCGACTTTAATCTGCTTGCAATGAATTCGATCAGACAGATGATTATCTAACGACACAACATCATATTTCTGCTCTTGGAGCATCCCGATTACTTGAGAGCCAAGTTTGCCCCCACCACCAGTAACGGCAATAGTGTTCATTTCATTATACCTCCTTGATCTGCGTTTATTTTAGTACTGTAATCTAAGGGCGCACCAATGTTCCGTCTGCTTTGCGGTCCAGAGGATAAGGTCGGTGATATTGACTAGAACTCCATTGTTCTCTGAGAAGAGATTTAGCCTGCACTTCATCGATATCAATACCTAATCCCGGTTTGTCAGAGGGGTACAGGTACCCACCTTGTCTGACGATATGTCCTGGAAAAGCTTCTAATTCTTCCTGCTTGAAATGATTAATTTCCTGGATGCCGAAGTTCCAGAGTGCCATATCTAGATGAACTGCAGCTGCCTGGTTCACTGGATCATTTTCTCCTCCTTCTTGCCAAGCCGTGCGGACACCGTAGATTTCACCCAATGCGGCTATTTTACGACAGGCACTGATGCCCCCTGCCTTAGAAACTCGTACCCTAATAAAATCAATCAGTTTCTCCTGCATAAGCCCTGTCCATTCCTGCGGGTTCACAAATAACTCACCCACAGCCTGCGGTGTTGCGCTCTGTTGCCGAAGCTGGCGGTACCAACCAATCTGCTCTGGTGCTATTGCATCCTCTAAGTAGAAAAGACTGTAAGGCTCTAAGCGTTTTGAGAGTTGAATCGCATGTATAGGCGAGAGGTGCTCATGAACATCATGAGTGAACTGAACGCCGGATCCAAATTCCACACGAAGCTTCTCGAACATGTCAGGAATGGCATTCAGATAAGCATGCTCGTCAAATACAGGACCACTGCTCCAAGGATGGACAGGAAGCTTCGCTTCCTTCCCGCTGACAAACCCACCACCGCCGTATCCTCCCATCTGGACACGAATCACTGTGTAACCTTCCTCTATGAATTTATAGACATCTTCCTTGAGCTCTGTGATATCAGCGCCACCAGCATGGCCATAACAAGGGACCGCCGAACGACAGGCACCTCCCAGAAGCTGATAGACTGGCAGGTTCGCTTTTTTGCCTTTGATATCCCACAAGGCCATATCAATACCACCGATAGCCGTGTTTAGAATCGCACCGTTTCTCCAATATCCACTCATATGCATAAGATGCCAGAGGTCTTCAATGTTCGCCGGATCACGCCCCTTTAGAAGTGGTGCAAGCAGTTGTTCAACAACTTGAACTACAGCCTCAGGATTATACAAATCTGATGCGGAACCAATCCCATATAATCCATCCTGATCCGTCGTTACTTTCACAATCGTCCAACTTCCATCATGTCTGGTACGGATGCATTCTACTCCTGTTATTTTTGCCATGATTTCACCATCCCCTTTTGTGTCGCTTTTATTTTAATGCAATCATCGACACATCCAAACGGGACGTTATTAAACTTTCCACCGCATTTCTATCCTCTTCCTGTTGATAGAATAGAATGGAACAAAAAACGTCCCAGACTGTCGTTAATCGACAACTTGGGACGCCTTTTTATTAATCAAAAACCCTTATGATAATCACTTCAAATTATAAATCCGATACAGTAGGACTGCGGTCTTCGCACGTTTCAGCATGCCTTCTGAATTCAGATTGGTGCCACTTCCCTGCAGTAACTCCGTAGCTTATTTTTTGGCAGCAAGATAAGCGTCTATTTGTTTCTGAGTTTCAGTAATAATTTTATCAAGTCCGTTTTTCTTTTGAGTCTCCACATAATCGGCTACAGCTTTGTTAACATCCTTCACCATACCGTATTCAATCGGTCTGCTGATCTCATCGGTGGCTTGATCGCGTTTAGCCAGTTCATTCTTCATAGCATCTTCAGCAATAAACAGACCGTCAATCGGAGAATTCACATTGTACGGCTGATTAGCAAAATCGGCTTCTTTCACCCAAAAATCTTTAGCATAAGTTGTTGTTGGACGCATGTATTGAGGTTTCCAGAACGCCCATTGTCCACCCCACTCCATGTAATTACTCGTAGAAGACTGCATGCCTTCCGGATAATCCGCAGCTTCACCATTAAGGACATAGGTTTTACCTTCGATACCGTATTGCAACAGATCATATAGTGTTTGGTCAGTCTCCACCATATCGAGGAAACGTAGTACCCGATCTGGATTCTTGGAGTTTACATTGATGGCTACAACGTTAGCAAGTGCTGTACGGTTGACATACTTTTTGTCTGGATACATGAGCGACATCCCTTGTTTATAGGAAGCATCAGAGAAGCCTGGATCAGCATAAGCCCATTCATGTGATGTTACAGTAAAGAGCAATTTACCGTTTCTCCACTGATCTTCTGCTCCTTCTTTATCAATCATGGCATCTCTGTTGATCAGTTTGTCGTCATACCATTTCTTTGCCAAAAGAGAAGCTTCGAGGAAGAAAGGCTGTTGTTCAACAGATTGAATAGTAATTTTCGGATCACTCAGATAGAAGCCTAAACCATGGAAGTTGAGATCTACCCATTCATCGCGGATATAATACAAAGATAGTGGTGTAGTACGGGAAAGCTTCTCGTTCGGATAAGCTTTTTTCAGCTCACGAAGCAGATTGTCGACATCTTCAATCGTTTGAATAGAATCCGGAGCGATGTTAATGCCTGCTTTTTCAGCCAGATCTGAACGCCATCCTGCAAATTTACGTTCATTCATTTTCATTGTCCATGGAAGTCCTACGATTTGTCCGTTAACCGTTGCAGCTCCTAACGTTCCTTGTTCTACATATTTCTTCTCAAGATTAGGCGCATATTTCGGGAGCAGATCATTTAAGGCCATGTAGGAACCTTTTGCAGCCATTTGTTTATAGGAGAGCCAATCTCCATCAAAGTTCATATCCCAGTTATCCCCGGATGCAGCCATCACGAGCATTTTTTCCTTGAAGTCGCCAAATGGTATGAAATTTACGGAGAACTTAACGTTTAGGCCTTTGGATTTTACGTAATCACTAATTTTGGACCAAACCTCGTCCGTGGCCGCCTTTTTGTCCCCACCAAAATAGAATTTGAGTGTAACTTCATCTTCACCTTTCGCAGGCTCTGTACTAGAACCGGTGTTGCCCTTGTTTTGATTCGTTTCATTGGACGAAGTATTTCCGCCACTCGAGCTACATGCGGACATAATCAGTCCTAGCATTAGCATTGCTATCAGGACGATCTGAAATCTACCCATGCGTTTGCGCATCCTAATCTCCCCTTTTACCTTTAATTTATACTATACGACTTAAGTCGACATAGTTAACCTTTAACTGCTCCAACCATAAGACCTTTAACGAAATAACGTTGCAGGAATGGATACAAGAAAATAATAGGTCCAATGGTTATAACTGTTAGCGCCATTTTGATAGACTCGGAAGGAATCTGAGCTGAAATCCGCTGCATCGCTGCCGCATTTCCAGAGTTCTTCAAGAAATCGACATTAGAGATCAATGTACGCAGAAGGAGTTGCAGTGGTTGAAGCTCTTGCTTATCGACGAACATTAACCCGAGGAACCAGTCGTTCCAATACCCGAGTGCTACGAACAAGCCAACAGTCGCTAGAACTGGTAGAGCCAGTGGCATGATCAGCCTAGAATAGATTCTGAATTCACCTGCACCGTCCATTTTGGCCGATTCATGCAGATCCTCTGGAATAGAGAGCATAAAGTTTCGAATTAGAAACATATTGAAGGCATTCCCCAGCGATGGAAGAATAAGCGCCCAAATCGTATCTTTCAAATGCAGGTATCTGACGATAACGATATACCAGGGAACCAATCCCCCACTGAAGAGCATGGTGATGATGACAAAGATAGAAAGAATATTCCTATATTTAAAAGAACGTCTTGCCATTACATAAGCGCCCATGCTCGTTAAGAAGAGCGACAAAATAGTTCCGACAACAGTGACGAATGTGCTGACTCCGTACGCTTCAAAGATTCGATTAGAGCCAAGAAGCAAAATACGATAGGAATCAAACGTTATCGTCTTCGGCCAAATAGAATAGCCGTACTGCATAATATCTTTTTCCGTACTAAGCGAGCCTGAGATCACCATGAGGAACGGGAACAGGCAGGCCAGACTGAATAGGCCGATAACCAGAGCGATTAGAAACTGGCTGAAAGAGAATTTTCTTGCTGACATCGTGTGGGATGACCTCCTTAAAGTTAGATGAGCTTGGCTTTAGAATATCGCTGAGTCTTTGTCGATTTTGCGTGCCGCATAATTACTCCCAAGGACTAAGAAGAAGGCAACAAAGGACTGTAGAAAGCCCGCAGCGGAAGCCATTCCAATATCACCAGATTTACGCAGGCTTCGATAGACAAAGGTGTCAATAACATCTGTGGTTGGAAAGAGTAGAGAAGCGTCACCTACCATGGCGTAGAACATCCCAAAATCAGCATTCATAATTCTACCTACTGCTAGTAGCGTCAGTATGATAATCGTTGGCCGCAGCATAGGAATACTGATGTACCTGATCTGCTGCCATCTAGATGCTCCATCAATGGAAGCAGCTTCATAATAGGAACTGTCAATAGAGGTTAACGCGGCCAAATAGATAATTGTGCCATAGCCAGTGATTTTCCAGCGGGCAGCAATGGTTAAGATTGCCGGCCACAGCTCGGCCCTACTATAGAAGTCAATCGGTTGAAGATTTAGGTACTCTAGGAAGCGATTTATCGCTCCGTTCTCATAGTTCATCAGATTATAAGCGAATACACCTACAACAATCCATGAGATAAAGAACGGTAAAAAGGTCAAGGATTGCGTAATTCGTTTGAAATACTTATTGCGCATTTCATTCAATAGGAGAGCAAACCCAACTTCAAAAACGAGCCCTATTGCTATAAAGAGAGCATTTAATAGGATCGTGTTGCGGATGGCCCGGAATGCCACCGGAGAAGAGAATACATAGTCAAAGTTGCTGAACAGTGGGTCCATCCAATCACTTCCAAAAATCCCTTTGGAGAAATCAAAATTCTTGAAGGCGATTACAAGACCAGCCAGCGGTAGATAGTTAAAGAGCAAGAACAGTACCCCGACGGGTAAAAACATGAGCAGCAAGGTGCGATTTTTGTACAGTTCCTTGAACACTCCGTTTAGTTTCATATCGATTTCCCTTTCGCTGTTTGGATAAATTAATTGTAAAAGAGTGAATGTGCACTTACTATGAGTCAATCTTGCACTTTGTTGATTCATTTTTATCCTGATCACGAGATATCCAATTTCCTGTGTAAAAATAAAAGTAGCGATTCTCTTAGATGCGAGAATCGCTACTTTATAAGACTTTTAACGATTTGATTGAGTCAGGCCATTAATGGGCTTCACCTGTTTTGGACAATTCTTCGTCTACCTTCATAGGGTGTCGCAATAAAATACGGGTCCCTCCTGGTACTCCGATCTGAATCTGTAGCTTATAGTCAGACCCAAAATACAGCTTCAGACGGTCGTTCACATTGCGCAAGCCCACACCTCTCCGAGTAGTTGTATACATTTCCTCCTCAGGATCTTCATAATCCAGCTCGTCAATGATACTTTGTGGAATGCCTTTTCCATTATCTGCAATCTCGATGATCATATCTTCCTTTTCACGTCTAGCGGACACAATGATCTTCCCCTTCTCGAAGTCACTCCGTACACTATGTTGGATTGCATTTTCTACTAGAGGTTGTAGCAGCAGGCGAAGGAATGGAAAATCCAGCAAATCTTCATCTATGGAATATAAAATCCGGATTGTTTTGCCCATTCGGGCCTGTTCGATCAGCACATAAGCTTTAACTTGCTCAATCTCACGCCGCAGCGTGGTGATCTCCTTCCCTTGATTCAGACTGAGCCGAAGTAGATTTCCCAGTGCAGATACCATTTCACTAATGTCGCTGCGGCCATGGTTTTCTGCCTTCCACCGAATAGATTCAAGCGTATTATAGAGAAAATGTGGGTTAATCTGGTGGCTAAGCACCTGAAACTCTAGAGCCTTCTTCTTCCGCTCGGAACGCCAAGCTTCCTGGATCAAAACGTCAATCCGCTGGACAAGACTTCCGACGCCTCGATACAACCAGCCTACTTCATCTGTTCTTGGCGAAGTCAACGCTTCTGTCTGGAAATTGCCCTCCTCCATTCTCCGCATAAGCCTTACCAGACGTGCGATAGGCTGGGTGAAATACACCGTAATGTAAAAAACAACGGCAAAGCAGCAGACGAGATAAATAAACAGAAAGATGATTAGCAGACGTGTCATTTCATCACTTGTTCCAGTCAGTTCCTTCAATAACGTCAGACTGACAATCGCCCAAGGCTCACTGTCTAAGCTGACATAAGTAGTAAGATACTTGTGTCCATCAATCTTGATCGTTTGTGAGCCCGCCGGATTTTTTTGAAGATGGGTAATGAACGAATTCGAAGGAAATCGTGCACCGGCCCATTCATTGGATGATGAGTCATAATAAATAGTACCGTCACGATTCATGAGTAGCAGCTTCTGATTCTTCAATTGCTCAGTGGGTGAGAAGTAACGCTTCAAATGATCCTCTGAAACTTCTGTAACGACCATACCTCGGGGCTTACGGTCATAGAGTCCTGAGAAACGCTTAATATATCCTAGCAGAGGGCGTCCATATTTGCCTTGCTGTGGCATAAATAACTCCCACATTGGACCTACAGTCCCTTGTGACCGCGTAAACCATTCCTCTGAAGTTATATTCGCCGCTTCTCCCAATGTATTCATATAAGAAGGATACAGCGAAGGATTTATTGGATATACTCGCACTCGGAAAGCATCGATTTGTGGAGTGGCCTGATAGAGCACTGTAAGTAGATTTACAGTAAAATCCTCTTCTTCAACAGGATTGGCGGGCGGATCAATCAGTAGATCTTGCACACGTTTATTGCCGATAAGAGTGTTGACCTGATCATTAAGTGTATTAAGATAAATCTCAAAATTTTTAGCTGCTTGCTGAAGGTAGCTCAGTGAGATCTTAGTGTTCGTATTCGTGATGCCTTCAATAGACTTAATATGCGCAAAGTAAGCAAAGATGAGAAAAGGCACAATAATAATCATAAAAAATACCAATATGATACGGTTCCTTAACGATGCGCCCAGACGCAGAGTGAAACGATTCATAACAATTCCCCCAATCCTTACATGTCGACAATAATCCCCGCAATAATTTGCGATCCACTCATTGTGGCAAAAAATGCATTTTATATAATTAGGCTGTAGCATTCATCATCTTATGGAAAAGAGGAATCGTATTGACTGGAGCTAGTAAAACCGTTGTACATGTCATCTCTCATACTCACTGGGATAGAGAATGGTATATGCCCTATGAAGCCCATCACGTTAAGCTTATCGAAACTATAAATTCTTTGATTGAGACGTTTGAATCCGACCCGGATTTTAAGAGCTTTTATCTAGATGGACAAACCATAGTAGTGGAAGATTATTTGCAGGTTTATCCTGAGAAGCGTGAAATCATCCAGAGATTATGCGATGCTGGCAAGCTCTCTCTTGGGCCGTGGTATATTCTTCAAGACGAATTTCTGACAAGCGGTGAAGCTAATGTTCGCAATCTGCAAATCGGACATCGTGATGCAAGGACATTCGGTCCCATCTCTAAGATCGGCTATTTCCCGGATTCTTTTGGCAATATGGGCCAAGCTGCACAGATTCTTCAGCAAGCTGGAATCGATACAGCCATCTTCGGCAGGGGTGTGAAAGCTACTGGGTTCAACAATCGCGTGGTAGATGCCTCTGATCAGGAATCTCCTTACTCTGAGCTGATCTGGCAATCTCCTGACGGCTCCAAAGTGCTCGGTATTCTCTTTGCGAATTGGTACAACAATGGCATGGAAATTCCTGTTGATCCTGATACTGCTAAAAGCTACTGGGACCATCGCCTTGCACGTACCAGACAATATGCTTCCACCCGACATTTACTGCTTATGAATGGATGTGATCACCAGCCCATCCAAACCGATCTTTCTGAAGCTTTACGTGTTGCGCGTGAATTATATCCAGACTGTGATTTCATTCATTCTAACTATGATGATTATGTAAAAGCCGTTAAAAATGAGCTTCCCGATGACCTAACCCTTACTACAGGGGAGCTGCGCGGGCAACATACAGACGGCTGGTACTCACTAGTAAATACTGCTTCAGCGAGGGTATACATCAAGCAGCTCAATCAACAGAACCAAACTCTTCTAGAAAAAATAGCTGAACCGCTAGCCGCTATCGCACATGGATTAGGCAAAGCTTATCCGCACGGTCTAATGCAATATGCCTGGAAGACGCTTATGCAGAACCATCCGCATGACAGTATTTGCGGCTGCAGTTTAGATGAAGTCTACCATGAGATGAAGACTCGGTTTGCAAAAAGCATGGAGGTCGGATCAGCCCTCATAACTGACAGCGCCAGATTCATTAGTGCTAAGGTCGATACCTCTATCTTCGCACAATTTGGAGAAGACGCCACTGCGTTCGTAGTTTATAATACTAGCGGCTATTCTAGCAGCAGCGTTGTGACCTGTGAAATTGAGTGGTCTCATCGTTTCTTCATTCAAAGTGAAGACCCAAGTGCCGTGTTCAAGCAAGTCTCTGACAGAACGCATGGCGAGGGCTACCTTGTCAATTCCCAAGGTGATCGATTAGACTGCACTGTTGAAGATCTGGGGGTACGCTTCGGTTACGAGCTGCCAAACGATAGATTTAGACAGACATATATGGCGCATGCATTACGGCTAACCTTTGAGGCAAAATCGCTTCCTGCCCTAGGACTGGCAACTTTTGCTTGGATTCCCGCAATGGACACAGCGATATCGAAATCTTCAAGTGACACACTGATTACCGATGACTTCACTATGGAGAATGAATTTATTCGAGTCATAGTGGCACAAGACGGCAGCTTTTCTATGTTCGACAAAAGCAGCGATGAGTTGTACAGCGGTCTTGGTGTATACGAGGATGTCGGTGACATAGGTAATGAATACATTTTCAAACAACCCGAGGGTGATGTAGCCATAACTACACGCGGTATCCCTGCTGAGATTCACCTAACGGAGAATACCCCTTACAGAGCTGCTTTTGAAATCAGACACACCTTAGAAGTTCCAGCCTCAGCAGATGAACAGTTACAGCAGGAAGTAGAAACCATGGTTGAGTTCCGTAAGCGAAAGTCGGTCCGGTCACAGCAGCTTGTCCAACTAAATATTGTGACTCGAATCAGTCTGGAGCGTGAAGGCCATGCATTGCAAGTTAATACTCGAATCGACAACACCGCCAAGGATCACCGTCTACGTGTTCTGCTGCCAACTGGCATTAAGACGGCGCTTCATTACGCAGATTCCGTCTTTGAAGTCGCTGAGCGCAAAACCATACCTGCACCGGAATGGGAGAACCCAAGCAACTGTCAGCATATGCAGGCGTTCGTGGATGTACATGCCGATGGACGCGGCTTGACCGCAGCCGGTAAAGGTCTTAATGAGTACGAGGTGTTGCAGGATGATGAAGGTACAATCGCCCTAACACTCCTTCGTTCCATAGGAGAACTTGGCGACTGGGGCGTCTTTCATACCCCTGATGCTCAGTGCCTTGGCGTTAATGTAGCAGAGTGGAGCCTTATCCCACATGGCGGAGGTGACAACCGCTTCGCGGCCTACCGTGAAGCCTATCGTTATGCTGTTCCCGTCACCACTGCTCAGACCGGTATTCATGAAGGAACACTTCCTCCTGTGCACAGTTTTCTGGCATGGGATGGTAAAGAAATGGCCTTTTCCAGTTTAAAAATCAATGAAGATAATGGAGATTTAATGGCACGCTGGTACAATCTTGCTTACACGCCTTCTAATCTGAGTATTAATACCAGCGAAAACTCCCTGCTATACCACAGTAATATCATGGAAGAAATGACCTCCGAGGTTCAGACACAGCCGATTCCTGTATGTAAGGCTGTGATTGTAACTATAGGAATCACGCCACTATAAATACTTGCATAGATCCAGGGTGCCAGGTTCTTCCGAACCTGAGCAACCTGGATTCTTTATTCTTCAGCAATTCCAAGCTGTCTTCTGAAATCCTTAGGGGTGCAGCCTACCTGTTTCTTGAAAAGCTTTGAGAAATGCACCGGGTCTTTGTAGCCGACCTGATAGGAGATTTGATAAATTTTAAACTGCACATCGTATAGCATTTCTTTTGCCTTTTTAATGCGAATATCTGTTAAGTATTCAAGAAAGGTCATATGCAGTTCTTTCTTAAATAACTTACTAAGCCAAACCGGAGTTACGTGAACCGCAGAAGCTACAATTTGCAGCGTTAGGCTTTCAGCATAATCACGGTGTAAGATCTTCTCAGCTTCGCTAACAATTTGGCTAGGTGTATGCGAAAGCTTTCGAAAGTCGGCAGCAATCTCATGCAGAAAGACCTCTGTTTGTTCACGAAGCGCCTGCAGTGTATCGTATTGCTCCAACAGCTCCCAAACTGCGATCGGATTATTTTTCCAACTCTTAAGGACGGTTCCCTCCGCTCCTCGCCGGAACACTTCGAACAGCCATTCAAAAATTTTCTGCTGGATATCCCTAAGTTGTGTAAGCTGCCACGACTGTATCATCTCGATAAAGGTATCCATCGCTCTTGTTATATCTTCATCCGAACCATATCGAACTAAATCAAGCATTTCATCCGGGTTCTGAAGTGACAAGTTATCACTCTCCCCGTCGTAAAATAGCCCTTGCTCAGTGAATAATCTGTTGCCCCCATAAACCGCCTTTTGCTCCATTACGCTCACAGCCTCAATATACATATGGTGCAAGTTTCTTGTATTGCCCGGTTTAGTCAGCATTCCTGCACTAGCAGTGATTTTGACAAAATCATTGATTCTTTGAATGAAAAGCTGTGCCATGCCCTGTGCGACATCCGTCTGCTCATGAGAAAGACTTCCAAGCACGATAATCCAGCGGTTATAACGGTCCTTATAGAGAGCAGAAGGATGGGCGTATTCCTCTTCAAGCGTCTGATGTAACACATTACTGATCCCGAATAGAATCAGTTCCTTCTCATGCGGATTCTTATTCTCTATCGCTTTTAAATTATCAGCCTCAACGACAATCAACATCGTAGGCTCCTTTAGCATCCATTCAAGCTCCAATGTTTGAAGACGGTGGTATCTACGCATTTCAAGATTAGGATCATAAACCTGCTCAATCATTTCCTTTAATAATTCCTCGCGCATTTTGGAGATGGCGAAGACCGCTTGATTCTTAAGCATCTGCCGGTTACGATGATCCAACTTCTTTTTATTGATGTTCTCTATCGATTTATCCACCATTTGACCTAGTTCATCCAAATTAATTGGTTTCAAAATATAATCGCATACCCCTATTTTCATGGCCTGCTTGACAAGTTCAAAATCATCATAACCACTTACAATAATCTTCTCAGGCTTATAGTCCTCTTCCGCAGATAAGGTTCTAAGGAATTCCAGACCAGACATGCGGTTCATCTTGATATCTGTAATAATCAGAGCGGGCCTGATCTCAAGTGCCGTACGTAAGGCCACATCACCATCATCCGCAACAAGAACCTCTGTAATATTGTAATCCTCCCAATGAAAGCGATTCCGCAATCCTTCACGAATCTCATATTCATCATCCACTATAAGTACACTAAGCATCTGATCTCCCTCCTGATTCACTTGGATGTACAACTGTTTCTTTTGGAGATTATAGTCTTTAATTTCATAGTACTCGACACGAGTTAGGATTGCACGGAGGTAATCCATAACTTTTATAGGGGGATATTAAATTGCTTTTATAAATGTGCAGCGTTTGTAAAATAATACAAAAAAGCCGACAGATAAACTCTGTCGACTTCCCCCATTTCTTCATTTTAATTAAAGTTCAACGATCTTCGTAGCAACATTGTTGCAAAATTCCCGATCATGCTCCACAAAAACAAGAGTTGGCGTGTATTCAAGCAACAGCTCTTCAATTTGCATACGTGAAATGACATCAATAAAATTAAGCGGTTCATCCCAAATGTACAAATGAGCTTTCTCACTAAGACTTTTGGCAATCAGTACTTTTTTCTTTTGACCACCACTGTAAGTGGATATGTCTTTATCAAATTGGATTCTAGAAAAATCAAGCTTTCGTAGAATAGATTTAAACAGACTTTCATCGATTCCGTTGTCTCTGGCATAATCCGTTAAATTCCCCTGAAGATTAGAAGTGTCTTGGGATACGTAGGAAATGATAAGCTGATTATCCTTTGTGAGAGTGCCTGTGAAATCTATATCCTCACCACACATCAATTTGATGATACTTGATTTACCTGAGCCGTTTTTACCCGCCAGAGCAATACGCTCACCCTGCTCGATAGTGAAGCTTACGTCAGAACATACCTTTTTTTCACCGTAAAAAATCGAAATATTGTCTAGCTCAGCAAGTTGACGTTTGTGATAGTCAAGCTGTGTAATCTCTAGATTCTCAGAATTTTCGATGTTTTTAAGAAGCTTAGACTTTTCGTTGATCGCAGAATTTTGTCTTTGCTCAATGGCTTTAGAGCGTTTCATCATTTTAGCGGCCTTGTGTCCAATGTAGCCTTTATCGACCTTTGAGCCGGAATTTCTCGTTCCGTTTTTTGTTTTTTCCACTTCATGTGACCAGTTGCCTGTCCGTTTAGAAGAAGCAGATAAGCGTTTAATATCTCTTCTGAGTTTCTCGTCCTCTGCCAGCTCAAAGTTATCTTGTCTGACTTTGTTCTCCCACCAGCTTGAAAAATTTCCTTTTTGAATTTCTATATTCGTCTTATTTATAGACAAAATATGGTCTACACAATTATCAAGAAAAGATCTGTCATGAGAGACCAGAATATATCCACTTTTCGTATTGAGATAATCACTGACCAGCTTTCTTGCCGTCATGTCTAAATGATTGGTAGGTTCATCGATCAATAGGAAGCTATTTTCCTTAATGAAGAGAGTGGCTAACAGCACTTTCGTCTGCTCTCCGTTAGACAATGAGTCAAAGGGCCGATATAACACATCTTCAGAAACCTTTAATAATGAAAGTTCACGCATTAATTTCCAATGAATATAATCCGGAAAAATCCCGCTGATCACATCAATGGTATTAAGCGCCTTGTTATCCACCTGAAAAGGAAAATATTCAAAAGTGACATGTGCAGAAATATTTCCGCTGTATTCATATTTTCCAAGCAATAAACTCAGAAAGGTGGTCTTTCCTCTACCGTTTCTTCCGGTAAAGCCTAATTTCCAATCAGTATCGATTTGAAAGTTTACATTCTCAAAGATGTTATCGTAACTGCCTTCATAGGCAAAGGTTAAATTTGTAACATTTATTAATGACATATAAGTATCCTCCTGTATGAAAAAAATAAAAGCCACAAGAAAGTTACTTTCT
The DNA here is from genome assembly GCF_050277435.1 of Paenibacillus sp. NPDC101420. Classification (NCBI taxonomy): domain Bacteria; kingdom Bacillati; phylum Bacillota; class Bacilli; order Caryophanales; family Paenibacillaceae; genus Paenibacillus; species Paenibacillus sp. NPDC101420. Next base: position 112,035 of record NZ_JBNNSE010000001.1, read on the forward strand.
TGTGACTCAAATAAATACAGCAAATCTAGCCCCAAATGGAGTTAGATAAGGATATATTGTTCGAGTGAAAAGAAGTAGTAACTTTCTTGCATACAAAAAATAAAACAAACGAAATAAACCGTTTTTGTTGTTTTATTCATCATGTGTCGCAAGAATAATTACTACACTATACTTTTCAACTCCGATCATCAATTTGTATCCATGTTATCATGCCGATTTGTTTTTTTCAACTTTCCGATCCTTAACTCATTAAGAAATTCATTTATTAGGCGTTCGCTAATTCATCTGCCGAGGGACCATACAAGCCCGGCACTGGTATATTAAGAAGGCGAAAGTATACCCCAAGCTGTGCCCGGTGGTGAATCATATGATTTAATCCGATGGTACGAAGCGCTACTGCCCGTGTCTGACGGCGGATCACCGCTGTGCCATTACGCAGTGTCCACTCCGCACCAAGCGTCTCCACATTGCTTTGAGAAATTAATTCTTCAATCTTGCGAGCGCTCATATCGAACTCTTGAAGAACCGCGGCGGGGCTCTCCAGCGCTTCTCGACGATATGGCACAGATGCCAAATCAAACTCCGAGTGAAGAAGAATAGCTGATTGCCAGTTTAACAGATTGACGAGATGTGTGGATAGCCCACCGAGACTCATTGACTTTTCGTGTGGTTTCCATGTCATATGTTCCTGCGTCAGCTTCTCCAGCATACGACGCGTACCAGCTAACTCCTGCAAAACATCCCCGATGATCAGATCTTTATCCATTCCTCTATCTCCTCTCAAAAATGAAGTACCAACTAAAGTTTATCATAGAGAATCACCCGTGAGTTTTTCGACGATACCCTTCTTCAAAGAACACTCCCTATAAAAGGTCGACACTTGATATCCATCAGATTATATCATTTCCAGGAGGTGGAAAATAACTATAATTAAACTTTACCTTAGAACCTTCTTATTCTTACAGATACATAAAAAAACCTCCCATAAATTAAATGGCAGGTCCGATATGGAATTTTCAGAGGAAGTAGTGACTTCGCTGTCTCTGGTGTTTAGATACTCTCTACTAATTGCATGGTCGTTACACATGTATTATCACTCTTAAAAGTGGAAAGTGCGGCTTTCGCTTTTACACCATCCTGTTCAATCGTTACATTATATTTCTTATCGCGAGGTAACCAAAGATCAATGAATCCGTTAGATTGGGACTTCATAGTTTGATCCACAATCACGTTGCCCGCAGTGTCCTCGACATATACATTAAACTCTTGTTCTGTTAATTCCCCTTGGCATCCGGTCAAGCTATGTGTTGCACACGGGTGTGTATTCTTAACATATGGTGCGATGGAAACAAAAAACTCATCTTTGGGTAAGTCATATTTGGTTGATTGATTGTTGCTGTCGGTCACAATAAGCTGCTCTGAAGTGATGGAAGCAGAGAGGTCTTTCATGCTGCTTGAACTATATTCCTGCACTAATTGTTTAACGTTAGATGTATCGGTTGCTGCGGGTGATTTTTTATCGTTCCCCCCCACAAATAAAACAGCCCCTAAAGCAACTACAACTACTGCACCAGAAGCCATCCAAATTTTTGTCCTCATTGATATTCATCCCCTTCTCTTCGATTCAATCATTTTCATTACACCAATAGTTCACATATGTTTCCTATTATATCATTATTATTACTTCACGAAACCTTATCATTGATGTTAAAGATGCACAAAAAAAGACCCCTTCTGGTTATTCACCGAGAAGAAGCCTTGAATCTTGATATATTATTTAAGCTTGCAGACTATTTACAAGATCACTGATAACATCCGCTAACGGAGTGACTGGACGATTCAGTACTTTCTCTAGATCGCCACTTTCAATATCCAGCCATCCTTCGCGAATACCACGTTGAATCGCAACAACGAATGGCAGAGCAGCTTCTGGTACACCAACCTCAGCCATGATTTTCGCATAAGCTTCGTCGTCAACTTGCAGCACTTTAATTTCTTTACCAATTACGCCACTTATAATTCCAGTCAATTCTTCTTGTGTTAAAGGCTTGCCAGACAATTCATAGACAGAATTCTCATGTCCTTCCCCAGCTAGAACATTAGCAGCAGCTTCTGCATAATCTCCTCGTGCTGCCCAGCCAACTTTACCACTACCAGCAGAAGTTACCCATTGGGCACCTGCTACGGCGCCTTGGATAGACCCAACCTCGTTCTCCATGTACCAGTTGTTGCGAAGGAAACTGTAAGGAATTCCGGTAGCTCGAATGGCTTCCTCGGTTACACGGTGTACTTCAGCAAGGAACAGCTCACTCTTCTCTGCATGTCCTACACTTGTATAGGCAATGAATCCAACACCAGCTTTAGCGGCTGCATCAATAGCTGCCTTATGTTGGCGAATCCGAGTCTCGTTATCTCCATCTGAAGATACAATTAGCAGTCGATCCACACCGGCAAACGCAACATCCAATGTTTCCGGCTTATCAAAGTCACCATGACGGACTTCCACACCACGCGCTTTAAGATTACTTGCTTTATCTGGATTCCGGACACTAACTACAAGGTCCCCTGCGGGTACAGTTTTAAGTAGAGACTCTATCACTAATGATCCGAATTGACCTGTTGCTCCTGTTATTGCTATTTTCATTTTAAAATCCTCCTCAAATTATGATAAATTTTATCCTCTTAATAATTGTTTACCTGTAACTATTGTAGTTACATTAAAAAAAGATGTCAACTCCTTTATTTTTATAGCCTTTACTCAACCTAATAAATACAAACAACCCTCGCGGTATCCAGTTGGAATACAGCGAGGGCTCGAATGAATATATCAGCTCCATATTAATTTAATAACCGTTCCCTTACCTATGTGACTTTCTACAGTAATCTGGCCACCCATACATTCGATCAGACCTTTAGAAATCGCCATACCGAGCCCAGAACCGTTGGAGGTAGACGCTGTATCCGTTCCTCGATAATATCGTTCAAATAGCCGAATCATTGTTTCTTCATCCATTCCATCGCCGTCATCAGCAAATTGAATGATAAATCCGGTCTCCCTTTCTTTATGAATAAGCGAAACGGTCAACTTCGTATCCGGTGGGTTGTGGAGCAGCACATTCGCAGTTAAATTGTTGACAACCCTCTCTAGCCATGGCGTATACAATTGAGCTCTAACTTCGGTTTGTGCAGGTAGAAATACTATTCGCTGCTTCCCGTAGGCAGGATTGGCAGCAGCTTGTTCGAGAGCTTGTTGCAGCCAAGTGTTCAATTCAACTTCCATCGTCTCAGGTGGTTTAATTCCTGACTTTAGACGATAGGTCATTGCAAGATCACTGATCAGCATGTCCATATGGGCCGATTTATCTAGCATAGTCGTTGTAAACTTACGGACTTCCTCTTTCGACCAATCGTATTTTGGTTCTGCCAGTAAATGAGCATATCCTGTGATTGAGGATAATGGGGTTTTCAAATCATGAGTAACACCAGCGATCCATTCTTCGCGTAAGCTCTCCGTCTCCTCCCGCATGACTTGATCTCTCTTCAAGGTTGCCGATAATTTCTCAATTGAAACCATCACATCAGCAAAAACACGGTACCTTCTCCTCCATTTTAAGGCGGGTGTTCGACTGCGACGAAGTCCTTTACGATCCGTTGGCTCTGTATAAATGGCATTTCCGATGGAATCGAGCCATACGAGCATATGCAGCATTGGCGCACCAAAACGATGTGCTTGCCATAAGGAAAGCAACACAAACGCGATCAATAAAGCGATAAGCATGGCAAATGAACCGATGATCACGACTTTAACTTCTTCTGGTACCCACATTTTTTTGCCTGGATCTGTCCCTTTAATATTGGGTTCTCCCACGATCCAAGTACGACCTGAGTCCTTATCAAAAGAAGAAAGAACATGGTACCCATATCGTTCACTGTACAGGGTGCGAAGTGCAAGCTCTTGAACGGAGTACTGAGTGGGTATCACATTAGGTCTATTATAAGAAACCACTTCATTGCCTGATGAATCTATAAGTTGAACAAAAGCTTGGGCCGATTTAATTTCTTTTTCAAGTTCATCAGGAAGTACTGGCTCCCCTTTCGCAGCAGCGAATGTCCCCTCACTCACTTTCTTTAATAGTGGACCTAATACATTAGGCGCACCATACACCAGTGCGAGCTGTTTACCATCCTTTTCTTGAATCCATAGTGCCAGATTATAAGGAAACGGCTGAGTGCCCGTCCAATAAGCAACTACTTCGCCAGGGCCATATTGAATGGGTACATCTTTAGGTGTATTATAGGCACTCTCAACTTGCCCATCTTCATTTAGACTTTGTAGCCAGCCATTATTTTTCTTCACTTGCTCCAGTAAACTCGGAGAAAAATGTATGCCATCCTTATCAATCTTAGAAGATTCTACCAATTGTTCAAGACCCACATTGGCAAAATCACGCGAGAGACTAATATCAAGAAACCGCAGCAAAATCCAAGTAAATGTTATGGCAGAAATAGCGAGTACTACCATGCCCGTAATTGCGAGCTGAAGAACAAACTTTAACGTTAACCGGCGCTTAATATTCATGGCGCAGACAACTCTTGACGTTCTACTTTAACCAGTTTGTACCCAAGACCTCTAACATTAACAATAAACTTCGGATCGGATGGGTCTGCTTCTATACGCTCTCTTATACGATGAATATGCACCATGACCGTATTATCATCACTTAAGGCTTCTTCACCCCAAACCTTTTCATATAATTCACTTTTGCTGAATATTTGATTGGGATGTTTACATAAGAACAGCAGCAATTGGAATACAAGTGCCGGACAAGAGACCGACTCACCCTCAACCAGCAGCTCCCCTGCCGTCTCATCCAGTTTAAATCTCCCGTAATCGTAAACGTTCGCAGATTTGCTGTGAACTGTCGCTGTGATCTTATCAGTATCTGATGGAGCAGGTGAACTTAAGTACCGCCGCAACTGCGCTCTTATTCGAGCGACAACTTCAAGTGGATTAAAGGGTTTAGTGATATAATCATCTCCACCTATAGCAAATCCGGTCAGCTTATCAAAATCAGAGGTTCGAGCCGTAAGAAACAGGATAGGTGCGTCCGTCGTCTGCCGGATAAAAGGACAGATTTCAATTCCACTGCGCCCTGGCAACATCACATCCAATACAATCAAATCATATTTTTTGGCTTCGCAGGCGCTTATCGCTTCTTCACCCGTCACCGCAGTATCAATATTTAAATAACCCTCTTTGCGTAATACAGTCTCCATAATCTCCAAAAGCGATTGTTCATCATCTACAAGTAAAATCGATGCTTCATTCATTGTGAAATTCCCTTTCCAAATAGCCCTTGTTTTTATCATCATAGCATGATTCTTGACGCTATCAATCGCACTTACCTTAACAGAAGCTTAATTCGTATTCGTCTACTACACCAAAAGTTAAGATCGTATTAATACTGTGTTTCAGAAGAGCTAAGACTCATTTGCTATAATTTGACTAATGGGAGGCGATATTCTTGAAAAAAAGCTCTAAAAAAATAATCAGCATACCGGGAATGTCAGCAAAAACAGTTTTGGCAATAGGATCACTTGCCTTGCTATTAACAGCTTGTGGAGGAGGAAAAACGGATATGAACAATAATGCGAAAGTGGAGCAAACATCCAGTTCAGCTGTAGAATCAAACGAAACAATGTTCCTGCCTGATGATCTGCCAAATTTTCTGCTTAAAGGGAACTATAAAGAAATGTACGCCCACTTTAGTCAGCCTTTGAAAGATGAGGTTAGTGAAACTGAATTAGCTGAGACCGCTAAGGAATTCACTAAGGATATCCAGACACTGAACCAAGCTTCTGATATGCAGCTTAATGGATTTGATCGTCGTACTTGGGTAAGTGATGCAGGTAATAAAGGGCTTATCGGAATGTTTGATCCGGATGGAACCATTTCATTAATCCAGATTCAAAAACTGACATCCTCCCCTGAAACCGACTCGAAACTTAGCAAGCATGAATACGCATTACCTTTCGAAGGTGACTGGTTTGTATTTTGGGGCGGAAAGAATATTCTCGTAAATTATCATTATGAAGTAGAGATCCAGCGATACGCTTATGATTTCATCAAAGCCAAGAATAACTATTCTTATAAAGGGGATCCGCTAAAAAACAAAAGCTATTATGCCTTTGGCGAAAAAATTCTCGCCCCTGCGGATGGTACAATCGTATCGGTTGTGAATGATATTAAAGATAATGAACCTGTCGGTGTCATGAATCCAAACCAGGCAACCGGCAATAACGTGATCATCGACCACGGTGGTGAATACAGCCATCTAGCTCATCTAAAGAAAGGCTCGATTACAGTTAAGGCGGGCGATATAGTTAAAAAAGGCGATGTCATTGGACTGACAGGTAACTCAGGCAACTCTAGTGAGCCCCATTTGCATTTCCAGATTTCTGACGGAGTAGATTTGTTCAACTCTCGTTCAATCCCTGTTAGGTGGGAGAACGGATTGAATCCAATCCAAGGCGAGACGATTACCGCCACTGAATAGCGATCATTTTGGGTTGATAAGGTTGTCTCCCCTAGGAGATATTCGGACGAGACAACCTATACCTAAGCTTGAATACATACAAATAGGTCGATTTACAAATATTAATAGGCCTATAGTGACTAAATACTGATCTCTTCTCTGAAGAAAGGAAGTGTTACACCAGATGACTTTACTCCTTGGGTCACATGTATCCATGACTGGACCAAAAATGCTCCTTCGAGCTAGTGAAGAGGCAGCATCTTATGGAGCGACCACCTTCCTAATATATACCGGAGCTCCTCATAATACTCGCCGTAAGCCCATTGAAGCTTTGAATGTTGAAGCTGGACAAGCTCACATGAGAGATAACGGCATTTTAAATATCGTTGTACATGCTCCATTTATTGTTAACTTAGGGAATACGCTATCCGCTCAGGTCTTTGAACATAGTATTGAGTTTCTTCAATCAGAGATTATTAGAACGGAAGCTTTAGGCTCTACACAAATTGTCCTGCATCCCGGTTCCCATGTGGGTGCGGGTCCACAGGCCGGAATTTCTCGAATTGTAGAAGGCTTGAACGAAGTGCTGTCCGATAAACGAAATGTTCAGGTTTCATTAGAGACCATGGCGGGAAAAGATAGTGAATGCGGAATTACATTTGAGGAATTAGCAGCGATCATTGATGGAGTTACTAATAACGAGCGCCTGTCTATTTGTCTGGACACTTGCCATATCCACGATGCTGGTTATAATGTGAAGGAAGATTTTGATGGCATATTGGATCAATTTGATCGCATAATTGGAATAGAGCGCCTAAAAGTCATTCACGTAAATGATTCAAAGAATATCATCGGCTCGCGAAAAGACAGGCACGAAAATATCGGACATGGATATATCGGCCTTCAGGCGCTTCGATATGTAGTCCACCATCCACAGCTAACAACCATTCCCAAGCTCCTGGAGACCCCCTCCATCGGTGAAAAGAAATATGTTAACCCGCCCTATAAGCATGAGATTTCATTGCTACGAGGAGAAACGGATGAGCCGATAAAACAAGCATAAACGCCTTCGGCGTCCTTATAAGGACGGTAAGCGTTTATGCTATAAACTATAATCAATTTATCCTTTTGCTGGATCATTCGTAACAGGTGCGGTTTCGTTCACTTGGAGTTTCTTTAGCGAGTTTTTCTTTGCGGTTAATTCTTTTGACAGATCAGCTTGCATACGATTTAAGGTTTTTATCTCATCATTCAGCTTTTTGATTCGTGACATTTTACTGCTCAAATCTGTGTGAGACTTGCTAAATTTCATATCCTGTTCTAATTGATTAATTTTAAATTTAGATTTTTCTTTTTTGTTCTGTGTGCTCTTGATTTTGTTTTCGAGCTCGGTAATTTCTTGTTGTAATTTAGTGATCATTGGTTTAGTAAAATTAATTGCCATTCTTACACCTCATATCATATTGTGTTGCTGAGAGACTATTCTACTATAAAAAGAGCAAAAAAGCACACTCATTAGAGCATGCTTCAAAGGTTCATATATTTTAAAAATAATCAGAGAAATAAGGATGCTCTGGTCTAATCAGTCCTTCCAGCAAATGAATCGTCGCTTCATCCGTCTGAATACGTCCGATGCGAGCTAGGTAGGTTGGCCGCTTATAGCCCATTAACATGGTTGTTAAGGTAGGAATATCAATCGTAAGTGAAGGATTTAATCCCCCTTCTCGTAGGGTCCCCTTCCCTTCTTTATCTACAGTTAATGAAAATGTCCCTCGATTCCATTCCAGCATCGGATCGCTTAAGTTAAAAATGAGCTCACAGTCTTTGTCCTGCCGTTTAAAAGGATACTGTTCAATAAATAAACGGACATCTACAATCCGTGCCATAAAGTATGGAGCAATCGTTTCCTTGATATCCCCATCATCTAATATGAATGACAACGGTTCTCCTTTATAAATATCCCCTTTAACCAGCTTAATCATTGAAAAGTGCGCACTAATAAAATTCCATAAGCCCGTTCGAGCCTCTTCAACAATATATACCATCTCTTTGATATAAAATATTTCTTCGGCGACCCAATACAACAAGTACCCCATGGGTTCATCGTTGTTATTGTAATAAATACCTACCGTCATATCATCTAAATCCCACCGCAAATATTCTTCCCAAGCTAACTCATTACGAATCATTGCCCCATGATGCTGCACGGCAAACTGATCATAAATCACTTTGATATCTGGATGTTCAATGGATACACGTTCCACATTTCCTGGGACATTTCTCATTTTTGGCAACTGGGTATCCGGCACTTCAAATGAGATTTTATCAGTGATGATTTCCCAGCCTTTTCTTCTATAATAAGGGATTGAATACGGATAAAGATAAGATATCGATTGTTTACGATCCCGCATTTTAGTTAAAGCATGAAGCATCAGTTTATTCATTAAACCTAAATTGGCATATTCGGGATAGGTTCCAACACCCGTTAGTCCACCCATCTCATAGATATGCCCAAAAATATTAACCTGAAATGGGTATACGGCTAACTGAGAGATGAGCTTGTCTCCATCAAACCAACCTACAACATCAGCATACTTAAGAACTGGCAACTTAGCCTGAGTGATTTCACGATTCTCCCAGCCAAAGATTTGCAGATCACGATTGGTCACTTGAAATACATAACGTAATAGATTATTAAATTGTTCTGCGTGCTTAGTTTCGACATTAGCTAATCTGATTCTATCCTGTAACTTACTGCGACTCACTGTTATTACCTCCGATAAATTGACCACTTTTTAAGCTTAGATCACTAGCTTGATCACATTGACTCAACGCATAGTATTCTTTATATACGTTGAATCAATGCATTAGGTGTCCATTATCTTGAGGTTTCTTAATCTTTACCCAATGAGTTCCTTTGTAATCTAGGGATCAACGCGTAAGCAAACGTGATGAATGGACTTAACCATAAGAAAGTTGCATAAGGCACATATTCTATCACGGGCACACCCAGAGTCACTGCGAAGAAGGCTCCACTGACACCCCATGGAATTAATGGATTAACGAGAGTGCCGCAATCTTCTAGCGTACGGGACAGTGTCTTCGCTGGAATGCCACGGCGATTATATTCATCTTTGAACATTTGACCTGGCAAAAGAATCGAAAGATACTGTTCACCCGTCATGCCATTTACCGCAATGGATGACGCTCCGCTCATCAGTACAATGCTGCTTTTACGCTTGAGCGGTTGAATGAGTTTACGGAAAAAGGCCTCAATGACACCGCAATGCTGAATCAAACCACCTAAGGATAAGGCAATTAAGATTAGAGATACAGACCACATCATCGATTGCATTCCTCCGCGGTTGACGATAGATGCAACCATTTCATTCGCGATATTACTGTTATATCCACTCTGCATTACACTAAACCAGACATCGATTTCAGTCTGCTGCTGAATCAAAGCCGTCACAAGAAGACCACTGACAATACCAACAACTAACGTAGGCAGGATCGGTATCCGCTTGATCGAACAAGCGATGACAGCTAGCGGAGATAGCAGCGTTAACCAATGAATATGGAATCCATCTTGTAACGCAAGCTTAATGTCTTTAATCGAGGATAAGTCGATCGAATTCCCCTTTGGAGCGAACAGAAAAAAGAGAGTGGTGATAACAAGCGCTGGCACCGTAGTGTATGCCATATTACGAATATGTGTAAACAAGGATATACCCGCTACTGCAGGTGCAAAATTCGTTGTATCGGAAAGTGGCGACATTTTATCACCAAAACAAGCCCCACTGATAATTGCTCCAGCAGCCAAAGTTGGGGAAATCCCCGTAGTTACTGCAATTCCCATTAAAGCAACGCCGATGGTGCTAACTGTCGTGAAGGAGCTTCCAGTGAACATCGAGACGATGATCGTGACATATAATGCGCTCACCGCAAAATAATTCGGATTAATATAATCCATACCATAATATAAAAGCGATGGTACTGTACCGCTCATCATCCACACAGCGATCAGAATTCCAATCAGCATGAGGATAAGAATTGGCATTATGGCCGTTTGTATCCCTTGAATAATTGCTGATTCGATCTTCTTCCAAGAGAAACCAAACATTCCTAGTAAGACGGCCGTGCCTATTGTAGTTACGAGAAGCGGTAGATGCGGCTCCGCTTTCAATAGAAAGATAGATACAAATAGAAGTGCTAAAATAAAAACGATGATGATCATGCTTTTTGAGAAACTAAGCTGTCGTTCCATGAAAATAATGCTCCTTAACATTGTATTGGGTATAAAAATAATGATCGAACGCTTCCGCACTTTTAAGCTTTTTTGCTTTTTGGCATTGAAGCGCAGAGGTAATCTTAACGAAAAGACTGAGAACAGTCAATGTAAAGAACATACATTGAAGGAATTTCCATAAAAAGTTCATAAGTATAGGCGAGAAATAAAAAAAGTGCTGGCAATTATGCCAACACATTTGACTTGGTTCTTAACCCAGCTCACTACAATTTTAATTGCCAGTGTTTTTAGGTGTTCTCTGTTCTGATGAAACGTAATTTAACGGGTAAGACTGACTCCCTAGCAACATCCTATGACCCTGAAACTCATCATATAGATTTATACGAACGCTGCCTCCCCTTAATATTTTGTGGAAGTTACTATTAAATGAGGTTGAGTATGATTTATTCTTACCCATTGGCAAATCAGACCCCAGCTGCAAAGTCTTCTCCATGGATTGTCCGTAAGGGTCAATAATTTCTAAGACTAGCTTATGCTCATAGGCACCTGCTTCAAAAGCGTCTTTTTCGAATAAGCTATAATTCATAACAATATCTAATGTACCTTTCTCTTCAGTAATCGTACCCACTGCATTTGCAACCGAAAGGTTGTAAGGGAATAGATCGACACTTGTTAGATTATTCTGTGAGATTGCTGTCATTGGGGTAAGTGCTAATTTAACACTATTGATAAATCCAGTGGATGTTCCCCCTAAATCTGTAAGCTTACCGTCAGCAACCCCTTCCCCAATATAAAGCAGAAGCTCAGACGTATTCACCCCTTGCGGAAGTTTACTCCAGATTGTAACTAGGTTTTTACCATTTGGGCTTGTTGGAGTTGTCGATTGGCTAACCACCGCCTTGAAAAATTGGTTGTCAGGTGTTTTGTAATAAGCCACAAGCTGTGCCTGTTTCGACTGACGTGGTTCTTCGTTAATCATTTCCAGTTCCGTATAGATCAAGCTAGAACTGTTTTCATTATAAGTGGTTGTCCGACGCTCGCGAACTTTTGCTTTTCTGCCTAACGAGTTCACTTGGTAAGATTCACCTGCAGCAATCGTATTGATCACATTATTTAGCGAATTTGTATTCATAGAGAGAAACTTCGTGACTTCATCTCCAGAGGTATCTTGCAACTCTATCTTTAGCTGATTGAAACTATAAGTATATGGAACTCTCGCTATCACATAGATCTCTGTCGCTTCATTGGGAGCAAGCATCGATTGCGTATTTGTGGTCACGATCTGGGCTGTACTGCTAAGATCACTCATTCCTGCTTTAACTATAGCTTTTAAAGAAGGTAGCTGTACTGAGGTTAAGCCGGTGTTACGGATGCTGATAGTAGTTACGATTTGATCACCATCATCCCAAGGCAAACGCTGATAGGATCCAAGTTTCACCATGAATTTCCCGTAGCTATTCTCGACCGAATACCCTTGTCCTATCAGATTATTGTTTTCTAGTGCATAAGGTATGTTATACAGCACAGTTGGGAAAATAACTTTGTCGTCAACAGCAGGTTCCGTCCACTCTAACTTTAATGTACCTTGATTAAGTATTAATGGCACATCCGCCCTGAGACTGACGATCTTCTCTTCAAGCGGTTTCAATGTTAAATTGGCAAGTGCTTTTGAGTCTACTGGAATACTAAGTCCTTCAGCTGCTTTAACCGTAAGCTCGTATGCAGGTAGAGTGATAGGTTTATTCCCAAGATTCTTAAGTCGGAATTGAAGATTCCATTTCGCGGAGTCATTCTCCGAATATACGGAAGCACTCTTCAATTGCGTTTCAACCGTATTATTCTTTACTGAAATCTTCTTAACAGCATAATTAGCCACAGCAAAGTCGACAGTTGTTAATGCAGGAAGCTTAAACGATTTAACAGGTAGCATTATTTTCAAAGTTTCATCTTCTTGCGCAAATTGCAATATCATATGTTCAGTCTTCATATAGGAAGGGACTTCTGTTAGATAGTAAACCGTCTTCTTCTCTTGGGACTGTACATTGATACTGCTTCTCGCATCCTCCTGCTTAAGTTCGAACACCGAGCCACCGGCTGATTTCAGGTAAGCAATATAAGTGGAGCCGCTTAGCAATTTTTTACCCAAATTCGTGAAACTAACGCCTACTCTCATATATACTTTTCCATTCCTTTTAAGCCTTTGTAGACTTTCCGCTTTGATGTTTACTAGCAGATTATCCATCGTGAGCTTCCTGCTCTGGCCTTGTGGAACGACAACTGAATAACTTGCCGGAATAGCGAATTCACCTAGCTTTTTCTGATAATCCTGACTACTGAAATCCCACTTCAATAGGGTCACTTTAGTGCCGTTCAATTTAGTAGACTGTCCAATATTCACATTATAAGTTACAATTTGGCTACTCTTTGGAGGGATGTTTTTTTTGGTAACATCTCTCGTGACAGGTTTGCCTTGTATGACAGCCCCCCCAGTTGTAGTAACCCTTGAGAAATAATCAACGTGAGCTACACTATTGCTACTACCATTGCTATAACTAAGTGTGTATATAAGTATATTGCCGCTCGGTTGCTCAATAATATCCATATCAATTAGCTTCACGTTGACATTGTTTTTTAAAGCGATCGTACCAAGTTTGTCCAGCGTGAATACCGCTGTAGCTGAAGCACTTGCCGATGCTGCATATGTGCTATTTGCAAAAGGTTGGCTTAATAGCATTGCGCTGAGCAGAACTACAGCATATGTCTTTAGTGATTTGTGCATGAGTCCCCCTCCTTATACAAAATCCTGTTTAATACATCTATTCATTTAGAACGATTGTTACTCGATTCTGGATCAGCTTTGCAACAGCTTCCGCAGATTTTTGTCCACTGAAGAATGATGAGGACTCCTCTCCAATAATAGAAAGCACTTTAGTATCCAGTTCCGCATATTGATCTATTGTATGAATGATTTCTTTAAACTTAGTAAATTCTTCATCAGAAACCTTAGCTACTTTTCCGGTTGGAAGCTTATATGCACCACTTTTCATCTTTTCCTGAATATCGTTTAAATTCTTATCGTTCACGGATTGGAGCAAAGAAAATCCTTCTCTATCTTGCAATGACTGTGCTTCTTCAGATAACAAGAAGGTCATAAACTTATAAGCTTCTTCTTTCACCGGAGTATTGGCTTGTATGGCGAGCGATGATGAAGGAATGATTCTCATACCACCAGTCTGACCTGCATGTGGCTTTTGAAGGTACACCGGATTTTCAAAGTAAGAATATGGACCATCGATAAAGTCTGTTGGTGACCATATAACGATGGAGTTAAAAAGCTGATTACCTATCTCCGCTGGCTCCGAAGTCATAACTTGTTCTTTATACATTTTCTTGACTTGTTCCAACAACTCCACAAAATCAGGCGAGTCGAACTTCGCTTGTTTCGCTTCACTATCAACAAACAAATTATAATTATCAATAGCCATTTCTTGGAGTGTCATTTCCGCTGGGTACTCCGTTAGGGCATAAAGTTTGTTTTTAGCGTCCTTCCCAGTCAGTTGTATAATTTCCTTCGATTGCTCCCCAAACTCTTTCCAAGTCCAATTCTTATCGTCAATCTTCACATTTGAGTTCTTAATCATATTTCCATCACCTATGAACGCTCTAAAAGCGAACCCGGTAGGAATGAAGTATAGACCGTCGCTCACCTTCATTGCGTCCAACACATTCATTTCTAAATCGCTCTTATTTACCGTTTTATCGTGTTCAAATATATCATTCATGTTCACAAGCAACTTTTTACTCACATAATCATTGATTGAAAAGGCGCTTACATCAAAAATATCTGCACCTTTTCCAGAGAGTAGGGCTGTATTTGTTGTTTTTTTATATTCTACATAACCATTCTCCCCCCACTCGTTTCCCTCTTCTTTATATGCCTTAATTTGTAGGTCGATATCCGGGTATTTCGCTTCAAACTTTTTCTCTAGCGCCTGATAGAATGCACTCGATTCTGCTAGAGATAGAGTTAAGATTGTCTTCCCCTCTTCAGTTGTCGTTTTCCCCTTACTTTCCACTTTCTCATTACCTCCGGAATTACATGCCGTTGTCATTATCAAAGCACCCATTAATAGTACAAAAATAGATCTTTTAATCATTTGATTTCCTCCTCCTATTTTCTCGTTTATTTGATTTCTTATTGCAGTCGAACTCGGTTCCCGTCTTCAAGAGGTTCATTACTTTCCAGAATAATTGAATCCTCCTCATAGAGAATATCCGATTGAATCATCGTTTCTTTCTCGTTCTTTTCACTAGAGTGAATACGGACTTTTTGAGCGACAAAAACATTGCCTAATGCCCCCCGCTGCTCGTCAACTTTATAGACAAACAAACCTTCGCGATCCTCATGAATAGCTTCATTGGAAAGGAGTAATCCTTCTTGGAGTGAATGTTTTTCGATTTTGATCCGAGCCTGTTCACCTCCTTTAAGTTCTGGATCAACGACTTTTATTCTCAGATTCTTTTGAGGAATGGTTTGAATCTTCCCGGACTCATTACTAGAGGGGCTATCAGTACGTGACTCTGAATTCGCAACTTCTTCAATGGAGCCGTTTAGGGTCCGGGCTTCTTGTCCATGATTCATATCAACCTCAACCTCTATCTTTTCTCCAGCAGAAATCCCTAAATTGGACAAATGCACGGAATCCATAATAATATCCAATCTGTAACCCCGACTACTGTTGGATACAATTACATCCGGTTCTCCCATTGGAGCTAACCCTTCGACGGCATTTAGTTTTGAAATCAGACCATCGAAAGGAGAAAATAGTTGTTTTTCAGTTGTTAGACGATTTTTTAGCCCACTAATCTTATTTTCCTGAGCTAAGATATCTAATTTACCTTTTTCGATATCACGTCTTGCATTTCTGATTTTGAATTCATCCTCCTCCAGCGCGGATTGGATGTACTGATCTTGCCTATTCTGTTGATCAATTTTCTGCTTTTCTAAATTCGTTATTTCATCTTTCAATTCTTGCTCAGCCGTTTTGCTCTCATAGATAATAAGTTTTTGTCCCTTTTTTACACGTTGTCCTTCTTTCACTAGAATTTGTTCGACCTTTAGTCCGGAAGTACTCGAAAGTTTAACTTCAGCAAGTGGCTGCAATATCCCACTACCTTCAATCGTAAATAAAAGATTTCCCTTTGTTGGTTTTTCGGTTCTAACTTTCGGCAAGGTCAAAGTTTGTATCGTGTTACTGAACAATGTAAAAAACAACAATAATCCCATAAAAACCATGAAGACGACTTGAATATTTCGTTTACGTCTACGATCAGCCGGCTCTATACCTAACTCCATATCCCGTCATTCTCCTCCAATCAACCTTTGATACCAGACAATTGAACGCCTTCAATAAAATACGATTCCGCATACAGAAACAGCATCACCATCGGAGCCATATAAAGTATGGATGCAGCAAAAGCAATGCCTCGCTCGCCTTCATTGATCCTCGATAAAAAGACTGACAATGGCTGTTTAAACGGATCATCAAGAAAAATAAGCGGCTGCTCCACCATATTCCAATAATCCACGAACAATAATATGACTAGTGCTGCCAGACCAGGTTTAATCATCGGAATTATAATCTTGTAGAAAATCAGAAAATGTCCAGCACCATCCATTTTGCTTGCTTCGATATACGCATACGGTATATCTAGCATGAACTGTCTGAGCATAAACACACCAAAAGCTGCAAAAATTCCAGGCAATATAATTGCATATGAACTATTTAATATTCCTAGCCTATCCGCCATAATATAGTTCGGTACTAGCGTCACTTGGAAAGGCATAAGCATCGTTAGGACATAAATAAGAAACAAAGGATCTCGTCCCCGGAATTTCAGCTTCGAGAATGCATAGGCAGCGAGTGCTGCTACTAATGTTTGTCCTGCAATGATGGGCACAACCATGAATACTGAGTTCCAGAACATCGTCAGATATTTAGGGTTGTCTAGGAGAACCTTAGTATACTGGTCCAAGGACACTTGATCCGGCAGCAATTTTAAATTTACAAAAGGATCTTCTCTCCCTTCAATCACCTCATTCATCTGCCCGATAGGTCCATAATTGATCTCAATTTCTTTCTCTGTCATAAGCGAATTTGTGAATGTGATCACAATCGGGAATAATAACAAGACTGCAATAACAGCCATGACGAGTGTTAATGCCCCTTTTCGCAACACTTTGACAACTGGCACAACCTTTTCACCCCTATTCCATGAATTGTCTATGCCTCCGTTCAAATGCAAACAATCCCAACACAATCAATAAAATACAACCAAACATCAAGGTCGCCGCGGCAGTCAGCTTCTGAACATCGAGCGACATGAACATATTGTTCATATAATGCTGCAGCATGTATATGCTGTCGTGCGGATAATCACCAGCGATTAAATACGTTTCTCGAAACACTTTGAATGAATTAATAATCGACATGATGATCACAAAAAACATCGAAGAGGTTAGATAGACAAGCGTAATACTGCGAAACTGCCGTAATCGTCCAGCACCTTCAATTTGAGCCGTTTCATAATAATCCTTTGGAATTTGCTGCAATCCCGCCAAGAATAAAATCACGTTATAACCGATGTTCTTCCATAAATAAACAACAATGATTACATTTCTAGCTGCATCCGTCTTCATCCAATCCACACGATCGATACCGAAGTTGTTCAGCCAGGCGTTAAGCGAGCCATTCCAATCGAAGAGCATCTGCCAGATCAGAATGATGGAGGCGACAGGTACGACAAGCGGCAACACGTATCCAGTCCTCAGCCAATTCCGAAAATATGTATTTTTATTCAATAACATCGCTAATCCTAACGAGAGCACAAGCATTAGTGGAACACTTATCACGCTAAAATAAAATGTATTAGATGCTGCTTTACGGAAAGAATCGCTATCTAGCAGCTCTCGGTAATTATCAAACCCTACAAAATGGCCCTCTATCGTGCTGTCCATAAAAGAATAGAATACTCCCATAACAAACGGTATAAGGTAAAACATCGCGAATCCGATACCGCTTGGTGCCAGGAACATTATTGCCGCTGAGACATCCTTTCGGAGCCATTTCTTCATAATTGGGTTTATCATTCTTTCAGTAACCTCCTTCCTGTACTTAGAATAGGTAAAACTTTTTAAAAAGAAGTACGGTATATATTAAGTATTTCTTAAATTTCAAAGAATGAATTCTCTGAGAACACAAAAAAACCGTTGATGAAATATCAACGGTTAATCGAGTACAGCTCCACAGCCTGCGTATCCATAATTGGATTTATATATCTCTCTAACGTAATCGTTAATGGCTGAGGATAGTTCTTCGCATCCGTGCCAAAATTATATCCAAACTCGTTCACGGCTGAGCCATCCTTAGAAGTCGTATAGCTGCTGAAGCTACTTGTGGAAGGTGCTTTATTATATACCTTCCCTTTTGCGTCAGTAAAAGTCTCAGCAAGTCTAGTAGAGCCTTCTAAATATTGAGCATTCTCAATATTACGAATTAGGAGGATTTCTCCTTCCTCTACGTTATTCTCTTGCTTTGGCGTGACTAACTCAAGTCCAGTTCCGGGCGCTTCAATAAGCTGATATTTGTTAAGATCCACGACAATTTTCATTTGATCCTTTTCGACTGCCGAAATTCCGAATGCTTTCAACGTCACAGAATCCGGCTGCTGGCTGCCCTTACTATTCTTGAACACTAACGTGAACTTGGAGTTGTCCGAGTAGACTTCGGAATTGTCAGAATTGATGATATCGGGGTAATACAACTTCTCAACTGTGTCCCCTTTTTTACTAATCAGTACTGGATTAATTAATTGAAAAATCTGTTTATCATTATTCTGATTATATTCCAGATCCACATAGGTGCTAAGCGGAGTATACTGCACTTGATTCACTCTAATCTTTTGCCCGTCCACTGTCAGTGTTCCGTCTGTATCCAGCATTCGTTCCTGTGCTTTAAGCATGTCAGGATCAAGCTCGAAAGCAACATCTAGGCTAGTCCGATACTTATTACTACTGGATAGGAGAGCCTTATCTGAAGTTTCGGTAAGAATTATATTATAGTTTACTTTCTTTGGATATTTTACCAATGGTGAAAGTTTAGTGGAGTATATAAAATCCATAGACTGCCCAGGTTGAATTCGGCTCTCACTAGCGAGCATACTTAATGATGCGCCTTTGTGAAGAGGCGACTCCTGTATCCCTTCAAATTTAAGCTCAAAATCCGCGTGTATAACTACTTCGTCCGTATTGTTCTGAACACTGTATAAAACATAAACCTTCCGTCCATCTGTAACGGCACCTGTCACATCTATCCGGTAACCCTTGTTTTCCGCACTTTGACCGACCGGCACAACGAGATTCTGCTCAAGGGCACTGGCTAATGCAGGCTCTAACCTTGAGAACGAGCGATAAGCTTTGAAATTATCCGTGTTTTTAGTGCTTGCTGATTGTACTGAAGGTTGTGCCACTCCCTTATTCGGTAATCCGATTGTTGAGTATGTAAACAGTAACGCAACCGCTGCAGCTGCAGCTGCAACCACGCCCATACCTGTAGTATAGATGCGTCGTTTTTCTCGCTTCTTCCCTTCCACAATTCCCTTTTTCATAGCGTTGTAGATTTTCATCTCCTGTATTGTTTCGACATTCTGTTGCATATCATCGATGTTCTTACGTAGAATACGTTCTTCTTTTTCTGTCATTCCATTCACCTCCAATATCGCTATAGATAACTTCGAAGCTGTTTGAGTCCTTCGCGCAGCCAAGTCTTAATCGTACCTTCTGGCCTTTTTAGTACTTTGGCAATTTCAACAGTGGTCATGTCATGGTAGTATTTCAGCGTTACGACATGCCGGTATTTAGGTTTTATCCGATTCATCGCACGCTCCAGGTCAATTCGGTCATTACTCTTCATTTCCTGTGCCGCTTCCTCCACCAGCTTCTCCGCTACAATCACACGCTTTTTGCGCCGTAGCTCATCCATGCAACAATTGATCGTTATTCGGATCAGCCAAGGTGTTAAGGACTGTTCATCCTTTAATTTTTTACGTTTCATCCATGCCCTGCATGACGCTTCTTGGATCACCTCCAGCGTGTCTGCCTCTGTTCGTAAATAACTGTAGGCAATAGCGTACATTTTTCGATGCTCCACATACAATCGACTAAAAAAAGCTTCTTCATCCATTTGCGCAAAATCTACCATTCTGACTTCATCCATTGTGTTTTCCACCTTCCACCACCCCCTCTATCTTCTATCAGGAAGATGCATCCACCTCATATATCTATAAGTAAGACGGAGTTGAACGTAAAAACGATTGATTTTTTTCAAATTCATTTCATATGTAGTAAAATAGTAACGTTAAGTACAACCTTTAGAGCATTTTGTGAAAAGAGGTGGATCAGTGCTAAAAGCTGACAGACAGGCGTATATCCTAAAAAAAGTAGAGACCGAAGGCCGCGTCGTTGTCCAAGAATTAACACAGGAATTAAATGTAACAGAAGATACCATACGAAAAGATTTACAAAGCTTGTCGAAGCTGGGACTTCTCAAACGAATTCATGGTGGTGCTCACAGCCTTATTAATGACATGAAAGATTTCAATTCACGTGTAGAATTTAATAGCCAGACCAAAGCTGACTTAGCTAAACGAGCTTGCACACTTATTGAGAATGCAAAGGTTATTTTTATTGATGGAGGGTCCACAAATTTAAAAGTAGCCGAGAACATCCCTGAGCATTTTGATGGAAGAATTATTACCAACTCCCCCTCTATTGCATTATCGCTGTGCCGATTGTCCAAAGCTAGTGTAACCTTGTTAGGTGGCGACCTCGATAAAAAGAACCAAGTGTTATTCGGAGCCGCAACGCTTAGAGCGATACAGCAAATCCATTTGGATCTAACAATCCTTGGCGTATCCACGCTGGATTCAAAGGTGGGCATAACTGTTCCCTCTTATGAGGAATCCATCATTAAGAATCAACTTTTTGAACAATCTTCCATGGTTATCGCCATAGCTACGAAAGAAAAGCTGGAGAAAATATCCACTTTTTTTGTAGCCAAGGTATCCGCGTTAGACTATTTAATCACTGAAGGTACAGTAGACAATAAAATTGTTGATACATATAACAAACTCGGCGTTAACGTAATTACAGTATAGATACTTTCTAAATTTGTACAAAAAAAGATGAACACCTTTGAAGCTTGTGCTCATCTTTCATTTAAAAAGCTCTCAATAGCCTCATAAGAATCTTGATTATGTTGCTTATTACTGATCGTTTTCGAAGTAATCTCAATAAATTTAGCGTTTGGGATATATTCTGAGAGTAATCTCCCGTAGGTGTATGGATGAATAGGGTCAAGTTGACTAGCAAGGATCAATGTGGGCAGCTTTAAGTTCTTCCAAGCCTCACGATCATGATTAGGACAATCCATTGGCAGCTTCACAAACTTCATCGAGGTTTCTTTTACATAAGGATATTTAAACTGCCCTAATAGGGATTCACCCGCATAAGTAGATAATGAATTTATGGATTTATAGACCTCTGAATTTTCGTATCTATTTTGGGCAGTCAGAGGATCTGTATCTTGCAGTACCTCATGAACTTTGGCGTAGGCTTCACGAATCAACGTCTCTTGCGGCTTATCCTTCCAGGCTGGACGTGACAAAATAAGCTTCTTAACGCTATCCGGGTACCTCAATGCCAAATGAAGCGACACCCCAGCACCTGTGGAAATCCCCCCAATATTGAATTGACTGATATGAAGGTATTCCGCTAAAGCCATCACATCTTCGGCGAATTGTTTAAAAGAAAAATCATCCGCATGGCCGAACGCCACAGTCTTTCCATGACCGCGAAAATCTAGTGAGATCCTTCGTATGTGATCTGTTTGCTTCATTAAACCGAAAGTTTGATTAACGTCACCGCCCAGACCATGAAGAAAAATAAAAGGCTCTCCATCCCCTCCATCATCTTCATAATAAAATCGAATGTGCTCGTAGGTAAAGTACGGCATATTCTCCCCTCCTTTACAAAGGACCAGAAACGTCACTTAGATAAATCGTATTTCCGGTCTTCACCGATTCTTCAACAGCGAGCATCGCTCTCATCGTAGCAATCCCATCTTCAATCGTTGCACCTACACCTGGCTTATTATGCAGAACTGAATCTGCCAACCCTTCAATCTGCAATCTATAAAAATGACCATCTGCTCCAAGCGGTCTATGGTAGCTGTTATCACTAACTTTGAAAATTTCTACATCGCTTGATTTTAATGTCCACGGGTTGTATGTCTTTCCTACTACTGATCCGAATTCACCATAAATTTGGAATCCTTCATGCCAATCCATCCGAACCGCAATGGTCAAATCCAATTGAGCTACAAAGCCGCTTTCAAACTCCGCAGTAATAAACCAACAATAGGCACCGAACTTTTGCGTATTCCATGCTTTCACACTTACAATATTTCCACCTAGATATCTTGCGGTATCGAACAAATGGCTTCCATGACCTAAAATATAATAGCGTTCCTTGTTCGCTTTTGGATCTCCAGCAGGTCTCTTTATATTTTTACCGGATATAATCACTGGCTGAACATTCTCGGTAACGGTATACCGATAGGTGGAATCACAATACCAAGCTTTTAGGCCAATAATCTCACCCATTTCATGATCTACAAACTCTTTAGCTGCTACTATACCGGGGTCAAATCTCTTCATATTCCCCACTTGCACTTTGAGATCGGTACGATCCACTAGCTCTTTTAATTCTTCCACTTCTTCGATGGATACACCTAGAGGCTTTTCTACCAAGACATGTTTACCTGCACGCACCGCTTGTTTAGCTGCCTCCACATGAAATTGATCGGCAATCCCAATAACTACAGCATCTACGCTAGGGTCCGCCAGCATTTGATCATAATCCATATATACCTTGTCAGGTTCATAGATAGCATTCATTCTTCGAAGTAAGTATTCGTCTACATCGCATATTGCGTAAAGGTGAGCATTACGTGAACGCCTTATAGAGTCAAAATGCGCCGCTTGTGAAATCTGACCGCAACCTAATACGCCGATGTTCAACAATTGGTTTTCCTTTTTCATATTCATGTCCTCCTATTCTAGTTAAAGAAATTCAAAGCAAGTGCTACATCGTCCTCAGCTAACCCATGCATAATAACAGGACCGTCATAAACCTTACTTAATTCATTTAGATATTCCTTTAAGGGCAAGTTTCCTTTTCCCACCGGTGCAAAAGTGATCTTCTCTTCGGATACAAAAGCATCTTTGCAATGCGCAATGGCAATGTGCTTCTTCAGCGCTGTTAGCGTTTTTGAAATCTTACCTAAGAGGTCCTTATGATCCTGTGGGGTTACTAGATTTGCTGCATCATACAAAACCTTAAGATAAGGTGAATCTAGATCTTGTAATAGTCTCAAAGCATCTTCTGCCGTACTCACCACATTGGCTTGTTCAGGTTCAAATATTAGCGTTATTTGGTTGTCTTCTGCAATTTTCAGCATCCACGCAAGACTTTCATGCAATAGTGACCATGCCCTCACTGTATGATTGTCAGGATGAGAACTCCAGAAATCTTCTTGGTTCAAACTACCCGTAGAAATCGAAACATACGGAACAGCTAATGCAGCTGCAGCCTCAACTACATTTTTAAAACGCTGCTGATTTTCAACTTTCTTCTCCTCATTTAGCTCTAGCGTATTAAACGTTCCTGAGATCACAGCAATGCTAACTCCACTGTTCATTACTGCTTCTCTGATTTGATGGATGGTCTCCTGACTAATCTCTTTAGGCAAGCTTTCCAGTCCTACATTAGCAAAATTGAATTGAACGCTACTCATGCCTTGCGCTTTGATTTTGTGTAAGGCGATCTCCAGTTCATAGTTCAAGTATACTTTCGAGAAAATTCCTAGCTTCACAAGTTACACCTCCTTTATCTATTTTCAACTTCATCATACACGTAATTTCGATTATAAACAATAAAATTCAATTATCAAAAAGAACTAATGATCTGCATAAAAATATAAAAAAGTGCTGGCAATAATGCCAACACTCTACAAACAATTATCGATTTCGATTAATCATGTAATTCAATAAATGCTTCAGAAAAGCAATATTACGAGGGATCTCCTTTAACGCTTCCATAGCGAGACAGTAGTGTTCCCACATCTCTTTTCTTGCGCCGTCAGCACCAAGGATAGATACAAACGTTGAATTGTTATTCTCCACATCCTGACCTATCGGCTTACCTAGTAAATGATGATCTCCTTCCAAATCGAGCAAATCATCTTTAATCTGAAAGGCAATCCCCGCATGATAGGCAAATTTTTTCAAAGCCAGAACTTCAGATTTCTTAACCTGAGCCAGAATCGCTGGCATCACTAGTGAAGCTTCAAATGCAATTCCGGTCTTATAAAAGCAAATCATATTTAATTGCTCTAGCGTCAATGCTTTTCCCTTAGAATTCAGATCCATTGCCTGACCCATACATGTATCTTCTGCTTTTTGGGCTGAATATTGCATCAAGGCTAGCACTGCTTTTGCATCAAAAGAATGAAGTGACGCCTGTTCCTCGATCGACTTCTGAATCAGAAATAGTCCGGTTAACTCCGCCGTTGAACTAGTATACATTTCGTGTAGAGTTGCACGACCTCTTCGGGTTGAGGCATTATCCTGGGATGGAAGATCATCAAAGATTAGAGAAGCGGTATGCATATATTCCAAAGATCTCAGAAGCGGCACAATTGCGGATGCATCTAGACCATATTCGTTAACACCCATGACCCAAGTCAATATAGGTCTTATCCGCTTGCCGTCGCCTGCTAGACTATAATTAGCCGCATCAATAAGCAACTCTTTCATTTCTGGCGTCCCGTCTGGCTTGGCTATCAGCAATTGTTTATTGATTTGATCGCGAACCTTTTGGATCGTATCTCGAAATTCCACTTTTTCCTTCTTGCTGTTTTTTAGATTCAAAAGCAACTGATCCCGAAGCAGTTTATCGAAAAAATCCACATCGTCCGCTTTCTGCACCATCTGCTGGACAAGCCGATTAAACGCTGGTTGACCAGAAGCAAAAATCTCCATGATCTCTTTATACTTCTCAATTCCTACACGTTCTTTACATCGCTTGAGTCCATTAATGGCGCGATCTAATATTACTTCACGGGTTTTAGGATCAGAGCGATACACAGTGTGTATTAAATGGGAAATGACCGTCCAGTATAATTCAAAAGGATTGATCAGATCTGTACGTTGACTACGGTATTTTAAATAATAAGTATAGGGGGTTACCGCTCCCGCTTTCATATCGTCAAACATATCCGCAAAATCATCAGCCAGCTGATTATATAACCCATAGAAAAAGGTATGTTGATCAAATCCATCATCTGCTGGAGCACTAATTACGGATCGGACAATTAAACGGGAAGAAGAGGATTTTAAAATGATGGGTATGAAAAGCTCTTCATTGCTGTATTCAGAGTTAGAAAGATCCTTCATACGATCCAATTCCTGAGAATGGAAAAATACAAAAGACTGCTCGAAAAATGCATCCTGCATTTCTTCCCGCTGATACCCTCTAATATACTCAAAAGCCTCCTTGAGCTCCGAGTGTACAAATCGAATGAACGGCATGTTCTCTCCGGACCATTCACCCAATTCCGGTACAACTCTATTAAGGATCGCAGTGCGTATCATATGAGAATACTGTTCTTTCTCTTGGTCGGTTAAGACACTGGAATCAAGGAGATCATCAATGAATGGATAAGTTAGGCCATATGAATAACCAAGTCTAATGGCTTCACCAATCCTCTTGGATCGCTCCACAGGTGGTACGTCATCGTCCATCTCTTCCATCACATGGAGAATCACCCCAATAATGATCTTGATTAATTTACGCTGTGCTTGCTCGGGATTCATTTCCTTCGGAAGATGTGCTGATACCCGCTTAAGTTTGTCTATCACCCAAATCGTGGCCGTTTCAACGCCTTCCTTCTGAGCCCAACGGTAAATCCCGGTGAAATTCATGAAATCTGACTGATCCTCCGAACTTGTGGAGCCTGGAAGAATCATCTGATTTCTAATATCGGCAACCATACGCTTAATCCGGAGCTGTGTATTCGGCGAATCCAAAGCTTGCCCCAGATCTCTCATGTAAAGATAGGAAACACTTCGATCCAAATAATCATCCAATTTACCGGTCTGATTCAGCCATCCTAGATATCTATGATAATCCTGAGAATCAGGTTTCCTCTTGCCTCTTGATAAAAAGGACAACCATGAACGGCGATGAATATGGTTCTTCTTCCACAATTGAAAATCTTCAATCAAGGTAGACACATAAGTTTTTTCTTTGAACTGTTCACGAAGAGATACAAAATACTGAGCTGCCTTCTGCTCAGCAATCGAATATCCTGTATCGGCGTAATCTGTAAATTTTTCATTCATAGGTGATGACCTCAACTTCTCTTTTTGTTAACATGACCCATTAGGGAAGAACAGAATTTCTTCCTGAATGAAATGTTCATCAGTTAATACGGTCAAAACTCTTTTGGGTTACGAAAAAGAAGCTTGACTAATCAAGCTTCTTTCAAAATAACTATACACAAATTATTCTATTTAGATTAATCTGCATTATGCTACTTTACTTGGATCTTTAGCGAGAGCGTCGATCCTAATTCCTTTTGTATATATGCTAAATCTGTTATCTGCTCGATATGATAAACGCCGCCTGGAAATGAAGAATCATAGAGGAGCTTTGATACTGCTGCTGTCACTTTTGCAGTGATGATGGATTGATTCTTTCCTTGCAATATTAAATCAGCATGCATTGGCTTCCCCTCTCGATTTCTTCCACGAGCCTCAACCTTGATAGCGAACTGGTCGCTCCCAATATGCAGCCGCTCCATAGCACTAACCATCCACCTGTTCACCCAGCTTGTCTTTAACAAACGAACGGCTCCTGTTTTTTTGGCTATAGCCAGCATTTTAGTAACGAAAACTGAGTCCAGACAAAATCGTGTGGAGATGGACGATGCTTTGAGCGTTCGGGCAAGCGTCTGTTGATCTGAGAATGGGAAACGATAGGCATGGCGATTCCCTAAATCGTCACCAAAGTGATATGACTTTCTATCGGTGAAGCTCTCTACCTCTACCTGACGATTCTTCTGCTTAAATTCAAACTTTTCTCCTAAACTATTCACTGTCCATTCGATCGCCGCCTTACCATGAGAATCACCAAGTCCGAGCATAATCGCGATTTCGATGTCCTCCGTCTGTTCTATCAATCTTTCCGCTTCAAGAGCCATTAGATTGGTTATGCCGGGTGCAAGCCCTACACTAAGAACGGCACTAGATCCATGTCGTGCAGCCTCTTCGTATAACGCCTCAATTTGAGATAAAAACGGACCACTCGCTGATACATCCACATAATACGTACCGCTACGAAAGCAGGCTTTTACAAAATCCGTATTCGTTTGATCCAAACACATAATGATTAGCTTCACTTGATCTAGTAAATGTGGAGGTATCGGCTTATTAATATCTAACTGTAACGGCTTGATCCTGCCGTGGGTATATTGACTGAACCGCTCTGCTTTTTCAAGACTTCTCCCTGCAGCAAATACTTTCCCTGGATACTTCTTCTCTAATATTTCGCATATGGTACGCCCTACATGTCCATAACCACCAACGACAACAATATCTTCTTTTCCCTGCATTTTTATCACCGCATCCTATATAATAGAGTTGATTAAGAATCATTCTCAATTATACGGATTTCGCTTCCGTTCACTATCCCACAAATGTGGGAGTTGATATAATCCATTAAGGACTAGAGGGCTACTCAATGAATACCAATAAACAATTCATTCTAATAAAGAAACAAATCGTTAAACTAGGTATGGTTACTGATTCATCTCACAACTACCGTACTTCCTTGCTGACTCTTTTACGTGAAGCAGTTCCCTTTGATGCTGCCTGCTGTACTCATGTTGATCCACAGACATTGCTTTCGACAGGTGCGGTTACTGAAGACAATGTAGAATCCATTCATCCCCACTTGTTCCAGATCGAATACGGTCAGGATGATGTTAACACCTATGAGCAAATGGTTCATAACAAACTCCTCGTCGCTACAATTTATGAGGCGACCAAGCAGAAACCCGAGCGGTGTACACGCTATCGAAAGGTATTGTCTCCTGCAGGTTTTGGGGATGAACTACGTGCAGTCCTTATTCTTGGCGAATCTTGTTGGGGATATTTGACGCTGTACAGGAATACAGATCAATCGAAATTCTCACAAGAGGAATGTGATTGGATCACCTCGCTCATCCCTCTGATTGCAGCTAGAATGCGGGCTTTCAGTCTTGAGCTTCCAGAGAAAGATGAGACTTGGCTTGAAGATCATTACGGTTCCGGCATTGCAGTTTTATCTGATGACTTGGCTCTTCTCTCTTCCAATCCCACAGCGGATCGCTGGTTAGGCAAACTCCGCTCATTGGAAATGATTGAGGCTCATGTTCTACCTCGTCCAATCCGTGCTGTAAGCACGCAAGCGTTAAACAGCCCTTCCGAATCTATGGGGATAGCGAAGGCATGCATTCGTATGACTGAGGGGCCCTATTTAGTCGTTCGGGCAAGTCTTCTTAAGGCTTCCAACGGTCAGAACCAAATTGCCATTTCATTCGAACCCGCGCGTCCTGCTGACATGCTCCCCATCATTGCTGAAGCTTATGGTTTGACGGAACGTGAGCAACAGCTATTACACGGTGTAATTCGAGGATTATCCACTAAAGAATTGGCTTCTGCACTGCATATTTCTGCATACACCGTCCAGGATCATTTAAAGTCCATTTTTAGCAAAGCAAATGTCAGCAGCCGTAGAGAACTTATTTGGTATTTGCATTCACGCTACAATATTGCTCAAGCTTGAGTAATCCGAGATAAAGGATATACAAGTTGTATGTCCTTCTCTGTAATTAGTCCTTCATATAACGAATGATTATGGTCTGCACCTACAATACACAAGATTCTTTTCTCTGAGTGGCCTTTTATGGCGTTTTTGATTCGTTGAATCATTATAAGATGTCTACACAACCATCTGAACTGATGTGCTTGCGGATTGATTCGTTCTAACCATTCATACTTCTGTCTTGTAATAGTGTCATATTCTAATGAATTAAAGGGGATTGCACTTGAATCCACTGTTGAAAGCTGTCTTTGAAACCATTGCTCTAACTCATATTCCAATTCTTTTCTCTGATCTTCTTTATAGCTATTAAAAGGATCAAAATCTGTCCAAACATCCAATTCAACCCAATCAATAGGGACAAATTCATAATTCTCTTCTTTACACAAAGGAAAAATGAGATCCCAATATTCACTTGCAGGTTCTCCCCAATATCCACGGTAATTACTGTCCTTCTAATAATGTTCCCAACTACTAGGAAGGACTTCTCCACAAATAATATCTGGATTAAACTCTAAAATTAAATCCTTTATGAACTCTAAAGAAAAATGATATTTTTGCCTAAGTTCATCATCGTGAACCACTCCCAAAATACCTACAATTGACACGAAAAATCCTCCTACCTTCAATTAATTCTAATATCATCTAATTTTACAATCGTCAAATTTGATAATATTACAATAGGAATATAATGTAAATCATTGTTTTAAAAAAATAGACTGAGCACCTATGAATAGAGGGCTCAATCTGTTTAAATGTAACATTTCACTAGTGCATTCGTTAATATTGCAAAGCAGCCATCCTTTAATGCGAAGCCGTATACTCTCCCAATTCAGAAGCCGGATCAAACTTTTCCTTACTCATCACAAATGCAGCCAGTAGAGCTATAACAGACGGAATAATTGCCCATGCAAAAGTGTGAACAAGCGATGAGGATAATCCCTCTGTAATCTTATCAAGAACTTCCGTAGGGATTTTCTCACGAGTATCCGGAGTCAAAATAGTACTTGGATCGCTTAAATTTACCCCTATAGGTGTTGCACCACTGCTACTGAACATGGATGCTAATTTATTCGAAAACACATGACTTTGGATAATACCGAATACTGTTATGCCGAGTGTCATTCCCAGCTCCCTTGTAAAACTAAGTGTCGAACTTGCGGACCCACGCTGCCTTGCTGTAAATCCATGAATGGCTGCGTTACTTAGAACAGAGAATGAAGAACCTATTCCAAGACCTACTAGAAACATAAATATGGTGACCATGAACCGTGAAGAATCTGGTGTTAATGTGGTTAGCAAGGCGATACCTAAAACAAGCAGTATTAACGTCGATATCATGATGGCGCGATAATTGAACTTCGAGAGCAGGAATCCGCCCCCCGCTGCAGTGATAACGGAGCCGAGCATCATAGGAAGTAGAACAAGACCCGAATTCGTTGCTGAGCCGCCAAGCACCCCTTGAATGTAGATTGGAATGTACACCGAGGCTGTAATAAATGCTGCTCCACTAAATATAGCCATAACATTACTCGTAGAATAAAGACGATTCTTGAACATGCCGAAAGTAATGATGGGTTCTTCTGCACGACGTTCGATAAAAATAAATCCCACGATAAACACTACAAAAGCTAAGAACAATCCTAAAATCATAGCAGAGTCCCAAGCATATTTTTTACCACCCAGCTCAATCGCAAACATGAGACATAGGATGGAAGCTACAAGTGTAAACGCACCTAGGTAATCGATCTTTTCCTTGGAATGCTCAACAGACTCTTTGTAGAAGAAAGCAATCAAAAAGAAGGCAATAACACCTATAGGTAAGTTGATGTAAAAGACCCAAGACCAATGAATGTAATCCGCTATGTAAGCGCCAATAAGGGGTCCGAAAATACTTGATATACCATAAGCTGCTCCGAATAATCCACCGATCTTCCCCCGTTTTTCCGGAGCAACCACATCGAACATGATGGTGAACGCAATTGGAACCAGTGCCCCTCCACCAATACCCTGAATCGCACGATAAATACTCAGCTGAACTATAGAGTTTGCGGTACCACATAAAGCAGATCCGATCATAAATACAATAATTCCGAAAATAAAGAAACGCTTGCGGCCATACATATCCGATAATTTTCCGAAAATCGGCATTCCTGCCATCTCAGCTATCATATAAGCAGAAGTCACCCACATCAGTTTGTCAAAACCGCCAAGTTCCCCTACGATTGTTCCCATTGCAGTTGCTAATATAGTGTTATCCATGGATGCCATAAGTGTGGCCAGTAATAGAGCCGCTATAATAATCCCTACATTATTTTTCTTCTCCAAGTTCTTTACCATTCTCTTTTGTTCCCTCCACTTTTCCTTAATTTCGAATTTAATCTTATCGTTATAAGATCGCACACCAACCTCTCTCTAAACTTCTTGATGCATTACCTTTTGCAAAACTTTAATAATTCCGATAAAATGAATTCAATTAATCGCACGTTTATCGAGTATCTTAATTGTCTAATATCTCGATTATCAAGATATCAATATTTTAAAAGGAGGGCTCTCTTTTGTCAAGAGATCGACACAATCAAGTGAAAAATCAGCAGGAAGACTTCACCTTGCGTATGCGGGGCCTAGGAAGTCGAACGATACTATATCAGCAAAATGTGGCAGCATCACTTGGGTTATATAATAATGATTATCTATCCATAGATATCCTCCATGAAAGAGGTCCCATCACCGCTGGTGAACTGTCCAAGCTAACCGGACTGGCTACAGGCAGTGTTACGGCATTAATTGATCGACTTGAAAATAACGGTTTTGTTCGCAGACAAAATGACCCCAGTGACCGTCGTAAGGTAATTATTGTCCCTTTGTATGAAAATAATGAGGTCGGGAATGCCTACCTTCCCCTGCATGCCGAGATGCTTAAATTAGCTTCCACCTACTCGGATGAAGAGCTTGAACTTATTACACAATTTGTTGGCAAAGCAAGTGCGATTCTGGAAGAGCAAATTCATCGTCTAAGCTCCGCAACAAACAATAATTCTTCCTCTTAAGCCTTAATTATTCATCAAAAAAAGGACGATACCCATTGTCTAATTACAATGGGTATTGTCCTTTTTTTTCTCACATTATTCGAATGTTACTTCGTATCTATGGAAATAGATAGCTTTCCATTGGATTCAATTAAAGAAATTTTGGCATTATCCGTCTGCCATACCCTACGAAAGTTTGTACCTTCGCCTTCTTTTCCTATATCTGCTGTGTTACCTTCACTCTTAGTCGTAAGCTCTCCAAGCTGTTGCGTTATCTCTTGCGTTAATTTTTCCTTGGTAGCTTCTTCAAAATGAATCGTCTCTCCAATCACTTTTCCAGTGTGATCATAGGAGACCTGAAGATTTGCTTCGTGATTCACAATCTTCTCGTTATATTCGCGGGATAAAAGAGTAGAATTCGTACCTTCATTACGATTAGGTGCGCCTTTGCCGAGAGCTTGGACAACTTGAGCATCCTCTTTTCCAATCAAAGTGGCAAGTTCCTCAAGGCTAAATCTTTCCTCAGCTCCACTTGGCACAACCGTTGGAGGTGGTAGCTGGGATTTATCTGCTACTGGTCTTGAGCATGCACTAAGTGCAAGGACCGTAAGCAGTAGCAAACAAGTTTGTTTTAATATCTTCATGGGTTTCATTCCCTTCATTGCTAGCTCTTGATGTATTTTTCACAATTTATTGAATGATTATGTATTGCTGGAGCCAAATTCGTCCAAAAAAGACGATATCCCATGAAGTCAAATGACTTTGAGATACCGTCCTACATCATGAATCTTGCAATTAAAGGGAAGCTGAGGATTGGCTAACCCAAGCCACTAATTGAGCCGTATCCACTGTATCCCCTTTTCGTAGTTTCAGTGTTTTTCTCTCCGGAGGGCCCTCGAATATCCCTTCTGGAAACTCAAGCTCATTCGTATTAAAAATAACAAAGCTTACCGCATCTTTTGAAGTTGAAATAGCTGCTGCGTATTTACCATTTTTCAAAAAATGAGGCTTCTTATACTGAATTCGTTCCTGTACATCTGGGATTGCTTGGTGAACAACCTCACGAAGATTAGTAGATAACTCCACCTGCCATGGTTCTTTTAATGCTTCAATAAAATCGATGACTTCTTGATTCATTTTTTATCTCTCCTTTATGTACGTACCGGTTTAAAATAATATTGAATTAACTACGATGTTCCTAAGTTACACGCTGCCGCCCGATTCAGCAAAAGAATCCTTTCACGTTCATTCCCAGTCAAGGATGCGGCACGTTCAAACTCTGTACGAGCCTCATCATATCGACCCAGCTTCAGTAGAAGATCACCACGAACGCTGGGCAGCAGATGATATTCCCTTATAGATGGTTCAGTATTTAGCTCATCCACAATTTGCAGTCCAAAGGTTGGGCCGAACGCCATGGATATGGCGACCGCTCGGTTTAATTCGACAATCGGCGAAGGCATGACTCTCGAGAGCGCTTCGTACAGTGCAGAAATACGGATCCAGTCTGTCTCTGCTGCAGTAGTCGCCTGTGCATGACAAGCAGAAATTGCAGCCTGAAGCGAGTAAGGTCCGGGCGGAAGTCCAAGCTTTCGGCTACGCTCTAATGCAGTCAGGCCACGGCGGATCAGTAATTGATCCCACTGTGCCCGGTTTTGATCCATAAGTAGAATAGGCTCCCCTTTGCTATTAACCCTCGTCCTAAAACGCGAGGATTGAATCTCCATAAGGGCGACCAGTCCATGAACCTCAGGTTCATAAGGGGCAATCTCAGCTAGTACCCGTCCTAACCTCAGCGCCTCCTGGCATAACAGCGGACGGATCCAATCCACTCCAGAAGTTGCAGAATATCCTTCATTAAACATTAGGTAAAGGACTTCAAGCACCGTAGACAAACGGTCTTTAAGCTCTTCTTGAACGGGTACCTCAAAAGGAACCTTGTTAGCACTTAGGGTTCTCTTCGCCCGAACAATTCGCTGAGCAATCGTTGATTCGGCGACTAGAAAAGAACGTGCGATTTCATCTGTCGTCAATCCACATAACAGTCGAAGGGTCAGGGCTACTCTGGCATCTTGTGACAACAGAGGATGACAGGTCATAAAGATCAGACGAAGGAGATCGTCACTGATCTCCTCATCTAACGCATCATCTATATCTACCTCAGTGTATAAATCCATGCTATGTGCAACCTCTACGTATTTCTGATCTCGAAGCTTGGTCCTGCGAATAAGATCAATCGCACGCCGTTTCGCGGTGGTCATCAGCCAAGCACCTGGATGATCTGGAATCCCCGTCTCTGGCCATCGATTAAGGGCAATTACTAATGCGTCCTGAGCAAGATCTTCTGCGAGACCTACGTCCCGTACCATGCGCGTTAAACCCGCAATGATTTTTGCCGATTCCATTCGCCATATTGTATCAATCGTTCGATGCGTATGGGAGAAACTCACGTTTGCTTCTGCTCCTCAACCTGTTTACGAAGTGCTGCTTCTTTCGCCAATGTTTCGGGATCGTCCATTAATTCCTCCGGCTCGAATACCTGCCTTAACTCAATCTCTCCTTGGCCAAATCCATGAGGGTCCGGCATACGTAAAGCCCATTCAATGGCTTCTTCTCTTGATTTGACCTCAATCAGCGTATATCCAGCGATCATTTCTTTAGCTTCTGTAAACGGACCATCCATAACTTTCGGTTTGCCGCCAGCTTCCGGATATGAAATTCGAATACCACTGGAACTCGGTTGCAATCCATCGCCTGCCAGCAACACACCTGCTTTCACCAATTCCTCATTATACTTCTGCATAGCATCAATCAGTTCTTGACTAGGCATAATTCCCGCCTCTGAATCTGTGGTAGCTTTAACAATCATCATAAATCTCATAGGTGTATCCCTCCTATTTTTAATTTCCCATAAAGAATACAGTAAGCTCAGTTGAAATGATCCTTGTATTGAGTTTCTTCGTATGACCGAGCCCCTTTTTACTTAACAGTTTCGCATTAGGTAGTACTTTAGCAATTGCCTGAGCACCATGCCGTAAGCCAACAGGACTCTCCGTACCTTCGAGGACCAGCGTTGGAATGGTAACTGCGCTCCACAATGTGGCAGGAAGCGGCTTTCCGTCCATATACCCATCCAATAAAACAGCATCATAGGGAAGAGTGTGCGCTACAGCCATTAGGTTAGACCATACACTTGGCATTAAGTGCATCAATTTAACAATAAACGCAGGTGCTCCCATACCTTTAGTCATAAAATACTTAATCGCCTCAGATCGGCGATTTGTAGCAATAAGCTCAGTAACATTCATTACGAAATCTAGAGGCGGCTTGAGATCCGAAGCATCAACCACAAATGGAGGCTCATGCAGAGCTAATTTTGTAATATTTGCTCCATCCGCTGCTGCCTGTAGAGCAAGAACTGCTCCAGAAGACAATCCCCAGACATATGCCGCTCCTCCGGCCGCATTAATTATAGCCTGCAGATCTTCGATCTCACGAGCTATTGCGTATGGCTGAGTGTCTCCACTATCGCCACGACCTCGTCGATCGTAATTGAAGACTGTGAAATTCTCAGACAACAGATTAGCTAACTGTACCTGACTTGGGAATTTTCGGTAACTAAATGCACCTGTCACTAATATAAGTGCTGGCCCTTGACCCATTTTGTCATAGGCAATCTTAGTTCCGTCCATTGAAGTTACTAAATGCATTTCATCTCTCCTTCGCTTTAACGTCTGATATCCGGACTTCTATTTAAACGACGAACGGAAGATGATGAAATCGACACATTTTTAAAAATTTATTTCTTATGAGATAAATACTATATCCTACCATTTATTTCTTGTTCATCAAGTCAATATCCTTCTCTGAAGTTTTAAATTTTTACTATCCACAATATAAGAAAAAAGGGAAAAGTTCCGAAGAACTCCTCCCTCACACTAACGCTTAATGAATCGTCAGATTAAAACCGCTCTGAATATAATTCAGGTTGGGGTTAGCGATATTCGTAGTCGTCAGGTTGTTAAACGTTGCTGAACCATTGCCTGTGTAGGTATAGATTGCCGAACCCTGATGTGGCCCAGAGAAACGTGAAGTAGTAATACCATCAAGCCCAGTACCATTAATATTGATGTTGTTAAACACGATATTCTCAAATCCACCACCATAACCGAACTGGATTGCATCGCGTTGTGTATTGATGATATCGATGTTGGTAAAGGTGACGTTCTTGATGGCATCATTCGATGCCTCTAAATCGATGGCTCCACGTTCTCCACCATACAGATCTTTACTGGTACCACTTGTGATAATCGTAGTATCTGAGAAAACAATGCCCGCATTATTCTGGAAATGGTAACCAGGGAAAACGGTGTTCATACGAATACCAGAACCACCTACAGTGTCGATGATGTAGTTGTGATCTGCCTTATGACCGCCGCCTCCAAAGAATGCTATGGCTGCAGCACGCCAGTTATTCTCAATCGTGTTGTAGGAGAATGTGTTATTTACACCCGCCGGAGCACCATTGGTGTTACTAGTCCATACTGCAAGACCATCGTCACCGTTATTTCTTACGTTGGTGTTTCGAACAATCGAATTGCTAGTGCCTTGGGAGTAGTTGATACCATCGGCAAGATTGTTCCGAATCCGGCTGTTTTCAACCACAAGCCCACTGGCATAAATAGCAGGTGTATGAGCATAGTCGCCTACCCACATACCACATTCAAAATGTTCTACCCAGACATCATGGATAATTGAATTAGTACCAAAGTTATCCATAAATCCTTTATAAATTGCATTTTGTCCATAACGGGATCGCAAATTCGAATTCATGTAAATATTACTAAAATCTAGCTTGCCGCTAATACGGAGTGAAATACCGCCTCCCGCCGCATTAGGATTAGTAAACTGGAGGTTCGTATGCCAGATTCCAGCACCCGTCACCGTAAAGTTGTTAATCATATTGCTGGCAGAGCCAATTTCCCACATGCTGCTAAGATTAAATGTTCCGGCAGGAATATACATGCTCTTACCACCTGCAACAGCTGCATTCACCGTTGCTTTAAAAGCTGCAAGGTCATCCTGACCATCATTTGCTACAGCACCATAATCTGTCACTGACACGGAGTTCGCCGGACGAGCGACTGCAGTAGGAACGGGTTCGATTTCGAGGAAATCAACACCATATTCCAAGCTATCTCCATTGTTCTTCTGAATACGGATGATATCTCCAGGCTGGAGAGGAGTATCCAATTTCCAGTGGACTTCGTCAAATCGGAAGAGCGGACGCCCAGCACTAGGAGTATCACCAGGCATATCGCCCGAAAAATACTGCCAGCTGTAGTAGGATGTCAACGATACCGTTTTGACTTTTACTCCATTCACATACACGTCAAGTGAACCATTCAGTCCCATACCATCCGAAGAGTCAGGCATAGTAAATCTCATAGTTACACCCGCGCCGCCTTGTCCTTGTCTGACTGTCCATCCCACGTTCGAGCCGTTTGAAGGAAGTGCTACATAACGCTGACCAGATGCTTCTGAAGCAATTAGTGCTTGATCAAACGTAGGTGCTGATTTCAACGTAGCTCCACCACCGAGAGTAGCATCTTCGGTATCATACCGACTATAAGGCATGCTTGCACCACGTAGGGCATAGACCACCAGATTAGTTGTGCTTATATTGTTTGATTGCTTCGCTGTTACCTCATTAGCATCCACTTCAACAGTAGTGGTTATAGTGTAATTACCGTTGACTGCTGTCCATGTCCCTGGAATCGTGACGTTAACGGAAGCTCCAGCAGCAAGGGTCCCGGAATAGGATCCATTAAATGTTTGAATCGTGGTACCTGCTGAGTTTTTAAGAGCTACAGTAACACCATGAGAACCGCTTGCAGAAGCAATGGTTCCTTGATTCTTGAGATTTACGGTAAAAGCTACTGTACTATTAGCCACTGGATTACTTGGTGTCCAGGTAGTCACACCAACTAAGTCAGAGCTGGAGACTGGAGCGATAACAAGAGATGCCCCGTTCGTATAGCTGTTATTCCCTTCGTTCTGCTCGATAATCACATTGTTCTCATCTACTTTAGCGCTGAGAGCATAGGTCGCAGCGGTTTTGGCTCCAGCGTTTAATGTCATTGAGGCTGTTGTTGATGCGCCTGCAGTTAATAAACCTACTGGAGCAGATCCAACGAGCTCATTGTTTAAGTAAAAGTTGACAGTGGTTGCTGCGGAGCTAGCATTACCGTTGTTCTTAACAACTGCATTTAATGTAATTGCACTTGTCTCGACAGGAGTAGTAGGTGACCAGGACATACCCGTTATCATTAGATCAGGGTTCGCCCCTGGTGTACCGAATACTTGAAACTCCGCGATTTGCCCAGCAGGGGCACCAGAGTTCGAAGTGATATTCAACTGCAGACGTTTAACCGTTGCCGTAACCGGGATGGTTACTGTGTTGCCCGAAGCTGGATTAAACGTATAGGATTGAGCCGATACCAAATTACCGAAGGTAGTCGTGTCTTGATTGTGACCGAGCACCTGAATCGTTTGTGTGCGAGTACTCCATGCAGAGGCTGGATTCAGCTTCAAAACGATTGACGTAATGTTGTGGTTCGCCCCTAAGTCGAGGGTGAGCGAACTTGGATTGCTGCCACCTTCCCAGTACGTGCTTGTGTCATTATCGTTCGCATTTGTTGCTACGAACGTTTGTGTACTGGAAGAAGCGGTAATCGTCTTGCCGACAGCAATATTACTCCCAGGAGCAGGTGTTGGTGTGGTTGTTGGCGTTGGTGTGGTTGTTGGCGTTGGTGTGACCGTCGGTGTTGGTGTTGGTGTTGGTGTTGGTGTGGCTGTCGGTGTCGGAGTAGGTGTTGCAGGTGGTGTTGTTGTCGTCGACGCTACAGTGATTTGGTCAAGGTTAACATTGCCAGAATCACCAGCATCATATTTATATGCGATGGTGTTGTTACCCGCATTTAGATTAAGAACTTCTACTTTAGTGCTCCATAAATCCCAATTTGGTAAGTTAGATAATGAGGTCTGGCCAATTTTAGCACCATTGACATAGACACTTATTGTCTTTGCACTGCCACTTGCATTAGCGTATTTCAATGTCACCTCACGACTACCTGCTGCTGGCACGTTAACCGTGAATGTCGTTGTTGCACCTTGTGTCAAATATCCATCCACGAATCCCGCGCCGGAGTAACCGGCATGATCCGTGTTCACTTTAGCTCCTCCAGACAGTGAAGCAGATTCAGCTTCATAAGTGCCGGAAGGCGATGGAGTTGGAGTAGCAATAGGGCCACTAGCGCCGTAAATCTCGAATTCAGAGAGCTGAGCTGCCGGCCAACCTGTGTTGCTCGTTACATTCAGACGAACATAACGCGTACTGATTGAGGCAAAGTCGATGGTAACACTGTTCCCTGCCACTGATGGATTGAATTCATAATTTGCAGAACCTACAATATTCGTGAATGTCGAACCGTTTGTGCTACCTTGAACAGCCAATGTTTGCGTCCGCGTCTCCCAGCCAGAAGGGAGCTTTAGAACGATTTGATCAATATTCGTATTTGCACCTAAATCGACTTGAATCCATTGTGGGAATGCATTATTCGTGCTTTCCCAATACGTGCTTTGATTACTGTCTTTAACATTGTCAGGACTATAAGTTTGTGATTGACCGCTCGCAGTTACATTTTTGCCGAGTGTCAGGTTTGGTCCTCCGGAGGCTGAAACAAAATTAAGTGGGCCCGCAGCCAAGAATAAACTTGAAATCAGCATGGATACTACCAGCGACCATACAACATACTTGTTACGCATTTTAATTTTAATCCTCCTTAAATATGTTAGATTCTCAAAAATTCACGAACCTATCAGAGTGCTCAAATGGTAGCGTTTTCAATAGAGATCATCCAGAGCACATTAAAAAGAACCACACCCTCCCTTCACTTTCAGACACACTCATTATAGATAAATAGTAGCTCAAACTATAAGATGTAATTCTACGGAAAAGGTAAGTGATACCATTATCGCGAAACTATGCGATTTATGGAATCTATGACATCCGTTTAAAAATAAAAAAAGAGCCTGATTTATCAGGCCCGTACTTTGTCTTCACCTTTGGCAGGAGAGTTTAATAATACCACTCCTCCTACTATTAATACTATT
The DNA here is from genome assembly GCF_050277435.1 of Paenibacillus sp. NPDC101420. Taxonomy (NCBI): domain Bacteria; kingdom Bacillati; phylum Bacillota; class Bacilli; order Caryophanales; family Paenibacillaceae; genus Paenibacillus; species Paenibacillus sp. NPDC101420. The sequence goes on from NZ_JBNNSE010000001.1 coordinate 152,067, forward strand.
CCGGCAAAAGTAAGAATACCAAATGGATCTCCCCACACAACAATACCCACAATTGCAGTTAGAACAGTACCTACACCCGACCAAATCGCATAAGCTAAGCTTAACGGTAATTCTCTAAGGCTTATGGATAAACTATAAAAAGCAATAATAAAACCAATAATAACCCCTATAGAAGGGAGTAATTGCGTGAATCCTTCTGACATTTTCAACATAGTAGTACCTACGACTTCGCTAGCAATCGCTATACTTAGAGCAATATATCCTACATTTCTTTTCATGCTGCAGCCTCCAAATTCTAATGAGCCCCACCTGAGAGCTTCATAATGATTACACCACCAATAATAAGTAGTAGACCTAGTAATTTCTTACGATTAAAATTCTCCTTATAAATAACTACGCCAATTATAGCTGTCAAAGCTGTGCCCACCCCTGACCAAATCGCATAAGCTGTACCTAATGGAATTGTTTTTAACGCTAAAGAAAGACTGTAAAATGCTAAGCCCATACCAAGGATCACGCCAATGGATGGGAATACCCTTTTAAACCCGTTAGACACTTTTAGCATTGAACTGCCAAATACCTCACAGATGATCGCTGTTGCAAGTAATACATATGAATTCAAAGATAACCTCTCCTTACTTCGTCATATTTATCAATTCTTGAATGACTTTCGTGCGTAATTCATCATCTAACACACCTAATCCGAACATTTCGGAATACCATAACCCATCTGCTGCCAACCTAATGATAGTGGAGCGTACAGGATCAATGCCATCGTTCTCTATGTTTTGTTGCCATGTTGCATATTGACTTTGAAATTTGTTAAGAATATCTGGATTTGTGAAAAGAGCAGCGAGAAGCGCGGTACCAATCTCTTTGCCCTCTTTAATATCATCATCCATGGCTTTAGTAATAGCACGACTCCACTTTCCTTTTTCAACCGTTTCGCTCATTGCTCTATCTTGAACATTGGTAAAAAAATGGTTCGTTAGATCTTCGACCATCCCTATGATCAAAGCTTCTTTATTTGGAAAATGGTGCAGTAGCCCGCCCTTACTGACCCCGGCTTCTTTAGCCACAGCTTCAAGCGTAAGCTTCTCTACTCCATTATTTTTAACAACTGTGGAAGCCGCCAATAAAATAGTTTTACGTTTAGAATTACTGTTCACATTGATCACCCCTAATATTTACTATACCGTCTGGACGGTTTTAATGTCAAATAAAAAATAAGCCTGCTAATCCAGGCTTACTAAACCATAATTAAATTAACTCTTTAATATACCAAGCATCACATGCGAAATGCTCTGAGCCAGCTAATGGGGCATCTAAAAGTTCGAAGCCGTTTTTCATATAAAAACGGTTAGCCGCATGCATGTTCTGTAATGTCTCCAAATAACATTTGTTGTAATATAGCTTGGCAAAATCCAGAGCCGTATTTAAGAGTTCGGAAGATATCCCTCTACCTCTAACAGACTGAGATAAGTACATTTTTTGCAACTCACATATGTCGCCCTCATTGCCGAAAGGCGCAATGCCACACCCGCCCAATATATTTCCATCTTCTTCTACAACCCAATAGGCCTGATTATCACTATGATTGTAATACTCATATAAATGATGCAGGCTGTCATCTTCCCACGCAAGCCCTGCCCTATTCCCGCCAAACTCAATCAGGCAGTTCCTAATAATCTGTTCGATTGCATAATTATCCTTCATTTGTATTCTTCTGATGTTCATGATCAATCTGTCCCCTAACTTTTGAATATCAATCTATTGTTATACTATTGTACCACCTCAATGAAAGGATAATTATAAGGGATTTCATACATAATATAGGTGAATTTATAAAAGGAGGGACTTTAATGAAAGTGGCAGCAAAGCAGCTCTGGATTGCAGCATTAGGCGGTGTGAATGAAATTGGTAAGAATATGTATTTCCTGCAATATGCAGATGATATTATTGTCATTGATTGCGGTTCTAAATTTCCAGACGAAAGTCTACTGGGGATTGACCTCATTATTCCTGATGTTACGTATTTATTAAGTAATCTTGATAAGATTCGAGCATTAGTAGTTACACATGGACATGAGGATCATATTGGAGGAATTCCGTATCTACTCAAACAATTAAATCTTCCGATCTACGCATCTCGGTTAACCTTAGGTCTAATTGAAAATAAACTGAGGGAACACGGAATATTACGTCAGACCAAGCTTCATGTCATTGATTCTGAGTCTACTTTACAGCTAGGAGCGATTACTACAACGTTCTTTAATACCAATCATAGTATTCCGGATTGCCTTGGTGTTGTATTCGACACCCCAGAAGGGACCGTTGTTCATACAGGGGATTTCAAATTTGACATGACCCCTGTTAATAAGCAGTATCCAGACATACATAAAATGGCTGACATCGGTAAAAATGGTGTAAAGTTCCTGCTCTCAGAGAGTACCAATGCAGAACGCCCAGGCTTCACCCCCTCTGAAAAACTCGTTGGCGCTCATATAGAAGAAGCATTCATGAAAGCTGACCGTAGAATCTTTATCTCTACCTTTGCTTCAAATGTACACCGTCTACAACAGATCATTGAAGCTGCTCGTTTAACCGATCGTAGATTAACCTTACTTGGCAGAAGTATGGTTAATGTTGTCCGAGTAGCCCAGGAACTCGGGTACTTGAGCATTCCAGATAACATGCTGATCGAGCCTACAGAAGCTGCCAAACTCCCTCCAGAGCAAGTAACTGTATTATGTACAGGCAGTCAAGGAGAGCCCATGGCTGCGTTATCGCGACTGGCTAACGCAAGTCATAGGCAGATGGAAATCCAGGCAGGAGATACCGTTCTGATAGCAGCTAATCCCATTCCCGGGAATGAACGCAATGTATCTAGAATCGTCGATAATTTATACGTGCTGGGCGCTAAAGTCATCTATGGATCACGCAGCGAGCTTCATGTATCTGGGCATGCAAGCCAAGAAGAGCTTAAGTTAATGTTAACCTTGATGAAACCTGAATATTTCATACCGATTCATGGTGAATACCGTATGCTACATCATCACAGCTTGTTAGCAGAGGCAGTTGGTGTTAACCCCAATAATATCTTTATTCTAAAAAATGGAGATATCGTCGAGTCATCATCAGGTGTCGTCCGCCAATCTGGCCGAGTGGCAGCTGGACAAACCCTAGTGGATGGCCTTGGGATTGGAGATATTGGTAATGTCGTTCTTCGCGATCGTCGCCAGCTGTCAGCAGACGGTATTTTGATTACAGTGATTACATTAAGCCAAGAAGATGGACGTTTATTAAACGAGCCGGATACCATATCCAGAGGATTCATCTATGTCCGTAACTCAGAAACTTTAATGGAGGAGATCAACAAGCTTGTAACCTCCACCCTTCAAAAGATGAGTGAGGCTGACCTAGGCGAGTGGAATATCATCAAGCAGACCATCAAGGAGACCCTAAGTAGATTCCTGTACGAAAAAACGAAACGACGTCCAATGATTCTCCCCATCATTATTGAGGTGTAGCAAAAAGGAGCTCCTTTAATAGGGGCTCCTTTTTCATATCTAATGAGAATTAAGAACTATGTTATCCATAATTTCAATGTCTCTGCTTCTAGCGTCATTTTTTGATGAATAATAATGATTTGCTCTAGCCGATTAACCCGCTCCTGAAGATTAGCGTTTAACAGGTCAGATTGTAGCTGAGCATTTAGAGAAAAGTATTGTGGCACTTCCCAGACACTACGTAAAGCAGTGCTTAAACAATAACCATATCTTGCAAGGGATTCGTCCCCTTGCCATCCGCTAGCCTTTAATCCTTTGATATACGAATGGAATAAAGACTCTTTAAATTCCTCGTAACGATGGATAGGAATTACACCAAGACTCATATTTACGCCAAACATTTTACCAAGATCTTCACCTAAACCTGATAAGCTCATAAATTGCCAGTCTATCAAGACTAACTCTCCGTTTTGAGTTAACAGCATATTCATTTGACTGAGGTCCTGATGGGCTAATACTCGCGGCAAGCGATGGAGAGCATTCAAGTTACTGTCTATCCGCTTCGTGAAGTCTTGGAACCAAGCCCAAAGGCTTCGGTCATTGTCTCTATGTAATTGATGAATATATTCTTCAGGGTTAGGTGCATACATTTTACTTGCGGTAGTCCATGATCTAAGCCAGCTTCTACATATCCATTGGTTATTAGGAGTGTTCTTTCCTGAAAGATAAGCTCCATTAAATCGGCCTAACCGTTCAGCGATAATATCAAACTGCTCCTTCGCATGTGCAAATTCCCCTTCAATTCGTTCCATCCATAACCATACGGTACCATCTACTTGCTCCTCAACAAGATAACACTTAGGAGCTTGGATTGAGCCCGGAAGCTCATCCAGAATCTTAGATTCAAAGACTAGGGCTTCTCGTCGCCAGTAATTGTGATGTGCTGGATCCTCTTTTTCTACACTATCAGACTTAATGATTTTTAATATGATTGACCATGGAAGCTGCTCGTTATTAATTAGTGCGATACCCTGAAGATGAAAGATACCCGCTGTTGTAAAGTTAGGTGTTTTATAATCTAAATCCTCACATGTGAAATCGACTATTTCTATTTCTTGTTCTCCAAAAATTCTTTGAACACTGATGTTAAGCTGATCCATTTTATTCTCTAACACATAGACCCTCCCCACTATCCATAAAAAAGCCTATAAAGCGTAACTGATTCGTTAACACCTCATAGGCTTGTTCAATAAAGATTTGCTTATTAGAATACTTTTGTTGTCCAATCTTCGCAATTCCAGATATCGGTGACAATGTCTTGATAAAAATCTGGTTCGTGAGAGATCATGAGAATGCTTCCCTTATATGCTTTCAGCGCACGTTTCAGTTCATCTTTGGCATCGATATCCAAGTGGTTCGTCGGCTCATCTAATACGAGAATGTTCGTCTCGCTGTTAATGAGTTTACATAGACGCACTTTAGCTTTTTCTCCACCACTTAGAACAGCAATCTTACTTTCGATATGTTTCGTGGTCAGTCCACATTTGGCAAGGGCAGCACGTACTTCGAATTGTGACAGGGATGGGAATGTATCCCAGATCTCCTCGATACAAGTCTTGTAATTGCCTTCTTTCATTTCTTGCTCAAAGTATCCAATCTCTTGATGGTATCCACGTTCTACCGAACCGGACAATGCTTGGATTTCACCTAAGATGCTGCGAAGCAAGGTGGTTTTACCGATCCCGTTCGCACCGACCAACGCGATCTTTTGTCCACGCTCCATTAACAAATTAAGCGGTCTGGACAACGGTGTGTCATATCCGATAACCAATTCTTTTGCTTCGAAAATCATCTTGCCCGCAGTTTTACCTTCTTTAAAGTTAAACTGTGGTTTTGGCTTCTCTTTTGCAATCTCGATAATTTCCATCTTGTCGAGCTTCTTCTGTCTGGACATTGCCATGTTACGGGTAGCTACGCTTGCTTTGTTACGTGCAACGAAGTCTTTCAGCTCTGCGATTTCTTGTTTTTGACGGTTATAAGCAGATTCAAGCTGTTGTTTTCTCATTTCGTAGACCTGCTGGAATTGCTCATAGTCACCCACATAACGAGTCAGCTTTTGATTTTCCATATGGTAGATCAGGTTGATAACGCTGTTCAAGAAAGGCATATCATGTGAGATCAGAATAAATGCATTATCATACTCTTGAAGATAACGTCTCAGCCATTCAATATGCTGCTCATCCAGATAGTTCGTAGGCTCATCTAGGAGCAAAATATCTGGTTTTTCAAGCAACAGCTTCGCAAGCAAGATTTTGGTACGCTGACCACCACTAAGATCAGCTACATCACGATCCAATCCAATATCTGTGATGCCTAGACCGCGCGCGGTTTCTTGTATCTTCGCATCGATCATGTAGAAATCTTGATTTGTAAGCGTATCTTGGATCGTACCAACTTCTTCAAGCAGCTTTTCCAACTCTTCAGGCGACACGTCACCCATTCTGCCGTACATATCATTCATCTCTTGCTCAAGATCAAAGAGGTATTGAAAAGCGCCTCTGAGTACATCTTGAATGGTCATGCCTTTGGTCAACACTGCATGCTGATCGAGGTAGCCAACACGCACCCGTTTGGACCATTCGACTTTACCTTCATCCGGTTGCAGCTTTCCTGTAACAATATTCATAAAAGTGGATTTACCTTCGCCGTTAGCGCCGAATAATCCGATATGCTCGCCTTTTAGAAGACGGAATGAAACATCCTTGAAGATCGCACGATCTCCAAAACCATGACTTAATCCTTCTACATTTAATATGCTCATTTATGGACACCTTTTTCTTATTTTTCTCGCTATATTATAAGCAGGATTACACAAAAACTCAATGGAGAAGCAAAAAAATATCATATTATGGACCGTAATGCGAAATACATCAGGTTCTCAAAACCTACGGTAGATGAGGATTTTACGCTGGCGATTACTCATCTTCTTTTATATGATAATATTTAGAGATAGACTGTAGCAATGAATTGAGGTTCTAAGGAGAGACAATGATGAACAAACTTGTATTTTTTCTGGGGCCAGCTGGGGCAGGAAAAACGACATTAGCTAAAGCGATCGCTTCCCGGCGTAAAGTACCCTTCTTTGATATGGATATCCTATTACGTCCAGCGGCTGACGCCATCATGACCTTTCACGGATTGGACCCGGCAGATAGAGACTCTGCCGATTACAAAAGATTATGCCGTGATTTGGGCTACCGGATTACGATGGACGCAGCGCTAGACAATATAGGCCTGAATGTAGATGCATTTGTGGTTGGACCATTTACTAAAGAAGCTGCCACCCCTGACTGGATCAGCAGTGAGTTATCTCGAATCGGACGTTCGCTGCAAGATGTTGAGGTTAAAGTTGTCTTGGTCGAACTAGCCAATGAGGAATTGTATCGGACACGAATTCACGATCGACAATCACCATTAGATGAATGGAAGTTCCAGCATTGGGATGAATTTCGCAAATCATTTGGAAACCGCAGTGTGAAGTGGCCGCTTCCAAGTTCTAATGTGAAGGTGATCGACAATTCTAATCCTGACATAACGAAGACTGTGGCTGTTGTGGAGCATTTTATCTACGACTAGGAATTAATTAGCTTTTCAATGATTATTCGTTTACGAAAAATAAAGACCGGCAAAGAGAGAACTCTCTTGCCGGTCTATTAAAATATAATATCAAAAAGTTTGGAGATTCAATTAATTCTTACTTACTTTCCAAGGCTTTCGCAAGAAGTGAGGCGTAACACTTGGAGCCCTCTGGTTTAAGATGCACACCATCTTGGTAGAAATAATCGTCTTTTCCTTCACTTGCAGAGTACCAGTCTACTACGGTCGTATTACTATATTCACTGGAAACTTTTGAAATATTGTGATTCACATTATTCTCCCATTTTCTTGGGACCCGTGTATTGACCAAAAAAATCTGCTCAGCATCACTTAATGAATCCAGTAAATTACGTAATTGCTTTGAACTAAAGGATCCGTTAGTCCCAAGCTCGATAATAACCTTTTTGCCCAGCCGGCCTTGAGCTTTCAGCTGATCCACTACCTCCTGAGCTTTAGCCATCTGCCGACCGATCTTTCCCTCGATGACAATGCCAGGTAATTCCTCTGAAAGGTATGGTGCTGCATCCAAAATGACAGAATCTCCAATGGCCGTAACATCCGTTCCAGCTTGACTCTTCTCAGCCACAGGTTTCTTTTCTTCAGGAACAGATTTTTTCACTTCTGATTCAGGCTTTGCTATTTCTGTATTTGTAGTTCCCACCTTAGTATCAGCTTTTTTCACTTCAGGTTCAGTTGTAGCTGTTGCCAAGGCTGGTATTGATGGTTTATCAGTTACATTTTCGTCTATCGCTTTATGATCTGCGGGATCATTCTTTCTTCCCATATCTTGTTGTTCTTGCTCCTGCAGTCGTTGTTCTTGCTGTTGAAGTTGTTGTTGTTCATACTGCAAATCTGCCGATTCGATCGCAGACGTATCCGATCCAGCGTTTAACAAATAACCTTTGCATGCGATTGGGATAAGAATCACAGCAATAATAGCCATTAAGAAGCCTGGACGAAGACCACCCCTTCGTTTTACACTGATGTTCTTCCAAGTTTCTTTAAATGAACCTCGACGAATGGGCTCCTCCACATACTTATATGACAATGCAGCTAGAAGAAAACTTACTGCTACCTGAATGATGATCCGAAGCATGCTGCTTTCTTCAGTACTCACATTCGAACTGCTAAGGATAATGACTGGAAAATGCCATATGTACAAGCTATATGATCGCAGCCCGATCCAACGCAAAGGTTTACAGCCTACGATCGACCCCAGACGGCTAGCAGGATGAGCTAGAACGGCAATAACTACAGCTGCAATCAAAGAAATCACTAAAAACCCACCACGGTAAAGTAAATCATCGAACTCATTAACCTGATTAAAAAGTACCAATAATAGAATGAGTCCTAATCCCCCTACAATATCAAGCACACGCCGAGCCGGTTCTGAGACGTTATCATTAAGTTTCTGACTTGGCCAAGCAACTGCAAGTGCTGCTCCAATGAGAAGCGCAAATAAGCGGGTATCTGTTCCATAATACACTCTACTTGGATCAGTCCCCGGTACGTAGATCAATGCCATGGCTAAAGCAGAGACTGCTGCGCAAGCCATAATCCATGCAATAAGCTTACCTCGCCGACGAGCGATTTTCATCACGATGATGAGAACTATTGGCCATAGAATATAAAACTGTCCTTCAATAGAAAGCGACCATAAATGTCCAATTGGAGATGGTGGGCCAAAGCTTTCAAAATAGGAAACATTATGAAATATTAGCCACCAGTTATTGAAATAAAATAAGGAAGACATAAAGTCACCCTTGAGCCCAAACAATCTTGATGGTTCTATAATTAAAAGCCATATGGCAACCACAAAAAGCATAACGGCCATCGCAGGCAACAGCCTCCGCGCCCTACGAACCCAAAAGTCTACAAGGTTCAGCCTTCGGTGCCGCTCCCACTGGCTAATGATTTGGTCAGTAATGAGATATCCGGAGATTACAAAAAATATTCCAACGCCGAGAAGTCCACCCTCAGCCCAATTCAGATTCAAATGATATGCGATTACAGCGAGTACTGATAAAGCCCTTAGACCATCAATTCCTGGCACATAACGCCTGCCGCCTACAGATTGTATAGAAGACTGGCTCCTCATATTATTTCTGAAAAGCTTCGTGTTGTCTTTCATAATGTTTCAGTCCTTACCGTCGATTTATCGTTCATAAGTAAGACGCTGTAAACATATGAAAAGTTCTGTAATCAAGTGAAAATGTTATAAAATAAAAAAAGTATGAATGGTTGATCGTAACATTTGTCCATTGTGCTCCCAACATTAACTCAGATGTGTAATAATAATTTTTTCAACTTCTGTGCCCCGTAATTCTACGTAAAACGGCTGCGCATCATCATTTAGACAATACTCCAGCCGCAGTCTGAGGTTTTTCCATGTGACCATTTCCAATGCTTGTTCTATCGAGAAAAACCCAACTTCTAAGCTCTCGGAACTAGTAGCAGGTTCGCCGCCGATGGCTTTCCCTAGAAATAGGTTAGTACAAATAGATCGATCAACATTTTGAAAAACTCCGCAGAACTTATTAATCTCTATATCAATACCCGATTCTTCTTTGGTTTCCCTGATCATTGAATACAACGGTAGCTGCGGAAAGAATATGTTTGGGGGTTGTCATATCGGATACCTCCCTCATTAAAGCTCTAAACAAGCTTTGTCATTTAGAGCATCGTGAATATTGCGGGCAAGCCACACTCTATTCTCTTCATGTTGTGTCTCCGAAAACTCTTGAAATAACAAAAGCACTAATTCCAGTCGGCGCTTCTCAATAAAGAGCGGGAGCTCTTCTAGCCATTTATTGTCGAGTGCATACTTTCGATTATACCCTTTCATAAAAGAGGTCAGCATGGCTGCCGCAAGACTAGAAGTTCTACTCTGCTCTACCTCCGGTTTTCGCCGATCCCCAAAGATAGTCGAGTAATAAACGGCAATGGCAATATCATGCACCATATAGTCATATCCGCAATCATCAAAATCAAACACGGTGATCTGCCCCTCATGCACGAAGAAATTACCCGGATGCAAATCACGGTGACATAGTCCATAGCCTTCTCGATTCCGCGGCAACTGGTTAATCCGATCATTTATTTGAAGCAACTTTTCAAAAAGCTGCTGTTCAACAGTACCAAAGTTAGCAAAGTCAAAATCTAGCTTACCCTGATGTGGTCTTGCCAGAACAGTCTCCGGACGCTCATATTGCAGAGCTAAAGCATGCATTCTTCCTGTTACCTCACCCCATTGCTCAAAAAGCTCCGTTCCCCAATAGGGATCGGAAGCATTAACATGACCACCTGGTGCTTTCTCCATCACACAGATCATAAATCTTTCTTCATCTTTGACTAACGTTTGTACCAAACTGCCATCCTGAAAGGGAATGGGGGGAGCCAGTTGCACGCCATGCTTTGCAAGATGGTCCATAAAGTCAAGTTCAGAGATGACCATCTCCTGCTCCTGATGAGAATGATGTGTTACACGTAAAATATATTCATGATCATCTTTTGGAAAGCTATAGACAACATTTTCAAAGCCACCAATATACTTAATCGTTGTCCAATCGACTTGAATCTGTTGTGCAGCTTGTTTAAGCATTTCTTCATCAAATTCCACCTGCCAGTTAGGCATTTCAATCACGCTCCTACCTTCTAAGAAAACATCAATTAAAATGGTATATTTTGTATAGCAGTGCTTTATAAAGATATTTTAACACTTCACTACCAATAAAAGAAGCAATCAAAAAGGTAGGAGCAGCCTAGAACTTTAACAAAGTCCATGACAGTTCCTACCTTAATCATCTTTCATTACTTTTGAGCTTATATTTCTATTGGTTACTTTATTGCTGAAAGCTCATCATCCGTTACCCATTTATGATTTTTCACTTTATCTCCACCCGTAGTAGGTGTGTAATCAATCATATATACCGTAGTTTGTTCCGCTGCGTTAATTTGAGCCGTTGCACCTTTCATATCTTTCATATGGTCAGCTTCCATTATGACTTCCGAGCCGGATTCATAGGGTTTGTCGGCTGCTTTTTTGATTTCCTCATGAATAATCCACTTATGATTTGTAACTGGAAATCCACCTGTTGCGGGCCTATAAGAAACGATATACGCAGTGGTATCAAAAGCTCCAACTATCGTTGCTGTTGCCCCTTTCATACCTTCCATATGCTCTGCTTGGATAATCGCTTTACTTCCTATTTTAAAAGTAGGATTCTCTGCCACTTTCAAATTTTCAGGTACGACGCTTGAACTGGAATGTGAGGTATCTTCCATTATCTTATTGCCATAGCTATTATCATTACCACATGCGCTTAAAGTGAGTGCAGCTGCGATTATGAATAGATATAATTGCTTTTTCATATATAAAACCTCCGATGTTGATGTGCCTCTGATTATTCATTTACCCATTTCATAAGATCACAAACCTAATGAAGTATTTTCGAAAATGTAAAATGGATTATTAGATTACCAATAAATGAGTGTTGTCTCAGTTATTGAAGGTTATTTATAATGTTTTCTGAAAGGAGGCTACTACAATGAAGACTAAAATATTCACTTTGTTGCTTCTTTTGGGTCTGGTAAGTATGGCTACTATGATCGGTTCTGCTAGTGCTGCACCTGTATTAACCGTAGGGAGTTCTTCTGGAGATGTGTGGGATCTTCAGTATCGATTAAAAACTCTGAATTTCTATACTCAGCCTTTAGATGGTGTATATGGATCACAAACGAAAGCTGCCGTTGCTAAATTCCAAAAGGCCTACGGATTAAATGCCGATGGAGTTACTGGTACAAAAACTTGGAATGCTCTAAAAAAATACACGCTTAGTATTGAGGAAATGGATATTCTGGCGAAAGTCATTTATAGTGAATCTCGCGGTGAGCCTTATAAAGGTCAAGTCGCAGTTGGCGCTGTAGTTATGAATCGCATACAATCTAGTCAATTCCCAGACAATATTAAAGACGTTGTATTTCAAAAAGGCGCATTTACAGCCGTATCTGACGGTCAATACTGGCTTACTCCAAACCGGACTGCCTATTTAGCTGCTCTTGATGCTGTCCGAGGTTGGGACCCAACAAACAATTCGATCTATTATTTCAATCCAGATACAGCTACTAGCGCATGGATCTGGACTCGTCCTCAGAACTTAAAAATTGGTAAGCATATATTTGCGAGTTAACGCTTCAAATAAATGTAATAGCCGGTCAACCCTAAGGTTGACCGGCTATTTTTTAGTATAAACAATTTTCTTAATACTATCTTTAGAAAGACAGTATTCACCTGAGAGCTGGTCGACGGTTGCACCAGCAGCAAACCTCAGGCAGATCTCAATATTTCTTGATTCCAAATATTTTCTACTCCCTGACTTCTCACCCCATTTTACATGTAATTCTTCAGGCTTTGGAACGTAGACCATACCACCGTTTATATATTTCTGTATTTCTTGTAGTAACTCTTTAGGGAAGACTGTATCTGCATTTACATATTTCATAATTAATCTACTCCTTAAACTTTTCAAATTAAGATGAAATAACAAACAACCTGTCTAACCATAATGGTCGGACAGGCTGTTTTTATAGAAAGCTTGCTATTAAAATTAAGATGGCTCGGGACGGGGTCGAACCGCCGACACTAGGATTTTCAGTCCTATGCTCTACCAACTGAGCTACCGAGCCTTGCAGGGATACAAATATTTCTTCTAAATGGACACAAAAAGACCCCTCGTCCGAAAAGGGACGAGGAGCCGCGGTACCACCCTAAATTAGAACTATTCTGTACAACAAACAGAAATGTTCTCACTTAAATATTTAACGGTTAACACCGGTACACCTCTACTTGCCAACAATGGTTTCAAGGGACTGCTCCGGAGTGAACTTCGATCAACCCTTTTCTCTAGAAACGCTCCCAATCTCCGGCGTTTCCTCCCTGTAGTGAGGTATTGAACTACTTTTCTCCATCAAAGCATTTGTTTTGATTAGCTTTATCCATTACAAAAATTAAAAATCATCTTTAATTCATCATCAAAAGACTTCTTACATTCTTCTTGAAAGCTATTACCAGTATATTCTTTTAGTGTCTTTCTCCAAAAATGCTGGGCTCTCCTATTAGTAGCTGTGGGATTGGTTTGTAGCTCCCATTTTCCAATATGAAGATTAAATACCTCCTTAGCCGCACGTTCAGCGATTCCCTTACCTCGGAAGGGCCGCAGGATAAAGAATTCGTTTAAATAAAATTCACAACCTGGTGGTGTATGAGGTGGTGTCGCTACTAATGCAAAGCCAGCAGGAATTCCATCCTCTTTTATTAAATAAGGATATAAAATCCCCGGCTTCTCCCACCATATGTCGAAGACTTTATTCTGTTCATTCAGCGTCTGTGTTTCATCATCCTCGTATACACCGTATTGATTAGGAAGATTCCCCCATATCTCTGATAGATCGTGTAAGTATAGTGGGTAGAGATTGTTAATCATAAACTTCGTTGTGCTGTCAGTTAATGTTACGGTGATATTCATTTCGTTCTTCCCCTTCTATCGAATGCTTGAATATATTTTTGGAGATCACTAGAATAACGTTCTGTATAGTTGTCTTTTGTATAATCCTGAAGAACTTTTCGCCAGAATGCTATGGCAGATTTATTATTTTCCATTTGAGCTAGTTTCCATTTAGCTTCTTTAAATAGATCAAGTGTTTTTATTGCGGCAGCAGTACCTATTCCATTTCTCCTGTATTTCTGCAAAATCATAAAGTCATAGATCACATGAGTTGGATCTGGGTCTGTATCTAAGTTTTCAAAAAGAACAACCACAAATCCAGCTACGTTTCCTGAAACCTCAATCAAATATGGATTCCATCGATGATCCCCTTCCCAAAAATAATCAATATTCACCTCGAATTCCCCATGCCCGTTCACATCTTGATCTGTAAATAAACTGAAATCATAATTGTAAAATTGATATAGATTAGTCAATACCTCTTTATCTTCAAACGTTACTGGAACAAGATTAATTTCCATCATACCTCCACGTTTTTTCTCTAATTTCACTTCTATACTCAGTATAATTACGACCACACACTTGTAATATGCCATGTTCAATTAGAATTAAATTTTATATAACGTCATTATTCTTCTAAAATAAAAAGAGTTCACCTGAGTTTTACACTCAAATGAACTCCAATATAATTACCTGATGATTAAGTTAGATCTACAATAACCTTGATCGTTTCTTTTGCTGCAATGGCTTTATCGAAGGCGGCTTGAATATCCTCTAATTTATAAGTCTGTGTCACCATTGTAGAGATATTCGTTTTCTTGTCGTTTATATGTTCAATTACCTTTACAATATCTTCATGTGTGTATCCACTAGCTCCAACTATGTTAACTTCTTTACTCATCACTTGAGCAAGGCTTATAGGTACTTCATTTTTATAAACGGCAATGATTGCTATTCTTGCTTGTGGCTTTACAATCTGCATCACTTGTTCAAATAAGATTGGAGCGCCCGCTGCGTCCACAAAAGCATCTACATTGGGTACATTCACACCGTATACGTTCAATTCGCCGAAGTGTTTGATTAAACCCTCTGCTAATGTTTCAGTCGACGTATTAACTGTTAATGCGCCTAATTCTTTTGCTTTATCCAAACGCCAGTTGTCAATATCCACTACGCAAACATCTTTAATGCCTTCACCAATTAATCCTGCAGCTGCAGATAAGCCAATAGGACCAGCACCAAGAACTACGATTTTGTCTCCATGTTTGGGCAGTACGCTAAAAGCGCCATGGAAGCCTACGCTCATGGGTTCCATTAATACGGCCTCTGTTGCCGAAACGGAATCATCAAATTCATAAAGGTTATAATTAAGTGCTGCATCTTCAATTAAGACATATTGTGAAAAGGCTCCTACCTCCAACGAATAACGACGACCTGCACGTTTTGCAGTAATTGGATTCACACCTACACGCATGCCAACTGCCAAATCGGTTTCCGCATCAGAACCTAATTCGACGATTTCACCAAACATTTCATGTCCAAACTCTGAGCCGAAACGGATACCCATTTCTGAGCCTGCTTTTACTATATTGATATCTGTACCACAAATTCCACCAGCTAAAATCCGAACCAATGCATCTTTTGCTCCTACTTGAGGCATCGGACGCTCTTCTATCCCCACACAATTTTGACCGTGATAAATGCCGACTTTCATCATTCATTAACACTCCTTATTACTATCTATTACTTTCATGGTAGTAGTTATTAAGGAGCTAAGCAATCTACAATAATACTGAAAGCGTTAATAAAGCAACAGTTGATAAATATGTGTTAATTAAAATTTAAATAGTGAAACAATTCACTATATCTTTTTATTATTTGCAGGTATAAATGGATTTAACTGTATGATTCGTTCTGCTAAATATTTAGGTGTATAAGGCATATCATTGCCTAGCCACATGGAAATTGTACCAATGATAGCCGATGTTCCATACCAAGCTGCAATATCAGATGGAGTATCGACGGTTAAGAAATCCTCTGTTTTTTGAATCGATTGTTGTTCTGTTGTTGTTAATATCAATTCATATAACAGATCCATCAATTTCGGTGTGAAATAAGGAATATTTTTGGTTACAAGCAACACCTTATACATATGAGAATTCTCTGCAATATGCTCAAGCAATAAAATCAGCGAGGTAAGTTCATCCCCTGGTTTATAGGATTCTTCAAATTTATCAATGAGTATTTTCTTCAAATCTGCTAATAAATCATCCAAGATACTATCAATCAAATCATTAATATCTTTGTAATGTAAATAAAATGTGGCTCGATTGATTTCAGCCTTTAGCGTAATAGCGTTGATCGAGATCTTATTCAGTTCTTTCTCTGCTAATAAATCTATAAAAGCATTCCGGATTGCTTTTCTTGTCTTTCTTATCCGTAAATCTAAGTATGTTTTGTCTGCCATGTATCTTCCACCTCGTAGTTAATGAACATACTGTCAATTATAATACAAAAAGCCACGTCAGAGCTTCCTCTAACGTGGCTTTTTGGGATTATAGCTATTTTTTTGTGTAAACAATCTTCTTAATACTGTCCCTTGATAGGCAGTATTCATCTGAAAGCTGGTCAACCGTTGCTCCAACGGCAAACCTTAAACAAATCTCAATATTTCTAGATCTTAAGTATTTTCTGCTCCCTGACTTCTCGCCCCATTTTACATGTGCTTCTTCAGGCTTAGGGATATACACCAAACCACCGTTAATATATTTCTGAATTTCCTCTAATAATTCTTTTGGAAAAATCGTATCTGCATTTACATATTTCATAGTCGCTCTGCTCCTTAAACTTTTTTTGAGTTTGAAGGTAGCAAAGTCTATTCTAAAAACAACCCTGCACAGTGCACTGGCGGTAAATCAATTTTTATTCGCTCTATACAAACAACCGCCGTTGTTTATAGTCTAGACTTTGCATAGAGCTTATCGCTAATTTTCTCACTATTGTCCGCCCTCCTTTGTTTAATGTGTAATTACTTGTTCCAAAATGCGTTCCGCTGTCTTCTCTCCATTTGCAATACAATCAGGAATACCCACACCATAATAAGAACATCCAGCAAGGATTACATTCGGATAATGATCTGCAATCTTCTTCTCTAAGGATACTACAATCTCGTGATGGCGTTTGTGGTAATTTGGCATAACATCATGCCATTTGGTCACATCGTGGGTAACTGGATGTCCAGTAATTCCAAGACTGGTCTGTATATCATTCAACGCCACCTTTAATAATTCCTCTTCTGAAAGCTTAATCAAGGACTCATAATGCGGTCCTGAGCTTTTATAAAAGAGTCTGACAAGCAGACGTTGTTGACCAGACGTGTGCTCCCACTTGCGACTTGTCCACGTACAAGCATTACAAAGAACATCGTCACTGTTGGCTGTTATAAACCCTGTACCGTTCGCTGGCAGTTGACTGTCAGGGATATCAAATCCTATATACACACTAATCATAGAGCTGTTAAACAACTGTTTGAAATCTTCATTCAGCGCTTCGTCTTGAAGTAATGCTTGTGCAGTAGAATGCATCGTTCCTAGTACGGCAAAATCGCTCTCTAAGATTCGTCCATCTGCCAGTGTTACCCGGTACCGTTCTCCATCCTTTGCAATGCGCTCTGCCCGAATCCCTTTGATGATCTCAACATCGGACAGCTGTTCTTCCATGGCATCAATCAGAGCAGATACGCCACCCTTAAAAGACATAAACTTCTTATCGCCGTTCCCCTGGAATTTAGCCTTATTCGCGGACAATCCCTGAATAATACTTCCATATTCATTTTTATAATCAATCAAATAAGGAAGGGTCGAGGC
This sequence comes from Paenibacillus sp. NPDC101420, assembly GCF_050277435.1. Lineage (NCBI taxonomy): Bacteria > Bacillati > Bacillota > Bacilli > Caryophanales > Paenibacillaceae > Paenibacillus > Paenibacillus sp. NPDC101420. Next base: position 169,602 of record NZ_JBNNSE010000001.1, read on the forward strand.
AATGGTAAGTTCGCTCAATTTCCCGGAATATACACCTGATAGGACAGGTGATATTTGCTTCTCGACAAGTTCTTTTCCAAAGAAAGCTTCCAGAAAGTCACCTACAGAATCGTTTTTCGTAAAACGATCATTCGGAGTATAGAAATCTTTAAGTGCTTCAACTTTACCTTCAGCAGAGATCAAATCTGTAGTAGCAAGCGATTCAATACTGAGAGGGATGCCAAAGACTGTATCTTTAGGAATTTGCTTAAGCTTACCTTCTGTGTAGATGTATGATATTCCTGTCGCGTTATATACAACCTCATCCTGAATGCCTAATTCTTCAATCAATGGTGCTACATTTGTCTTGCGAGTGACAATTGAATCAGCACCAGACTCCATGATGAAGTCATCATGCTGAAGTGTTCTGATTTTGCCGCCCAGTCTATCGCTGGCTTCAACCAAAATGATTTTTACATCCAACTTATTATGCTGTATAGATTTCTGTAGATAGTAAGCGGTAGACAATCCAGTAATTCCCCCGCCAATCACGACGACCGTTCTCAAGCGTTGACACCTGCCTCTAAAGTTATAATCTGTTAATTTCAATTGAATACATTATATCATAGGGATTTATATGTAATAACATACCGTTCGTGTCATATATAACACAAAACACCCCCAAAAAATATAAACCTTCAGAAAAGTCAAATAAGCCGCGATTATCGCGGCTAATCCTTATATATTCTCCTGTTTTAAAGCATCAATAATATTTTCCTTCTTCACTTTTGAACTGGAGTACAGCATAGCTGAGCTAACGATGATAAATACAGCGACTATGACATACAAGATACTCATCCACGGAAGTGTGAATCCATAAGAGAAGCTACTCATCATTGATCTATAGATCAGGTACATAATAACTATACTAATCGGAAGCCCATAAAGTAGTGACTTAATTCCATAAAAAACACTTTCGTAATTAATCATTTTATTAAAACCATTTGGCGTCATCCCCACAGACTTCAGCATCGCAAACTCTCTTTTACGAAGGGATATGCTAGTTGATATCGTATTAAAAATATTCGCAATCGATATTAAAGTAATTAAAGCAATAAAACCATAAGTGAAAATAGACATTAACATGATCATCTGCTCACTATTTTGTCTATTTTGAAACACATTTTGAACATAGACATTCCGCTCTTTCATCTCTTCAATGGCTTGTTGTGTCGCTAATGGATCAGAGCTGTTCAGGTTTAGTCGGCTTTGTATATCGTTACTCATCGTATCATTTGTTAATTGATCGAAGACTTGGTCAGAGACAATGATGTTTAATCCACCAACTTGTGCTGAATGAACACCCATAGGGCGTTTATCAGTTAATGCGACGATTTCTACTGGTGGTAATTTCGTCTCTTTCTCTGTGTTCCAATCCGTATAAATTAAATCAAGCTTCTGACCTATTTCCGAATGAAGAGCTTTGGTCTCAATAATTTTTTTGGCGTTTTCATCCTCAAAGGTGACGGTATCATTCACAATAGCTGACATCTGATTGAGATCCGTTAATTGTTCATAACTTACACCGACGGATTCTGCATAGGTTCTCAAACTCTGTTCATTTAGGGCATGGATCTGAATGTAGTAAGGATATTTCCCATTCTTTAAAATACTGCTATCCTTCTCCACGATCTCTTGCAATTCTTTTGCCATATCTTTTTCATCAATCCATGAACTCAAGCTTAGTTCCCTGACCACATTATATTCCGTTATATTAGGTAAGGCAGATATCGATTTCGTCAGCCGAGCTACTTTTTGAGTGTCCTCAGTCCCCATATAAACTTGGATATCGTAGTTCAAACCATCCTGTGAGAGTTCTACCGACTTTCTCATATTAGTAGTGAACGAAGATACGGATAAAAACAGAACAATACTAATGACAAGTGAGAACACGGTTGCTTGGTACCTGCGTTTATTTCGCTTTAAATTCTTCAAACCAATTTCTGCTTCAATTCCAAACAAATTGCGAACGAACTTGGAAGTTTTCACCGCTTTACCAGAGAGCTTAACATCGGTTGTTTGTCTGATTGCATCAATCGCCGAAATCTTGGAAGCTTTTCTGGCTGGAAGATAGGTGGATATAAAAATCGTCAGTATCGAAACTACACAAGCGGTGAATAGGGACAGAGGTGTAACAACCAATGTTAATTTTTCAGTTATCCCTAGTACATCTTGAATCATCGAATTGATAAACATAAAAGTGATCCCGATTCCTGTAATTCCGCAAAGGATCCCAATAGGTATACTAATTAAACCGATGATCATCCCTTCAAAAAACACTGAATTCTGCTTCTGCCTCTTTGTAGCACCTACGCTGGAGAGCATTCCTAAATGGCGTGCACGTTCCGAGACAGAAATTGCGAAAGCATTATAGATTAAAGAAACGGAACCAATGATAATCACAGTCATAACGATGACTGACAATGAAAGAAGTGTATTACGTAAGCCATCGTTATTCGTCACACCATAATAGCGGAGCAAACTATTATTATAAGAGATTGACTCGATATTGTTTTCTTGTGCCAATTCCTCTGCATGCTTGTATATGGAGCTATCCACCTTATTTAATACAACCGTCGCTGTGGTTTTTTCAGCTGCTCCAATCAAGCTTTCATCCACATAACTTAGAGCAGTATAACCCGGGGACCATGTTGGTTCCCAAGTAGGGCGCTTTATCACTCCCACAATCGTGTAGTTCATTGGTTTTTTATGAATGATCTCTTCATTCAGGGTATCCTCTTCAGTCCGTAATCGTTCGTTCTGAGATAAGGGCTGCCCACTATTTTTAACATCCCTAGTGACTCGCTCTCCGACATCGAGAGTTAAAGTTTCACCAATCTTGTATGTTACTTTAGCGTTTTTTGCAATTTCCTCAGAAATGACTACTTCATAGTTAGTCTTCGGGAGTCTTCCATCCAGAAGTTCAATCGGAAATTGTTTAAAACCAGCTAAATTATATTCCTTAATATACCAATAGGGCTTGTTCTCATTCTGTCCCCCCTCTAAAGGGGCATAGCCACGATCATTTGAGATGACAAGTGTTTTCGTTGCATCATCCGCTTCTATCGCTTTAAGCTGAGCTTTAGTAACATTTCTATATTGGACATGCCATTCTCCATTTGTTGAGATACTCTGCTGCCTCATTAATTCCATAAATGAAAAACCAAGCGTTGCCACAGCCGTCACCATAGCCACAGAAATGATGACTCCAATGATAGTAACCAATGTTCTTCGTTTATTTTGCTTCAAATGTCTAAGCGTTAATTTATTTACGATATTCACGGACGAATCACCTCATCTTTGGCGATCCTTCCATCTTCAATGGTAATCACTCTATCCGCTTGTAATGCAATCCGTTCATCATGAGTAATGACAATCAGTGTTTGATTATAGGTTTTATTAAACATTTTTAATAAATCTATAATTTCACCACTGTTCTTACTATCCAGATTACCGGTTGGCTCATCCGCCAGCATGATTGCGGGATTACTAATTAACGCTCTACCAATAGAGACCCGCTGTTGTTGCCCGCCTGAGAGCTGATTCGGGAGATGGTTTAAGCGATTCTCCAGATTTAACGCCTTTACAGTATCCGCAAATTGTTTCTTATCTACCTTGTGCTGATCAAGGAGTAAAGGAAGTGTGATGTTCTCTTCGACCGTTAGGACCGGTATTAGATTATAGAATTGATAAATCAGCCCAATTTGTCTGCGTCTAAAGATCGCCAGCTGTGTTTCATTCAATTCATAAATATCCGTGTTATCTACGAATACTTTGCCGCTTGTCGGTCTATCCACTCCGCCTAATAAGTGCAGAATGGTCGATTTCCCGGAGCCAGATGGCCCGATAATCGCTACGAATTCCCCTTTTTTAATCGAAAAAGATACATCATCCAGTGCCTTTACCGCTGTTTCGCCTTTACCATATGTTTTAGACAGATGTTCAATCTTTAAAATGTCCATTGTTAGACCTCCATTTGTTGATGAGATCAGTATATCTGTCTACAATGACTATCCAGTGACTCAAAAGTGACATTCTAGTCACTAAGCTACAAGTGCTAAATGACTTGCTTATAAAATTTGATCTGAAATTGTGTACCCTTTCCCACTTCACTCTTCACATCGATCGTTCCGTTTTGTCCTGTGATAATGCTTTGTGCCAAGGCAAGTCCAATCCCTACACTATCTTCGCTTGCATTCTTACCTTTATAGAATCGTTTGAAGATATAGGGGAGCTCTGCCTTTGGGATTCCTTTGCCGTTATCTGTAATGATAATTTCCGTAAACAGTGCATTTTCTGCAAAAGAAATCGAAATTTCTCCCCCAGCAGGTGTGTGCTCTACACAGTTTTTCAGAATATTAATGATCGCCTCAGTTGTCCAATTGAGATCACCGGCAAATGTGGTACTATCTTCTCCATCAATCAAGATCCGTTGTTCTTTAATATCCATTGGAATTAACATGGGCTCCAAAGATTTTTGAACTAGCTTGTTCACCAGAACAAGATCTTTTTTAAAATGAATGGTTCCTGCATCGATCTTGGAGAACTTTAATAAAGAGGAGACTAGCCAGCCAATTCGTTCGAGCTGGATCGTAATTTTCCGGGTAAACTCCATTCTCTTCTCAGTGTGCAGCTCAGGATCACTTAATAAATCTGCCATCACAGTCATGGAAGTAAGCGGGGTTTTGAGCTGATGAGAGATATCCGAAATCGCATTGGTGAGCTTCATTTTATCTTCTTGTAATTGCGCACTCTGCTCGGATAACATCAGCGTCACTTTATAAATGTCATTCTTCAGGATACTAAGCTCACCTTCCTGATTATCACGAACATCGAGCGAATAATTCCCACTACTGATTTGGCGTAGATACCCTGAGAGTTTTTCAATTTCACCATATCTCCAGCGGGTAAACAATACACTGCAAGCTATAAGCAAAGCTGAAGTCCCAGCTGTGAGCCCTACCGCCTCTAACGATATAAATGTCGCCACCGCTGTAGCCACAAGACTGATCAAGCACATCGTAAACAATAACCATCTAAATTCTCTATTACGAAGCATCCTAATCACCTACCTTGTAACCCAACCCTCGAACTGTTTTGATCAGTGTGGGTTCTTGGGGGTTATCTTCTAACTTTTCCCTAAGTCTTTTTATGTAAACCGATAATGTATTGTCGTTCACGAATTCACCTGCCACATCCCAAATCCGTTCTAACAATTGATTTCTTGAGAGAACCTGACCAACATGGTTAGCAAAGATCAGTAATAATCGATATTCTAATGCGGTCAATAGCACTTCATTGCCGTTCTTATAAACCTTTCCTTCAAGCGTGTTAATCCGTATATTCTCTAATTCGATATTGGATTGGGTCTGAGCCTGCTTGTTATATCTCCTTAAGACGGATTTAATCCGCGATAGCAGCTCCCGAATCCGAAAAGGCTTAGTTATGTAATCATCTGCCCCCATATCGAGTCCCATCACCACGTTGACCTCATCATCAATCGCCGTTAAAAAAATTACCGGTATATCACTTTGCGCTTTCACGATCTTGCACAATTCATAACCGCTGCCATCCGGCAGTGAGAGATCAAAGATGCATAAGGTGAGCTCTGATAACTGCTCAGATAACACCGCTTTGGCTGAGCTGGCGTCATAACATAGAAGGGTTTCAAAATGATCCTGCTGTAATGAATATTCAAGCCCTGATGCTATCGTTCTATCGTCCTCGACAAGAAAAATTTTCATGGATGATCATCCTAACCTTATAATATATTCAATCGTTCCATTCGTTCCGATGATCATTCTCTCATAATTATAGAGTTATACCAAATTACAATTCATATTATAGTATTTACAACTCCACGGTAAATATAATAAAAACGTCTACTCCATGGAATAGACGTCTCTAAAAGGATTATATTGCAAAAGCACCACACTTATATTGATGTATCTGCTGAAACCCTAGCCGTAGTGACGATTTTTTCGAAGCTTCATTATCTAGTGAACAATCCCAGTAAGGAATAAAGCCATTGGCAAGCACATCTTCAACTACTAGCGTCGCTAAATGTGTCCCCACTCCTTGTTTCTGATATTTAGGAAGGGTTTCAATTCCGATTGCGTGTGTATCCTGTGTAACAAAACTAGAATAACACACCCCCATAATTTCAGATCCCTCAACTGCAGCATATCCGTAGCCTTTTTCAGCAAAGTCTTCTTTCGATGACCAGAATAAATCAATATTTTCATGTACAAATTCTATATTCTTTAGATCTGAGTTCTCCCAATCCAGCATTTTAAGATTTATAGTTCTAGTCCCATTAGTCTGCGTCGTAGGCGGCTTGTGAAGTAACTTGAACACTATCTGTTCAAACGGATATAGCTTCCTAGAAGGAAACATCAATTCCAGATTCCATTCATCATGTTGACCAGAAACTTCGAAATGTTCCATCCCGAGTTCCTTCATTCTAGGTACAATATGATCTGTTACATAACTGTCCAGTGCATGGATAAAGGCTTGATTGGTGTGATCACCGATAAGATAAAACCCTTCAATCCCCTGACTCCATACTAACGCACTCTTTGGTGCTGTAAGGTGATCGACAAAGATCCAACCAGGATTATTGCCTTCAATCACAGAGAGAGTTTCGGGATGGATATGCTCGCCTTGAAGTAGTGGCTTCACTTTATAATAATCCTCATGAGGTATTTCATGCATACAAACACTCCCCTTATTTTCCTTACAGATGCTGTATACATAAGTATAAAGTAATCGTCCTTCATCGGCTGGTAAAGTTCATTCATAACTGAAAATTACTGTCCACGTATAACTGTTTTTCTAGCCTTAATTATTAAAAATGAAGGTCTCCTTCTTTCATTTATTAATTTGGGCATCTTCTCAAGACCCTCAAGGCTGGATTCAGGTTCAACAATTCCTTCAATAGTCAGTCCATTTTGGATCAAAGTATTAAGTAATGTTGAAAGTTTTCTATGATATTTTATGACACCATCGATTCCCCAAAACTGTGATCTGAGACCTTCTTCTCCATAATTATCAATGGGCCAATGTAGGATATTTTGATCGGAATCTTTAACCCACCCACTTTGAATCTTATTTGATAAAACAACAGGATGCTCTGTTGAGAATACCAAGTAACCATTGGGTTTAATCCATTCTGAAATCCTACTAATGAGTGTTTTATAATCCTCGACATAATGAAAAGCTAACGAACTTACAACCAAATCAAATTCATTTCGATTAAATTCGATTTCTTCCATTGAGCCCTGTATATAACGGATCTCAGGTCGTTTCCTTGCCATAGCTAACATCTTCTCTGATATATCTACACCTGTTACCTGTGAAGCATTGTTATCAATCATATAGTTTGCCATTTCACCAAAACCACAACCCAGATCGAGAACATTTAAATCCTGTAGGTCTGGAAGTAACCCTCTTATTGCAGGTTGTTCAATAAAGTCATTGTATGTAATTCTTGACTCCCTTAAGTTCTTATACATTTGGAAAAACTCAGGGTTGTCATAAATGTTCTGTTGCATCATACACCTCCACGATATTATTGATGATGTTTACGAAGTCGGTTGTAATATAGCCAAGTCCGACTAACATATGATCCAAACATTAGAATTAAGATGGCGTACAAGATCATATTTATGATCTGCAATCGATCCAGGTTAGAATAAGTCGATAATCTTACATTTAAACCAATGATATACATATATAAAATAGTGAGGGGTAAGAACATAGCAGAATACGTTAAAGCTATACGTCTAGCTAGTTTCAACTGATTTAACTTATCGCTGTATATTTGCGGTTTGGCTTTACCTGCTATATATTCTTGGCCCCATAAAACCCATTTCTGACTCCATGAACTCGAATGATACAGACATATCCAGCCAGAATCCGTATGAATGTTGAAGTAATTGGTATCAGCAGTATTTTGTAAGTCCGCACAATAACACATCTTACGAGGCTTCCCTTTTTTAAAATAAAAGGCAGTTCCTGTTTTGCCAACGCTGTACAGATTATATCCCTTTTCTTCCATTCCCTCTAGCCACTCTTCAAGCCGATCCGGCGAATACATCCATCCAATCTTCCACTTCAAAACAAGTTGACCTGAACTTTTCAAACGCTTCTCTTCATTCTTACTTAGCCTGTCTTTCAGAGGGGATGTCCCCTGACCATTTTGCTTGTTTGGTTGTATGAATTCCCCTGTTAATCTTTGGTTCGTCTTGTTTAATGTGATCAGCGAATATACGGTGAAAATGCATAAGATAATGCTAAGCCCTAATGCAGTAGCGGGAATAAAACCAAAAGGTCCGTTGAAGACATTAAAATGACCAGACTTGGAAACACTCAATGCTATCGTACTTATTAAAATTACATTGAGTAATGCAACCATTAAATAAATCAATATCCCCATAAAAATATACATGATCTTCTTGTTATGCTTTACGATTCCCTCTCGATCAGGGAGAGCTCTAATCTGTTCTAAAGGCAGCCGATTCATCGTCACAACCCATTTGCCGCTCTGTAACACCTTCGTCCATCCGAAATTTAATAGACCCTTAGAGAGGGATTGGTTGGGAACTTTATCGAATACGATTCGATAGTTTGCTGCTTTCGGTTCGCCCTGCTGAAAGTAAAAATATCTAGTTAAACGGTTGATTCGGATAAGTTCGTAGCCTTTTTGGGCCATAGAAGCTAACCATTCTTCAGTTTTCTGAACATCATAACTCCAAAGGGGTCTAAATATTTTGATAATCATCTATGTCACCTCCATATTTTGTAGCATTCTCATGTAGCTCTTTAAGCCTATTAATCTCCGTAGCAAGAATTAGCATCCCTATGTCTGTTCTTTCGTAAACTGTTTTTCTCTCTTCATCAGCAAAAACAGTAATCATCCCATCTTTTTGCATCTTCGTTAACGTGCCATAAACTGTACCTGAACCTAACAAAAGACGTGCTTTCGTGATTTTCTCCACATGCTTCACTATTCCATATCCATGACGTGGTTCATCTAAGGATAAAAGAATATAGAATGCTGTTTCAGTCATGGGTACGTATTTCTTCAATACTTTCTCAGGGTTCAACATGCCCAGCTCCCTTTATTTATACGTCGCATTTAAATATGTCTTAACGTGACTATATCACGTCGTGACATAGTCTACAATATTAATGCTCGAAAAAAATAAAAAAAGTGTGTAGAATCGCTTCATCAGCCATTCTACACACTCTACATTTAACTGCTCCAACCTGCCTAACGAATATCTTTTACACGAATATTACTTCCTAACAGACTCGAATCACTACTTAATCGGAATGACGGGTAATTCTCATCTGCTTCAAGTCGCATCTGTTCATCAAATAAAGACTCCTGTTGCCGGTCAACAAAAAAAGTAAAAGGTTCTTTCTGAACTTCAATATCTGTAGCATGAGGTTCACTAATGAGCTGAATTACGATCACGCCATTACAACCACAGCCCTCTGTATCGAAGAATAATTTAAAATATCCTGGTCGTTCACCAAGGCTTTTTTCTAACTTTTCAATAGTTTGGGAGTTCAATTGTATGAACATAGGATGATCTACTCCTTATTTATAATTGAGCTATTACTTTCCCAAAGTATAATTTGCTTTTCTTCCATCATCGTGTGACTGCCATCACTTCTATTTTGACAGACATGCGACTGAGGGGAAGGCTAAACCGCCTTCTGCGTCTCCCGTTCACCACCTAGCTTAAACACGAGAATGCCTCCAACAATAACAATCACTCCGACCAACTGCTTCCAAGTAAAAGGAACCTTTTCAAGCCCTAACCAGCCTAGTGAATCCCAGAGCAGCGCAAACCCAAGCTGAGAGATTAATACGATCGAAATCGCATACGTAGGGCCCAACCGCTTAGTACCTTGCACAAGGCATATTACTACCCCAACCCCGATCAAACCACTGATCCAATACCAAGGCTCCATATTTCTCAAAGTAAATATACGGTTTCCTTCAACGATAAGACTCATGATAAATGAAGCTAGGAATCCCATCCCTAACACTAAAGTTGTCGTGGCCCAAGATCCAACCTTTTCATTAACTTTTGTATTAAATATATTTTGCAGACTCACTAGTGATCCCGCGATAAGCGCTAATATCAAACCAATAATCATAACTTAACTCCTCCATTTATCGACTTTACGCAAGGCCATTAGAATTTCAGTATCACTACGCCAGCGATCATCAACCCGATGCCGATGAACTGCGGCAGTCTCATTTTTCTCTTTTCCATTCCAAACCAGCCTTTAATATCAATTAAGAACGTCAGACATAGCTGAGCAATCAACAATGAGGATATCGTAAACGTAACACCAATTTGCTGAATGGCCGTTACTTCACTGAAAATAATGACAGCCGCAAAAGCGCCACCGATCAAATATAAGGGTTTTACTTGCTTAAAGCCTCCCCTTTTCCCATCTCTAACGAACAAAAGAATGAGAAAGGACATGATGAACCCTGTTAATTGTGTAATTGTAGCCGCCTGCCAAGTCCCGATATCTTGACTAATTCGAGCATTTGACACGCCCTGTAGCGTAATACAAGCCCCCGCTAAAAATGCAAATATAATTCCTCTCATTTCTCTCTCTCCTCAACTTCGATCTCTTCCATATTAAATAGCATTTCGGGGGGTTAAAAAAGGACATCTGTCCTTAATGAGAAGAAACGTTGCTATCGCCCAACAATGACCTTTGGCTCATAGAAATAAAAAGACCGTCCCAAGCCAACTTGCTGGCTTAAAACGGACTTCAAATGCTGTATATGGTTGATTATGAGAGCAAATTCTTCTCATGCAATTGATCAAAAATAATTCGGGTAACAACAGACACGCGATCCCGATCCTTATAGCTTAACCAAGATAATTCCTCGATTTCGGACGCTGGCATTAATGTCCCTTCATAATCCGCAATATAACAGGTCATTTTGACTGTAACACCCTCTGCTTTCCCATGAGCTTCTGCCTCAAACGTTCCAAAATAAGAAACAGTCTCTGTCTTGATCTGAACAGAAATCTCTTCCTCGATTTCGCGCACGAGCGTCTCTTCGTCTGTTTCTCCGGCTTCTCTTTTTCCTCCCGGTAAATAATACATATCTTTCCCTTTGGAACGCGCACATAAGACTTGCCCATTCTCGATATGAATCCAGGCGATTTTATCAATGATTGTAGTCATATTGTTCTCCCCATGCCTTTTTTTCAACAATTATATCATACAGCTGAACGTATACATTTATGCAACGTCAGCTTTAGATTTTTGAACGCGAAGCTTAGATTGAGGTAGGTGATGAAGCAAATAGTATACAGCAACTGAGATAAGCGTCACGAACCCTGCAACTTCGTACATCATACGGTAATCTGTATAAGAAGCAACTACACCCATAATATAAGAACCCGCTCCATACCCCAAATCAAATAACAAGAAAAAGGTTCCATTGGCGCTTCCTCTACGTTCTTTATCGGCTAATTTAAGTGCAAGCGTCTGAAAGCATGGCATAAGTGCGCCATACCCAACCCCCATAATGATGCCTGAGAACATCAACATGAATCCGGATTTAGCTTGACTTAAGCTAAGCAGACCTACAGCGAAGATCAGAATTCCGGGATAAATGAGAATATGTTCATTATATTTATCGAATACTTTACCGATTAGCGGTCGAAACAGCACAATCATAATCGCAAAGGCCACAAAAAAATAACCGGTAAGCTGTGATTGGTTAATTTCTTTTGTAAAAGAAGCGATAAAACCAGATAAAGAACTATAGGAGAACGCAAGCGTAAATCCGACAAGCGAGATGGGCAGTGCTTTGGGTTCAATGACGTCACTCCAGCGAAGACCCTTTCGCATCTTCACAGGTTCCTTAACGGCTTCTTTAACCGTATCCTTCTCTTCTTTGGGCATACGAACGCCTAATGTGAATAACAGCGAAAGCGCAGCAATCACACATACACCTAACAGTAATACATGAATGTTCTCATCTTTCCATAGAAAAAGACCCAAAGCTGGTCCAATGACCATCGCAATGCTCATAAACATACTGAAATAACCGATACCTTCTCCTTGGCGTGAGAAAGGGATTAACGTGGAAGCTATTGTACTTGTCGCTGTCGAGGCAACCGCATAACTCATACCGTGAATGAAACGAATCACCAGAAACAATACAATTCCATTAGCTCCGAAGTATCCTATACAGGCGAGTAGAAATAAGACCAGCCCAATAACCGCCATTTTCTTTTTACCGAATTTATCAACCCATTGTCCTGAAAAAGGACGGATCAATACACCTCCGAGGACATAGATGGTAATGGCTAACCCCATTTGCTGCTGATTCCCGTGCAAGCTTTCCTTCACGTATAACGGGAATGCAGTCGCCAGAATGTAAAAGGTCAGAAACATAAAAAAACTACTCAAACAAACAACAATAAAATTCCGGGTCCATATCTTCTCTCTAATCACAGCAGACTCTCTCCATCCTACCTAAATCTTTTTATATGTTACAATAGTATAGGACCGAAAATTAATTAAGTAAAATACATATTATATGATGGATATATCACATTAGAGTTATGAATAAAGAGAGGTCAATGTTATGGAATTCCTTCAGCTTCAATATTTCCGTGTAGTTGCTCGTCTTGAGCACATGACTAATGCCGCCAAAGAATTAAATGTATCTCAACCCTCACTTAGCAATTCCATCCAACGTTTAGAGAAAACCTTAGGTGTTCCCTTATTCGAACGCCAAGGCAGAAATTTAAAATTGAACGAATTCGGAAAAACATATCTTCGTCGTGTGGAGCAAGCATTTCTGGAACTGGATGAAGGTCAGCATGAGCTCACGGATATGGCCGGACTTGAACATGGAGTAATATCTATAGCAGTAACACTACCGTATGTATTGCCCACTTTACTAAAAGAGTTTCTTACCCTTCACCCGCACGTTCGGATCATTCAGCGTCAGCTTGGCTCAGCATTAGAAATGAGAAACGATCTGGAGAGTGCGGTGATTGATTTTTGCATATCTTCGACACCTGTCACCGGACCAGACATCGAATGGTTTACCTTAGCAGAAGAGGAATTATGTTTAAGTGTGCCTAAGAATCATCGTTTTGCCAATCGCGAGAGTATTTCTTTGATTGAAGCTGCTGGTGAGAATTTCATTTCTTTGTCTTCTAGATCTAATTTCCGTGAAATTACAGATGCATTTTGCCGTCAAGCTGGATTTGAACCGCTAATTGCTTTCGAGCTCGAAGAAGTAAGTGCCGTTCAAACCTTAGTTGAGATGGGGCTGGGTATCACCTTTACTCTCCCTTTAGCCTTAAGCAGGAGAAGTAAAAACACAGAAATCGTTCAATTGAAAATAACCGATCCGTTTTGTCAGCGCACTTTTGGCATCGCTTGGAGCAGAAAACACTTTTTATCACAAGCGGCTATACAATTCCAGAAATTTGTTGTGGATTTTTTTAGTAAACCTCATGAGTATAGTTAAGGAGAATATGCCATCTTATATCAACCGCAATCACATCTAATAAGCTACTTATACCAAGAGGATTGTAAAGCGTACATGTTTGCATAAATCCCATTGTGATGTACTAAGTCTTGATGATCCCCTACTTCAGCAATTTCTCCATGATACATAACATAGATCGTATCAACATTCTTCGCCCAACCCAAGCGATGTGAAATAAAAATAGCTGCTTTATCTTGGCAGATTTCTAATAATTTCGTATAGATCTCCATCTCGGCATTCGGGTCAATTGCAGAAGTAGGTTCATCGAATACTATAAGTTCCGCATCATTGTATAACGCGCGCGCAATCGCCAGCTTTTGCCATTGTCCCCCTGATAGCTGCCTGCTTCCTTCTACTATTTGCCCCAAATTCACATCTAATCCGCCTAATTCATGGAGCAAATCTATCAGCTCACATTGTTCTAGAACCCTTAGTATTTTAGCATCATCTGAAGGTGTATTCGCATCGCCCAATAGGATATTTTCTCTTAGTGTCAGTTCAAACTTCACAGCATTCTGAAATACAACGGACACCTTACCGTGAGGTTCTAAATGATCCTTCCAGCAAATCGTTCCGGAGCTTGGTCTATATTGACCTAATAACATTTTAATCAACGTAGATTTCCCTGCTCCATTTTCCCCGACGATCGCTATTTTCTCACCCGGCTTTATGGTCATATTGATGTTAGATAAGAAATTCTTGTTCGATTTGGCGTATTTAAAATAGACATTTGAAACGGTAATTGGGAGCATAGAATCAGTCGAATTATTTATGTTATTTTTGCGAAAATCACTGTTCTTATATGTAAGTACTTCATTTAAGTCATATAATTTGCTACTGCTGATGTAAAGCTTGCTTAATGGCCAGGTCAAACTCATAATTTTACCACGACTCGATAACAGCGCCAGAAATAACACCGAAATTGTTCCAATTGTAACTGTATTAGACTCCCCCATTTTGTTTAACAGGTACACTAGAACTACAAAGATAGCACTCGTCTGGACCATAGCCACGACCATCCCTGTTTTGATCTCGAATTTTCTGGCGCTAAATCTTTTATTATGCTGCTTCTTCATAAGCATTGCCCAGAGATTTGTAAAATAAGAGATGGAATCATAAATTCGCATTTCTCGAATCGCATTAGGGTCTTCCAAAGTGTTAGCAAGATAGTCTCCCATTCTTCCATCGAAGGTGAGTTCTCTTCCTGTTCTTCTCACTTTAATTTCCGTAAATAATCGAATGGATAAGGTAGTCACGATCATAAGTGCTACCACGAATGTGACCAAGAAATAACCACTTGTCGCCGACAACCAGATGATGCTTATTAGTCCTGAGATAATTCCTACACTCGATACCAAAAAACCTGTAATCCCCTCTAAATCTTCTCCAACTACCTTTTTAGCTCTTTGCAGTTTATTTACAAACTCTTCATCATCAAAATCCTCAAAATCAACCCGGTTTGCAATATCTATCAATTCGGATTGAAAAGCGAGGGTTAGTTCCGCATTCATTCGATTCTTCATTATGTTGGTTATGCTTAATGAACAAGCTTGTACGCCATGAATCACAACAAACCATAGAATAGGGAGCAGCGTCATAACACCGCGAGCCACACCGTTAATGATATTCACTTGGACAGCGTAAGAATAAAAAGTTAATAAACCACTGATTATAGGGACTATGTTAGTAATTGTTGAGATCATCGGACTTTTTCTAAACATTCTCACGAGTATCATTACAAGATTAGTGATGTCAGACTTCAGCATGGATTTCTCCTTTCTTATACATATAAAGAGGACTGGCGATTAAACATCTTTTTGTATTTACCATCCACCCTCATTAATTCTTCATGCGTTCCACTTTCCACGATTTCTCCATGCTCAAACAGAAAAATTCTATCGACGAATTTGGACATATACAGCCGGTGAGTCACAATAATGGAGGTCCGCTGCTCTCCTAATTTCATAAAGGTATCGAACGCCTGTTGTTCCGCATAAGGATCCAGGGCAGCAGTCGGCTCATCAAAAATCATAAGAGCGCCGTCATTGAGATAGGCTCGAGCAATCGCCAGTCTTTGCCATTGTCCCCCAGACAAATCTATCCCTCCAAACTGTGGACCTACTAAAGTATCCAATTGAACACCATAATTATCGGCTTCTGCTTTTTTCATCGCGGCTAATAATCTTGAATCGTCATGAATAGTAGCCATATTACCTAATGCAATGTTTTCTCTAATTGGTCTTTGTAACTTAATGAAATCCTGAAAAACAACTCTGGTATCCTGTGTCACGTTATGCGCTAAGACTTCATTCTCACCTTTAAACCACTGGATGTTTCCAGCTGTTGCAGGATACAGCCCTAAGATCAACTTAACAAGCGTAGATTTACCCGAACCATTCTCACCTACAAAAGCAATTCGTTCACCTGGATGAATAGTCATGTTTATATTACTCAGGGTGTTCTTAGCGTTGGTCGGATATCTAAAAAACAGCTGATGAACTTGGACCTTCATCGGATCGGTGTTCCTATTGGAATTCACCTCCTGATCTCTAAGCACCTGCTCTTCCAAATCTAAATAAGACGTATAATCCTCGTACCGTAAACGACTCTTCGCTAAGTCCGCGTAAACTCTTGTTAATGCAGGAATAACGATGAATAATTGACTGGATATCTGAAGTAATAACACAAAAAGCCCAGCACTCTGTCCGCTACTTCCGATCGTAATCGCTAGAATGGCAATCGTAGTCCCATTTAATAAGATCATGATTAAGCTTTGGGAGAAGTTGAGGGTTTCAGAATAAATAACCTTACGGTGCATTTGTTTGAAGTTATTCGTAAAGCTCTCTTTCATTGAGGAAAACAAATAGGAGGACATTCTGTACATTCTTACTTCCGGAATGGAATTTCTGTTAATCAACAAATCGACTAAATAGTTGATCATTCGCACAGAGGAGGTTTGATTCGCTGAAATGGACTCTACTTTCTGTGACATTCGCTTCATAAGATAAAGCTGTAGAATCTGCACCCCTAAAATAATCAAAGCCAGAATATAGAAGCCATAAACAGATAAGACAACCATTAACACAACTAATGTTATTAGGTGAACTGTCACACCTGTCCATTGGTCTAACAGATCAATCAAGGAAAGTCGTTTTGCTTTTTCTCTTTTAGTTTTTGTAGCGGGGTCCTCCAAAAGTGCCGTAGATAATTTAGAAGTCTTTTCCAAAATGCTATGTTCCAGTTCATATATACTGGTGGATGTTAAATTGGTGATAGCAATGGCTCGAAGAGAACTATTAAGGCCCGCGAGATATAACATTACCATAAGCAAACTTACTAATAACAAGATATGTTGGTAGGTGTTAGGATTGAAGTTCTGAATGAGGTCAACCACATATTTCGTTGTGAATAATTCTGCAAAAAGGATTGGGGCACTCAGTAAGTTAGTGATAAAATATAAAAGTGAGTTTCTTCTGTCTTTCACATATAATAGTTTTACAACATAGAGAAAGTCAGGCAGGCAGCATCTCTCCTTATAAGTGTATTCCATTCTGTAAACACTTTCATTGTTTAGACGTGGAAACCGATTATAACGTTTAATGTTTATAATTGGAAGAGGTAATTTTCGAAATGACCAAACGAACAGGAGTGTACATTCATGAAACTTCAATTTAACTTATTTCCGGGCGGATTGCCCAAGGCGCTCACCATGAGCTATGATGACGGACAGAAACACGATATTCGCTTGGCGGAGATTTTTGATCAATATGGGATTAAAGGTACTTTCCATTTAAATAGCGCAATGATAAACGCACCCGGATTCTTATCATCTGCTGATGTTAAACATTCGCTCAGAAACCATGAGGTATCTGCCCATTCCGTTACCCATCCACATCTAGAGCGTCTACCTTTACCTATGGTAATCGATGAGCTGTTCGAAGACCGTAAGCGACTAGAGAAACTAGTGGATTATCCGGTACGAGGCATGTCCTATCCATACGGTACATACTCTCAGGAAATCATTGCTCCTCTACAGTCTGTTGGGATTGAATACAGCCGAACTGTCCATTCTACCAAACAGTTTGATATGCCTTTGAATTTCATGGAGTGGCATCCAACTTGTCATCATATAGAAGATCTGCATCACGTATGGGAGCGATTTACAACGGAAGGGCCATCCCAAAAGCTGAGACTCTGTTATGTTTGGGGTCATAGTTATGAATTTGCACAGCAGAACAATTGGGAGCTTATCGAATCCTTTTGCCAACAAGCAGGTGGACATTCGGATATTTGGTACGCTACCAATATAGAGATTTATGATTATGTTGATGCGCTATATTCACTGAAGATGAGTGCTGACAAAACGGTCATCCGTAACAACTCAGCTATTGATGTTTGGGTATCCGTAAATGATCAACCTGTTCAGATTAAAGGTGGAAGTACGATGATGATGAAATGATCCAAAATGCAAAAAAGAGCGATTTTAAACATCGCTCTCATTTTGCTTATTACATAAAAGTGATTGAAATTATTTGGATTGAAGTGTAAATGTCACTGTTTTTGCTTTTTCCTCAAGGATTGGAGTATAGGTGAATGTCATTACATTCCCTTTGCGACTCTTCAACACTAACATTCTGGTCAATACATATGGATCTCTGCCATCATTTACTCTATCCCATTCCTTACGATCCTCACTAGTAATTAGTTTTTCATAGAGATTAATGATTTCACCGGTGTTGCTATAAACTAAATATAAGTGTGTCGTATCTAATAAACGAACGAGCACAACGTCTTCCGCAGCATACTCCACTATGAAATCTCCGGTTGCTCCTGTTAACTTTTCCATCTCAAATAACTTGCCCAAACCGCCATCCTTAGTAATATATTGAACGTTCTTCCCATCGGTCATATACACCTGAGTGGAAGGCACTTGTGGTGCATGGATATAAGCCGAGTTATTGTAATGATAGTCCATTTGCTTGAGGATAGTGCCCGCTTTGACCAATACTTGATAACTGCTATTAAAATCGGTGAACATGGCATAATGATTGTCCGTTAACTGGAGTAAGTCCGTACCATTGCCCATTTTTTCAATCTCAAAAGCGTAGCTGTACGCAGATTCCTTAAAAGGTAGTCGACCAATAATTACTGGTTTCCCAGTTTCCGTTGCACGGTAATACAAATCGCCGTTTTTTTGAGATATCCAATAGGATCTTCCATCTACAGAAGCAGAAACCAATCTAGCTTTATCTATAATTTGGATAACCCCATCCGTTTTATTAAGCCCCGCTTTACCTCCAAGTACACTGACCGCTGAGATCAATGGCACGTACACCGAGCCTTTTATAATACGTGGGGATTTTGTTAAAGTCACCACGGCCTCGTTCACTTTTGACTTTACAGTACCTGCCGTGAAGATAACCTCACGCTCAGGACGAACCAGTTTGGCCGTTTTGGACGGTTGATCCCAAGATAATGTATACCCCATAGCATTTGCGAGTGATTTCAGGGGTACAAAAGTTGTATTCTCTGTGATGACCTGCTTACTGCTGATCCCGATTTCTTTATAGTTGAATTGAATTTGGCTTTCTGCTTGGGCAGATACCGATCCATCCCCCGTACTTAAAGTCAAAGCAGCTAAGATTCCTAGCGTTACCTTCCATTTATTCATTTCTAATCGTCTCCCTCGACTCTATAGTCATATGTAATTAGACGGTAAGTTTTGGAAAAAGTTTCTTGTTTCGCTTTAAGCATTACAAAAAGACCTGATCCACGGTAGATTACCGCAGTCAGGTCTTCTGTCTTTTACAAAGTAATCTTAACTTCTAGCAAACTCATAAAACGCCAAAGCGTCCTCCCATGTTGGGAATCCAGCTTGCGCTAATTTATCACTGCCTCCGCCTTTTCCATTGTAGGTACTAAGATGCTCTTTGAAAAAAGCTCCACAGGAGACCTCCGCGCTGCCATTCTGTGCAAATACAACCTTATTCTCAGCAGAACTAGCCAATAAAACCGGAACATCGCATTTCGCGGTAAGCTTGTTAGCTAAACTTTGTAAATCTTTCAGCGATTTATCCTCGAACACTTTTGAGATCGGCTTTCCTTCTTGCTGTGCTAAAAGCTCCTGTACGACATAATCATCATTCTTCTCTTTAAGTAGGGTAATTTCAGCTTGCAGCTGCTTTTGTTCATTCTCCCATTTTTCAATGCGATCGATAATTTCATCTTTTCCCGTATTGAACTTGGAAGATAGAGCTCCAACAATTTGCAGACTGCTATTAAACTCCTCCAAAGCACGGTATCCACATTTAAAATAGATCCGCGTATTGCCTTTTTGTTTCTCCGCTTTCAGAAGCTTAATTATACCAATCTCACCTGTTGAAGATACATGCGTACCACCGCAAGCATTATATTCTATATCTTTAATTTCTACAATCCGGATGTTCTCCGTCACTTTAGGTTGTTTGACCAATTTAAGCTGTGAAGCCTCTTCCCCTGTTACAAAATAGCTCAGGATACTATGGTTCTGGTAAATCTGCCGATTAACCTCCCACTCTATGGAATGAAGTTGTTTAGGCGACAGTTCTGACGCTTCTATATCAATGGTGCAATAATCCTCACCCAAGTGAAAGCTTAGAGTCATAAACTGGTACAAATTGAGACAGATGGCTGAGAGCAAGTGTTGTCCACTATGCTGCTGCATATGATCAAATCTTCTCTTCCAATCGATTTGACAAGTGACGGATAAATCATCAGGCAGACGTTCCAGCTTATGCAAGACAAGATCTTCCTCACTAATTACATCAAGTACCGGAATATCCCCAATAGTCCCTAAATCACAAGGTTGTCCACCGCCATGCGGATAAAAAGCGGTCTCCTCCAAAACAACATAGCGTCCATCTTCTCGTTCTATGGTTTCAGTAATACAGGTCTCCCAATCAGTAAGGTATGTAGAATTGTAGTATAGTTTGTTGGTCATGTATGTATCCCTCTCTTTTATACGTTTATGGCACATTAAGCTTATAGTATCATAACGGATTTCAAAGACAAACTGCACAATGAAAAACGCCTTGCGGCGCTTTTGGAAGGAATTCACTTTGTTGTTCTACTTTCAGTTGTCTTCTACCTTGTTCATCAGTAATCCTCTACTCTCATCCAAGAATTCCGCTGTCATACTCTAGAACCTTTACCCCTGTTCAAGGAAAATAACGCCCTAGCCGAGCAAGCGCTTCACAGTGTCATTTGGACTTTCTGGCACCACCGTAGACATGGTTTGAATTTCCACAACGTGGTTCGCGAGCCAAGGACCCACCTGTGGGGGTATGGTTGGTTTAGTGCGAATGATATTGAACTGCTCTTATTAATCAGGACGAGTGGGATCAATTATGGAATAGTGATGATTATCTATGTAAGCATCAAAAGCATCTATGCCTTCTTGTAAAATTATACGCGATTCTTTGGGGGTAATTGGTACTACCCACAAGACATTAATTATTTCTTCACCTATTTTTATTTGTTCTAAATCCTCACTTTCTCCTCTTAGTTCATCAATCAAAAGGGCTTTTGTAGTCCAATTTTCTGGTGCGAGTGCGCTCTCAGTCATTACTCGTGGTACTTCCGAAGATTGGATATGTTCAATATTATGGGCAATTATGTCACAGAAATATGAGAATATGCGATCAATGTTTTCTTGTCCCAAATCGGGTTTTAAAGCTATCATCCATTCATTCTCAATAGGTTTTCCAGTTTTCCGAATGGAATTAGATAGGCCGACTGTTGCGAATCTTGCAGGATTATTAACGTCAATTGATGGAAAATAATATAACTCAATATATACGCCAATCTCCGGTTTTGTCATTATGACTCTATATTCTGGCATAGACCATTCTTTAATATATAAATTGAGAATAATTGTTCTCCTAATGTCGAATTCCAGAATGATCCCTCGGCATGACTCTTTATTGATTTGCACATCCATCACCTTTTTTCAATATTGGTTTTTTGGTTTAGAATTTGGGCTGGTATCATTGTCCTCCTTCATCGTTTCGCGGCCTACCATTTCAGTAATTGAAAGGGCAAATCTCTCCAATTAAGAAGTTATTAATCTCTTTTCGATGAATGGTGCTTCATGACTGCTTCTTGAGCTTTAAGGACAATATCATCTACTTCGGAAAGCTGACGCTCAATAGAGGCTAGAGCCTTTAGTAAAAATAAGCCAAGACTTTCATCCCCTAAGGATAATTCCAATTCGGCGAAACATTCGATGTCTTGGAGTTTTTCTATATTTTTTTTGCTATTGATTTTTTTAGGGTATTCGATGTATTTATAGAGGGTTAAGACTGCTTCTTCCCCCTTGGTTTTAAAGTTGTGAACAGTTCCTTTGAATAGGGTGTCTTTGAATCCTTCCTTAAGCCTACCTTGTTCATTCAAGGCATCCAGATGAAAGGTTGCTAAATATTTTTCGTTTCTTACGGCATGATCATTAATGCTGTAGGATACATTCTCTTCGTCAAGAATCTTTATTATTTCATCAATTGACTTGAACTTCAGTCTTGCAAATCTCGCCGGAGAAAATTGCTTGCGCAAAGAATCTTCATTATTTGAAAGGTATGCCTTAAAAGAAATTTCAGCATTTCCTTCCAGGAGTTCTTTGAAATAAACAAGATGCCTTTCATCTACCATATCTGCCTCCTGCAACTCTTGAGCTTTTGGGTATATTATAATTACGCGTTATTTTTTTGACTCAGGATCAGGATTGGAGATCATATTGAAAAATGTGGCCCAGAGATAGTGTATGATGCCAGAGAACTGATATTTTGAAGCGATTAATCCAGATCTCTAGCCCAGCTGACTAACTCTTCATCGTCAAAGTTATATGGATATTCGTAAATATTAGAGTAATAGTACTCCGATTCTAATAAATCTCTAATTACATTGAAAACCTTATTGGTGGCATGAAATCCATTCCTGATGGGCGCGGTGAAGGCAAGCGAGCCATTATGAAATCCATCTAAAGAACCGGAAAGCTCTCGTTTGACTATAGATTCAGCTGTCTCTATCTTTTCTTTAACAAGCTCCTCTTTGTAAATTTGAATGCAGAAATTTCCACCATGTTTTATTAATTCAAACTCTCCATTGGGATGGAGTTTTATTGTATCTCCTTTCGCAAGCCCTAGAGCCAGCCCAGGAGATGCACATAATTTGAATATTTTATCGCTTATGCATTCTGCAGGAAGCTCTTCAAAGACTGCTTCCTCTGAATTTATGCCGGCAAAAACATTAATTAAAGTTAATTTATGTTCCATACGAATACTCCTCAATACTGTTTCTTTTAATGTATGAGATTTGAGATTACATCCTACATGTATCCGCTATCGCTTGTAATTCAACGGGTCGATAATAAAGGAGGGTCCTCTTTTTTTTGAAAAGGGTTACTTCAAGATGCTTTCAAGGCGGCAATGTCATGTACCTTGTTAATAATTGGGGCGTTGCTGGCCCTGCTTTCTCAAATCTAGGAAAGATATTCAAGAAATCATAGCAGGTACTAAAACGCCTCGTCAAGTGCTAGAAGCGGTAGACAAGTCTTCGACGCCGGATGTACTCGGATAACGAGATTCCGGTAATGAACGGAAACCCAACAAATCCGATGTATAGTAACATTAAGCTTTACTGCCAGTATGTAGACTGAGAATCACCAAGGATTGTTCAAAGAATTCAACAAAAGAAAAGTTCAAGTGGTATCTCTGCTTGAACTTTAAATGGTTATATTGAGGTGAATCTGGCGTTAAATCAATTCTTTCTCACTATTTCGTAACTCTACTTTCCGCTGTACCAAACCAAATACGCTATACGCATTTTACCAATAAAGCGAACGAACAAAATGCTTATTTTCTGAGCGAGGCATTATATCGGTGAGTGTATACAAACCATGTAATGCTTGCTGTTAATAATGCCGACGAAATCAAAGCTGTAAGAATACTATATGTTTGCCAAATAAGTATCGTTGGCCAATCTAATGCACAGCACATTATACACAGGGCAATCGTAGCAATCAGCAAAATAGCTGTTACGATTATTCGCTTTTTTGTAATTGGCTGCCGCTCATTCGTTTTCCTTCTACGTAATCCTAAGATAAAGAACAGAACAGCCAATAGGCAAAGAATAATTGTGATAGACGATAAAATGATGTCCAAAAGCTGTGTGCCGCTTATTTCATATGACTGCGTTAGATTGCCGTCTAATATATCTTTAACTTTTAGTACCATGCTTCTATTGATATTTGCGCCGTTGGTCAGCAAGCAGACGGCTGTTCGTTCATTTGGCAGTATGATCACTTCGGTTCCAAAATTGGGATTTCCCCCGGGGTGCTCTATAATCGTTTGGTTGGCGTTTACCGTCCAGCCCGCCGCATAGTACATTTCGTTGACAGCCGGAACAGACATATCACCCTGATGTGATTTTTCGATAACCGTATGGAATATTTCGGGTATGTCCTGCACAATACCCATCTGTATGCCCATCCAACGCGCCATATCTTTTGTACAAGAAATGATGTAGCCTGCGGGTTTATTCCCGGAATAATCCGGCGCGTTATATGGAGTTGTCATAAAAAAGGAAGAACGGTAGCCCTGCGCCAACTGTCCGGTGGCTTGAGCATCTTCTTTATAAACATACGTCTGGTGAAGACCTAACGGCTGAAATACCTGTTCGCTCATAAAGTCTTCATAGCTTTGTCCCGACACAATCTCAATAACCAAACCCAATACGTCATAATTAACGGTTCCATAGCTATACTGTTCACCGGGAGGGAACGCCAACTCAGCATCTACCAGCATTTCCACAGTCTTTTGCAGCAAATCTGGTGTATTGCCTTGTGGAATATTTTGAGAATGCCTACTATTTGTTAGGCCGCTAGTATGGTGAAGAAAGTTATTGAGTGTAAGGCTTTGCATATCAACAGGTTTGCCTTGATATTTTAACGTAAACCAAGGTAAATATTTTTGGACAGTGTCAGTCATTGACAGCAGCCCTTGCTCCTCCAACAGCAGAATACCCATGCCGGTAAAAGCTTTACTGACCGAGGCCAACTCATATAGTGTATTTTCACTTGCAGACAATCCACTTTCACGGTCTGCATACCCGGAAGAAAAGTAGAACACTTCATCATCAGCAAGTATTGAGATTGACATTCCCGGCACACCTGATATGCGATGGGCATCATCCAACAACGTCTGTATTGCCGCAGATTGCGTATCTGACAACGACGCATAACTTTGTGTTGCGAATCCTGAGAATACTATAAGTATCGTTATTACACAAACAATAGTCTTTTTCATAAACTCTCCATTTCGAAAAAATATAAACAACGGAGACTAACCAATATGGCTAGTCTCCTTTCTTTTATAAAAATTTCCCTATTATGATAAAGCTCAGTGTAGGCAAGTTTCATTAATCTTTCCATGTTACCTGCCATCCATATGACTGAAGTTTAAAGTATTTATTAAACTCCGCGACTACGGACTTTGCGTTCTCTTTCGATGTTGCATGAAATATAGTTATATCGACTATATTACAGTCTGAAATTTCCTCCAACCCTTTAAGTCTTGATGCATCTACTCCAATCTGCTTTAGACTCATACAATTTTTGAGTATTGTTAAATCTCCGACCGGATAAGTGAATTGCTTTAATTTCTTCAATTCTCCTATAACCTCTATATGTGATTCATCTATTGCACAGCTATCCGTCTCAAAAAACGTTAGATTCTTTAAACCTTTTAAGAATGATAAATGTGGTATAGTCACTTGTTTGAGCTCTAGTTTTATTAACTTACTAAGGTTTGAAATATAAAGCAGGTCGCCAACCTCCATTTCTTCTAAACTTAGTTCCTTCAAATTTTTTATAGTTCCTATTAATCCCCTATCAATTGAGTTCATTCTACATAATCTCAAACTCTTTAATTTCTTTATATCTTTCAGTTTATGTATATCTTTTAATGGAAGTCCTATTAATGTTAGTTGCCTTAGCCCATCTAAAGAAACTAAGTACTCCAAATCAGACTCTTTAAAGGCTTCTGATCCTATCACAAGTTCTGCTAAAGAAGGCATCCGTTTAAGTACATCGAAATTAGTAATTTCATCCGCATGTATAATAAGTTCTTTAAGATTAACCATATGGGTTAAAATATCCAAAGATATTGCTCCGTATTTTTGAGCTTGATCAGCTCTAATAAATACCATTCTCTTTTTTTTCAATGTTTTTGAAGATACAAAACCACTCTCAACATCGTCTTTAAAATACTCTTCCCAAAATCCACTTACAGGGATAAGGCTGTTCTCTTCGATATCCATTTTAGTCAAAGCCAAAATATCATCCAACAAACTTCCACTTTCACGGGATAATATGATTACATCATCTTCTTCACTAATACCAATACTACTATTTCTGAGGCTCGAATCTATAAATTCAAAGAAATGTCCCAAACTTTCCGCAATAACATATGAAAAACTAGAATTGTGATCTATCGTTATAATTTGCCCATAAACGCCCTTTTCTCCGGGGTCTAAATCAATTGCCAAATATGAGCCTCCACCATCTTCGGCAAAAGGAATCCAACCTTCTCTGTAGTTCCCATCTTTTATTATATCTGGTTTGCTGGATATAATATCGTATGCTGATTCCAAAAGGGACTTCCAGTTGCTTACTATCGATTCAATGTTCATCCAACCAAGACCAGCCATAACGCCAAAAATCTGCTCTCCTTCTCCATTAGAATTCATGTATAACTTTCTAAAATCTTCTGGAAATTTGCAGTTCATCATGCTCTCAAAAAGGTTTATTTCTGATTCCTCAACTGCTGGATTCAGTAATTCCTCTACATTTGGTATATGTGATTTTAATGTCTCGATCAGTAAACACTCTTCTTTTTCATTAACTAATGACATATAGTGGCCCCCATTCTACAGAATCATAATAGTTTCAGTAAACGTCCTTGGTTGATCATCAATCATTTTGTTATGAACCATCTTCAACAGTTCCATCAATAATTAATTCTATCTTACATATGGAGCATCTATTTCCTGATTTAGCAATATCGTATCATGAATTTGTAAATATTGTTGTATTAAGTCATATAAAAAAACTAAGAGTCATCTTAGGGGCTAAACTCTATTATGATACTTTTTCCCGCGTTTGAACTTCAACTATCCTGACCTTTTGCTGAATAAAGGCAGCCGATCACATTGACTGACCGGCTGCCTTATCGTGTTTATTGAGCTATCGTTACCCGTCAGATCAATAAGAAAGAAAAACAGTATCCTCCTAATGTGACAGGAAAAAGCTTTACTTTGATCGTTGATACAAGGATCAGAAGGTTCAGAAGTTCAACGAATTAACAAGCACAAGTTACGTCTTTTAAATTTCGTATAGCAATAGCATTAAGTCGGAGCGCTTCTATGATTGAATCTCTTACTGCTAACAATTCAAATCTTTCACGACTGCCAATAGGCAATCTGCAAAGCAATGCTTCAATTCTTTTGAGACTTTCCTTCAGAACCACTCTTTGCTTACGCAAAGCATTCAAAGCTCTTTGAATTCTTCTCTTCTCTGCAGCAGTCATAAACTACCACCTCTTTTCGATTGTGATAGTATATGAGATGCGACAGAGCTCTTATCTGCTTGTACAATCCGGAAGGTAAATGATTGATTTTACTGCTTTTTGCTAGCTTCCATGATAGGAACGGACCAATCTACATTGGTGTACAACCGGTTGACTATCGTGCGTATTAATTGAAGCTGATCAGGGATCGTAGTAAGGCCAATTGCACGGAACTCAAAAAAATTCTTTTTGTTATTTGACTGCGATTCAACGATTACGATATAACCATCTTTCCATCCGGACCCATCAGTAGAATAAGCTCCTCGTCCTGAGAGAGGATACTCTTTACCCTCAAGATCCTTAAATATCCACTCACTGTTCATAAATTCATTTCTCAATCTTCCGCTAAAATGTAATGAACCTTCCTTCGTTGATCCATTGGTATCAGGCGGTGATTCCACAGTAAAATCATTTAACATCAGCTCATCTCCATCAAATGCAAAGGGGATCGGATGCTCCTTCAACTTGGATGGCTCAAACTGTACCATCGAACCATCCTTTTCTAGAATGAAATACCCATCGAGCACAAAAGTATACGGCGTATCCTGAGGCAAATATTTAAACGTATAGCTCCAATGCATAAGTCCAGGTTTATCACCAGGTGTCGAAGATCGTGACATTACACTATCCTTACTCGGCAATTTCCTCGCATTAACACTGTGAATCTCTTCACCCGCGCTATCCTCAAAATGGAACTTCACCCCTTGCTGCTTCCATAATTCACCTGGAGAACGGTTTAGCGCCTCATCACTCAACTCCGTATCAAATTCAAAACGAACACCTTGTACCATATGAGTTAATTTTTTCAAGGTGACTGTTAAACCATCCGGAGATGTGTAGCTGCCCGTTAGTGGAGTTGAGGTCGTTTGCTTATTCGCTTTTGTCATATCCATCGAAAAACTAAAGTTCCACTCGCCTTGAAGTGCAGGAATATTTCTGCTCTTGCTTCCCAACTCAGTAATATGACCTTCGACAATAATTTGATCGGTTTGCAGTGGCTCCGAGAAATTAGCAATCATATAGTAAAAATCGTTGGTAAATCCCATATCGTATAATTCTCCAACGACCTTTCCTTGATCATCTTTAACTTCAATCTTATTTCCTTCACCAAAACCCAAGCGATGTCTGTCATGCTTTCCATCCGGTCCGAACAACTGAAGAGCGACAATCACACGAGTAGGATCCGCTACAGCTTCATCTATTTTTATCGTATAGCCCTTATCCTTCACCTTAATATTAGGATGTTCTACTAACCCAAATTCTTGTGCACGTAGAAGGCCAATGTCCACATTATCTTTTACAAAAAGAGAACGTAAAGTCTCTGCCAATGTGGGCACAGAATATAAAATCACGGCACTCAGAACAATAAGTAACAAAGCCGCTCCCATGGCTATTCTTAGTGACTTAAGTATCTTCGGATTCTTTCGCTTCCTGTCAGGTACCGTTACTTTCTCTAGTTCTACGAATTCTATTGAAGCCATAACTTGAGCAGTAAAAGAATCTGGCAGCTTCTCTTCAAACAACGCTTGCGACCACTCCTCTTGTTCTTCTAATAGTGTATGATAGATTAAATTGCAATGGGCACAAGCAGCGATATGATCAACATTTTCAAAAGGTCGGGAGGTGGGTGTACTTAGGATGTATTGCTCGATCTCAAATGGACTTAAGCACTTCATCGCTCTTCACCTCCTGGTGTGTCATAATATGTTTCAATCGTTGTTTTGCACGATAAAGGTCATTTTGGATCTTACTTAAAGGGACCTCTAAGAGCGTACACATTTCTTCATAGCTTAAATCATTGGTATAACGAAGCAGCAAAGTCGTACGATAATTAGGTGGTAGCTTCTGCATTAACTGATGCAGCTCTGTGCGATGCTCCGATCGAATGAATTCTTCTTCTGGATTATCTGAAAGAGATAGTTCAGCAAGATCGTCTGGTAAGCTCGCAATAGGACGAGTTTTTTTCCACAAATCCTTCAGTAAATTAGTCGCGATGGTATACAGCCAAGCCGCAAAGTTTTTATCCAAATCATGTGAGGCTAGCTTACGATAAGCTTTTATAAAAGTCTCCTGAGTGATGTCTTGCGCGTCTTGGTGATCGGCCCCCATTCCTCTCAATAGGCCATAGATTTTATTCTTATATCGATTCACAAGATACGAATAGTCTTCCTTATGCCCATCCAGAACGTTTAGGATCCATTGCCTTTCTTCCTCTTTTTCAACTTTCGGTACATGTCCCTTCACCCTTAAGCCTCCTTGAAGCACGATACTCTATAGACGATCCCTAACAAAAAAACTCTCACTTTATACAAAAAAAGTGGGTCTTCAATTGTATTGAAGACCCACTCTGTTATCTAACCTCGAACATGCCCCATCTGCAGCCAAATAGGCTCACCCCAGTGCTAGTGATACAAGTCTACTCCAATATATAAGCTCTTCATCCTGACCGTAAGCCCCAATACATTGAAATCCTAAAGGCATGTTATGAATAGTGGCTGAAGGAATGCTCACAGTTGGCGCTCCTGCGTATGACCAAATGGCCGTCATTCCAGCCCATCCTGTCCGTGTTCCCCACAATGGAGCAGTTCCTGCTTGAGCGGGCGAGACCCAAATATCAATCCCCTCTGTCTTTTGAACATCCAGTAGATCATATCTCAATTTGATTTGTCCTCTACGATATCGCTCCAGTTCTTCCTCTTTGATGGTTTGACCTGATTCAATACCAGCACGCATCGCCGAACCATAGTAATCTTTATATTTTTCAAATCGTACAGCATGCACTTGAGCCATTTCCCCTTGTACTAATCTCAACATTGCATCCCCATAGATGAAACTATCTTCCCATGGCATCTTAACATTTTTTATGATGAAGCCCGCCTCTTCCAACTTCTTAATCTGGCTCCAAAAAGTATGTTTAGCGTCCTCTTCCAATAAAGTCATGAATACCCCTTCTGGAATACCAAGCACGGGTTTACGGTTAGATTCGAAAGTCCTCCATTCCGAGATGAGTTCTGAAGAGATCCGCTCCATGCTAACCATATCCTGTGTAAAAAATCCCATCGTATCAATTGAAGGGGACATCAACTGAACACCATCCAAAGGGATACGTCCATAGCTTGGCTTAAATCCAACAACACCACAGAAAGAAGCAGGTGCCATAACAGAACGTAAACTTTGTGTGCCTATCGCAAATGGACACATCCCCGTGGCAACTGCCGCTGCAGACCCTGCACTAGAGCCGCCTGGTGTATGATCCAAATGATGAGGATTACGAGTTGGGAGATGCCCGGCATATGCGAACTCTTCGGTCACCGTTTTGCCTGTGAACCATACTCCTTTTTGCCGCAGCTTTTTAATAAAACTACCTTCTGAACGTGTTAATTCCTGTGGAGGAAGATTTGAACCGGCACGAGTGGGCAAGCCGTCTATATGAATTAGATCCTTAACTCCTACTGGAACTCCGTATAATGATGGTTTTGGGAGCTCATGATAGGTTTGTCTTAGCAGCGCTACTTCACTCATGATTCTATCTGTTCTTTTCTCTTCCGATACAAAAGAATGGATGTAAGGCTCCAACTTATCATAACGATCTAAATGCTGATTAAGGAATAGCTCGAGTGATGAGTCAATTGGCTCTAATCCTTGGAACTGTGTTAAAGAAGATGTATGGATATACATACCTAACCCCCTCCACAATTTACCGAACTAAGATCACCCGGGCTATGATTGTATTTATTTGGAATAACTTCATGTTAATCGTAGTCCTTTGCTAAGGCAAGAAGTTTAATCACTGCATACAAGGCGCACATAATCACTACAATCCCTGCGAAAATAAGAATTGTCTCCACTTGGACACTATCAGCTAGCGGACCAAACAGCACCATCCCGAGTGGCAAAGCACATGAATTCGTTACTTGAACAAGACTAAATACCCTACCTTGCATATCCGGATCCACATTCTGCTGCAACAACACTGTCAAAGGAGCGTTAAAGCAAGGCATCGTTATACCAATCAACAAGTTAAACAATAGGTACATTGCAAACATAGGAGCGACGCCAAGTCCAACCATCAGCAAACCGTAGAGAGCACATGCTAGAATGTTGGTATGCATACGAGACTTAAAGCCGCCCCATGATGCGATTAGAACCCCTCCAACTAACGCCCCAGCACTGAAAGTCATCTCACTTGCGGTCAATCTCCATACTTCTGGACCAAAGGATCGACTCACCATTAGAGGGGTTAAGAAGGCGGCTGGACTAATTAGTATCATTACGACAAATAAATAGATTAGTAATTGCTTAATAAAAGCATGATCCTTTAGATACTTAAATCCTTCCTTAATGTCTTGTACATTCGATTTCTGACCATCCTCCACTTTAGCGTGAGCTGGAATAACGATTATACACATCATACCGATCCCAATAATTGCAGTCATCACATCGATAAAAAAGGCAGTTTCAATGGTACTAATCGACAGGATCACGCCACCTGCAGCTGGAGCCAGAAATATCATCAAGGATGAAATACTGCTGTTTACTCCGTTTACCTTCATAAGCTGATCTTTTGGAACAATTTGAGGTAGATGTGCGTTCACAGCAGGAACCTGTATGCCCGTACCTGCTGCTCGGATCAGCAAAATTAAATATAGCAACCAAATATTGTGATAACCCAACAAAAACATCACAGCGAGAATAAGTGTAGCGATCGCAATCATACCATCTGCTAGCATGATCATTTTTTTACGACTATAACGGTCGATCCATACCCCAGCAAACAGCGAGATGGCCATCTGCGGGAGAAATCCACAGACGGTTGATATCGTCATCATCACCCCTGAGGTAGTTGTTAGAGTGATATACCAAATAATCGCATATTGAACAAGCGAAGATCCAAATAAAGATATGGTTTGAGCCGTTAGAAATAGGGTTATTTTTCTTTTCCAATGGTCATTCATGGTTTGCATTAGTACTTAACTCCTTTATTGCTGGTTTCATCTCCTATGTTGAGCACACGATCAACCCATCCCTTATAAAATTGTTCTTCATGAGAAACAAGTATCACAGTTCCACTAAATTGGATTAGAGCTTTCTGTAAAGCATCTTTCGTTTCAGCATCTAAGTGATTGGTCGGCTCATCCATAATTAGAAAGTTATATTCTGAAAGCAGTAATAGGCACAGCTTAACTTTAGATTGCTCCCCGCCGCTGAGTGTACGTATTGACTGTGTTACAAGGTTATCTTTAACAACACACTGCGCTAGATAGCGACGTATTTCCTTTACTGTCAGTTTGGGATTATAAGCTGAAATCACCTGAATAGGTGTCATTGTATCGTCTTCCCAAGTTAAATCTTGCTCGAAATAACCCACTTTAACTTGTTCTGCGAACTGAAACCTGCCGGTAATCCCTTGGATCTCTCCAACCAATGTCTTTAGCAATGTTGATTTCCCGATTCCGTTGAACCCCGTAATCACGAGCTTTTGTCCACCGCGAATGGAGAACTTTAATTTAGGCAGCAAAGGCTTATCGTAACCTACGACTAAGTGATCCACTTTAAGGACTACTTGTGACATGCACGGAAGCTCCTTAAAGCGAATAGACACTTTGGAGACAAATGTCGGAGCAGCGATTCGTTCCATTCTATCCAGCTGTTTTTGGCGACCACGGGCAATTTTGGAATTAACACCTGCACCGTTTTTTCGAATGAATTGCTCAGTGGTTTCGATTTTTTTCTGCTGTGCATGATATTGCCGGATATGACTCTCTCGTAAATGTTCCTTCTGCTTCACAAAATCCGAGTATTTCCCGTGGTATTTTTTAATCGTTTCGCCCTCAATATCGCAAATACTAGTGGATATTTTATCGAGAAAGGCATAGTTGTGAGACACTACAATGAACGCTTGATTGAATGCAATCAGATACTCAGCGAGCCAGTTAACATGTTCCTTATCCAGATAATTGGTTGGTTCATCGAGTAATAACACATCAGGTTGTTCAAGTAAAAGCTTGGCCAGAATGACTTTCGTCCGTTGCCCCCCGCTTAACTGCTCGATGGGACGGTCGATTCCAATCGCGTTGATTCCTAGACCGGTAACCATCTTACTGATGTTGCTCTCCATTGAATAATAGTCTAGCGCTTCTAATCGTTCCTGGTAGTCTGCTGCCTTTTGTAATAACGTTTCGTTGCCAGTTACAGCGCACTCTTCATAGAGCTCATTTATTTTTCGTTCTAGTTCATATAATTCTGAGAAAGCCTGTCTTAAATAATTATGAACCGTACGGTTTCCATCCATGACAGCATATTGATCGAGATGACCGATTGTAATATTGGGCTGCCACTTTATCATTCCTTCATCCGGGATCACTTCGCCTGTCAAAATGCTAATAAACGTACTTTTCCCCGTTCCATTCTGGCCAACCACACCGACATGCTCACCCTTGTATAATTCCATAGAAACATTCTTGTATAGAACCTTATCGCCAAAAGCATGTGATAAATTAGAAACCTCAAGTAAACTCATTTCCTATTCCTCTTTTCTAAAATTAATTAAGAACGCAAAAAAAGCAGAAGACACTGCACCCTTAGGTGCAAGCCTTCTGCTTGTCAGTGCACGAATGAACGGCACAAACATATAAATGTCAGTGTAGAAACTGAGCAATATAACACAAAAGGCTGTAGACGAAAATTGTCTACAGCCTCTTAATCATTAACATCGGAAGATGGCGCAATCAAATAAGCATGAATAATCACACTAAAATGACCTAGCTATCTTTCGATGATATAAAAAGCGATTCGCTTTTCGATTAAGCTCCGGACAACGTTTCATCGTTTGTATCCGATTGTTCGGAGCAGCCTCTGGTATATAACTTTACAGTTTCTACATGAATCATGTTAAACCATCCCTTCGTTTGGTAACAGTTTAAAACGCATGCCGTTACTTGTCAACTTAGAACGGGAAATGTTGTTATTTTTTGCGAGGTCGTTTAACATTACTTATTCTAGTCCCTTGAGGAATTGAAATGAACTGGCTCTTCGATACACCAATAAGCTGTGAAGTATAAATACTACTATGTCCGGAGAATAAATAACTCACTACACAAGCGATGAACATGTATACAGCCCCCTCTGACCCGAACAGCTCAATCCCCATTAAAAAGCAAGCGATAGGCGTACTGGTAGCTCCACAGAAGACAGCAATGAATCCGAGAGCTGCCAGAAACGGTCCATATACATGTAAAATTCCAGCCAAAGCATTACCTAATGTGGCTCCAATCGCAAATAGCGGAGTAACCTCACCACCCTGAAATCCTGTTCCTAAGGTAAAGGCGGTAAAGATCAGCTTCCATAAAAAAGCGAAAGGAGAGACATCTCCCTCAAAAGAATCCTTGATTAATGGAATTCCGAGGCCTAAGTAATCACGGGACCCTACAAGGAATACTAACGCTATGATAATCAAACCACCCACTGCACCTTTTATCATAGGATTGCTTATCATGGCGGTGAAGATTCTTTTTAGTAAATGAGTCAGTTCACTGAAAAGCATACTCACGAGACCAAAAATTACAGAGGCCAATACCACTTTTAGAATAATCATTAAACTTAAGGTTGGAAATTCATTCACGACATAGTGAGTATGATGAACGCCCCACAATCGAGTGGTGACCAGATCACCAACAAAGCTAGCCACAAAACATGGAAGTAATGCCTGTTGGCTAATAAGTCCAATGGTTACTACCTCTAGACCAAATAAGGTTCCAGCCAGCGGTGTTCCGAATATAGAACCGAAGCCCCCGCTAATCCCGCACATTAACAGTATTTTGCGATCTAACGGGCTGATTTTGATTAATTTCCCAAACCACTCCGCGAGGCTTCCTCCCATTTGTACAGCTGTTCCCTCCCGTCCGGCAGATCCACCAAACAAGTGAGTGACCAGTGTTCCTAACAATACTAAGGGTGCCATGCGTAATGGAATGGTCTCTGTACCATCCTGAATTTGTTCTATAATAAGGTTATTTCCTTTAGCGCTGTTTTTTCCGTAACGCATATATAAGAAACTAACAAATACTCCCCCAAGAGGCAGCAAATAAAGTAGCCATGGATGCTCTAAACGTACATCTGTTACATAGTCTAAGCTTTTCAGAAAGAAAGCCGAGGCAGTTCCCGATAAGAGTCCAACCACACTTCCGAGTACAATCCATTTGATAAATGTACTCCAAAGTGCAAAATGACTTCTTTTCTTCACGAATTCATGCCATCGTGCAGACCATTGATTCATAACAGCAACTCCCAAAGTCAGTATAAATTAGTCTCTAGCAACAAAACAGACTCCTACCAGTGAAGCTCACTCTGGTAGGAGTCATTAGTCTGAAGAGACGGTTGTGGCGAACTCCATCGCCTTGTTATATGTTATTCTTAGTCCTCAGAATCTACGTTATGATACACTTGTTGAACATCTTCTAAATCTTCTAAGGCATCAATCAATTTCTCGAATTGAGCTTGTGCATCTTCAGGAAGTGTTACATAGTTCTGTGGAAGCATGTTCAGCTCAGCAACCGTAAATTCAGTGATTCCTGCATTCCTGAACACTTCTTGTACGGCATGGAACTGATCAGGTTCAGCATACACGATAACCGCTTCATCCTCTTCCAGTACATCACGTACATCTAGTTCTGCATCGAACATCATCTCAATCACTTCATCGGCAGTTTTACCTTCTACACCGATAACAGCCGTTGAGTCAAACATGTAGGCTACAGATCCGCTGACACCCATATTCCCGCCATTCTTACTGAATGTAGAACGGATCAAAGGCGCTGTACGGTTAACGTTATTCGTAAGTGCATCGACGATGATCATCGAACCGTTAGGTCCAAATCCTTCGTAACGAAGCTCTTCATAATTCTCATCACCGCTGCCTTTGGCTTTATCCATTGCGCGGTCAATAATGGCTTTTGGTACATTGTAAGTTTTTGCACGTTCTAATACAACCTTCAAGGCCCGGTTTGCTTCTGGATCGGGTTCACCTTTCTTGGCTGCTACATAAATCTCAACACCAAACTTTGCATAGACGCGACTTGTGTTGGCGTCTTTGGAGGCTTTCTTTTCCTTAATATTATTCCACTTACGACCCATATTGTTCCCGCTCTCTTTCAACATGAATTAAAAACAATTGTTACTTATTATACCCTTGATTAATAGCTCTAGTAAAGTGCGCTGGTAGGTTAATCCTCTAAGCTGTTACAATACACGCATAAAAAAGGCCCCTAAATCAAACAGGAGCCTTCTAAAAACTTATTTTATTTATACCCAAACCTCTTGGGCTGTTTCAATTACGAGACGTATTTTATCCCACTGCTCTTCTTCGGTTAGGATATTTCCTTCCTCGGTGGAAGCAAACCCACATTGAGGACTTAAGCAAAGCTTCTCAATATCTACATATTGTGCCGCTTCTTCAATACGCGCTTTGAGCTGCTCTTTGCTCTCAAGACCACCATGTTTCGTAGTTACTAGTCCCAATACCACAAATTGATCTTTAATAAATCGTAAGGGCTCAAAATCGCCCGCCCGCTCATTATCATACTCCAAGAAAAAAGCATCCACTTTAGTATTCGAAAAAAGTTCTTCGGCCACAGGCTCATAACCACCAGCTGCGAACCATGTGGAACGGAAATTACCTCGGCATACGTGAAGCGCGATCGTCATATCACCTGGACGATTGGCAATGCTCTCGTTAATCAGCCTAACATAATCCTTAGCCAACTGATCTGGATCTGTACCTCTGCTTCGTAAATGCGCCCGATGTCTACCACTACACAGCGTTCCCCAAGTTGTATCGTCTAACTGGAGGTAACGGCAGCCTGCATCATAGAACGCTTGGATTGCAGTTCGGTAAACAGCAATAATATCTTGGAATAGGGTTTCTTGATCCGGGTAAACTTCATTCCCGTTAAAGTCCTCCACAAAGTGAAATAAAGCGGGTGAAGGGATCGTCATTTTCGGAATTCGGTCTCCGGCCATTTGTTTCAAAGCGATAAATTGGTCGATCATTGGATGATCTTCAAAGGCAATCCGGTCCACGATTCGAAAAGATTCCGCGCGCTGAACCGCTTCCGCTCTTCCTTGATTTAAGTTAATCTTCTCAGTTCCTTTAATCCCTACAAAGAAATCGAGATGCCACCAGGAACGGCGAAATTCCCCGTCTGTGACCGCCAATAAACCCACTTCTTTTTGCAATTCCAGTAGTTTGGCGATTTCAATATTCTCAATTTCATGAAGCTGACTGCCCGTGATTTCACCATTGTCATATTGGAGGCGGGCTGTTTTTATCTCATCCGTTCGTAAGAAGCTGCCAACGATATCGTAGCGAAAGGGTGGAGCATTTCTCTGGGTGCCAATTACGGGTCTAATCATACCGATCCTCCTACTGCTATAGTAAAAAATGATTTAGATCAAAATAACTTCCTGAAACCAGGTCATTCAAAATCTCGATATACTTAGATGCCATTACACTCGGTCTGCGATCTTTATGCGCTATCCAGCCAACCGTAAATACTTCATTGCTCTCAAAAGGAATCGTCTTCAGTCCATCACCATTTAGATCAGACGCCAGAATTCCTGTGCCTACCGTATAGCAATCCGTACCCATTAACAAATTGGTCAGTGTCGCTCGGTCATTCACCTTAATATTCTTCTCAATTTGTGAAAAGCTTAACATTTCCTCTGAGAAGTGCAGTGAATTGTTCTCACCCTGTTCAAAAGTGATATAAGGAAACGGCACAATATCATCCTGTGTAATGACGTCCTTATGAGCCAGCGGGTGTCCGGTTCGAACATAAAGATGCGGATCGGTATTAAAAAGTGGTGTGAATTTCAGATTGCCATCACTAAACAGTTTATTCATATGCTTATAGTTACTCTCGTTAATATAAAGAATTCCTAAATCACTACGCAAGGTACGTACATCTTCGATAATCTCGTAGGTTTGCGTCTCTCTCAAGCTAAAGTTGTATTCTGAGACGTCATTGTGCTTCATGAGATTTACAAAGGCGTCAACCACAAAGGCGTAGTGCTGCGTAGAGATGGAAAAATAGATCGGACTACGCTTTTTCCCCGTATAACGATTCTCCATAAGCTCTGTCTGTTCAATAATTTGGCGGGCATAACCCAGGAATTCCATTCCCTCAACGGAAATACTGATTCCACGGTTGGTCCGCTCAAAAATCGTAATCCCCAGTTCACTTTCTAACTCTTTAATGGCATTGGACAGGCTCGGTTGAGAAACAAAGAGCTTCTTTGCCGCCTCATTCATGGAGCCACTATTTGCAATTTCGATAGCGTAGCGGAGTTGTTGCAACGTCACTCCTATTCCCCCTGTTCCAGACCTGTTAGTTCTGTATTCTGTTTCATGCTAGGTGATATCGTAGCATATTTTCATATGGCAATCCAAGATAATCCTTATCTTATTTACGTATTAAGAGTGCTTTAGCGTGTACGCTTCTTAGCAGCATCAATTTTGGAGGGGTCAAGTCCCTTCCAAATATTCGGCATATCGACTTGCTCAGGGTGCTCAAACACAAGAAAAGCCGTAGGTAAATATCGTTCCCCATATTGAGAAGATGGCTTGTTCATAATCTCGTTGTCTTTTACCAACACAGTAGAAGAACCTCCATCCAAATTGGCAGCAATCACTGCTCCATGCTTAAGAAGGATTTGCTGCACATCGTATAGATTTGCCCCAATACTATAAGTAGGTTGTCTTCCATCAATAACAACAAATATAATCGCTCCGTCAGCTCGCTGGCCCATCGCTGTTCTTGGTGCAATTCCCCAACCTTCAGCCGCGTTCTTAATTAATCCTTTTCCATTGACGATTAAACGAGGGCTAAAAGTCACTGCCTCCTGAACACCCATTCTACTAATCTCGTCTAAAGAATAATTTCCAGCAACCATCTTCCCTTGTTTATCAAGACCTACGATTTGCGTGGATTTCTTGCCACCGAGACCGTTGTAATATAACTTACCTTGTGAGATCACAATACCGATAGGTTTAAATCCATTACCTTTCCAGTTAGGATCAGCGAATCCACCACCGTTAACTCCAGCGATAGCACCTGTGCGCTTCACCATACTAGTTACTTTCTCACCTGACCCTACTTTATCCGGAATTCCCAAACGAACTTTAGTAGGATCATTAACGATCATGACATATCCTGAATATCCAGTACCTGAGACATTTTCTATCTCGACCAGTGGTTTCTCTTTTACTTCAGGTTTAGGAGTGATGGTATGTGTGTCCTTTTCGACCCCCATCTCTTCAAATTGGGCGCTATATTCAGTCACTCTGTTCTTTAATCCGTCCTCACCAATAATATATTTAGCCATGTAGCGGTGCTGTGTTGTAATCAGTGTATCAGCGATTGAATAGCGCAGATTTTTAGCCGAAGGTGCAAAGTAAAACCAACCGCCTCCAGCAATCAACAAAATTAAGCAGAATAAAAACACTTTGGATAGTGTTCGGAAAAAGCTCCGTTTCTTACGTTTTTTTGTTGGCTTCTTTTTGCGTACGGTGGAACGTTGAGGTAATGATGAAGTGCTCACTTCTTTTTTCCTCCCTGACTATTACGGAATTTGAAAATAAATGTCTAACTTTATCATAGACGATAAATTTTATGAAAAGTTACTATTAAGTAACAACCTAAAACAAATAAGTAACCTCCTAAAACAAAACAAGCAGGTTTCGGATAACCCGGAAACCTGCTCATCTTCAACCTTTTTAGTGTCTACCCGCTCCGCCACCACTGCTGGCGCTACCCCCACCACCTGATGAGCCACCACCGCCGGAATAACCTCCTCCACCGGAAGAGCCATTATCATTGTTAGAGTAGCTGCTGCTGGAAGAGCTGGAAGAGCTAGAAGAATGTCTACCTGCACCTCCGCCACTACTCGAACCTCCGCCTCCACGATTCTCGTTACTTGAGGAATATCGTCCCGCTCCTCCACCTCTAGTAGAGCCGCCTCCACCGCTGTTTCCCCAGAAGCTTGACTGTGAGTTATTGGATGGTGTGTTTCTATGATGATGATGGTGATTATGATGGTGATTATTATAACGTCTGTGCCAACGTCTACCATAACCGTAATCCGCTTGACCGTACCAATTCCCATACCGACGAATATTTCTTGGGCTATACGGATTAAATGGCAAACCGTACATTTCAATATATTTATTGCGTCGTGAAAGACCATATCCGAACAGTATGAGCGGAGCAAATATCAATAAGTAAATTAGAAGGCCTTTTCCTACACTAACACTGGTCTCCTTTGCTGAAGTGGTTGTTGAGGAAGAATTGGCGGCTGTAGTGCCTCCACTGTTTCCCGTCGCTCCAACGGATTGATCCGCTCTAGCCAATAAGAAGCTGTACAAAGCATTAGAAGTTGCCGTAGCTCCCGTTCCGTAATCTTTTTTCACAAATTGGGGCTCAAGTACAGTATCCAAAATATTGCTGATTGCATCATTAGTTAGAACCTTGTCGATGTCCTTCCCTTGCAGAACATGATAGTTGTCTCCACCTATGTCTAGCACGAGCATAACATCCTTAGGGCCAGCAGCAACGGAGGCAAACTTCATGTAGGTATAATCCTGAAGTGTTTTATCTCCTGCGTTCTTTACAGTAACCACATAAATTCCGCTGCCAGTTGTAGTTTTATATCTGTTGCTAGATTCATTCAAATAATCCTTTGTTACTTTTTTGAGTACACCGGCATTATCTGATACATAGTTTTTAGTGCCGACATTTTCCACCCAGGTCCCACCCATGGCTTGAATAAAAGCGCCATAAGTTTTACGTGCACCGTTACTATAAGTTTTAGCTGCAAAATCCGGCTCAAGATATTGAGAGAGAATATCTTTAATCTTACTGTTAGGCAACGTGTCCTCAATACCCTTACCTTGTACCGCCCAGTAGTCATCATCTTTTATAGAAAGCAATAGCAAAAGCCCGTTATTCTTATCCGCAGAGCCTACGCCCCAGCTATTGAATAGCGAAGTTGCATACTCTTCCATCGAAACTCCATTTGTAGAATCGACTGTCACCACTACGACTTGAGCACCCGTATCCTGATGTAATCGAATTCCATAGTTCACCATGTAATTCTCAGCTTTCTCGTCGATCACATTCGCAAAATCATTCACATAAAATGACCCAGTATGCTTAGGTACAGCTGTCTTGGCTGAAGTTAAAACCGGAAGAAGCAAAACACTTAACATCAGGGTGGCAAGTGTGGTAAGAAGCATCTTTCTAAAAATTCTGTAGTTCATATGTACCTCCTGCTCTATCATAATCTCTTTTATTTATCGGTTACGCATGGCTTAAGCAATAGTTCCATTTTATTCTATTCTGTGTATTACACAGCGAAGAATGAACTGAGAAACTTTAGTCCCAATTAATCTATTCATATTCTTTCTCCTCTATCTTCCTAATCCAAAAAAGACAATCCACTTCTTAATTCTACCAATCCATATGTACTTATTTCACTATCGTAAAATCTTTCTCACTCTCATTAAGAGGCAGATCACTCATAGTTACTTTCTTTACAGATGCCCGTTTCAATGATTTCATGCAATGGACTAGAAAAGAGATTCGCTGCTCTTCTCCTTGTACTTCTACCTCTACACTTCCGTCGTTTAAATTTTGTACCCTACCCGTTAATTTCATTCTTTCAGCAATCGTATATATTTCCAAACGGAATCCTACGTTTTGAACTCTACCTGAGAAAACCACTTTCTTTCTAACGACAGGACTTGAAGGAAAATCCAGTAACTGAATACGATTTGCATGCCAAATCACATAATTATTTCTAACTTTTTTGAACACATTCACACGTTTCATACTCCTTTTTTAGAGCTACTACGATTTATGCTATATTGTACCATAGCCATTGGTAAAATAAGGGGCTGAATTGATCACTCTTTAATTACTAAATACACAAAAAGACTCAGCATTCCGCTGAGCCTCCTTGTTTGTATTAACCTCAGTGCTAGAAATTAAAATACTCCTGATCTGCACCCATCCGATGGGTTTGATTCAATTCGTTAATTCTAGCCACTTCTTCTGTATTATCTTAGGTCAAACCAATCTATTCGTTAAAATCAAACAGAGTAGTTGTTAAATAACGTTCACCAGTATCCGGCAAAATCACCACAATCGTCTTCCCTTTATTTTCTGAACGTTTAGCAATTTCTGTAGCTGTGTATACCGCCGCACCAGACGAGATCCCTACAAGTAACCCCTCGGTCTTGGCAATTTCACGCGCTACATTAAATGCGTCTTTATTCTTCACCTGAAAAATCTCATCGACAACCTCTTTATTGTAAATCTCCGGAATGAAGTTAGCCCCAATCCCCTGAATTCCATGCGCACTAGGCCGGCCACCAGATAATACCGGTGAATCAAACGGTTCGATAGCGACGATCTGTACCGAAGGGTTCTTAGCCTTCAAAGCTTCCCCAACCCCTGATATGGTGCCTCCAGAACCAACACCCGCAATAAAAATATCTACATTTCCATCAGTATCCCGCCAAATTTCCTCTGCAGTTGTCGTTCTGTGAATTTCAGGGTTAGCTGGGTTGCTGAATTGTTGTGGAATGAAAGCATTTGGAATTTCCGCTGCCAATTCCTCTGCCTTTTTCAGAGCACCGCTCATTCCTTCAGCTCCAGGTGTTAATACAAGCTTAGCACCAAGTGCAGCCATCACCTTACGGCGTTCAATACTGAATGTATCCGGAAGTACGATAATCAACGGATAGCCAAGGCTAGTAGCAGCCATTGCAAGGCCAATGCCGGTATTGCCACTTGTTGGCTCAATAATTACAGAATCTTTGTGAATTAAGCCTTTATCCTCAGCATCTTTGATCATCGCATACCCTATACGATCCTTGACGCTACCTCCAGGATTAAAAGACTCTAACTTGGC
The DNA here is from genome assembly GCF_050277435.1 of Paenibacillus sp. NPDC101420. Classification (NCBI taxonomy): domain Bacteria; kingdom Bacillati; phylum Bacillota; class Bacilli; order Caryophanales; family Paenibacillaceae; genus Paenibacillus; species Paenibacillus sp. NPDC101420. The sequence goes on from NZ_JBNNSE010000001.1 coordinate 212,826, forward strand.
AAGGATTTTTGCTTCAACGTTCTGAGATTTACTATATTTCGAAATTTCCAATAACGGTGTATTACCAATCAAATCTGTTACGCTTTTATATATTTTAGCCATAATAATCTCCTCATTTCATATTCCCCCATCAACTTACTTAGTATTAAGTCTAACAGGATTTAGAGGATTTTCAACCTGTCGTACTACGCTTAACCGAAACACTAGACTCTCGCACAATTAAACGCGGATCAAGCTGCACCCTTTGGTAGTCGCCCGTAATATTATCCTGAATGCGTTGCAACAGAAGCTGAGTAGCCAATCGGGCGACTTCATTGCCCATGATCGAGACCGAACTAATCTGCGGACTTGTAATGGTTGTCCATGCGTTATTATCCACCCCTACCACTGCCACATCCTCAGGAACACGAACGCCTAACTCTTTAAATCGGTTTACGATCCCTATAGCGACCATGTCATTTACAGCATATATTGCATCTGGCATATGGGTCAGGCTATAGAAATAATCTGCAGCTTGTACCCCCGTTTGCAAGGAGAAATCCTCGCCAAAATAAACCAAAGAAATATCCACTTGATTTAACGCCTGCTGATAGGCAAGATAACGATCTTCAATGAGATCCTTCTGAGCTCCTGCGTAAGCAATTCTGGTTCGGCCAATATTGCTTAGATGTTCCATGATTAGCTGGCCCTCAAAACGTGACAGGCTTACGATATCCGCTTTCACATTCTCTGTAATGCGTTTCCCGTAGTTAATGATCGAGACAGGAACACTCGATTTATTAATTAGCTCTACCATAGTCTTGGGATAAGCAAGAGGCATGATAATGAGGCCATCAACATGTAATTTCTTGATCTCACGAATCGTTTCGAGCTCTGTCCGCGGATTTCCGGAAGTATTAATCTGAATGACTCGATAGCCGTCCTGTTTAGCTGCTTGCTCCACGGACCAGGCGATATCTGGAATAATGGCATTTCGAATGTCGGGAACGGCCAGAGCGATTTGCTTCGTTTGGCGAATCTTCAGACTTTGTGCAGAGGTATTAGGTGTAAAACCCATCTCCTCAATAACTTGCAGTACTAATGCCTTAGTCTTGGAACTAATTCCCTCCGAATTATTAATCGCTCTTGAAACAGTAGCAATACCTACTCCCGCTCGTTTCGCTACATCCTCTATTGTTACTTTGTTTTTATTAGCCAAGTTGATAGTCCCCTCATTTTCGGAATCGTTTCCGTAATCATAGCTATTATTAAATCTATCCGTCTCATTCAAGCCGTTTTTCCAATGTATTTATTATAACATATATGTACTTATAAAAGCACTTATAGCAAGTACGACACAGTCTATATACCCCTGCTATTGCTAAGTTCAGGTGAATTTTTTCACTAATTTTCGATATTAATATTTTAGTATTTAAATTTGACAATATGAAAATTATGTGACATATTTGTTGTCGGAAACGTTTCCTCTTTTCCAGGAGAAAAACACTATTTATTATCAATTAATTAATCTAGGAGATGAATGATATGCAAGCATTAAGATGGCATAACGTCAAAGATCTACGGTTAGAAACGATTGAAGAACCAGCAGCACTTGAAGGAAAAGTGAAAATCAAAATAGAATGGTGCGGGATTTGTGGCAGTGATCTTCACGAATATGTAGCCGGTCCTATTTTTATTCCCCAAGGTACAGATCATCCCCTTACTGGTGAAAAAGCGCCAGTCGTAATGGGACATGAATTCTCTGGACAAATCGTTGAAGTAGGTCAAGGCGTTAGCAAGTTTAATGTTGGTGATCGAGTTGTCGTTGAACCAGTTTTTGCATGTGGTGAATGTGTAGCTTGTCGACAAGGCAAATACAATCTTTGTGAAAAAATGGGCTTCCTAGGTTTGGCTGGAGGCGGCGGTGGATTCTCAGAATACGTTGCAGCAGACCAACATATGGTGCACAAAATTCCTGAAAGCTTGTCCTATGAGCAAGGCGCTCTAGTAGAACCTTCTGCAGTTGCTCTGCATGCTGTTCGTTCCAGTCAATTGAAGGTCGGAGATAAAGCTGTAGTATTTGGCGCTGGCCCTATCGGTTTGCTTGTGATTGAAGCTTTGAAAGCTTCCGGTGCAGCTGAAATTTATGTTGTTGAGCTCTCAGAAGAACGTAAGAGCAAAGCTGAGGAACTTGGTGGTATTGTAATCGATCCTAAACAATATGATGTGGTTGAAGAAATTCAAAAACGTACCGATGGCGGCGTGGATGTTGCTTTTGAAGTCACAGGTGTCCCTCCCGTTCTAACACAAGCTATCAATTCCACTAAATTAAGTGGTCAAATCATGATCGTTAGTATTTTTGAAAAAGATGCTACCATTACTCCAAACAACATCGTACTTAAAGAACGTAATTTAACTGGTATCATCGGATACCGTGATGTATTCCCAGCAGTAATTAGTCTCATGGAACAAGGTTACTTCCCTGCAGACAAACTGGTGACTAAAAGAATCAAATTGAACGAAGTGATTGAACATGGGTTCGAGGCGCTTTTGAAGGAAAAAAATCAAGTGAAAATTCTTGTAAGTCCTAAACAATAACCATAAGCAGCCAAATGGCTGATCTATAGAGCAAGAGTCCTTCTCCATAAGAGAGGGACTCTTGGCTTCTTTTATATAATTATGAGTACTTCTCATTTAATAAATAGTGCAGATTCTCTTTTACCGATGGCCATTCGTTATCCAAAATACTAAAGACAACATTATCATGAATCGAACCGTCAGATCTGATTCTATGCTGGCGTAGAACCCCTTCTTTTACAGCCCCTAATCGTTCTACCGCTCTTTGTGACCTCAAGTTAGTCTTCACCACTGTAAATTCTACACGAATCAGCTTTAGCTCTTCAAAACAATAATGAAGCAGTAATGACTTAGCCTCGGTGTTCACACTCGTTCTCCAATATTCAGGTGAGATCCACGTACATCCGATTTCAGCATTGCGATGAACCAAATCCGGATGCATGATTCGAGTGGTACCGACGATTTGTCCAGTAGCTTTTTCAATGATGACGAAGGGAGTTTGCGATTCATTGTTTTGATTTGCGAATGCGGTTGTGATTAAATCCTGTACCTGCTCGTCCGACGTTATTTTTCGCCAAGTAAATTCCCAGATGTTTGGATTTCTTAATACTCTCGCTAGCCCTTCTACATGGCTGTCATCCATTGGAACCAGCTTGACTGTATTGCCCTCCAAGATTGAATTACGAGGTTGGATCATTTCGCACACCGCTCTCTTAATGATATATGTTGGATGATATCCGCAATTTCTTCTACTCGATAAGCGATATGATCTGCCCCAGCATTCTCCAGTTCTTCTTTAGGTCCGTAACCAAACGTCACACCAATAGATTCTACTCCACAACCTATAGCACCAATAATATCATGCTCTCGGTCCCCAATCATCACAGCTTCCTCCGGAAGAATAGCATTCTGATCGAGTACGTACTGTATCACATCTTTCTTTTTAGAACGGGTGCCATCCAGATTACTACCACCGATATGCTCAAAATAATGATCTAGTTTATAATGCTTAAGAATTTGTTCTGCAAAAACAGTAGGCTTGGAGGTAGCTACATACAATGAAAATCCTTTATTCTTGAGGTCTTCCAGTAGTTGCGGTATACCTTCAATCACCATGTTCTCAAGCATTCCAACGGTGCTGTAACGCTCACGGTAGAATACAACTGCTTGTTGCGCTTGTTCCTCTGAGAACTGATGCAGCTCGATAAATGAATCATAGAGAGGTGGGCCTATGTAAGGAAGAAGTTTATCCAAATGCTCGATCTGTATATCAAATTTGTTCAATGCGTATTCTACGCTTTTTGTTATGCCTTCTTTAGGGTCCGTTAATGTACCATCCAAATCAAATAAAATACTTTGTAGTCCTCTTCCCACTGCTGTCTTGCTCCCCTCAATTGATATTAATGGATGTATTTATAATACCTTCGTTTCAAGATACTTTCCACATACTTCTCACATATAAAAACATAAAAAAAGCAGATCAAGGCTAAGTCCTTGGTCTGCTTTTCTAATGTGATGCGAAGGTTATCCCGCACTTTGAACAGAAATTACACTACGCTTCTTGCGCAATAAAAACATAAGTGGTAATCCAAACAACACGATGATAGAGCCGACTACGAATACATCATTCACACCCATAGTGAACGATAATAATCTTATCGAATCTGCATTACCTGCACCTGAACTGATCAATTCTTTAGAGTGCAGTAAGGATCTTGTGGACAAAATAGAAGTGAACACCGCAATCCCAAGTGAGCTTAACACATTCCGAACCCAGTTGTTGATCGATGTGGCATGACCTGACCATTCGACTGGAATTTCCTCCATAGACGCTGTGCTACTCGGAACGTTAGCTAATCCAATACCTAAATTCCGAACCACCATTGCCCACATAATGAAGCTGTAAGAAACATTTGTATGCAGCCGGCTCATCATAAATAAACCGATGAAAATAAATAAAATACCAGCAGAAATTAACTTCACAGGCCCAAACTTTGGATACATCTTACCCACGATAGGACTAAGTAAAGCCAGCAGAATCGAAGATGGCAATAAGATAAGCCCCGTTTTAAGTGTTGTTGCTCCTTCTACCGTTTGTAAGAACAATGGAGTTAAGTAAGTTCCAGCATACATTGCTATCGTCACCAAACTATAGATACTAAGCATGGCAGTAAAACGCCGATTTCGAAAGACACGCAGATTCAGCAGTGGTACTTCCGCCTTCAGCTCGTGCAAGACGAAGAAAACTAAAAGTACGATCCCCATAAGTATTAAGGATAGGGTCTTCCATGAGCTCCATCCCCAGCTATTGCCTTGGCTAAATGCGGTTAATAAAGATAAGCTGCCCAGTACAACAGTTAGGAAGCCAGGAATATCAAATGATTTCGGAACATTCATTCGATAGTATGGAATTAACGTTACGGTTAGAATAACAGCAATGATCCCAATGGGAATGTTAATTAAAAATAACCAGTGCCAGCTAGCATACTGAAGTAACCATCCGCTAAATGTCGGACCTATGGCTGGGGCTACCATCGCGGATAGCGACCATAGGCTCACGGCGAAAGGTCTGCGTTCAGCTGGAATCACTTGGAATATAATCGTCATCGTACAGGCCATAATCAGCCCGCTGCAAGAGCCCTGAAGCATTCGAAATACAATCAGAGAGATTGGATTCCAAGCTACTGCACAGAGTAAGGAGAACATGGTGAATCCCATCAAAGCGAATAGATACAGTCGCTTATAGCTGAATCTGCCTCCCAGATATCCGGCAAGTGGTGCAGTTACTCCCGTTGCTAGCATAAAACCTGTAACCATCCATTGCATAGTGTTCAGGTTCGAATGGAAATGATTCATTAAAAGAGGAACAGCTATGTTGATGGTCGTTGTACTTAAGACAGAGACGAAGTTTCCGAAGAATATGGCAATCATAATAGGCCAAAAATGAATTTTACTTTCTTGTTTAACGTCCACGCTACCCCTCCTTATCTTTTTATATGTCTACTTTTACATATATAATTCAACTTAAATAATGTTATAATCGTATGGATAATATGTCAATGATGACATATCGCCAAAAATCACAATGAAAACGGATTTATAATAACTGGAGGGCTTCATAGTAATGAATACACTGTCTTATGGACTTCTTGCTTTACTAAGTGCTAACTCGTTGTCTGGATATGAATTAACACAGAATATAAAACCCTTATGGCGAGCAGGACATAGTCAAATCTACCCTCTTCTTATGAGCATGGAGCAGCAAGGTTACATTTCATATCAGCTCATTGAGCAATCGGATAAGCCGGATAAAAAGGAATACTCCATTACGGAAGCAGGACTTGAGCAATTGCGGAATTGGGTGGAAACTCCAGCTGAGCCTCCAGTCCTACGGGACGAGCTACATTTTAAGCTGTATAGTCTATGGCTCTCCAAACCCGAGGAGGCAAAAGAACTTCTACAAAAACGAGCGGAGTTTTGTAAAAGTGAGCTAGAACGATACAAGGTCTTGCTGAAAGCTAACGAAGTCTTACGTGATGAACGAAGTGAGAGTCGTGAATTAAAAGCAACGACTTTTGGACGCTATTTACTCATTCGGAAACGTGTGCTCGATATGGAGAGCTCTATACAATTTTGCGAGTGGGCACTTGAAGAGCTTGAGCCAGCAAAATAGCGTTAGCTGACAACAATTAAAAAGAGACTTCGCGTACATACGCAAAGTCTCTTTTGGCTCTTACTTTTCGGATTTTGTTAATCTAGGCAGCCGTACCTCGCATCGGGTTCCAACTCCAGGCTGACTTGTAATTCGAATCTTACCGCCGTGTAATTCTACAAGCTTTTTAACAATGGATAGTCCAAGACCTGTACCACCATATTGCCTGGATCGTGATTTCTCAACTCTGTAGAAGCGTTCAAAGACATAGGGCAGTTCTTCCTCAGGAATACCTATTCCGGTATCCTCTACAATAAATAAAACGGTATCTCCGTCGACATCCTCATCTACATGGACGGTAATCTCACCTTCATCCGTATAACGGATCGCATTCTCCAGAAGATTCATCATAATCTGTTCCATACGCTTTTCATCTCCACGAACCCTATACGAAACTCCATGATACATAATCTTCAGCTGAAGTCCCTTTTCTTTGGCTTTCAATTCCACTCTGCGTACCGCTTGTTCTGCCATGTGCTTAAGATCTATCCAGTCCAGCGTAAGTGAGATTTTACCTTCTTCCATCTTTGCCAGTTCAAATAAATCTTCTACCAGATGCTCAAGCCGATGCGCTTCCTCGTGAATAATATCCAAATACAGATCTCGTTCCCCTTCGGTCTCATAAAGCCCATCCTTTACGACCTTAGTATACCCCTTCAAATAAGTGATGGGTGTTCGTAGTTCATGAGAAATGTTGGCTAAAAATTCCTGACGCGTGTCCCTATATCTTTGCAGATCTATAGCAAGGTCGTTAATAGCTCCTGCCAAAAATCCGATTTCATCGTTACTCCGTATGGAAAGTCTCGTTTCCAATTCACCGGCAGCAATTTTTCTAGTCGCCTTCTGCATCTTGATCAGCGGCCTGGATAACAACAAACTAATTATTCCCGTGATCCCTAGTGCCAATATAAAGGCCCCAATTCCTGCGAGCAACAATAGATTACGGATAGAAGCCAAGGATTGCTTCATATTCTCTGTAGAGGACATTACATATAGTGCAGACTGGATGGTTTGACCATTTGAAATTGGTTTCCCAGTGATGAAATATCTGTGTCCAGTAGGATCTGTATACTCAAAATTCACACTTTTTCCGGCAAATATCCGACTAATATCCGAAGCATTTATGAATGAACGATCTGCGCGGTCATGAATACCCGAATGCAGAATGACACTACCGTCTTTTGAAATATTAAATATACTCACGTCCGAAAACTCTGCAAAAGTACTCATCATCTGCTCATTTGAACTATCCGGTGATTCAGCCATTACGATAAAATGCGAGGTTAGCTCCTCAGTTTCTTTTTGCATCTCGTTGTAATAAAAACTGGTAAACATTCGGTCTATCGTTATCCCAAGAATAAACAAAACAACTAAAAAAACAGACATAATAACTGACCCGAGCTTCAGTCCGATCATATTATTCTTCATAGATGATTACCTGGGATCTCAAATTTATAGCCTAACCCCCATACCGTTTGAACAGGATTATAAGACAGACCCGCCTTATGTAATTTCTCGCGAATATTCTTAATATGTGTGTCGATGACACGGTTCTCACCCTCATAATCATTGCCCCATAAACGCTCCACTAGTTCTTCTCTCGTAAAGACACGGTGCGCATTTTGTGCCAAGGCCGTTAGCAGATCAAATTCCTTGAGTGTAAACTCAACTGCTGTATCCAGAATATGTACCTCACGAGCATCCGGGTAAATCGCAAGCTCAGGGTAGCTCAGAACCTTTTTCAGAGGTTGTTGGGTCGATGTAAGCATTGAACGCCGTACCAAAGAGTAAATTCTTGCGACTAATTCCTCTGGCTCGAACGGTTTGGTGAGATAGTCATCCGCGCCTATGCCGAGACCACGAACCTTGTCCTTAGTTTCCGATCGAGCTGTTAGCATTAGAACGGGGACAGAGCTTACCTCTCTAACGGCTTTACAGACCTGCCAGCCATCCATATCTGGCATCATCACATCCAGCAGGATTAGATCAAAGTTCTGTTGATTCAGCAAAGTGAGTGCCTCATGCCCCGTTGACGCTTCTCTAGTCGTTATTCCTTCTCTTGTTAAATAAATCCGAATTAAATTCCGCATGTTCCATTCATCGTCAACGATCAGTACCTGAAGCTTATTCAAGTTGTTCACCTCTTCGTGGCCTAGTGACCGGAATGTGGATTGCCTCCTGCCGCCGGTGAGATTTCCAGCATATCATCGATTTCGCTTTGGACACTTCCTTTTATTGCGTTGATGTCCCCAGTTAACCAAGCATGATTATAGGGGCCTTCTGCTGGTGAATCTTGAAATTTAGGTTGAAGGGTCATCATATATTCCATCACGGAATCTGGCAACCCGTCATTTTCCGTAAAGATAAGCGGTGCATGTTTCCCTAAATGCGAAAAAGGTGCAGCGGCGATCGCCAGCATCGTTGAATCGGTAGTCAACAAAGACAAGTTATGTCCAGGTGTCGTTATGCCCCAGCCGAAACCGTTGCTGGCGTCCTTAAAAGCAGCAAAAGCAATGGCATTCTCATAAATGTCTTTTCCAGCTATACGGGTTACTGTGCCGAATTCCTGTAATTGCTTTTCTACTGCTGTAGATACAACTTTTTCAGGTCCTAAGATATAAATCGTAGCCGAACCACCACGCTCTTTCAAAGCATCAACCGTAGGGTCTGGAATTTCATCTTTTGTTACATAGAGAAGCGGCTCTGGCATATGGGCGATCCAATTCACCGCAGGCAGTGTGTACTCAGGACTATCCATAGAACCTACAATGACTGCCTTTGGAAGTTCATCGGAAGCTTTTGCATAATAAGTATCAATGGCTTGTGCTACAGCTGCCGGCTCATCCCCTTCAATTCGGTCTACTTTCAGATCCAGTGTCTTTAATTGTGCTTCGACATTGGAAGCCATGGGTCCGACGAGCACTACTTGTACACCATTATTACCTTCTGCGCCTAAAGGATTCAATCGCTTAAGCTCTGCTAACGTTGCCTCAGGGACACCCTCTTTAGTTGTAAAAAGAATAGGGCCATTATTCGGATGATGGATCAAATCCGCACTAACCGCGGCAATCTGCCAATTGCTTACATCCGTTAATACTACACTTGAAGGTCTGTTGTTCTTCGTCTGTGCAGTCCAAAGGGTTTGTGAAACGATAACTGCTGCCTCAGTAGGGTCAGAAGTGTTTATACGAGTTGTGTTTTTTGTTGCGATCCATGGTTGATCCACTGAAGATATAGAAGCTTGCTTATCTGATCCAGATGGGGCATTATTGCCCGATTGACAGCCAGCTAACACTGAACTTAGAAGCAATGTTACAGCAACTATGGGTATGATTTTTTTCATCCTAAACCCTCCATTTTAAATTTCTCGCTTAATTTAGAGTAGTTTAGTCTATAAATGTGTAGAAAGTATGTAGAATTTAAAATATATAAAATTTGTATATGATGTAAAAAGAGCACCTGTAAGCCATAAACGACTTAGGATGCTCTTTTACTTTAGGAATTCCGTTTCTGCAATTACCAGTGTTTAGCGATAAAGGAATCCCGTCCGGATTGCTCACGATCCTCTTTATAATGCTTGGGATTCTTGTGATGATAGTCCTGATGATATTCTTCCGCTCGATAAAAGGTTGGCACTGGAAGGATTTCCGTCACAACGGGTCCTGAGAATCTGCCACTCACAGCAACCTGCTCCTTCGAGGCAAGGGCTGCTAAACGTTGTTCTTCGTTATAGTAAAAGATGGCTGTCCGGTATTGTGTTCCTCTATCCTGAAATTGTCCACCATCATCCGTGGGATCAATCTGAGGCCAATATAATTCAAGCAGCTTCTCGTATGAAAAAAGCGATGGATCAAACGTAATTTGTACCACCTCGTAATGTCCTGTTGTTCCTGTTTTGACTTCTTCGTAAGTTGGGTTCTCAGTTAATCCTCCAGCATATCCCGATACAATCCCTTGGATACCTGGTAACTCCTCGAACGGTGTAACCATGCACCAAAAGCAACCACCTGCAAACATTGCTTGTTCCATATGTTCAAGTCTCTCCCTATCCATCATCATCTAGTAAATAACATATGCTATGACGATAATGCTTCTAGGTTATAATGTCAAAGGAAATCATTCATTTACATTCGAATTCGATGCTTTAAGGCGTTATAATATAACAAACAACGGAATTAGAAAGGAACAACCTATGAATAAAAATCGTTTGGGTCAGTCCGATTTATATGTAAGTGAAGTAGGACTCGGATGCATGTCCTTAGGTACGGATGAGGCTAAAGCCATTTCCATCGTCCATGAAGCGCTCGATCAAGGCATTAACTTTTTAGATACAGCCGATCTGTATGATGAGGGTCGTAATGAAGAGATCATTGGTAAGGCGATTCGCCACCGCCGCGGTGAGGTTATATTGAGTACAAAAGTGGGTAACCGCAGAATTCCAGGTCAAGAAGGCTGGAGCTGGGATCCATCAAAATCCTATATTAAATCCGCAGTCAAAGTCAGCCTAAGACGCCTCCAAACGGATTATATCGATCTGTATCAGCTGCATGGCGGAACGATCGATGATCCGATGGATGAGACTATTGAAGCCTTTGAAGAACTTAAGCAAGAGGGGCTAATCCGATATTATGGGATCTCTTCTATTCGACCTAATGTCATTAGAGAATATGTAAAAAAATCAAATATTGTCAGTGTAATGAGCCAATACAGCATTTTAGATCGACGTCCTGAGGAGGAAATCCTCCCTCTGCTGGCCGAGCATGGGATCAGTCTTATTGCCCGGGGTCCTTTGGCGGGTGGCATCCTTTCGGAGAACGGCCGCAGTAAGGCAGAGAAGAAGTACCTAGATTACAGCAGTGAGGAGCTTCTGAAATTGCATGATCAGCTTATCCAGGAAACGAGCCACTCTCGCCCCTTAGGACAAACTGCACTTCATTATCCTCTAGCTAATCCATCTGTAGCGGTTATCATTCCTGGAGCGAGTAGCATGGAGCAGTTGAAGAATAATGTAACGGCTGCTAAGTCAACCCCACTGTCTTCGGAGGAAATCGAAATGATCCGCGGGTTGAGTAAAGCGAACCGCTACACACTACATTTGTAAAGTAGTCTGTCATTTATAAAATTAAGAGCGCCAGTTAAGAAACTGACGCTCTTAATTTTATTTTCTTTTACCGATGTATAACAAATGGGATGAGATGCCCAAGATTGAGGGATCATTTGCTTTGGATATGAGAAAGTTAATCAAGCTCTCTTCCCCTTCTTGGTGAGTCCAATACTGTTGCTGCTCTGCAGATAACATGGCTGCAATACTTGATGAACCAATTAAATCTATCGACTCAAATCCATTCCTTTCCATGAAAGGCTGAATCTCATCAATGTTAAAATAATAAGCACCTGTAAATCGGCCCTTGTCACTATGATTAAAGATTCCGCTCTCATAGAATTCATTGATGGTGTTCATATTATCGTTCGGTTTCCACTGCTGCGGGGATTGTAACGAATTAATGGTCATTCTCATTCGACTTTGAAAAGCCACGAATACTAAGCCATCTTGCTTGGTCACGCGGTGCAACTCTTTTACTGCTAAAATTCGTTCCTCTTCCTTCTGCAAATGATACAAAGGACCGAGCATCAATGAAACATCATAATTCTCATTAGGTATTCCTTCTAAATCAATAGCATTTAAGTTATGAAACCCGTCAAATTGCTTAGTTAATTCTAGTTCAGCTGCCTTTTCCGTTGCTACTTCAACTAATTTAGGTGTGATATCTGAAAGGGTTACTGTATATCCGAGCTTAGCCAGTTCCATCGCGTATTTACCGGGTCCTGCGCCATTATCCAGCACCTTCCCAGCTGATGGCATATATTTCTTGATATAATGGAGATTAATAATGAACTCTAAAGGTTCTCTATCCAGCCTGCCCCACTCGTCAAAGCTTGAGTAATAATCAATAATATTGCTCATCAACATAACACCTGCCTTCTTTTGAAATATATTATCTTCGATATGTCGAAATTTTTCTATAGTTCTTTCTTACATTTTACCATTATAAAATTGATTGAAGGTTTATTCTTCATGTTCTTATTAGGCTCATCCATTTCTGAAAACTCAACCAGTCCATATGGTTCAAAATCTTGTGTGATGGTGTCAGAATCATAAAAGAACATTTTCACGCCATCCTTCGTCTCAAAATAATCTTTGTCTAATGGTTCGCCCTTTCCAAACATAGGAGCATTTTTCGAAACTGTTGTAAAAATCATATAACCACCTGGCTTTAACTGGTTGTAGCAATCCTTAATGAACTTTTCTCTTTCACTTTTATTCAACAGATGAATAAGACCATGGCAAAATATTCCCTCATAGAGGTTATTATCATACGGCATGTCATTCACTGAACCATGAAAAATGCTAATATCAATTCCATTTTGCCTCGCCAAATCAATTGCTGTTTGAGAAATCTCAATACCCGTTACATTTATCCCACTCTCTATAAAAACCTTTGCATTTCTGCCATATCCAATCCCTGGTACCAATATGTCTTTAACATTCCTCTCAAGGAAAAAGTCCTTAGTGGCGATCGCAGAGTCTGTAGGTTCAAATCCCCACATCGTTTGTTTTTCTATAAAGCTTGATTCCCAGAATTCCGTCATATTTCATTCTCCTTTATATTAAAGTCATTACGGACTTATATTATCTTTAATTATATTCAAAAAAGAACGGATCTTTACTCCGTCTTCATTGTTTTCGCCAAATCTGCAATTTTCCTGTTCTCCAAGTACTGCTCCATCTGTCTTTCAGCGTCAATCACTACCTGTTGAATCAGGCACTCGCTACCGTGATCCAGGCTACATTCGAACAAAGATGCAGTCCCTTCGATCGCATGGATAATATCCAGAAAAGAGATCTCTTCGGACTTCCGTCTGAGACGATACCCACCGTTTGCTCCGGGTGCAGATTGAATCAATCCAGCCTTGACTAGCTTGGTCATCATTTTGGACAGATAGGTTTGCGAAACACCCAGCTTCTCAGCAAGTAATTGAACACCTACAGGCTTATCGGACGCCGCCGTCACCAGATAAAGCATTGCATGAAGCGCATAGTCTGTCGCTTGGGAATATTTCATTCAGCACCTCCATTAACGACTTTGAAAATCCATAATAACTCTAATCGTTAAAAAAGACAAGCATGTGCAATCAGCTGCTTTCTTCTATCCTCTGGAAAGAAATTCAGATCTATATAATTTCCCTTACAACTGGTTCCGATGTTGAAATAATATCAACGACATGGTCAATACAACAGATCCCATAGTGCTTATATGGTTTTGGAAAATCCTTTGATGCAAATATTCCATTAGAAATAAAATCAAGATACCTTGATTTTTTATAAATCCTAAATGTTCTTCCGTCAAATTCCTCGTAATCATCCCAAGAAGTAAAGAATTCATTTCTAATCGAATATGCAATATAGGAGTGAAAATCAACTTGTATTATGGGAGAGCTTTTCTCACCATCCATAAGAGGCACAGCTATATCACTAGCTTTGCTTTTACAAAAAGATAACCTTAGTTGATTTACCTCCGGCTCTATTAGACCAAAGAAAAACACATCCTGCAATTCTTTTAAATCTGTATATTCCATCTCATCTCCCCCTCATCACTAATTTGTTCTTACTCCATGTACTACTATTTCCTTTGAAGACAATACTCTACTCTTTCGCGTTACGGTTAGCTTTAACATGTTTAAGCTGAGCAACTATAATGACACTAATAATGACCAGAAGGAACCATGAACTGATCTTACTGACACTAACCACATGCCATACCTGATTCTGATCAGGATATTTCCAAGCATTAAAGAATGTAGCGATATTCTCAGCTAACCAGATAAAAAAACCTACTAAGAAAAAAGCCAGTGTCAAGGGCATCCGATAAGTAGTGTTTCGTACCCGATAAATGATCCAAGTTTTCCAAAAAACAATGAGTACAAGCCCCTTTAGCCACCAGCGAAAATCAGGAATGAAGTGATGCGTGAAAAAGTTCAGATAGATAGCTGCTCCGAGCGATCCAGCAGCAGCAAGTCCCGGCCAGCCCGTCATATCCATTTTCAGTCTACGCCAAATTTGACACATATAGCTCGCGACGCTCGCGTACATAAACCCGCTATACAGTGGCACTCCAAACACCTTGGTTAGCCCGGGTTCAGGGTATGACCATGACCCCATTCTTATCTTAAAAATTTCCAGCAGCAAACCAATAATGTGAAATACACAGATGACTTTAATTTCATCTAGCGTCTCTAATCCAGTACGGTACATAAGGTATTGAACGGTAAGCAATATAATAAGAATGGCATCATATCGGTAAATGTAAGGCAGATCTATTACGTTAGAGAGAGCTAAAGTCCCAAAGATCGCAATAGGAAATATGCAACTCATCGCCTGATGATAGCCAAAATGCAGAAACTGCGTTGTTGATTTCAATGATGCTCTCTCCTTTCCAGGCAATGCTGTTCTTTTCAATCTGCGGAGTCGATTACTCATTACGATTTAAGCATCTTCGTCCATTAGGTATTCTAAAATATCTCCAGGCTGACATTCTAAAGCTTTACAAATCGCATCAAACGTTGATAATCGAATCGCTTTTGCTTTTCCATTTTTCAATATAGAAAGATTGGCCATTGTTATTCCAACCCTATCTGTAAGCTCAGTAACGCTCATTTTTCTTTTAGCTAACATCACGTCAATATTCACTATAATCGCCATTATTTTCACCTCAGACTGTTAAGTCATTTTCTGATTTTATTTCTATGGCATTTTTCAAGAGCTTTTGAAGAACAGCAGCAAAGACCGCAATCACGATTGGAGCACAAGTCATGACAAGTCCGAGTACGACTAGACCTGGTGCATCGGCTTCCTGTGCCATTTCGTAAATAAGTGGCATACCTGCCGCATATAAGATACTGATGATGATTGCACAGTAAATTATATTTTTTAAAGCCTTAATGGATAGTTCTGAGAACGCTTTGTTCTTGTCAATATAGCTTAGAAGTCTTAACGCCTGATATAAAGCTACGAAATAGGCTATCACTGTTACATACACCCCTATAAGAACGGGATAAACCAAATACACCGGATAATCTCCAGCTGCCTTGTTAGGTATCGTAGGTAACCAAAAAATACACAAAGCAAGAACCGGAATTCCAATAAGAATTACAACTATCTTTAAAAAGAGTGTTTCACGTTTCATAAACTGCACCTCACAAAGTTAATAATCTGGATTCAATTTATCACATAATTTATCGTTATTCAATATATATTGATTGTATTACAATTATTTTTTATCATTAATATAACCCCCTATTATTTCACACCTCCAATTATTGCACATCAAAAAGGCCCCCTCCTCATAAAGATTGAGAAAAGAGCCCTGCCTCTACTATTCATTTATTTCTTAAGTCTCCTCGTCACTTTTGTATTCTAAAATATCTCCAGGCTGACAATCTAAAGCTTTGCAGATCGCCTCTAATGTTGATAATCGAACCGCTTTCGCCTTTCCATTTTTCAATATAGACAGATTAGCCATTGTTATTCCAACCCGCTCCGAAAGCTCGGTCACGCTCATTTTTCTTTTAGCCAGCATCACGTCAATATTAATAATAATCGCCATTGTTTTCTCCTCAGACCGTTAAGTCATTTTCTGATTTTATATCAATAGCTTCCTTCAAAAGCTTTTGGAGCACCGCAGCAAACACTGCAATCACCATGGAAGCAAAAATCACAACCACCCCAATGACAATGAACCCTGGGGCATCATCTCTCTCCGCGACGAGATAGAAAAGTGGCAATCCCACTACATAAATTCCACTGATTGCAATTGCACAGTTCCTGATATTTTTTAATACCTTTACAGATAATTCTGAGAAAGCGTTGTTGTTGTCAATATACCCTAACAATTTGATCGCTTGATACAATGCAAAGTAAAAAGGTATCGCCGATGCATACAAATCAATGTACAAGAGATATTTAATATAGGTTTGATCAGGGTATAATTCTGCTGCATAATTCGAAATCGCAGGCACAAAAATTATACACAAGGCAAGAACTGGAAGTCCAATAAGAACAACAGCTATCCTTAAAAAAAGCGTTGATCCAAGTTTCATAAAACACACCTCACAAAGTTATTTTCAAAATTGAATCTAACATATAGTTTATCGTTTTACAATATATTTTAATCGAAAAATAGTGTTTAATGACTGTTTTATATTTCACGACTAAAAAGGCCGAGCTAATCGACTATTAAAAGTCATTAACCCGGCCTTTGTCACCTTTTTATATCTCTTTATGTCTCTTTATATCTAATTTTCTATTCTAAAAATAATTCTAGAACTGACCGAGATCGATAAAATTCAAATCCATGTTAGCTTCATCTTCAGCCTGCTTGGCGGCCTCTGTTGATATTACTTTTCCTTCGTACTCAAGGTTACCGCTTGTCAAATTGAATACATATAGACGATTACCTTTGAAATTCTTATACCCCATAATATAGAGATGGTCTTGTTTAAAAGCATAGGTAATGTTTTCACTTAAATCTATATTTGTATTCTTCAGAGTAGTCTCATATTCTTTACTCACGAGATCGTAAGAAATAACAGTGAATCCTATATTTTCCTTACTCGATACAGCTTTTTGCAGGAAATAAATTTTCTGTCCATAGACATTCATAATATTATTCAATAACATTTCATGCCCTTGGAATGTGAGTGGAGAGATTTGTCCTGTCTTAACATCCACTTGATATGCCTTTCTATGATTATCTCTACTAATCCTTAAAATCCATTGCTCCGTGTGCTCCAGATTTTGATTGGCTAGCCATGCATATTGAGTATCCCCGTCTGCCGCTACAGATTTACCGCCTGGTAACGCGAGCGGCTCATTCTTAATCTCTTTTGTGGTTAGATTGACACGGAGGATCTGCGGTTCAGATACATAACCTTTGGCACTGTGATTCATAAACACCATAGCAACAAGCTGCTGATCAATAAGCTGTACATTTTGTACATACATATCTGAAATATCATGATCTACATTGATATCGGATGTGATTTCCAGCGTATTGTTCTTTTCCTTGTTAAGCACAGAAATACTGAGCTTAGCATTCTTCTTCACTGATGAATCATTTGTCCGCTTCGTATCTACTGTCGCATTAACATAAGCAAGCATTTCCTCATTCTCATAGAAACCAGATGTGTTTGTCTTACCGCGCATGAACTGACGATGCTCTTCAATCCACTGATCCAATTGCGTTTTCATTGGTCTTCGATTTAAGCTTTGGCTAATCGCAGACTTTTCATCTGGATAATCTGTACCATTTGTCGTGATATAAGCTCGTTTGATGCCAAAAGTACTATCCTTAATCATGTAGTTTCCGTATACAGCTATACCTTCAACGAGGGAAGCATCCCCTTGAACCGTCGTCAGCTTATAATTAGGTGGTGTCTCTTGTGAAGCTTGTACATAATACGTCCCGATTGTAACAACAGCGAACACTACAAGAACGGCGGTAACCATATATTTTCTCATTCCTTAACTTCCATCCCCTTCAATTATACCGATATTTTCTTACGCAATAGATACAAGCTGTACCAAAGCGAACCTCCAACAATGATCACTATTAATCCGAGACAAACGCCTATGATTTCACCTGGATAGAAGTAGCTATCGTAACTGTTATAACCCATAAGAAATGGTATTAAGGCTAGTCCAGCCAGAACCGCTAAATATAGTACGATAAAGCCAATCCCTTTCAGTCTGTAGCTCCGCTCGATTAGAATCACTGTGAACAAAACAATCAAGCCAATAATGCCCAGTCCATAGTATAGTACAAACTCAGAAAAGTAGGGCGGAACCAGAACTTTAAGCACAGTAGGATACTTCAAAAAATCAAATACCGAGATGTTCCGATATATTTCAGCAGGAAGAATCGACTGTGCTATCAAACGTTCCAGTGGAACAAGGATAATTTGCAGGGCGACAAATCCAAATGCGAATAACAAGATCGTAACCAGCTTGGCAAAATACAAATTCGCCCGATTGGATGGCAACGTGAGCAGGCGATATACTACCGTATTTTTACCTCTCCAGTCACGGTACCAGATGAAGCAGCTATATATTAGCAACACTGTGATGCTCAAAAATATGGGTCCGAAATATAGAAGTCCATTATAGCGAGCATACATCATACTGTTTAGCTGAATATATCCAGTCACATTGTGATATTGCTCAAGGGTCCATTGATTCACTCTCATTGCCTCATTCGCAGAATCCAGCCAATGATTAGCACCGAGGGTGACTGCTACAAGTTGCAAGGCGACTGTCAGCACCAGGAGTCCAAAATATATTTTGGCAAATCGGTTCATTTCAAAATTCAATAGCTTCACAAAGGCTCTCATTTCTTATACACCTCTCTCATTACGTCCGTAATGGACTTACCTTCCTGCTCACGTACTTCTTCACAGTAGAATTCACGTTCTACCTTCCCATGCTGTAGCAAGACCGCTTTATCAATTAAATGCTCAATATCGTTAATTTCATGAGTTGTAATAATCACACCACGATCCTCGATCAATTCACTCGTGAACACATCAGTAATTTGCTCGCGGCTGAACATATCAATCCCCGAGAACGGTTCGTCCATTAGGATGTAATCACAATCCAAGGCAAGTCCGAGCAACAAATTTAACTTTGCAGCCATCCCCTTCGACAATGAAGACACGCGATCTTTAGAGCTCAACTGGAAGAACTTAAGCAATTCCTCTGCACGTTCAGCGTTCCAATTCCGATAAAAGTCAGCCATAAAGCTGAAGCAATCAGCAATTCGCATATTGGAAGGCATCGTTAACGAATCTGGAATAAAAGTCATTTTCTCATACATCGCAGGTGTTAGTGATGCATTATCGATTAAGACTTCACCTTTGTATGGTGTCAGTCCCATGATGGACTTCAGCACCGTTGACTTTCCGGCACCATTGATTCCGATCAGGCAGGTGATCTCTCCTTTGGCAGCAGTAAAGCTAACGCCATTTAGTACCTTCTTGAATCCATAATTCTTCACCATCTGATTCACTTGGATCATCTTGTGTCACCACCCTCTGAAGATCGCTCTAATGTATATTTTGTCTTTATGATGTCTACCAGTTCTTCAACTGGAATTTGAATATTTCGAATGGAGCCGATGAATATATCCACTGCACTTTCGATTAATTCAGCACGAATCGAGCTTAGTATTTGCTGATCCTGTGTAATTCGACTTGGGGAATTTCCTTCTGTTACGATCAAACCCTGTTCCTCCATTTCCTTATATGCCTTCTGTGCCGTGTTCGCATTAATCTTCATTACTGATGCCAGCTCACGCCGTGAAGGAATCTTGTCTCCTGCTCCGATTTGCCCTGTAGCAATCTGTTCTTTAAAGTAACGGACAACTTGAATATATACCGGTTCTCGAATATTAAAGCTGACACCTGATTTTTGTTCTTCTGTCATACAACCAACTCCATATACTAAGTGTGTGTACTAAGTGGTTCATACATCTTATTTATGTACTATACGTGTAATACACTTTTGTGTCAATAGTTCGGATTTGAGCTTAGACTTGGCATACACATACAAGGGTTATGGGTTTATTTGCAGTAAATCTCATAAATATATTGACGTTATTAAGTAAAAAGCACGAGGATATACATAAAATAAAGGCGAATTCTTACTCGAAATGGAGTGAGAATTCGCCTTTATCTAATTGTTATTCAGCAACCTTTTTATCGAGCTCATGCTTCTAATTTTAAAAAACGATAGTTATTTCTTATGTAGTTAAATCCTGAATAGATAGTTATGACTAGTGAAATATAGATTAGGATTTGATCGATAGGTATATTCGTAAAAAGGGTGAATGGATGGTTTGTAAACATAACTGCAGTAATTGCTACAACTTGCGATACCATTTTAATTTTTCCGTATCGATCAGCTTGCAACACTATTTTCTGAGTGACAGCAACAAGTCTAATCCCTGTAATGATCACTTCCCTCGCTACAATAACTAAAGCAACCCATGCGTATAACATCTGCTGACTTACCAGTAGAATCAACGCAGCAGAAATGAGCAACTTATCCGCTAATGGATCAAGTAACTTTCCAAGGTTCGTAACCTGATTATACTTCCTAGCAATATAACCATCTAGTTTGTCAGTGGCTGAAGCGAGTAAAAAAACAATAGCTGCATAATAAATCCCCTCTGGCCAATCAGGATATTTTGAGAAAAGCACTATAAAGATGGGGATTAATAATATTCTGGCGATTGTTACTTTATTTGCAAGATTCATAATTCCCTCCTGAATTCATTTTCAAGAATATAACCTTCATTGGAATTTTTTATAATGATATCAAAGTTTCGATGAAAAGGATGCATAAATAACTCATATTGAATTCTACGGTCTTCATGAGATTTCCTTAAATATTTGATGTCTGTTCCTCTTTCAGAGACATCACGTATACTCCTTCTCATCAATTCAGTGTCTCCATCCGTATATAAGTACACCTTCAGATCAAACAAATTCGGGTCTGCAAAAGCAACGCTCATGCCCTCTACAATATTCACTCTGTTTTGTGAAGCTATCATTGTACTCTTTAAATAATTAGTGTCTATTGTATAAAAATCTAAACCATCTCGCATCATTCGGATGTCTCTCTCTAGAGTAGATATATTATGAGCAGAAGGATGACAAGCTGTCATTTTATTACGATGACGTTCATTGTTATATTCATAATCGATTACAGTGTACTTTCTAAGATGAGAGCCGATTATATAGGGATCAGTATTCATATAATTCACCTTCTCATGACCCAGAATCTTTAAAAGATTATGGGCAAATCTTGTCTTTCCAGATGCACCATGACCCGAAATCCCAATAGTAACTCTTTTTTCCTCACTGCTTATCAAATTGGCTATTTCATTTAATATTTTATCCATAGTTTCCTCCATCTTGTCGTTATATGTATGCCCCTCCATTCTAGAGACTTGTTATACCAAAAATAATCTTAAACGCGTTATAACTTTTCTTACTTTTTTTAAAACCTTGCTTTAAGTCTAGGATTACTACAGTTTTACCAATCCAAATCCTGATATATAGAGAATGGAACCTTACCGGTTTCACAATTCCTTTTTCTTCAAATTCACTTCCATCCTCTAACTCCGTTTCGGTTCTAATAAACCATGTATTACCTAGACCAAATTCAATATATTTCATATATCTAGCACACTTTCCTCCCAAGAGATTAGATGAGCCCATTCATATAATCATACTAATTAGGATTAATCTGGTAAAGAACAATTATTGTTAAACTACCTTAACTGATAAAAGAACAGGCTGCCGAATATTTGCGGCAGCCTGTTGTGATTGTGTTATGATTTTATTTCCCTTAGATAAAACTCATATAATTGATCAATCGATGAACTTGAAAAGATAGGCGTAGCTTGTTCAATTTTCTCACGTTTCCAATCAAACCAACGCATTTCCTTTAACTTTTCAATTTCACGATCTGTAAATCGTTTTCTAATCTCTTTAGCAGGATTGCCACCTACTATTGTATATGGTGGAACGTCTTTTACAACAACTGAGCCTGCCGCAACAATAGCACCTTCCCCTATTTTCACACCTGGCATAATCATTGCATTCATCCCAATCCAAGCATCACTTTCTATGATCGTATCACCTTTAGGTTCGTAAGAGGTTTCAATCTGGTCCACAAAAGGATACACGGTAATCCATTCAGGATGATGATTGTGATTTCCACCCATTAAAATAATTACACCACTTGCAATACAAACATAATTTCCTATAATCAATTTATCTAAATGCCACCCAAAATCTTCGATCGGGTTAAATAACTTTCTTGACGGTTCGTCTCCCCAAAGATATCTGACGCACCCGTCTTCAAAATGATGACTATCGTAATAACCAGAGTAGTACGAGTAATCCCCTACCTCAATCATTGGATTGGTGACAATATCCTTTAAATACTTCGTTTCTGACCAGTGGTTAAACAGCTGTTGTTTCATTATTTTCCCTCGCTTCTAAGTAATTTATAGCATTTATACTTAGAAGCTTGATACAGTAGCGACATTCTTAAACCGTTTCAAACGACGAACCATCGTCCTCATCCTTTTCCTAATTGATGGGGTCATTGTAACAAATGAATGATTTATTCGTCAAATCAACCTTACGGTTTCCTTCTACCATACTGATAATCTTGTTCTGAAGTCATTCTCACTCGTAATGTACTGAACATCTTCATATCCATTTGAAATCGCGTTATGGCACAGCGCTTCAAGCTTTCCTTGGTCTTTACAATAAACTGTAGCATATTCACTATCGACGACTAAAAGTACAAGCTGGCAATCACTATTTAAGAACTCCTCATAGGTCTGAACATCAATTACATCCTTCTCTCGTAGAAAAGCCTTGAAGTTCGCAAAGATGATATAGTATTCGTTATTCTCCAACAGTTCTTTCAGGACTAAACAAAAAACCTATGAATGAAATCCATAGGCTTTCTTGAAGAAAATCTCTGTCAATTATCATACTTTCGAGCGATTGATCATTGCTTAACTATGCACTCGCTCTTTTCCACCTAGACCCAATGTAGTTGCCGTTAATGTGTGCACTTCATGCAAAAGCTCTGGATTTTCCAGTAGTGACAGGCCATAAGAAGGAATCATTTCTTTAATTTTCGGTTCCCACTCTTTTATATGCTGAGGGAAACATTTATTAAGTACTTCAAGCATCACATGAACAGCCGTAGAAGCACCTGGGGAAGCCCCAAGCAATGCTGCAATCGAACCATCTGCGGCGCTAATTACCTCTGTACCGAATTGAAGGATTCCTTTGCCATCCTCTGTATCTTTGATTACCTGTACGCGTTGGCCTGCTACAACTAGATCCCAATCCTCTATTTTGGCATTCGGGATAAACTCTCGTAATTCCTCCATGCGTTTTTCTTTCGATAACAACACTTGCTCGATCAGGTATTTGGTCAAAGACATGTTCTTTGCACCTGCCGACAGCATCGTTAGGAGATTATCCGGTTTTACGGAAGTGATCAAATCAAACATTGAACCGGTTTTTAAAAATTTTGGTGAGAAGCCAGCAAACGGTCCAAATAACAACGATTTTTTGTTGTTAATAAATCTAGTATCCAGATGCGGAACAGACATTGGAGGCGCTCCAACCTTAGCTTTACCGTATACTTTTGCATGATGCTGGGCTATAACTTCTGGTTTATTACACACCATAAATATTCCACTTACCGGGAATCCTCCAATATGTTTCCCTTCAGGAATACCGGATTTTTGCAGGATATGCAAGCTTCCTCCCCCGCCACCAACAAAGACAAATTTTGCAGTATGGTGTTCAATAGTACCGCTGTCGTTCTTCACTCTCAAGTCCCACGACCCATCGCTAGTACGTTTGATTCCATCTACACTATGTTTATAATGGAGATCTACATTCTTACTCTTTAAGTGATCAAATAACATACGCGTTAAAGCGCCAAAGTTAACATCTGTGCCTGAGTCGATTTTTGTTGCTGCTATAGGTTCATTCGATGGACGATTTTGTATAATAAGCGGTATCCATTCCATTAATTTGCTAGAGTCATCGGAAAATTCCATTCCTTGGAACAAAGGATTTTTTGATAGCGCTTCAAATCTTCTCTTCAAAAAAGCTACATTCTTCTCCCCTAGTACCAAACTCATATGGGGCAAGGGCATGATAAAATCCTGAGGATTATGTATCAACTTACGATTTACCAAATAAGACCAAAATTGCATTGAAAGTTGAAACTGTTCATTAATTTGGATGGCTTTACTTATATCTACAGTTCCGTCGGATTTTTCGACAGTGTAGTTAAGCTCGCAGAGCGCCGCATGTCCAGTTCCTGCATTATTCCATTCATTAGAGCTTTCCTCACCTGCATTTTCGAGCTTTTCAAACACTTTAATCTTCCAATCCGGCACTAATTCTTTTAAAAGTGTTCCTAAAGTCGCACTCATGATTCCAGCACCAATTAAAATGACGTCTGTTTCAGTTGCACTTTTGCCCATTATTACCATCCTTATCCCCTGAATTTTGCAGAAAGGATGTGGGCGCTCCTTCTTAGGCGTCACACCTTTTCTGTCTCAATTATACCCTTATCCGAGTGTATTACAATTATTTATAAATTTAATATCTACTATTATATGAAAAAAATAAATTATTTAAAAGCTTGCAAAAAAGAGAGAAATAAGTCCTCCAGGTTAAGGAACTTATGCTACAGCCATAAACCCGCTTCTTGCAAGGATTAATAACAGTTAAGCATTATAAATAAAATAAATGAACATACCGCCCGCAGCAGCAAGATCAACAATTGCCCATAAGAAGCTTTTTCGAATTAGCATGAGTAAAGCAGCAATTACACTAACAAAACAAGCAATGAGCATAATAAAAAAGGTGGTGAATAATCCACCAGAAAGAAACATCAGTACGTATAATATGACAAAGATAAAAACAATGGTCTGCACAATGGAAATTAGCTTGGTGTTCGTTCTAATGTTCAGTAGTATTTTCTCCATATTGTATGCACCCTCCAGATATCTTGCTGTTAATAACCTATACTTACTTTAGATTATTCCACTAAGGAGAATTAATCAAATCCATCTTCCTCTGCAAGTCGTAGTCTTCTTAGTGTTTAACCAAATGCGGGAAGTCCCTAAACACGAAAAAGCTGCCGCATTCGTAGATAAATCTACATATGGAACAGCCTTCGCTATATTTATGACTTATTTGTTCCTCTGCGATGAGCTATAAATACGCTTCACCAGTTCCAGCGCCTTTATCCCCTCAGGACCATCCAGCCAAAACTTTGATCCACTGAAAATATGGTCATAGAAGTCCTCAATTAGTCTCTTATGCCCAGTCCCCCAATACGATTTGCCTTCCGCAGGACTGAAAATAGGCTCACAAACCAAGGTTTCCTTCCCATCTTTCCAAAGATATAAGTGCTCTCGACGGAGGTTAAGCGCCCCCTCTTCAAAAACTAGCTCCAACTCCACC
This sequence comes from Paenibacillus sp. NPDC101420, assembly GCF_050277435.1. Taxonomy (NCBI): domain Bacteria; kingdom Bacillati; phylum Bacillota; class Bacilli; order Caryophanales; family Paenibacillaceae; genus Paenibacillus; species Paenibacillus sp. NPDC101420. The sequence goes on from NZ_JBNNSE010000001.1 coordinate 238,231, forward strand.
GGAGAGTTCTCAAGATAGGTATTCGTGCCATAAAACAGCCCGCGAGCATTATTGACAAAATCGATACAAGCATGGGCAGTATCTTCTACTTCAATGACGCCATCAAGCACATCCGTGGTAATACTGCCTTTCACGGATTTAATCTCACCCCCATACCACTGTAGTAAATCCAAGGTATGAATGGTCTGATTAATTAGAACACCTCCGCCTTCCGTGGACCACCTTCCTCTCCAATTGCTATCTTTGTAGTAACTTTCGTTTCGATGCCAGGTTACGACACCTTTCATACAAAGCAGTTTCCCTAAATCACCAGAATCTATAGTCTTCTTAATATAAACGGAAGCATCATTATAACGATTCTGGAACACCACACCAAGCTGGCCGGAGCTCACTTGCGCTGCTTCCAGCATGCGCATGGCTGAAGGAAGGTCAACGGCGATTGGCTTTTCAGTTAACACATGCTTCCCCGCACGTAATAGCTCTTCAGCCATTTCTGCATGAAGATGATGAGGTGTACAGAGATGAACAACATCAATACGATTATCATTTAATATTTCTCTATAATCATCAGTGGCATCGCAGGCATATTCTATTCCCTCTCGTGTAGCTTTATCAGCATCAATATCTACAACTAGAAGTAGATTTACATCTTTTATTGCTGATATTGCTTTAGCATGGAGAGGAAATATCGCCCCGCAGCCAATAATCGCTACTCCAAGTTTGTTCATCTTTACCACCTCCATTCATTATTCCATTCGCTATTTTAGTTGATTAGGAGTTAGATTCATCGCTTGGGCTTGAGCCTTCAAACATAGTTCAGCAGCTTTGAAGACATGTGCTTGAGTCATGGACAGCTCCGTCCGGTTCAGACAATCGAGGATAAGTTCACCAAAGAACGGAAATCCAACCTTTCCAGCTACATGTTCGTAATGCTCCCCTTCCCCGTTCACCCAGTACACATGATCTGGTGTATTTGAACGCCCGATATCGCTGTATTTGCGCAGTTCAATGTACCCTTCAGTTCCCATGATCATTGTACGTCCATCTCCCCAGGTTCCGAGTCCGTCTGGCGTAAACCAATCTACACGGAAGTATTGGGTTGCCCCATTGTCCCCAACAAGCGTCGCATCACCGAAGTCCTCTAATTCAGGGTAAGACGAATGATTATAATTAGCTACCTTACTGTGAACAACTGAAGCATCCTGACAATCTGTATAATACAAAAATTGTTCAATTTGGTGGCTGCCAATATCGCATAGAATTCCGCCATATTTCTCCCGCTCAAAAAACCATTCTGGACGGCTAGATGCATTTAAACGATGCGGCCCTAATCCAATGACTTGAAGAACACGACCAATAGCCCCCTGACGGATCAACTGTCCCGCATAGATTGCGCTTTCAACATGAAGACGCTCACTATAGTAAACCATATACTTCTGATTGGTTGCTGCGACCATAGCTCTAGCATCATCCAGTTGTTCAAGTGTTGTAAAAGGGGTTTTATCCGTAAAATAATCCTTCCCGTGAGCCATAACCTTATTTCCTAAGGGGCCTCGTTCTGATGGAATAGCTGCCGCTGCAACTAAGCGAACTTCTGGATCTTCCAATATTTCATCCATAGACTCAGCAGCCCTAACTCCAGGATATTTGGCTATGAATGCTCTAACTTTCTCTTCATCCGGATCATATACCCATTTCAGTTCTGCACCAGCCTCAACTAGCCCATTACACATCCCGTAAATATGACCGTGATCGAGTGCAATAGCTGCGATGATGAATTCACCTGGCTTCACTACAGGTTTAGCTTCATATGTGGGTGCATAGGTCATCCCATCTATTCTATTCATCAGAATCCTCCTAATGGTTTCTTATCGATTCTATAATAAGCTAATGAGATAGCGCAGACTCATCTCTAAGCTCTCAAAAGGATCACGTCTACAAACATCCTGCTCCACTACGTACCATTCAACACCCGTCTCATGACAAGTAGCAATGATCTCCGCATAGTTCATGTTTCCTTCGCCTATTTCAGCAAAAACCTGTTTCCTATCAACTATCGCCATATCCTTTAAATGCACAACCTGCATTCTGCCTTCAACTTTACGTATCCATTCTTCCGGACTCGCGCCACCTGCCTGCACCCAATATAAATCAAGTATGAAACCAACTGATGGATCAGTCTCATTGAGCAGTACTTCCATTCCAGTAGTACCTTCAAAGCGTTCAAATTCAAAATCATGATTATGATAAACAAATTGCAGACCGTGTTGTTCTTTTAATATTATTGCAATTTCAGATATCAATTTCGCAAAGTTCCGGTAGCTTTCAAGTCCCGTACGAAATTCTTCTGGTAAACTTCCAAGTCCAATGTATTTGCAATTCCACAGCTTATGCTCTGCGGCAAGCGCATCCAGATCATTCACTAACCGATCCCAGGACACATGGGTCGCACATATAGCCAGCCCCGCTTCATCCGCATATTTTTTAACGAGAATCGGATTAATCGGTCCAATGGATGAAATCTGAATGCTCTCATAACCCATTGCCGATACCTTTTGAAAAGTTGATCTTAAATCCTCCGCAGTTTGAGTATAATCACGTAACGTGTACATTTGAGCCGCAATCATCGAACGTTTCATAGGATTCTACCTCTCTCTTTCGATTTAATGAGTTCCTTTAACATTCAATGTTTTAGATTCTGAGGTTTCCTTTTGGAAAGTCGAGTTTTTTACTTTTTCCATCAGCTTATCGTAGAATAAATCCGAATCTATCGGAAGCTCCACCCAATTGTCCGTCCAAGCCGATAAATACATGGCATTTGAAAGGGTTAGCCCCTTAATCCCTTCCTCCCCGGGAGCAAGTAATGCCTCATCATGCAAAATGGCATTCGTAAAGTTCCGTAGAATTCCTTTATGCTGCTCCCCTCCGCCATCTTGTACAGGTATCTCACATTTCCAACATTCCGGACTACCGAAACCTCCCGTAAACTCTGCGTTGAACTGCGGCTCTGGTGTACGTAAACGCCAAAAGGTTAGCTTCCCGTCTTCCACTACGATTTTTCCATTATCGCCATTGATTTCAAAACGATTAGTTCCCGGTGCCTCTCCAGTTGTAGTAATAAACAGACCTGTAGCGCCATTCTCGTATTCCACATAAGCGGTTACATCATCTTCAACCTCAATGTTGCGATATTTTCCAAAGTGGCAAAATGCTCTTATCCGCTTCGGCATCATGCCTGTCGTCCATTGCCATAAATCTAGCTGATGAGGATCTTGATTAAGCAATACCCCGCCACCTTCACCCGCCCATGTCGCCCGCCAGCCACCAGAATTATAGTAGTTCTGCGATCTATACCAGTCGGTGATAATCCAATTCGTCCGGCGGATCTCACCTAACTCACCAGACTGAATAAGATCTCTCAGCTTCTGATACAAAGGATTAGTACGCTGATTGTACATGATTCCAAATTTGCGGTCAGACTGTGCTGCAGCATCGTTCATCTGTTGAACAGCTTTCGTATAAACACCTGCAGGCTTCTCCACTAGTACATGATAACCATGCTGAAAAGCTTCGATTGCAAGTGTAGGATGATCATAATGCGGAGTACAGATTAATACCGCATCCATGATACGTGACTCGAATAATTCCTTCGGCGTAGAATACTTCCTAACATTCTCAGGTAACTGCTCTTCAGCCCATTTCAAACGTTCTTCTCTTATATCACATACGGCTGTAAGCTCAGCCCCCTTAATCTCACTCAGCAGACTTTGCGCATGTGCGGTTCCCATATTTCCAATACCAATAATCCCATAACGAACTGTATCCATCTCTGATCACTTCCTTATTAATGGTTATGGTTAGAGGATATACTTTATTTAAGGACATGAACATGATCGAAATTAAGAACTATTTGTATTTGAGTAAGATGTTTTAGTTAAATGAAACCGTTATAATGAGGATACAAAAGATTTAAAGGAGTTAAATGATGAACAATTCAGGGAACTTATCAGGACGTCTCCTGCAGAATCTCAAGGTTACTGTGACCCATGCCCAACTTAGTAATAGATATCCCGGATGGAACCGCACGCTGGAAACCCCCGCTTTTAATCGGCTTTATTTTATTGATGGGGGTGAGGGGAAAGTAATTATAAACGGGATTACCTACTACCCGAAGCCAGGTCAGATAATGATCATGCCTGCGGGGAGCACACAAACTACCGAAACTTCTATTGATGATCCCTATATCCGTTATTACTGCCACTTTGATGCTGACATTGGAGAATGGCCCTTATTCCATGCGGAGAAAAAATTATACATCTGTGATTCGCCTAATCCAGATTCAATAAGGGCAATTTTCGTGGAGATGATCGAACAATTTCAAAAAGACGATGTCTTATCTATCCTTCGCACACAGGCTTGTTTGCTTAATCTCATTGCCACTTGTCTTGAATCGAGCGACAGTAGTCATACAGATTTTATGACGCAATTCATACACACCGGAGACCATGGTAAGCTGGCTCATGTGCTCCATTACATCGATAATTGTCTAAATAAGCCCATAGAGATTGATGAACTAGCAGAGCTTGTCCACCTGCACCCGAACTATTTTATACCTTATTTCAAAAGATTCATGGGGGTGACTCCAATGGCCTATGTTCAATTGAAACGTATGGAGCACGCTAAAAGACAGCTTTCTTACACAGATTACAGCATTTCAGATATTGCGGAACAAGTCGGCATGGAATTGGCTCATTTCTCTAAATATTTCAAAAAGACGATGGGTCTATCCCCATCCACTTATCGAAATAGTACGAAGTAATTCACATAGAGATGTTCCTCTGAATGAGATGAACTATAATAAAAAACAGCATGAAACAACATTTTTTCAAGGTGGCGGATGATCATACATATTAGGACAGCTACATTTAGCGACACACAAGATATTGCAAAACTATCCAGTGAGCTCGGATATCCTTTAAATATCGAACAGCTAGCAGATAGACTTCAAGATATCAGAAATCGTAAAGATCATGCTATTTATGTAGCAGAGTCGGATAGCCAATTAATCGGATGGATTCACGCCAATGTGCGAATGTTAATTGAATCTCCGCCCTTTGTTGAAATTTGTGGTCTGGTGGTCGATGGGCAGTATCGCGGAGAAGGGATCGGCAGACAACTTGTTGAAACCTGTGAACGCTGGGCAGCACAAATTGGAGTGAACAAATTAAGAGTGCGCACCAACCAAACTAGAGAAGATGCGGTATGTTTCTATACACGTATTGGATTTTCGCAGAAGAAAGCTCAGTTCGTGCTTGATAAGGAACTTTAAATACATTCGAGACTTTTAGTGAGGGAATTCTATGATTGTGGATACATTACGGGTTTTCGTTACAGTTGCTGAGCAAAGTCATTTCTCTAAAGCAGGAGAATTACTGAATCTATCTCAACCCGGTGTCAGTCTACATATCCGGAATCTTGAGAATGAACTAGGCGCAAAACTTCTACACCGATCTCCGAAACAAGTAAAATTAACCGAAGCAGGTACAATACTTTATAATCACGCCAAACAAATATTGGCCCACTTCGAAGAAGCTCATCAGGAAATACAAATGCTACAGGATGAGGTTACTGGCAGTATACATATTGGTGCGAGCTTTACGATTGGAGAGTATATATTACCTTCAAGACTTGCGGAATTTGCAAATCAATACCCACAAGTCAAGCTTCAGGTGACGATCGGTAATACTGAAGAAATTATTGCTGGGGTAAGAGCCAATGAATTGGATATTGGGTTTATCGAAGGAGAAGCCCATGAGAATGATCTGATCGTTACACCTTACATGAAGGACGAGATGATTATGGTCTCCCCGGCCAACCACCCTTTGTCAAAAATAGTCTCTGTGGAGCAAGGGATGCTACAAAATCAGGTTTGGGTTCTGCGAGAGCTTGGCTCTGGAACGCGTGCTTTCAGTGATCATTTCATTCAAGAAGAAGAGATTTCTGTCAAAAGATCCTATGTCTTCAACAGTAGTCAAGGAGTTAAGGAAGCCGTTGCCGCAGGTCTGGGAATCGCGATGCTCTCCAGATGGATTGTGCGCAAAGAATTAGCAAGTGGTGAAATCTGTGAGCTTCCCATCCGACATCATCATCTTGAAAGACAATTCTCCATCATTCGCCATAAAGAAAGCTCCTCCTCCATGGCTACCCATGTCTTTATTCAAAAACTACTTGTCTCTAGAAAAGATAAGTAGTCAGGTAAATCCAATAACTATGCCGGTCAATCTCCTAAAGATTGTCCGGCATTTTGTTATTTATTCATCTCTATTATCATGTAATAAAATATAACATTAATATTATATTTCACTTTAATAATAATATAATAAAATTCATAGTATACACTAGAAATCAATAGATATCCTTTATTAATAGTGTATTTAAGCGTTTTATTAATATGTTAGCAAACTTGTCATTATAATATATTCATAGATATAATCCAATCATGAATCACGTTTGTGTAATATAAAATAACATAAACGTGAGAATACATAATCAAATGGGAGGTTACATCTATGAATGGATTACAATCAATGCTCGCCAAAACTACTGTTGCCGCAGGACTCTCTTTCACTCTACTCTTCTCTGCTACAACAATGCTTCCCGTTTCTACCACTTACGCCGCTGAGGTTACCCAAACGATTGAAGGAACGGTTAAGCTTCCAAAGGTCCAAGTCATAGCAACCGGTGGTACTATTGCCGGTAAATCTGTGGATGAGACCAGCTTCCAGAACTATAAAGCCGGGACTTTGTTAATGGAAGATATGGTTAAAGCACTGCCTAACCTTAAAAAGTTCGCCGATGTAACTAGCTATCAATTTGGGAATGCAGGCTCTGGCTCGTACACCATGCAACAACTATATGATCTCTCCTTAAAAGTAGATAAAGCACTAGAAACCCAAGATGGCATCGTTGTTACTACAGGTACCGATACGATGGAGGAAATTGCATATTTCCTTGATCTTACAGTGCGTAGCTCCAAACCTGTCGTAGTAACTGGCTCTATGCGTCCATGGACAGTTATCGGAAGTGACGCTCAGGCCAATCTATTTAACGCTATTAAACTAGCAGCTAGCGGAAAGACGAAGTATTACGGTACTGTGCTCATGCTAAATGACGAGATTCATACGGCTAGAGAGGTTACCAAGACGAATGCCTATCGTACAGACACTTTTGAATCTCCACAACTAGGAATCCTCGGATATATCGATGAGAATAATATCAGAATTTATCGAGCGAATTCCAGAGCACTATTGACCGCTGACAAATGGGCAACTCCGTTCGACCTAACGAAGATTAAGAGCAGTGATATGCCTAAGGTAGAAATTGCTTATGCTTATCAAGATGCCGGTTCTGGGGCAATTACAGGTTTTGTTCAAGATGGAGCAAAAGGTATTGTAACTTCAGGAACAGGGGCTGGCGGCGTATCTAAAGCTATGGGAGAAGCCCGTACGAAAGCTATTAAGGAAAACGGAGTTATCTTCGTGTCTACCACGCGTACGGGTTCCGGTTCCAACTATGCTTCAAGTGACGGCATAATTGCCGGAGATAATCTGAACGCAGCCCATGCCCGAATTCTATTAGAGCTGGCACTGTCATTCAGCAGTGATTTCAACACGATTAAAGGCTGGTTTGACACATATGGCTCAGGCCAAGTCACCATAGCTGACAAATAAGAACAAACTATTGTTCACACACAAAAAAACGATTCATGCCATAAATAGCATGAATCGTTTTTTTACTAAATTTTGCTTAACTCATGTTCAACCAAATGACCATCTTCCAGATGCAGCACTCGATCACACCATTCGAGCATCCGTTCATCATGAGTGACCATTACGGCAGCTTTACCCTCATTCTTTACTTCGTCAGCAATCATTTGCACAACTTCTCTACCTCGTTTGAAATCTAAGCTTGCTGTTGGTTCATCTGCAAACAAGATTGCAGGTTTATTCATCCAAGCTCTTGCGATAGCTACACGTTGCTTCTCCCCACCTGATAGTTGCTCAGGGTAATGGTTTCGACGTTTCCAGATATCCAGACGCTTCATCAAATCAGCTGCCCGTTCCTTAGCTTCTTTAGAACTCATCTTCCCCTGTTTAGCTACAAAGAGAAGCTGCTCTTCTACCTTCAAGTAGGGCAATAGCTGTGCGCTTTGGAACATAAAGCCTATCTTCTCTAATCGTAGCTCAGTCAGCTCACTTTTACTTTTATCTGTAAGAGATTCTCCGTCTATAAAAATTTCACCACTGGTTGGCGTAAGAAGCGCACCCGCTGCTGATAGGAATGTACTCTTCCCTGTTCCAGAAGGTCCAAGGACAGCAACGAATTCCCCTTCATTGACTATAAGATTCAAATTGTTCAGAACAGATACCGTTGTATCGCCGTCTCCGTAGGTCTTCGTTACTTGCTTCATCAATAATTTCGCACTCATGCTCCAGCCCTCCCAATTGCTTCTAATGCATCTACTTTTGCCACTTTAGCGACAGAAATAAGTGATCCTAAAAGAGACATCCCCACGAACAAGCCGCTGGTTAATAGAATCGTAGAAGGTTCCAGTTGGAACGGCATAGTGTCTGGTAGTACCTGATTCATTCCAAAGGTTAGCAGCAAGCTAATGCTTAGACTTGCAATAGCCAATATCATGACCTGCCCTACAACGCTCCAAGCCAAGTAAGACATTTTTGTACCCATGGCTTTCAGAATTCCAAACTGGCTTGTTTTCTGAATTGTAATGACATAGAAGAATACAGCCAGAACAAAACCAGCGATTACGAACAGGAAGGCAATCATCATAAGCAGTGAACCTTGTTCTGATGAATAACCTGGAATATTAGAGATCGCTTCTTTTTGCGTAATAACTTCCACATTTTTCGTACTAGCAGAGATCTTATCCACTTGCCCTGCGTTTGCATTAAGCGCAATTACATTAAAAGGCGCTCCAGATGTAGCCTCACTACCTTGATTAACACCTTGTCTCATTTCCTGCCAATCTTTATTGTTAATATAGACTACTGGGGTATGGCTGTATGAGCTATTCTCAACATATCCTGTAACTTTAAATTCCTTCCCAGTTGCCTGATCTTGGATCGTGCTACCAATCTTAATGCCCGACTGTTCCAAGTCACGATCAACGATGACACTTCCCTGCGTATCATTCGTAATCTTATCACCTTCAATCACTTTTGGAGCCAGTAAACCGTTCATATCAACTGCGAAAAAAGTTACGTCTGCTTTAGTATCCGCATCGTTTGTAGTCACTGTACTCATCTGTAGAGCGAGTGAAGAGGCATTATTATCTCCTACTACTGCTCGAACACTATCGAGCTCCGTATCCGTTAACTGAGAACGTCTAAACGTCTGATCCGCATCCTTCTGCACCACGTAATAGTTTGCCGGCATATTCTCTATTGCTGAGATATTAGCATACGCTAATCCTCTGGCCAGCCCCGTTACGAAAAGTACAAGAAAGGAAACCAATAACATGATTACCATTATTAACAGGTATCTGGCTTTAGAATGTCGCATTTCTCTTAAGGCTAGAAACATATTACCACTCCTTCTAATCTGTATAGTCACAGTTTAGAAGATGAAAATGAACGGAGTATGAATAACGAGTTACAAAAGCGGAAGAGTTACAGTAAAGGTCGTGCCTTTGCCAACTGTACTGGATACTTCTATGGTTCCGTTATGTGTCTCTACAATTTTTTGCGTAATCGCCAGCCCAAGACCGCTACTATGCGTTTCTCGTGTACGTGCCCGGTCGACTTTATAAAAACGGTCAAAGATGAGTGGTAATTCCTCAGCAGGAATACCATCCCCAGTATCCGAAAAGGTTACTACACAGTTCCCTTCGTCAAGCTTTGCGGAAATCATAATAGATCCCTCAGCGGGTGTATATTTGATAGCATTAGTAATGAGGTTCATCCACACCTGATACAATAGATTGGAATCGCCATGTACGCTAATATCCGCAAGACTTAAACGAACCGCTAATTGCTTCTCTGTTAATCTCCACTCCATGATTTGTACAACCTGTCGAAGCTGTGCACGCAAATCTATAGGTTTCTTCTGCAAGGAATTCGGATCATAATCGAGGGAAGATAACGTTAGCAGCTGTTTACTAAGCATCGATAGACGATGGCTTTCTTGATCAATAATATTGAGGTACTCTATCCGTTCATCCTCTGGTAATGTAGGATCTTTAAGGGTTTGGGCAAATCCTTGAATAGAAGTTAATGGCGATTCGATTTCATGAGACACATTCGCAACAAACTCTTGACGCGCACGATTGGTCCGTTCCAGCTCACGACTCATAATCATAAAGTGTGAGGCTAACTGGCCAATCTCATCCCGGCGCCAAGTATTTAATTTAATATCATATCTACCTTTTGAAATCCGTTTAGTTGCCGTTGTCAAACGTGTAATGGGTCTGACTACATGCAGTACGCTGATCATGACGAATCCTAGACTGAATAACACGGTAAAACCGATGATGACAGCAAAAAACACGCGCAGTTCACCGAACTGAACCTCTGCATCCGGCCGCATGAATAACGCAAAAGTCTCATTATTGACTTCAATAGGTACGCCTATCGTATTGCGTAATTGATTGTCAAAAAAACCTGTAATAAATGCGCTGTCAGGAAACTCAGCAACACCGTGATACACTTGTCCATTCAGGACCTTCTCTAATTGTTGCGGATCTAAGTCCTCTTTCCGAAATGGCTTGCCGTAAAATCGGGATTGGCCCTCTACATTGGTTAAATAGATCTTATATCCCAGTACAGCTACACTTCGCAGGTAATCCTCCATAGATTCCGGGTGAGATTCTGCAAACTGCTGGATATCAATGGCCATCCCCGTAAGCTTCGCATCGTTCTGCGATTTAATCTGAGCTTGATAATAAATATTAGATACCAAGAAGCCGAGAAGGCTGCTCACCACAATGGCCGAGCAAAAGAGAATGCACATTCTCACATACAAAGACTTCACGAGCTCACCATCTCCAATTTATATCCAATTCCCCGTACCGTCCGAATCACAAAATCATTCTGATAATCCAAAAACCGTTGACGCAATCGCTTGATATGTACATCCACCGTGCGTTCATCACCTTCATAATCCATTCCCCATACTAGTTCAATCAACTCACTGCGTGAATACAGTCTTCCTGGATATTGTGCCAGTTGCGCGAGCAGTTCAAATTCCTTTACCGGCAACAGTAGTACTTCATCACCATCAGTGATCTCATAATTTTTACGATCAATAACTAGTGAATTTAAACGAATCCGATCATCCGAAGCGATGGAATAACGCCGAAATAAAGCTTTGATCCGAAACAACAATTCTTCCGGCTCAAAAGGTTTCGTTACATAATCATCTGTCCCCCGCAAATAGCCTTGTTCTTTATCACTTAGCTGTTGCCGGGCTGTTAACAAAATGATCGGTATATCATACGTTTCTCTTATATGCTGGCATAGCTCTAACCCATCCACATGTGGCATCATCACATCCACAACGGCTAAGTCCGCAATGCTTTCTTTCAGTTTATGTATCGCGTCCCGGCCATCGCTTGCCTCCATTACTTGGTAACCTTCTCTGGTCAATACATGCTTTAATAATGTACGAATATTACTATCGTCATCTGCTACTAAAATCTTTTTCATCGTTTACACTCCCTGAATAACGGATGAACCCATAGTATCAACTTTAAAGGGTTAGAACAACTAAAGAACCGAAAGAGACCATTTTGGGCATTCGTACATATACTACTCTAATAATAACGAACGAATCAGGAGGTAATAAGAACTATGAATTGGACTCCTTTATCTCAGAATAGATCTGATTTCAAACCTATCTGGGCAACCTCTCTTCCTCAAGCATTAAATTTAATCAAAGAAGCTGTGCAAGGTGAACGAAATGATGAGCTTTTCTATGATGAACTTATCAAACTGGCCCCAAATTCCGAGCAAGCCTCCATCATCACCTCAATACGAGATGACGAACGGGGTCACAACTCCATGTTCCGCGGGATGTTCAAAGAAATTACGGGTCAAGATATCACTGGAATTAGTAGTGAACAATATCAACGGATCAGTTCCTATGAAGAAGGTTTAGAAAAAGCACTCCAAGGTGAACTGGCTGCAGTCGAAAAGTATCGCAAAATATGGTTTGGTCTGCCTGTTGGAGTATACCGCGATACTGTTTATGGGATTATATTAGATGAATTAAAACATGCCAGTAAATATAATTATTTACTTACTTTAGATCGAACCACTATATAGTTGAATTAGTCAGAGTCATTATTTAAACCTGAAGGAAAGTGATTATGCTTTCCTTCAAAGAGGTAACAGGCCGTCCCATTAGTCTCTCCATATCTTTTGAAGTAGAAGCTGTATCTATCTTCCCGAGGAATGAATAAATCCAGTGCTGAATGCTTGAATCCTGCCGATGAACGATTCTTTTTCCTGTCAGCTCGGATAATACCTCCGTTAGTTCGCTGAAGTCCCAAGAGCGCGGTGCGGTTAATTCATAAATCTGATTAATATGACCAGTAGTTGTAAGCACGACCGCCGTAGCTAAAGCGAGATCCTTTCGTGTCACCGAATTAAATAGCCAGTTTCCCGGATAGGTGATTAACTCACCGCTTTGGATCGCCTCTTTCAGACCTAGTACATCCACAAAATCCATATATAAAGCGTTGCGTAGAAACGTATAGTCAATACCTGATTTAAGAATCATCTGCTCTGTAAGTAAGTGAACATGATTAGCTGGAATTTGTCCTTTAGGTGGAAATGCGAAGCTTGTATACAGCAAATGCTTCACCCCTGCCTTTGATGCTGCATGAATAACCTCAGAATGTTGAGTTAATCTGACGTTATCATCGGGATGTGAACTAGAGATGAATAATAGCTCTGCTACACCTGTAAAAGCTTGAATTAGAGTATCAGGCTGATCATAATCGCCAAAGCGAATCTCAACCCCTTTTTCCAAAAGATCATTTGCTTTCTCCGGATCACGAACACATGTGATAATCTTACCTGCCGGCACAAACTGAAGAAGATTGTCTATAATCAAACTTCCTAATTGACCAGTAGCCCCAGTAACCATAATTGACATTACACCCCAACCTTTCTGTTCCATGTTTTCAAGACCACAACATTATTTATATTTAGCCATTGCTAAGCTTTTCTAATAAAACGATGAGTTGCCGAAGCTCTCGTTCATCTAGACCCTGCATACGTTCAGCGACCGCTTGACGATTTCCGGGAAGATGCTCCAAAAGTAATCGTTGTCCTTCAACCGTAATTGTAATAACGCTTTTTCTACCATCCTGAGTATGGTTCGAGCGGGTAATCCAACCATCTTTCTCTAGGGGTATCAGCAACAGACTAATATTAGCTTTGGTAACCCCAATATTGTGAGCCAATGTAGAAGGTAAAATCGTTCCGCCCTGTTTAGATATTTCTACTAGGATACGAATTCTTGCGCCATTTAATCCTTTCGACTGCCAATATTTATCAGAGACAGAAACTAAGCTTGCAGTAGTGTCAACTAAAGTGAAAAATGCCTGAGTATGTAGGGGCTGATTCAATACCAACGGTTGTAAATGATCCATCTTAGATTTTTCAACTCCAATTTAGTTAAGTGCTTAACTATTTTAAACCATACTACAAGCTCTACTAATTGTCAAAAAAAGAAGCTGCCTCAGCTCGCAGAAAAATTCTACGAATTCGGGCAGCCTCATATCATTAAAGATTTCTTTTAGATTAACACCGTCTTTGTAGACACGGCTTCTTCACTGTATTGTTTAGTCCCTTCTAACACCACTTCAAGCTTAATGATCTCCGAACGGCTGGCTAAACGGATTGGAGGTCCCCAGGTCCCATATCCAGAGGAAACAACGACATGCAATTTATCCTTGCGGAGGTAGCCCCAGTCCAGTTCGAACAACCGCTTGGTGATCCAGTGATTAGGAGCAATCTGTCCACGGTGCGTATGACCTGAGAGTAGAATATCTACGCCTTCTTGGGCAGCGACATCAAATCCGGTAGGCTGATGATCCATCATGATCACAGGACGCGTCAGATCGAGGCCATTCAATAAGGAGTTTACGCTTAATCTACCTCCGGCTTCCATCGTCTCGGCAGTCTTATCTTTTCGACCTACAATATAAGTTCCCGCAACTTCTTCAACCTCATCCTGTAGGACTTTAATGCCTATGCTACTCATTAAATCTGTATATTCCTTAATCGAACCACCGTAATATTCGTGATTGCCCAGTACCGCGTAGACCCCATGGCGTGCTTTTAGCTGCTTTAGCTGTTCACTCATACCATTGCGAATAAAAGGCTCAATACTATCGTCAAGTACATCCCCAGCCAGCAAAATCACATCAGGCTTCATAGCATTCATTTGAGCAACCATTTTTTTGAGATGCCGATTGCCGACGATATTTCCTAAATGCAGATCGGATGCAACCGCGATGGTAAGTGGCGTACTAGTTCCGATAGATTTATCAATGGGAATAGGATGGGTACGAACTACTGTACTCCAAGCGTTGATCGAACCCCAGACTAGAAAAACAACCAGTAATATTAGCAATGTACCACCCGCTTCTGAGACGTAGTGCGTTCGATCGACACCCATCCAGCCCAGCAGCACATATAACAGATCAGCTAATGGCAACATGATAATAGCGAATTCCATGCAAGCTAGATAATACGACCCAATCACCTTAAAGAATCTGGCTAACGGCTTCACTATTGTAGGCCACGGTATCATTCCAACGACATACGCAAAGGCAACAAGCAGGAATAATGTCCAGAACAGAACAGAGGAAGCACCTGAGAACCATTCATGGACAAGCAGCCAACCGTGATACCCAATGTAAAAATTAACAAGGCCCAGAATAAGCAGCATTGCAAACCCTGAAGCTAACATTCGTAATGTTTTCATCGTTCCACTCCCCTTTACCATACTAACTCTATACGTCTTATCTCAAATCATAACACAAACCGTTAACCCAGTATAAATTACGATGCTGTCTTCGGAAAATGGATCAAATAACGTACTATAATTCTTTATCACATTCCCCGTCAAAAAAAAGAAAATGCCCGTCGGCATCTTCGTTGGAGGTCTTCAATTATACTGCTCTATCCCGCGTGGCCATACATTCGCCAATTAGCTTATCGCATTTATTAATGTGATTCAGAAGCCAATCGGTTAACGTACGGTTAAGCTTAATCGTCGAGAGAACGGAGACTCCCTTGGTTTTAATCGTTTCTTCTAATTCAAGAACGGCTTTCACAAAATTAGCGTGCGTCTTACGATGTTCCGCCAATTCAGGAAAATCGATCTCTTCCATCAATTGCTCTTCATTGCTAAAATGCTCGATGGTATATTCCTTCAAGAATTTGAGCGTTTCTTCGATCTTCTCTTTCCCCTGCTGCTTACTGCAAGCATCAAAAAATTCATTCAATTTCGCCAGCAACTGTCTGTGCTGACAGTCTATTTTCTCAACACCGATATCATAAGAATCCTTCCATTCAATCACGAAATCACCATTCCATTTCCTGAAATTAACATATCGATAAATACAACTAATTCTCCACCTTTCCGCACAAAAGATCTATTAACAACATCACAGGAAAAATCCCATATCCATCCAAGGGAAAGTCACAATTCATTGTCCGTTTCTACTTCATTACAGGTTCTATGTGGACAAGCACATTTGAAACTTGGTGCCGATCTTTCAATTGTTCTTCGATTTCTTCCGTAATATCATGGCTCTGCACCACACTAAGCTCGGAATCTACTAATACAGTTGTATCTACTAGTACGTTATTTCCGTGGATGCGAGCTTTAATATCTTTAATGGATTGCACACCGTCAATTTCAGCAACGGTTTCTTTCATGAGTTCAAGCTCTTCCGCATCAAAACCATCCGTTAAATCATGTGTAGCTTTACTAAAGATATCCCATGCCGTCTTGCAGATAATCAGGCCGACAATAATCGCTGTAAGCGGATCAAGCCATGGAATTCCAAATCCAGAAGCCACAATTCCGACAAAAGCACCTATGCTAACTAAAGCATCTGATCGATTATCTAGTGCTACTGCTCGCATAGCGTTACTATTAATAGAGCGGGCCAGTCTAATGTTATACATATATACGCCCATCATTATCACAGCACAAAAAACTGCCGTCCAGGCTGCTATAAGATCTGGACTTTCCAGTTCGGGTTGAATAAATTTGTTCACGCCCTGGTACAGCACTTGAAGCCCTACAACGATCATAATAAATGAAGCAATTAAGGATGCCACGGTCTCTGCTCTGAAATGCCCGTAGCTATGATTGGAATCCGGCGGTCTCCTGGAGATCTTAAGACCGATTAGTATGGCGATAGAAGCGATAATATCAGTACTGTTGTTCAGGCCATCTGCAAGCAGCGCTTGAGATCCCGCGACCGTACCAATAAACAGTTTGATGGCGGACAGGAATATGTAGGCAACTATGCTTAGCCATGCTCCTTTTTCACCTTGTTTGATGTCGTTGTAATTTTCCAAAAAAAAGAACCCCCAAAGAATAGTATTGTTCTATACTACACTCCGAGATTCGGGTGGGTCTAGAGAAACAGTGTTGCTAAGAGGCGTAATAGTTCCCTCCGTCAAATAGAGTTGCTAGGTCATAACTGTTTTGCGGAGCGTAACATAGTTTGCCTTAGTTCAACTTTAAGTATTATATTTCTCGCTTAAACGCTTCCCGTCCTTAAAAAAAGCCGTAGGTGTTTATGCTTGTTCTACAGAAGTAGTAACTTTTTGCCATTTATAATGTCTAATTATAGTAATAACTATTTTTGAGGAGCGTGAAACGATGATTCAGTCTTTGCACAAGACAATGATTAAAGTTTTAGCTGTTACATGCATTGCATCCCCAATAGCTTACAACGGATCGTTATCCGACATTTCCGCGGAACAAGCAGTTATAAGTACAAGCAATCCCTATTACAATGAAGTCAAAGCACCTATTCTTGTACCTGTATGGTCATCACCGCTTGCCATCTTAAAAGAAGATAGAATCACTGGGCAGAACGTTACAGCGCTTGCCGAGAATGGGAAAGTCTTTGCCTTGCAGCGGAATGAAAAACTAGTCGCATTGAATGCTACAACAGGTAAAAAAATGTGGGAATTCGGAAGTGCATTAGCCCCGTTGTTCACGTACGGTAATGGATTTATCTATGGTTTGACTAAGAGTGGCTCTCTGTATGCCGGTAATGAAGCAGGTAAAAAAGCGTGGTCAGCTTCATTATCACTACCTAAAGCCACCAGTATACAACGGTTAGGCTCCACCATCTATGTAACACAAGATAGTCAACTGGCCGCTGTCGATGCGGTCAGCGGGAAGATCAAATGGAAGGCTACGGAGGAGAGCAATAACTTTACAGGCTTATCGGAACTTATGGAAACGAATGGGGTTGTTATTCGAAGTTATCTCTCACAGGGAGCATTAACAACTGGCGCACTTGCTGCTTATGACAGTCTGACAGGAAAAAAACTATGGGACCATACCCGTCAATGGTGGCCACTAGCAGTAAAGGACGGCCTCCTCTACTCCATTACCAATACGTTAATGATGGATGATGACGCTGTGAATCGTAATGTTAAAATTTCTGTATTCAACGTTAAAACGGGTGAACTTAAAGGAGAACGTTTATATAAATGGACAGATACCGAGAATAAAGATGGAGCATTCACATTTGGTGGTGTAAATGGGACCGCATTCTTGGACGGAAATGACTTCTATATTTTTCAGGGCAAAAAGCTTGTGAAATATGATTTCTGGAATTACTCAGCGGAAGGTAAGCCAGTTCAATCCTGGACTTCTATGGCAAAAGAGAAAGATTATCCTCTAAATCAAGTCCATCAGCAAAGAATGTTATATTCCAATTATGATACAGGTACGTTATCCGCACTCAAACTTGGAAATGGTCAGGCGGTAGTCCTCAATAATGGTGAGAATCCTGTAGTTCAGACGGATCTTTTTGGAAATGTGGTTTATAGCGGACAATCAGATGGCCTATTTCACGCTTATGACATGTTGACGTTGAAGCCTATTTTTACCGTGAAGACAGGATCTCGTAACTTTGCCCCTTCTCTTAAAACTGGAGGCATGCTGATCATCCGAACGGATAATAAGCTGCTGGCTATTAAACTGCCTTCATCAATTAAATAAAAAAAGCCTGATTTCTCAGGCTTCTGATCTTAAGTAACTTTACTTACTCAGCAGGAGCTGTAAAAGTACGTGCAGCAAATTCAGCATCCAGCATGTAGAAGGCGTTGCTATCTTTATCAATTCGTTTCAGTTTACTAATGATGTTGCTAAAGAGCGCTTCCTCTTCTACTTGCTCGTCAATAAACCATTTCAAGAAATAGATCGTTGCATGTTCACGCTCATCCAGCGCCAAGTCAGCTAAATGATAGAAGCGTTTCGTGTTTTGTTGCTCATGCGCGAATGCATGTTCAAAAGCATCCAGCATCGAAGAGTATTCGTTCTTTGGCTCTGGTAGAGCTTCAAGTGTCGCCCGATTATCGCGATCATTAAGGAACTTATAGATTTTCATGGCATGGAATCGTTCTTCTTCTGCTTGAATTAAGAAAAAGTTTGCGAATCCATCGAGACTTTCACCGGAACAATAGGCTGCCATAGCTAGATAAACATGAGCGGAATAAAACTCGAAATTCATCTGTTCATTAAGTGCGTTTACTAATCCATCTTTCATTTGACCGTCACCTCATAATTCAATTTTAATATGTAAAGATTTAAGTTCATCTTATCACCGTGTATCTAAGTCAGCAAGGATTCATCCTTCTGACATCTAAATAAGCAACGAAGGGACGACTATTCTAATGACCAGATTTACACGCAACATCCTTAAACCTACATCCTCTGCTAGCTTTTTAATGGCTTCTGCTATGGTATCTATGCTTCTGTTAACTAGCTGTTCCAATAGCAGTAACAGCTCCCAAGCTGCCGCTACAAATCCGCCGACTGCCGAATCCACATCTTCACCTGTTACGAGTTCCACAGCAGCTCCCTCCTCAGAGAGTGATCCAATTGCTGTTCAGGTTTCAAGTATGAGCCTTGAAGAGAAAATTGGACAAATGCTCCTTGTTGGCATCGACGGTACCGTTCTGGATGATCAAGCAAAAAGGATGATTGCCGAAGACAAAGTCGGTGGAATCATCCTTTATAAGAACAATATTCAAGATCTGAAGAGTATGGTCAGCCTTGTTAATTCCATGAAAGAGAGCAACAGCGGCAACCCTGCCCCTTTATTTATGAGTATCGATCAGGAGGGCGGAAAAGTCAGCCGGATGCCTAAGGAGTATGCTTCCTTCCCTTCTAATGGAAAGGTCGGTACCCGTAAGGATGCCAACGCTACCGAAATGATGGGCAAGCTGCTCGCTAGAGAAGTATTGTCAGCAGGATTTAATATGAACTTCGCTCCCGTCCTTGATATCAATAGCAATCCAGATAATCCTGTAATTGGAGATCGTTCCTTCGGTAGCTCCGCTGAACTAGTCAGTACGCTAGGGATTGCCGAAATGAAAGGTATAGAGAGCGAAGGTGTTGTTCCTGTTGTCAAACATTTCCCTGGTCACGGAGATACTTCCGTCGACTCTCACCTTGAGCTGCCGATTGTGAATAAGAGCACTGAAGAACTGGCTAAATTAGAATGGCTCCCTTTTCAAGCTGCAATAAAAGAAGGAACCGATGCCGTAATGGTCGCTCATATTTTGTTCCCGAAACTTGATCCTGATAAACCCGCATCTTTATCAAGTAAAATCATTGGTGAGCTACTTCGCGGTGACATGAAATATCAAGGACTCGTAATCACAGACGACCTAACTATGGGTGCTATCATGAAGAATTACGACCTTACCAATGCAGCGGTAGATACTATAAATGCAGGCAGTGATATCTTACTTATCGCTCACGGTTATGATAATGAGAAACGGGTATTAGAATCGCTTCTGGACCATGTAAAAAAAGGTAAGATACAGGAATCACGGATTGATGAGAGCGTCTATCGGATTTTAGCATTGAAAGCTAAATATAATCTATCCGACGAGCCAATTCCGGTTCCTGACCTTACCGAGCTAAATAAAGATATTAAATCTTGGCGACTCACGATTGAGAAATAAGCTTAGGTCTATTTCAATCTATTGAAGCACAACAACATCTCCAACCTTTAACCCTGAGACGGCCTCTGTTTTGTCTGCCGTCTCCATGCCCACTTTGATATCTCTTCGTTCATATTCCCCATTGCCTTTATCCACCATCACGTAGGAGAGATCTCCTTCATGCATTACTGCGATGCTGGATACAACGATGGCATTTTCCTTGCGAACCGTCTCGATTTCTCCGTTCAAGCTTAGTCCACCAATTAAGCGCTCGTTAGGTTGCAGTGAGATTACCACTTCAAATTGTGGAACCGAAGTAGCAGTAGTATTTTGACCCGAAGCAGTCTTAGCAAATTTAGATACCTTAGTCACTTCTCCAGACAGCTTTAAATCTTTTAAAGCTGTCATTTTAACATCTACCTTCATTCCCGTCTTAATACGGAAGACATCTTGTTCACCTACAAGAGCAATGAATTCAAGCTTGTTCATATCTACAATTTTGCCGATGTATTGATTATCTGTTACCGTTTGCGGAATTTCACTCGCACTGTCAAATAGAAAAACACCTGTTGCAGGAGCATGGTAGAGGGCTGTATTTAGCTTAGCCTTCTTTTCTTTTAATTCACGAGCCTGTATTTCAGCATTTACTTGGTTAAGCTCATCCCCTATTCTTGCTGATTCTTGGGCTGTAAGTGCTTTTATACGTTCGGCTTCTGTTGCACCAAGGGCTGCATTCTCCTGGTCCTGCTGACTAACAAATTCATTTAATTCCGCTTCTAGCTGTGCCTTTCGAATGGTTGCCTCTTGTGTAGCAATTTCATTCTTTAAGGCTTCCTGATCGAGGGTAAACAGCAAATCCCCCTTCTTAACTTGCCCACCATTCTCAACCTTCCACTTGGTTACCTTTGAAGCATATGGTGCATATACAAGCGTTTCCTGCTCATAATGTGAATTCCCTTTGACCTGAACAGAGTTGGTGATGGTTTCCTGTGTCACTTCAAAAGTTATCGCCTGTGGTGGTTCAACAGGTTCTAGCTGTGCCTCAGGTTTATACATCTTGTTGTATACAAAATAACCCGCTGCAATAATAATCAATACCAATACAATCCACTTGATTCTCCTCTTCATCACTTCTGCTTCCTTTCAACTTAAAAATAGCTAATCCCGTTTTATCGCCGTGAGCGCATTCGTTCTGGACGCGCTTATCGCTGGATAAATTCCCGATAGTACGCCTGTCATTACCGCAAATGCGATCCCTATTGGAAGGGTCATCAGAGGAATAGTGATTACTAAGGGCTCACCCATCCCCATTCCTCCTGTGGAACCAATCAGCTTATTTATGCCAAACACAATCAAGTATGAAAAGCCTATACCGAGCAACCCACCAAGCATCCCGAGCAATGCCGCCTCTATAATGAACATATTTCGGATTTGCCCCATATTGGCGCCTAGCACCTTCATAATACCGATCTGGCGACGACGCTGATGGGTGGACATGGTCATCGCAACGATGATCGAGATCGAAGCGATAATTAGAATAAATATACCAATACCAAGCGCTGCTTTCTTGAACATACTGAATGTAGAAGCCATCGCCTCTTTTTGATACAAATTCGTACTAGTATTTAGTGTAAGTTTCTGGATAAGCTTCTCCACTTGTACGATGTTGTCCGTACTGTCAACTTTTACAATGGCTGAGTTGTAAACATCCTTTTGCCCAGCAGTTCCATTCATTAGTTTCAGTTGTTCCACCAGACGCTCACCAGTCTCTAGCGAAACATAAATCTTCTTGTCGTACATCGCCATATCAGGGTTCCCAGTACTATCCAATATCCCAACAATTTGAATGGGTGAGCTGATTAGAGACTGTCCAGTTTGAGAAGCAGGGTCATATGATTGTAATTGAACCTGTTGTTTGAACATATCCGACGGAAGCATGCTTAAACTGTTGTACTGTTCCATTATTTTATTATTGTAAGGATCAGTACTCAGTTGTTCAAAAAGACGTTGCCGAGTCTCGACATCAATCAATCCTACAGTTGCTCCATAGTTTAGTACTGCCATACCAACCGAATCAGAAGGACCACCCTGCTTAAATTTATGGTCATATTTCGTTAATAGTCGAAGATCCGTTCCGATTAACTGTACGTCCGTAATTTTATTATCGATAGTAGTCATTTGTATGTAGCCAAGCTCTTGAAAAGGTGCTGCTGCGGTAACATGCCGCAGGCCTTGAACAATTTTCAGCTTCTGGCCCGTTAGCCTGCCGGGGTCGAGCTTTGCATCAGAGGCAGAGGCTTCTTTTCCTTCTCCGCCCCCTTGTGAAGGGATGCCGCTGTTCGGAGTCACCGTAATTTCATCCATTTTGAAATTCCGGTTAATTTCCCGCTCCGTATAGCTTTGCGCGGAATCTCCTATACTTAAAGCAACAATAATAGCAGCACAGCCAATCGATATACCTGCCATACAAAGACCTGTGACAACTTTCCGTCGTTTGACTTGCTCCCAAGCCAAACGTGAAATATCACTAATCCTCAATGAGTTTACCCCCTTCGAGTTCTGTATCCGAAGAAGTTTGTTTCTCAGTAATCATATATCCGTCCTGAAGCGTGAAAATCCGTTGCATTTGTTCTGCTACTTTGAGCTCATGTGTTACAACGATGAAGGTGGTCTTCATCTTCTTGTTCAGGTTAAGCAGGATATTGATAATTTCCTCTTCTGTCTTCGAGTCCAGATTTCCGGTCGGTTCATCTGCGAAAATAACGGACGGTTCTGTGATCAAGGAACGTGCAATACTGACCCGCTGCTGCTGTCCGCCAGACAACTGTGAAGGGAACAGGTCGGCTTTATCCGGAATGCCGACCCCTTCCAGCAAGGCCAGAGCTTTTTGCTTACGTATTGATGGTGAAACGGATTGGAACACAAGCGGCAACTCAACATTTTCACGGACAGTCAAGCTAGTAATCAGTTCATAAGCTTGAAAGATAAACCCGATATGCTTCCTACGAAATTCAGATAGCTTGTTTTCGCTCATCTTCACAATATCTTGGTCAGCAATGTAAATGTGGCCTTCCGTAGGCTTCATCAGACCTGCCATCAGGTTGAGCATGGTTGACTTACCGGAACCCGAGCTCCCCAGTAATGCAACCATCTCCCCCTTTTTCACAGAAAAATCTATTTGATGAAGGACTGCCGTCGTTTCATTACCATTCTTAAAAGAATGCGTTACATTTTCCACTCGCAACATTGGAGCTGCTCCTTCTCGTACATTAATAGATATGAATTCCTACTTCTCAGTTACTGTTCTATCAATCTTTATGCTATATGCCTGGCTGGCCAGCTCGATCCGTTCTCCTTGGAACTCATCATACAGTGTGATTCTGTAGGCGCCACCTGACAAGTTTTTATACATATTATTGGTAAATGTTGCAGTATAGGAGTTGTAATTCCCTTCAAGAAGTTCAGTACCGATGTTCAAGCTTCGTTCCTGTGATAGACCATATGGATCTGTCATTTTGAGCACCAGCTTATGAGTGAAGGTTCCCATGTCATAGGTACTGTCACGAAGTAAGTTGTAATTCATTACGATATCTATAGTGGTACTACCTTGCATCGATCGCCCTTCCGAACTCAGAACAGACATCGTGTACGGATATAGCGCAACCTTCGTCAAGTTATTCTCCGGTGGAGTAGAAACTGGATTTAGACTCAATGAAGCAATGTTAATGAATCCTGTTGGTTCCTGACCAGGCTCAGACAGCTTATTCCCAGTAATTCCTGGACCTAGATACATACTTACGTCTGATGGAATAACGGATTTAGGCAATTTTGCCCAGTACGTTATTAATTGCTTACCACCAGGTGTAGCTGAAGTATCTGGCTGATTCACTGTAGCTTCGAATAGCTGGCCATCTCCTGTTTTAAAGTAACCCTGAAGGCGAGCCATTTTGCTTTGTCTTTTTTCCTCACTGCTAAGCAGTAGCTCTGTGTATACGATATTAGAATTGAGACCTTCATAAATAATTGTTTTGTTCTCTTGGACACTAGCGTTCTTGCCTTTACCGGTGATTGCATAACTTCCCCCACGTTCAATAGTCGCTACAGCATTCATCGTACTGTTCGTGCTAAGCGACAGGAACGAGCTCTTCTCTTCTTTTACCGTTGTAAAGAGGTTCACTTTTAATTTATCGAACTCTTGTGTGTAAGGGATTTTGGAAAATACATAGATTTCCGCATTTTTTCCTGGTGCAATCGTCGAGGTTTCCTTGTCCATAAACAGTTCTGTAGAGGAAGACACATCATCATTGTCTACTTGCACAGATCCTTTTAATTCTGGAAGTGTTAATGCCACCGATTGCGAATTCTTAATATTTATTCTAGCAACAACGATGTCATCATCTTTCCAAGGAAAGCGCTGTAAAGACAGCAAGTTATAAGTGAAAGAACCATATTCATTGGATGCACTATACTCCACACCTTTTTGAATCTCAGGACGTAATGTATAGGAAATTGTGTAGTAAGCAACAGGTACTGTCAGCTTGGCTGTATTGCCCGTACTTACATTATTCCCTTCAGATCCTGTTCCCTCGCCTGTACTGCTCGTATCTGGATTAGCTGGAGCTGAAACAGCCTCTATCATTTGCAATTGCAGCGAACTCTGCTCAACCTCAAGCGGAATTTGTGCGGTAAGTGGAATGATTTTTTCTTCCAAAGGTTTTATGGTTAAGCCGCTCAATCCCTTCGCATTGATCGGAAAGGTTGTCCCTGTTGAAGATTTGACGGCAAGCTCATACGTTGGCAACGTAACGGCCGTCTTCCCAACATTTTTCACTCGAAGCTGGAAGGTCCAAATCCCTTTATTATTCTCAGCGTATACGTTTGCGTTGTTTAACTGAGTTTCTATCGGATTATTATTAATGGTGATTTTCTTGGTCACACCTTTACCTACCACCAAATTAGGTGTTGTAGCTGCCGGTAGCTTGTACGAGGATTTAGCGATCTCAAGCTTCAGTGCTTCATCTTTTTGCGTAAATTGCAGCTTCATATTATCCGTCTTCATATAAGGAGGAATCTCGGTAAGATAATAGATAGTCTTCTTCTCCTGCGGCTGAATCTTGTAACTAATCTGAGAACGATCAAGTGCTAATTCATACGAACTGCCACCTGCAGAAAGTAAATAAGCCGCATAACCAGGATCACTGAGTACCTTACTGCCCTTATTGGTCAGGCTTATACCCACCTTGGCATAAACTTTCCCATTATATTTATAGAGCTCTAAGGACTCACTTTTGGCGATGACAGGAATGTCATTCATTGTGGTGCTAACATTTTTTCCATTTACAGCAGTTGGGGAATAATTAGCTGGTACAGTAAAACTTCCTGCATGCTTTAAATAACCTTTGGTTTTGGAATCCCATACATACATGGGAATCTTAATCCCTTTTAACGAATTGGTCTTGCCTATGTTGACGTAATATGTAACCCGCAAGCTTTCTTTAGCACCAATCTTCTTCTTAGTCGCGTCAGCGCTCAGTGGGTTACCCGGAATAACAGAACCCCCTGGCGTCGTCACTCTCGAAAAATAATACATTAGGTTTGCGTTTTTACTGCTCCCATTTGAATAATTCAGGGTATAAGTTAAAATATTTCCACCAGGTTGTGACCAAATATTGACATCTTCTAATGTAGCTTTGATATTTGCTCCTAATGAAATGGAACCCAGATTACTAGGGGGTGTTACTGTCGCCGCAGCTACAGCTGGATTGGTACGAACAGCATTAGCGGATGCCGCTGAAGCGGTATGACCAGTCAATTGACTGATGACAAAGGTACTTAATAGTAAAACAACATATGTACTGCTATGCTTTCTCATTTACTTCCCTCCACGAGTATTTTGCTAGAATTATTATAGTGGTAAGTACAAAACCAATTGTATCCATGTTGTAACACTTTTGAAGCGTTTGTAACCTATTTGTTCCTATTTGCATGAATTTGAAGAATATTCTATTCTATAATTTCAATTCATCTTTCAATGCAGCCACATCATTAGCAGAAGGATTTTCTTCTCCATATCTAACTTTTTCATATAATTCAATCAATGAATTCGACGTATTAACCGTATGTTCTTCGCCCTTATGTTTAACCTTGTTAAGAGCAGTCCATTTAATAATATCGTCTTCTGTTTCCTTCGGCGTAAGATAACTCTTAACTTCATAACCATGATCGTGCTTCAAATGAAGCCAACGCCGATATAACCAGCGAACACGCTCCGTTTCACTATTCATCTGCTCCCAGCGGTCTTTTCGATGTCTTGGCGTTAGGCGAGTACTCCAGAAATCCTTTAGACCTTGAAGCGTTTGCTCCCATGTAAATACACTTTTTTCCTCATCAAGATAAGTTGTATTGTCCTTTGGCGTATGTTCCCTGCGCAGCATGGATAGTAAGGCATCCATAGCTCTCTTCAATTTTCCTCCGGCATTTCTATACAACCACCGAAGTGCATAATAAGCTGCAACGCCCACTAACACAGCTCCAGCAACGTATAAGGCGACATCTAATATAGCAGCTAGTAGACCAGGCTTTTCATCTCCAACAAAAGGTAGTTCCGGACTCGCTTGAGGCTGTTCTACTGGCGGAGGTAGCGGCTCACTTGACCCAGAGAATAAATTACTAATCCATCCGAAGAACGAACGTATCATATTCCATAGCAGTGTCCCTATAGCTTTTCCGACTCCTGCCGCTAACACGGCCGCAACAATTGCTATACCAATGACATAAATACGATTATTCCTTTGTAAACCTTTTGGCAAAGCTTTGCCCTCTTGTGAAAGCGTACTATATTGTAAATAGCTACTATTAGAGATAAATAGTGTGAGCAATAGACACAAACTACCGCACCAGGTCAGTAGTGTAACACTTGCCTCCAAATCGGGAATTCTACCAAAGACAATGGTCGCAACAAAATAGATTACAATCCCTATCCAATACTTCCTACCGGACTGATCTCGAGCGTCAGCAGTCATTCCAAGAAAAGCGCATATAAAACCTGCGACACCTAAAGGCAGACTCTCGATCGACAGACTTCCTGATGACAATGCCCCAACCACCGTCCCAAGTATTAGAGCAGCCAGCAGCTGCTTCCATCTAACACTACACTGTTTTCGCAGCAGAATACCTACTAATGATATTAGTGGTATGACGGTCAGCCACATAGGTTCAACTTGCTTGGGTAGTACATAAACCTGAAATAAAATCCATACAGGTAAAACTAATAATAATTCTAGGATAGAGAAGATCCAGAGTTTGACCGTATTCCATACGTAACCAGATAACGGAAGTTTCATACGTTCTCTCCCCCCTGTTCCGGAATATCCAGCCATTCCACACCATTACCTTGCAAGTTTAGGAGATCCGCAGCCTCTTGTAATTCTGTTCCTCTATGACAGCTAATGATCAGAAAGTCTGTATCACTTATTCCGCTCTCGGCCTGCAGGTCTAGCAATCTACTCATAGGAAGCGTTCTGTCTAGCTCCAGCTTAGCTAACAGCTCTAGCAAATCTTCCAGCTCAGCCATAGGTTCTGCTTCAACAGGGTCTCTATCGCCCCCGTTGTCCAATCTACCGTTACAGATGAATCCCGTCTCAATTCCATGGCGCATGGCGTATTCGGCGATAGTGGCTGCATACCTTATCCCTTGCTCGATACGTTCCACATCCGTTACCGCTCTCCACATGGAATCACTGTCCTCTATATTCAAGCAAATGACGAGTCTGGAATCCGCAGTGTAGTCTTTCTTATGTACCTGCATAGTTCCTGTGCGCGCTGTAGCCTTCCAGTTTATAAGTCCCATAGAATCTCCTGAGCTATACTCGCGGATACCGGCAGTCAGGAAAGGATCTTCTACGATCCATCTTTTCACTGGAAGTTCACCCAGCCAGCTATGTATCGGTAGCGGAAGATCATCTAGGTTCAACAGATTAGGGTAAACCAATAGCTCTAATTGGAGGGGATAGGTCTTATTTTTCCGAATCAAACCAAAGGGATCACCAGTGGTCATTGTGACCGACTCCAAACGGTATATCCCACGCCGCTCGCAAGTGACTTGATGACGCCTTTTAATATGACGATAAGATTTAAGAAAGAACAAGCTGATATGATTCTGATAGATTTCACCCGTGCTGATGCCGAGATTATCCTGACTTCCAAATTCCAACCCCCTGGCAATACTAGATTCCAGCCGAAGCCATGGTAATGGCAGAAGTTTCGCATTAACGATCTCCTCGATCATCTCAAGGTTATCCCCTTCATAAGCGACCTTAGTCGAAAAGTACCGGGTATAGCTAAGCGCTTTCAGACCATTCCGTTCATAGATAACGGCAAGAAGGAACAGGAGAGCTACTGTAATGAAAATGAACCAAGGCAAAGCCATAGCTCACTCCACCTTTCCGCCTCTTAAGGACGTTACGAGTTCAGTCGGAACCTCTACCTCACGAAGCACTTGTAACACAATATCTGCAGCCTGCCCCTCTTTTGAACCCAAGCCACGATGAAGAAGTAGACGATGGGCAAGCACCGGAACGGCTACGGCTTTAATGTCATCTGGTGTTACGTAAGATCTACCTTGAATAAGAGCATATCCTTGAGAGGATTTAAGCAAAGCCCCACTTGCACGAGGACTCGCGCCTAGTTTTACTGCCGTGGATTTCCGTGTAGCTTCCGTAATTCGAACGATATAAGCTAGCAAATCATCACTAACACTTACAGAAGCAGTTAAACGCTGCGCTGCTTGTATATCATGAGCGGAAGCCACTGCAACAGTCTCTTCGAGTGGATTATTTTCGCGGAAGCGCTGTAAAATATGAATTCCTTCGTCAAAGGATGGGTAACCCGTAGTAATCCGCATTAAAAATCTATCTAACTGAGCTTCCGGCAGAGGAAAAGTACCCTGGTTGTCAATTGGATTCTGAGTAGCAATAACCAGAAATGGAGCTTCTAGACTATGAGTCACACCGTCGATCGTGATTTGTCGCTCTTCCATACATTCCAGTAGACTGGATTGTGTTCTGGGTGTTGCACGGTTAATTTCATCTGCCAACAAAATGTTCGCAAATACTGGACCTGGTCTAAATTGAAATTCTCCTGTCTTTTGATTGTAAAAATTAATCCCGCTTAAATCTGACGGCAGCAAATCCGGTGTAAATTGAATGCGCTTAAATGAACAATCCAGAGACTTAGCAAGGACTTTGGCTAACAAGGTTTTACCTGTACCCGGAACATCTTCCAGTAGAACATGGCCATTCGCAAGCAATGCGGTCAGTAGCAGGTCAACTCCATCCTCTTTTCCTACAATAACTTTAGCTAGATTGTTTCTAATAGATTTGATGAGTTCAGTCACTTCTTGAAGATTCATGTAAATACACCATCCAATCCGAGGAAATTAATGTAATAAGTTCTTTAATCATAACAGAAAGTGTATCCAATATATAATTCATAAGAAAAAGCCCTGCCTATTAAAAAGGCAGAACCTAAATTTCCCCTCCTGTTTTCATTTACTTCGCAGTTTTATACCGATATCGAAAGAAAGCCGTGATGGCATAATAGATCGGTATGCTTTCAACGATTAGCCAAATGACAACAATAGCATAACTATTATAGTGTTTATAATAACTGCCTATGTGTCGTGAATATAAAAAAGCTATCGTTATTGAAGCTATTGTTAAAAAGGGAATGTACATTTTTCTAGCTTTTGTATTAAACAAGCCGGATACACATCTAGAGGCTACATAGATAAGAAAAGAGCTGTGAATGAACATAGAAGACGACCATATTCCAATTAAGAGCGGATCCGAATTACCTAGCAGATTATCTTGTTTGGCGCTGCGCACCAATTCAAGGAAAGGATATTGCAGTTCCTGACCCAAATGTGGACCAAAACTCATCATCGTCAGTGACCAACCAATTAAGACAGTTACTAAGACAAATATCCCCGTAAGAACTAATCTTTTCAGCATCTTCGCTTCAAGCTTCAGATCGGGCACAACAAACAAGAGGACAATCCATTCCCCAAACCATGACATGACTACAATAGAGTCCTTCAGGGCAATCCCGGGATCATGATAATGAATGAAGGCTGGCAGCATATTGAAGTCCGCATTTGGGAGAAATAAATTAAATAAAATGATCATCGTGATGAAAAAAATAAGAAAAAGTCCATCCGCCATATACGCAATCGTTGTAAAGCCTAAACTTGCAGTATACATAATCACTAGCCCAATCACACATTGAATAAACAGAGGTGGAGTTCCCCTCAAATAATTAGAACCAAAGAATAGCACAAAGTTCTCAATATCAAAGGATGCATAATAAACACACCAGCATAAAAGCATAAGAAGCATGAACTTGTGTGGCCATTTACCTATGATATCTTTTCCAAAGCTAACCCACGCTTGATTTGGCCGCAGCATACCGACGTGAAAAGTAAACCACAATAATATTAACCCTAATAAAGATCCCACTATTAAACCAATCCAGCCTTGATAGGATGAAGTAGCAATTAGAGTCGGAATCAAAAAAATAGTGGTTTGGGAGCTGAAGAAAATAATAAAAAAACGGAACAGCTGCCATTTCGATGTTTGCATAACTTCTCCCTCTAAACGTCTTATTTTGCTGTTCCAAAATCCACAATGCTAAAATCTGTCTTCACTTTAATATCAGCCTCTTGAGCATAATAATTATCCCACCGCTCTCTAAGCTGCTTCCATTGCTTTGGATCGTTCCATTCCAGTAACAATCCGAGTTGCAGAACATCGGCACCTGCTTTTTGGGTATTACGAATAGCTTCGTTAAGATTATCAGAGACTTTCTCTTTAAGCTTCGCAATGATAATTTGGCCGAGTTCCTCTGCATCCCTATTCTTAGGATCCCTTAAATAAATTACACTAGCTTTCCCCTTTAAATTCACTGTGAACACAGGACCCTTATCCGTTTTATTTAACTTCTTTGATGATTTTGTGCTTACAAATACAACACTTGCGGCGCTTTTTCCCTCATCCCAATCGACGGAGTAAACTGCCAGCTTAAGACTGCCTGCCGCCCAAGCTAATGCCCTTCCCTCTTTAAGCTTAAGAACTCCTTTCATCTTATCTTTTTGAAACAGCATTGCCCCTTGGATTCCTGCCCAGAATTCCGGTTTTCCATCTTTAGATGTTTCTTCTTTTTTACCAAATGAAAGATTGTTTATAGCAAATCCAACACCGGATGCCTCTGCATACAGGCAATCCTTAATCGTAGTAGAAAACAAATATCTCTCTGATCCAAAGTTCCTTAGTACATCCGAGGGTATTTGCTCGTAAATAGGTGTTAAAGTATTCATCTCTTTTGCACTTCCCGGACTAGCCATAACAAAAGCACCCAGAGGAAGACTTGGTTCTCTTTCAATCCATAATAGTAGTTCGCTGATTCCTTGTTCAGCAAAGGTCTTCCCTAAGACAATTACTTTTAATTGAGCAAGACTAAGCTGACGTGTTAAGTCTTTTTGAATTAACAGCATGGCATCTGCAATCGTTTCTGCGGTCTTAGAGACGGTAGAATAAGTATTACCGTCTCCTCCACCGCCATTTGAAGGTTGTCCAGCTGCGTTAAGACGATTGGGCAAGGGTGAGTTAATCGTAATTTCAACAGTATTTGGTTCTTTGCCTTCATCGATAAACATTCCATATACAAATGTTAGTTCATCCAACTCAACCTTCGACGACCAACAACCTGTTATATTTAGGAGCAGGATTACAATAACTCCTATCTTCAGGATTCTCATTTCTCTTTCTGTCTCCTTTTATTCCTATCAGTATAGAGATTGCTGCGTTTCGTCATAAAGTTCGAGGGAAAACGAGTTAATGTATCCTTCCAGTCCCGTAACACAAGTGGGGCAACGGGTTGCAAATATGGAGCACCTAACGGTCTTAAATTAGCTAAATGACCGTAAATCAAAAAAGCTGTAATATATACCCCGAGCAGCCCCATTGTTCCACCCATAACGAGTAACGGGAAACGAAGTAGTCGGAAAGTCAGACCTAGCTCATAATGAGGAATGATGTAGGTGGCAATTCCAGTAATAGAAACAACAATAACCATTGGAGCAGATACAATTCCTGCTTGGACCGCAGCCTGACCAATAACGATACCCCCAATAATTGAAACCGTCTGTCCTACTGGTTTCGGAATTCTAGTCCCGGCTTCTCTAAGCGCTTCAAAGGTAAGCTCCATAATTAAAGCCTCGGTAAGCGCTGAGAAAGGAATGTTCTCTCTCGCAGAAGCAATTGTAATTAACAGGTTTGGTGGAATGATTTGAGGATGAAAGGTTGTAATCGCTACATAAAGTGATGGAAGAATCATGGATATGATTGAGAACAGAAATCTAACAACACGAATCCAGCTTGCTGCATAAAAGCTTTGGTAATAATCCTCAGAGGATTGCAGCATGGTGAAAAAAGATGTCGGAGCGAGCATTGCAGTAGGTGTGCCATCTTGTAAGATTCCGATTCGGCCTTCCATTAAAGAAGCAGCCACCGAATCAGGACGTTCTGTATATTGAAATAACGGAAATGGCGTGAGATTACCATCCCTTAAATATTCTGATATATAACTAATCCCTAGTATCCCGTCGATATCTATTTCATTTAGTTTCTGTTTTATCTCTTCAAGAACTTCTTTTTTGTAAAGTCCTTCAATGTAGACCACATACACATCAGTTTTTGTATATTTACCAATCGAATAATGAATGGTTTTTAGATCCGGATGTTTAATTTTATGTCGAATCAAAGAGAGATTCGTTTCAATATCTTCAATGAAAGCCTCTTGGGGACCAATCACAACAAGTTCGTTTTGTGATTCGGTCACTGATCTTTTTTGATATTGGGTAATTTCAAAATAATAAACATAAGGAAGATCCTCTATACAAAGCACTACTTTTCCAGCAACGATCATATCTACGATCTTCTGTAAGTCAAATGCCTTGAGATATTGGATAGGAAAAACAATTCCTTGATCTAACCGTTCTAAAAAATTCGCCCATTCGAGCTTTGCTTCTGCTTCTGTTTTTAGCGGTAAAGCAATACTTTCATGAAGTGTCTTAGAATCGATGATGGAAGGGATATAGATCAAAAGACATGTGTGCCCATGAACAGAAATGGACTGATACACCGCATCACTGCATCCCTCCAGTTGATCTTTAATAGTTTCTAGAATTCCTGACATAGGCTGTATACCTCCTTGGTTGTGACTTGCGAATCTGGCTTAGTTTGCCAATTGTTTACGAGGTTTATACTTCCTACTCCATTTAGCTGTATATGAAAAAAAGAACCGATGCGAAAAACCGGTTCTTTCTTCTTTTAGGGATGAGGTTTGTTAGCCCATCAACTTTGGATTAAAGGCTTTAGTACTTTCAAAGATGCTTGCAATTGCTCTGAGCATTGTTCGTACATTTTTTTAGCTTTTTCATTTTCTGTCGACAAACTGAACATTTCCAGATCCGCTTCACATTTTTTTAGCAAAGCATATAATTGTGGTTTATCTTGTGGCTGTGGAACTTTAAAGTTGTCGGCATACAAATCGACTGTCAGCTCTCCATAAGAATCAACTTGAGCGAGAAATACATTCTCGACGGTTAGTCCCATTTTCTCTAGCGCTCCATCAAGCCAGCTGCGAGTCAGATTTAAGGTATCTAACGGTTTATCTAATACTTTTCCATCCATAATGACGGCTTGTGACTCTTTCTGTGGGGCAACCTTCACACCCAGGTCTTTTGCCGATAGAGGGAGATACTCCTTCTTAAGCAGAACATTAATCGCTCCATCAGACTCCATAATCGCAAATTCCACTTCAGATATATTGAATACATCCTTTTTACGTAGCTCTTCCAATAATTCATCTGTTGTTAAACGTTCCTTTTTCATATGATCTTCAAGTATTTTCCCGTCTTTTATAAGAACGGTGGACTTAAAGTCAATGAAGTCTCTTGCTTTTTTACTCTTCATCTGAAGCCATTCAATTCCTAAAGAACAAGCGACCCATACAATCAGTGCAATGAGTCCTAAATGCCAATACTTATCCGTATCCAAAGAAATATAGGCGGCTAAGCTGCCGACGGTTATCCCCGTAATATACTCGAAGAACGAAAGCTGCGATACTTGTCTCTTCCCCAGTAATTTAGTTAAAAAGAAAAGCACAACCACAGCAAAGAGTGTTCGTACTACAACCTCCAACCACTCCGGCATCACAATTTTCCTCCTTTTTTAAATCAACACTTGTTTATTAACACTCATTATTTGTCAAAAAAGGTCCATTCAATCCTGAATTAGACTACTTATTTATGGAAATCGGTTAACATGTAAAGCTTCTATTTTTTTCCTGCATAACTAAAGTAACGGTTGAGGACAATAGAAAACGTCATGCTAGAAACTTAAAACAGAGGAGAGAAACCTAATGACAGTAGCCTCACAAGTTAAAACATGTTTATCTTCTTTAAAAGGCGCTCAAGCGAGCTTGGAGCAATTTGCACTTGAAACACAAAACGAAAGTGCAAAAACTTTATTCACAAATGCAGCTGAGCAAACGCAACAAATCGTTACACAGGTTGAAAATCGGGTAACCGAATTAGAGTCAGAAGAACCTCAATACAAAGGTTTCTAACGATCACTTGAACAATCAAAGGGGTCATTAAGCTAGCGATAACTAGCTTAATGACCCCTTCTCTACATCATCACTGCAATACCGCTTACTTTCTTTTTTTGGCAGGAATCAGGATCTGAACTGATGTTCCAATTCCCACACGACTAAAAATACTTACGCCATACTCAGGTCCATATTGCAGCTTAATCCGTTGATCCACATTACGGACGCCATAACCTGTATTTGTGTGTCCCTTCGAATCGAAAATTTGATCAATACGCTCTTGTCTGATGCCAATACCATCGTCAATAATACGGAAGAGAATATTATCGCCTTCCTTACGTCCTACAATCCGTAAATGAATGTGATCGCCGCACCAAGCATGCTTCAGGACGTTCTCGATAAAGGGTTGTAGAATCAGTTTAATGGTCTCATAAGGCCAGATCTCAGTATCAAAATCAAACAGAACCTCTAAGCGGTCACCGTATTTAATTTTCTGGATTTCTAAATAGGCGTTTGCTTGCTCAATTTCAGTTGGAACCGGGATCATCGTACGGCCCTCATTAAGCGTTAAGCGGTAAAACTTCGCTAATTCCATCACCATCTTCTGCAGCTTCTCATTTTGACCAAATTTGGCTAATTGAATAATAGACGACAAAGTATTGTACAGAAAATGTGGGTTGATTTGCGATTGTAGGATTTCAAGCTCCGCTTCCTTCTTCTGGAGCTGCGTCAGATATACCTCTTTAATCAACATATCAATATTCTCACCCATATCATTCAGTGCGGTTGCTATCTGAGAGAATTCATCCTTCCCTCGATATTTAATACGCTTGTGAAGATCACCTTCCCGATAGGCATTAAGCACATATACGAACTTATTAATACGAATCGAAAAATAACGGGATATAAATATACCTACAAAGCTAAAAACCACACAGCATATGAGACACATTAAAATAATAAACAAACGTACCTTCATTGCATCCTTTTCAAGGATTGTAATCGGAACAAGCGCGATTAATTGCCATGCTTGGTTAGCAACCATAATCGTTTCTTTAATCGTCAGGTAATCCTTATTTAGCTCGGCTTCATTAGTATAGTTCTCCGGTAGTTCACCCGATTGATACATCGTTCTTCCAAACTCATTCTTTATAATTAAATTACTTCCTTTTCCTATCTTCGTATAATTGACACTGTCAAATAGATCTGGAATCCTTACATTAATCCGCAGGAATCCTATCTCTTTAGGCTTAAGAGGCTCGTATGTATCAATTAGTCTACGGAGCAACGAGATGCGATTATTCTCTACATCACTCTCGATCTGCCACCATTTCATAGTTTCAGCGTATTTTTCAGTTGGAAAATCATAATACCAGGACTTACCTTCAATCCGTTTCATGTGGTAGAGATGATAAAAGCTACTATTATCCAAATAGCCCTCAAGTGAATTCGAATAGATCTCAGGGATCGATTCATTCTTTAAGAATAGCGACATCCCTATCTTCACACCAGTAGATTGAATAGCTACGTCAAGCTTTGGCAGCACCTTCTTAGACATCCGATCGTAATTTTCCCAGCCTTCCTCATAACTCCGAAGATTCCGATAAAAATCAAAATCACTGTATAATTGCGTTGATATTCGAGTAACTTCGTCCATTTTATAATCAATATTGTCACGAATCTGCAATAACGTTCCTTTAATATTCGTATTGATATGTTCGCGTAATGAATCATTATACATGGAATGAGAGACGAACCCTATCAAGGATATAGGAATAATAATAAAAAACATATACGTCAGCATTAACTTATACCCAATCGGCACATACTTATGTCTTCTTCGTAATTTCATAGAACATCATCCCCCATCACTTGTCGCGCTTACGATACTCCATAGGTGTCATACCATAAGCCTCTTTGAACTGTCTGCTGAAATAAGGGAGATACCGATAGCCTACCTTGCTAGCGATTTCATAGATTTTGCAGGTCGGATCTTTTAAAAGCTTGCCTGCTTGATCCATTCGAAGCTGTGTAAGCACTTCACTGAACGTTTTCCCTGTTTCCTCTTTGAATAGATAGCCCAAATAGTTAGGGGAGAAAGAGAACTGCTGCGCAATATCTTTAAGCGTAAAGTTATCGCTCATTCTATCCTGCATCGTTTGAATGATTTCTCTAATCAATTTATGGTTCACTGAATCTGATTTACTACGCAGGTACTCGGAGATCTCAAACGTTTTGAGTACGAGCCACGAGCGAATATCACTGATCGTATCGAATTGGTGTAAAACATCTAAACTATGTATTTCCATACCTAAAATTTCAAATAAATCCTCACTAACATCCTTTAACTGCTGATCCAGCTTCCAAATGATATACATTGCCAGATTATGAATAGTGAATTTGGATCTCAAACTACTTACAGAGCGGAATAACTTGTCAATCTCATCATAAATAAGAACTAGCTCATACTCTTTCACCGCTTTAAACAGCGTATCCATACGGGTATCTAACATACGAGCATCGATCATCCCTGGTTCACTGCTAACGGTCTCATACATTATTAGATTGCCTTTGCCAATAAACATTTTTCCGTCCACAGCTTCCATAGCTTGTCGATAGGAGATATGAATCTGTTCCATAGAAAATGTTGGTTTGCCTACACCTACAGTCATTGTGACTGGAAACTTTGCACGAATCGAGGCGTAAATATCCTCAGTGAACTTTTCCATTTCCTGCTCGTTAATCAATAATGCAATCCGATAGGACGATACCTTGTAGCAATGTGGCATTCCGTGCTTCTGACCTATTCTATTCACTTCATAAAGGAAGTCCTTAGCCATTTGATGTTTAGATAGATTATCCTGTCCTTGAAGCCAGTTGAAGTAGTCAAGCTCCAAGACAGCTACACGAACAGGCCAATTCAGCTTATCCAGACCGTATGACTTCACAAGCGACAACATTCCGGCCTGGCTACCCTCTTCCCCTTCCCATTCCCCTTCGAATAAGCGTATCAACAAATCATTTTTGGCCATTGGAATCATATGCTGATAGGCTTCTTCAACATCACGTCGTTTACGTTCATCGTCTAAATCCTGCCTTACTTTCTGAAGTGCAGCAATGAGTTCGCTATCATCCATTGGCTTAAGGACGTAGCTATACGCCTTTAGTGACAGTGCTTGCTTAACATAGCTAAAATCTTGGTAACCGCTTACAAATATCACGCGTATATCCTTTTTTTTCTC
This sequence comes from Paenibacillus sp. NPDC101420, assembly GCF_050277435.1. Taxonomy (NCBI): domain Bacteria; kingdom Bacillati; phylum Bacillota; class Bacilli; order Caryophanales; family Paenibacillaceae; genus Paenibacillus; species Paenibacillus sp. NPDC101420. The sequence goes on from NZ_JBNNSE010000001.1 coordinate 276,383, forward strand.
TATAGCAATTCGAGCCAGCTCAAGGCCCGACATATTCGGCATATTCACATCGCTTACGATAATATCAATAACATGCTGATCTAAAATATCGCACGCGGTAAACGCGTTATTTGCTGCCTCTACAACTTCCATACCAAGCTCATTCCAAGGAATAAATTGTCTCATACCTTCTAGATCCAGCATCTCATCGTCTACTAATAATACGTTGTACATCAACAAGTCCCCCTTTGAAATGCATAAATCTGTCCCTGTAAATTCTACCATTACTCTTTCCCAGTATACCATTCATAAATTTGTCTACCAGCCTATAAACAATGAGTCATCGGAATACAACGTAAAAACGAAGGCTTGCCTAGTAGCAAACCTTCGTATTACTAATTATTATTTTCCTAAAGCTTTCTTGTTTTCTGTCCATACTTTTGTAACATAATCAAGGAATTTCTCATAACCAACCTTCATGGAATCATCATGTGCTTTGTCAAGAATGGCTAATGCTTCTGCATCGGTCTTCGCATACATTGATTTCGCTCTAGCAGTTAGCCAGATATCTCTAACGCTTTGTCTGATAATACCTTCTTCACTGTCTGGAGCCGGATCCCAGTTTAGGAACTCCGTAAAGTCGCCTTGTGAAGCCCACGTTACTTCCATCTGCCAACGGTTACTAAAGTCGATCTTATCAGCTGGAAGGGTTTGCAGCATCATTTTCTTCGTATTATCCAAGAAAACCGTGTTTCCTACCCAAACCAAGTCACCAGCCTTACCGCTGATTTCAGACAATGCTTCTGGCTCATTTAGATATTTATCTTTATTAAATTTAGGAGTAAGTCCATCTGCTTCAAAGCCATCCCAGTAAGCGTCTGGTCCTGGAGGGCCCCAGTTCAGAACCATAGAACCTTCTGCACCTGTCATCCAATCAAGCATTGCGAATACAGCTTCTGGATTTTTAGCGTTTTTAGTGATTGTAGCCACGTTCCAGCCTAACTGATTGTACGTTCCCGGAGTGATTTTACTTTGATCCAAGCCCGGTTTGTAGATTGGTTTAATAAACATATAACCATCTTCAGGATTTTTCTTCTTCATCTCTTCATCAGCAGTAGCGAGCAACTTCATCGGATCGAATGTCGCAATCACAGCGAACTTGCCATTCATCGCTTTCTCTCTAATTTGGTCTTCTGTTTGGGTATTCGCATCCTGTGTCATAAGCTTCTCACGCATTAATTTAGCACCAAAGACAACGGACTCACGGAACCCTTCATCTTTGTAAATGGAAGCCATTTTGTCGCCATCAGGTACAGCATATATTCTAGTATACGAAAGGTTATTCTCTTTAAAAGAGGAGAACAACTGGTCAATACCGTTACCATCTTTCGCTAAGCCAGTCTCAAACGGAATAACATCTGGGAACTTCGCTTTAACAGCATTTAAGTAAGCATACAAATCATCCGTAGTCTCTAGCTTAGGAGAACCGAGTTCTTTGTAAATTTTCTTATTGATCGCATAACCGGCATTACCGTTTGGCTGTGTTGTATAATAATTCGGCAGCTGATAGATTTTACCATCAGGAGAACGAAGCAATTCCAAATGTCCAGCTGTTAAGTACTTTTTAAAGTTTGGATATTTATCAATGTATTCATCCAAAGGAACTAGCATATCCGCTTGACGAAGACGCTCTACGTCAGCACCTTTCTCAGTCCATACAATATCCGGTAGCTCATTACCAACGATCATCGTTTGCAGCTTCTGAGCATTATTACCACCAGAGCTAATTCCAGTGACATTGATTTTCAAATTATCTAAAATCCATTTAGAAGCAGCATCTTTGCCCCATTTCGGCATTTGATACCAGCCGTAGTTTCCGTAGAATGATACTTCAAGCGGTTCTTTCCCTAACTCATACAAATCAGCCGCTGGAGCTTCAGTTGCTGTGTTAACCGCTGTTCCTCCTTCTTTCACTGGTTCAGCAGTTGCAGCTGGAGCGCTTGAATTGTTGCCACCACAACCCGCCACCACAGTCGACAATAGCAAGGTAGACAACGTTCCGAGAAGCATCTTTCTCTTAGTCTTCAATGTATTTTCCCCTTTCAATTTGTAATCTATGTTCAAAGCAATACGCTCTAAACCCCATCTCATTCTATCATCCTACTCTTTCAATGATCCGACCAAGACACCTTTAACGAAGAATCTTTGTAGGAATGGGTATACACATACAATCGGAATGGTTGCAACCATGATCGTAGCCATCGTTAATGACTTCGACGTTATTTTCTTGGCTGAGTTAATATGAGCAATGGAACTTGCATCTACATTAGACAGCTGTTCTGAAGCAATATTAGAGAACAATATCTGTCTCAAGATGGTCTGAATCGGCATTAACTCCTCTTTCGTAATGTAAATACTCGCTACGAACCACTCATTCCAGTGATTGACTGCTGTGAACAATGATAATGTTGCGATGACTGGCCCTGACAAGGGAAGTACGATTCGGAGAAAAGTTCCCCAGTATCCGCAGCCATCAATCTTTGCTGACTCCTCTAAACCTTGCGGAAGACCTTGGAAGAAGGTCCGGAATATGATCATATTCCATACGCTGACAAGTGCAGGAATAATAAACACCCAAAATGAGTTGAAGAGGCCTAAACTTCTGATAAGCATGTATGACGGAATGAGTCCCCCGCCGAAATACATTGTAATGATACACATAATCATGTAGTATTTGCGACCCATTAGTTCGCGCTTCGACATCCCATAAGCAAATATCGAAGTGGCCAATATCGCTGTTACTGTACCAATTACCGTCCGCAATGTTGCAATGACGAATCCACCCATTAAACGAGAATCTTCAAATACGATCTTATAATTCTCAAGCGTGAACTCACGGACCCAGAAAGTAATTCCGCCTTTGGAAGTATCCATCCCCTCATTAAAAGAAATCACAAGTGAATTCCAAAATGGATAAAACGCGGAGAATGCCAGTAAGGTCAAGAATACATATATGAATCCAATAAACAATCGGTCTCCTATGTTAGTACGTTTCATAATTCAGTCCCCCTATATTGAGTAATTCATTACCACAAGCTGTTTCCCGCTCTTCTGGCAATGAAATTTGCAAAGGTAAGTAATGTCACACTGATAACGGCCTTGAACAATCCGATAGCAGTCGCATAGGAGTACCTGAAGTTATCTATACCGACACGTACAACATATACATCAACTGAATCTGATACCTCTCGTAGAGCCGGATTGGAAGCAAGGATCAAAATATCTTCAAATCCTGCATTCACCAGATTACCGATTGCCAGAATCATAAAGATGATCACAACTGGCATAATGGAAGGCAACGTAATCAAATATATCTGTTTAAAGCGACTCGCACCATCCATCGAAGCAGCTTCGTATAAGTGCGGATCAATACCAGCAATGGCAGCTAAGTAAACGATCGAGGCAAATCCAATTTCCTTCCACACATTGGTTGTAACTAAAATGCCCCAGAAATATTCGGTCATAGACAGGAAGTTAATCGGTTCATCGATAAATCTCAATTTCTCAAGCAGCATATTTATACTGCCATTATCTACGGATAGCATCGAGGTAACCATCGAGCCGATAACCACCCACGATAAGAAGTGAGGCAAGTATGTAACGGTCTGAATAACCCGTTTAAAGAACATCTTACGAACTTCGTTCAGCATTAACGCCAAAATAATCGGTGCAGGAAATCCAAAACAGAACTTCAGTAAGCTGATTATGATTGTATTTTTCATAACCACTTCAAATTCAGGAGCATTAAAGAAGTAAATAAAGTGCTTTAATCCAACCCAATCACTGCTAATAAAGCTATTACCTAACTTGTAATCTTGAAAAGCGATTAGAATACCGTACATGGGGATATAGGCAAAAATAAAAACTAAAACAAGTGCTGGCAATACCATAAGCTGCAGATCTATTTGCTTAAAAAAGCGTCTTATCCCGCTGGTCCGATGCTTGCCGAGATTCGGTCTTGATGTCTTGTCTGGTGCGACGCTTGCGTTCGCCATATGTAAGTCCTCCTAAACCTAGATTCTTATAAATAAAGCATCTTTCATGGCTTTCTCTCTTTTTGCAGCCTTGGTTCTCCTCTACTCTCCCTCCGTTGATTTGCTATCTTATGAATTAATCTTAATATCTAAGCGCTTTCAAAGGTATATGACAAAACAACTATTATTGATACTTTGACACTTTCTTGAAATAGCTCGTCCAATTTAATAAAAGCATAATTTAAAAAAGCCCTATGCAGAGATATCTGCATAGGGCTTTTTCATCAATTCGTTAGAGCATTCAATATGTTATCACTTATCTTGTCTGTAATTACTCTTTGGATCTTTCCATCATCTAGATAAACAATAGAAGGAACTGAATCTATTCCCAGCTTGGCAGCAAGTCCGGGTGACTTATATACATCTACCTTTGTGACCCTGATCTCAGTATGGGATTGTTCAAACGCCTCAAAGAGTGGTAATAGCTCCCTGCAAGAAGGATCAGTTGCATTCCATAAATAAACAACGGATGGTTTTCCTTGATTTAGAATTTGATGCTCATAGGTCTCACATTCAGAGATATACTTCTCTGCACCATACCCTGCAATGGCACCATCGCCAACAGCTGTAGCCACTTGCTTAAGGAACTTATCACATACATCGCCTGCTGCGAACACACCAGGTATATTTGTTTCCATTTTTTCATTGACTAGGACATATCCATTTCGATTCAACTCAACTACACCTGATAAAATTTCTGTGTTCGGGGTATATCCAATAAATAAGAAACATGAATCAACCTTTACGTTTTGCAGCTCATTAGATTTTAAATTTTTCAGGACGACGGATTTCAAACGTTCCTCACCTTCGAAAGAACTTACCACCGTATTCCACATGAATTCCATCTTAGGGTTTTCCAGTGCTTGCGTTTTAGCAATTTCATTACAATCCATTTTCCCATGATCATGCATAACAGAAACGATTACTTTATCTGCAAACTTGGTCAGAAACATTCCTTCTTCAATAGCTGCATCACCACTGCCAACAACCATAACCGTCTTTCCCGTATTTGCTGCAGCGTCACAGGTTGCACAGAAGGAAATTCCTTTATCATATAAGAACATATCTTCATTTGCTGCCCCGGTAATTCTTGGTTTTCCCCCACTGGCTATAATAATGACCTTGCACTTATAACGAACCCGAAAGGTCTCCACTACCTTAATATCTTCCGCTACCGAAACAGATTTTACATCTGTCATTTTAAAATCCACACCAAATTTCTTAGCTTGTTTATGAAATAGTCCCATAAGGTCTGTACCGGTCGATCCTTCAGGAAAACCAGGATAATTTTCTATTTCATTAGTATAAGTGGCAAGACCACCTACCAGTGATTTTTCCAAGAGGAGAGTCTTTAATTTTGCACGTCCACAATAGATTCCCGCTGTTAAACCAGCAGCCCCGCCACCGATAATGACGACATCATACTGTTCTGTCTTCTTTTCCATTCCGTTTGTCCCTCCTGTGAGTCTGTGCCTTAATAAAATAGGCTGACTCTCGTCAGCGCAACAAGCTCAGCCTATTTCACTTTTACATAAAGAATTTGGCTAATAATTTACTGCCTATAAATGCGCCAACCAGCAGGAACAATCCAAATATCCATCCTGAAAGCGATAAAGAAGCTATAGCCGTAAACAATGCACCAATATTACATCCATTAGCCAGTCTAGCTCCGTACCCCATGAGTAATCCACCAAGTACCGCTGCTACAACCTGCTTTTTGGACTTAATTTTCTTCAGCTTGAATTCGGAAGCAAACAAAGTCGCTGCTAAAGCACCTAAGATAATCCCTACATTTCGAATCGAACCACCATCATTCAAAAATCCGGAAGATAATGTTTTTTGTGCTTTTTCCGAACTAAAATATGCCCATTGATCTACATTTCCGCCTGCTAATCGATACAACCAAGCTCCCCAATCTGCAAAAGCGCTGGTTACTCCCCATCCTTTAGAGAAAACAGCCAGATGTGCTGTAGCGAATACAGCGAGAAGTACAGCTCCAGTTACATAAGTAAACGGTTCTTTGAGCAAGCGCTTGTAAAAGCGGTTAGACGATATCTTCAACCAGAATTCATTCACCGTTTCATTCACCGCCCTTTCCTACTTAGCGATCCTATTTTACCTTCTCAATAACAACTTCCCACTCACCATCATCGACCTCTTCGATTTCCACATTATGTCCCTGTTTTCTCGCCCATTCTGGTACGTTTTTCATTGCGCAGCTATGATCAATAGCAACAACTAGAACGTCTCCAACATTTAGTTCAGTCATCTTCTTTTCTGTTCTCATTAACGGAACCGGACAAGCTTCTCCCATGCAATCAAGTGTAAATTCAGCCATTTTAAAAACCACCTTTATATTTTTTTGGAATAACAATAGTGAAAATATTCACGTAATAATCTAAACTAATCTGCGCTTCCCATCTTTTTCTCTTGCCATTTAACAGCTGCAATGTATAACAGAAGAATAATCAGGAACTGAACAACCAGTGCTCCAAGCCAACCGAATACATCTGGTAAAAATACAGTTGGTGCATCCTTTATAACGTTAGCTCTCCACCAACCCATATCATGTGATCCCCAAAGTGAACCAATGACAAAAAACACAAGTGAAAGCATCTGCATCGTGAATCCTTCACCTACACGCATCAATGTACCCGAAGCGCATCCACCCGCGATAACCATGCCAATTCCGAATAATACAGCACCAATGATCAAAGCTAAGCTGATCTGACCCACATTGTCCATCCCAGGAATCGGTTTACCTTCCAGGAACGCTGGATACTTAATCGCTGTAAATCCGATGGTTGCAAGGGAAAAAGCAATCAGAACCGCTCTTGTAACTGATGTGCTGCCTGTAATACAAGGATCTCTAAGTGATGCAGTAAAGCAGAAACGTGATCTTTGTAAAATAACGCCAAACGAAATACCGAAAAGCAGGTAGACAACCATTTTATCGTGGGAATGGTCTAGGAAAAAACCAAACCCAATAATGAGAGCTGTGACCAGCAACGCGATGGGCAACTGACTCTTTTTAGGTTTTCTAGTAGCTCTGGTTCGGGTTGATCTCGTTTCGGGACTTACGGTTTGCCCCATAGTCTAACACCTCCATCGTTTTTATGTAATTGACTATGTGAAAATAGTAACATACTTATTTGAGCTGTGGTTATCTGCTTTCTTTATGCTGTATAAGTGTTACTAATGGCACAGATGGAGCGTAATCAAGTATGCTATAGTGTGCACTAACAGCGGGCAACAGGAGGAATAAGTATGAATATGGAAACGCTTAAATTGTTTTTAGATATCGCTTCGTTAAAAAGTATATCTAAAGCCGCTCAGAAATCTCATATCACCCAATCCGCACTTAGTCAGCAGTTGAAATCATGGGAGAATACCCTGGGTTCTGAACTTTTTGTGAGAAGTAATAAAGGCGCTAGCCTAACCGAAGCAGGGATTATTGCGGAGAAGTACGTGGAGCAAATCTGTAAATTGTATGATGATATGATCACAGAAATCAATCATTTACAGCCAACACAACACGAGCTGTCCATTTATGCGATTCCGGAGGTATGTAATTATGCTCTCCCTTGTACCTTGTATGAGGTGAAAAAACATTTTCCCAATTGCCATATCACTTTAAATGAAGGGGCATCCTCCTTAGTAGAAGAACGATTACTTCTTGAAGAAGGTGATATCGGGTTTATTTCCGGTCCCTCTCCAAAATCCGAATTAAGCTCACATATGGTATTTTCAGATCAAGTTATGTTGGTGGCAAGCAATACGACCGTTTGCCCTGATAAAATCACATTGACTGAGCTCCCCAATTATCCTTTAATCTGGTCCTCACAGCTTCATTGTGTGCAAAGAGCTTTGAATGCCGTGTCAGTGGGCGAGCTTAAATTAAATATACTCTTTAATCTAGACTCTCTTGAGGCGGTAAAGCTTGCTGCCATTAGAGGACATGGTCTCGCCTTTCTCCCTTATATGTCCATAAAAAAAGAGTTGTATAGTAAACAACTCAAGATCATTCCTATTGATCAGTTCCAGGTCAATAACGATGTCTACATGATAAAGAAACAAAATCAGCGCTGTGACAACGATACGAAACAATTAGTTCGATATATTGAAAAGACTTTAATAGATACTTTGTGTTGAGCCTAAACCTCAATCGTAATTTCCCATACTCCATTAATCACTTCTTGAATGGAACATTTTAGATTTGAACCACGACAGTAATCCGTGATAGAAACTTTTGCGCAGCTATGATCAGTAACTAGCATTACCTTTTCACCCTTCTGAATGGCTTTTTGATGTTTTTTTAACATCATTACTGGTACTGGGCAGATTTCACCCAAACAATCAATTTCAATCATGAAGCTGCCTCCATTCCTTAGATCATTAAAGTTCTAATAATGACCCAGCATTATTTTCTTCACAAAAGGGGTTAAAGCAAGGTTGTTTAGTTGTTTGATTTCTATCCACTGTGCCCCATCAGAGTCTTGTCCGTCTCCATCGGTCTTAAGCTCAAAGTTCACATCTAACAATGAAACATCTTGCTTTCTTAATTAGTAATACTTTATCGTTCTTCACTAAGACTTCATACACTCCAAGATGAGTATATTTTATCATCTCCATAAATCTACAGCCCCCACAAATACCGCAGTTCCAGAAATAAACACATCCATTCTATCAGAATCTAATCGATACACTTCTACATTTACTTTCCCATCTCTACCGATTTCTTGTCCTTGTTCTACATCAAATTGGATCGAGTCCAAATGCGGATCAATATATTTTAAATAATAAACCCCCATGACTCCCGATGCTGTACCTGTTACTGGATCTTCAACGGTTCCCGAAAAAGGCGATGAGAAATGTCTGGCATGCATTAAAGCGTGCGGATCAAGCGTTTGGAGTGAAAATGGGTGTACAGATGCTTTTGGAACCTGCGTTAAAATCTCCGGAAACAACGAGTTTGTCGGTTTCATTTTATTAAAGCTATCTATTCTCTTAATCGGGACTAATAGAGTCCATGCGCCAGTACAGCCATAAACAATAGGCAGATCCTCTTCTATCTCGTCAAGGGTTAAACCTATGGCGTGTGCAAGCTTCGCTCTATCGCCGTTAAATTCAATAAACTTCGGTTGATCTTGCTTCATTTTTATTAGTAAGTGATTATTGTTGTCCATACTGAATTGGATGGGTAGCACACCCACGTTTGTTTCGATCTTTATCGAGCTAGCCTCTCCAAGAATACCCTTTGTTTTTAAAGCAAATAAAGATGCCATTGTAGCATGTCCACAAAGATTGATCTCATGGCCTGGCGTAAAATACTTAAGCCTTAAATCAGCTACATCTGATGGGACTACAAAAACTGTTTCGTTAAATCCGACCTTATGAGCTATTGATTGCATATCACTTTCGCTTAAATGATCAGCTTCTAACACTACTCCCGCAGGATTCCCTTTGTTCGGATAAGAAGAAAAAGCATCATAATGAAGCACTTTGATGTTGTTCACTGATAAGTCTCCTTTAAATTTATTTCAGTAACGCCTGATAACTTCACGAAGTGAGAAACTCAGCTGTAAAGATTTCTATTTCTCTTAAAACTTCTTGGCGCTTTGATATCGAATTACATATATAAAAACGTTCTTTATTGTGCTCATGAAACTGTTTAATTACATTAGGCTGCTGATTGAAGAATTCTTTATAAAGAGCTTCACAATCAATTTCAGGATGAGTATCATGAAGTTCCTTGAGTTCAAATACAAGGACATCTTTTTTGCGCTGGATTATTTCACAGACCACATCTTTTGCGTATATACCGTGAGTTAATAAGATTCTTAATGCCGAAAGATCATTGGCTTTTTCCTGTGAAATCTTAATTAATTCTGCTTGTATCTGTAGGATTTGTACCGTATTCCAATGATCAATTAAATCATTAAAAATCCTGTACACCCATTCTTCATCATCACTGTGTTGATTTAGTACATCTTTTACATATGGAATCATCGGATCCCCTATTTCAAGTAAAAAAACAGCTATTTCCCCCGCACCTGGCCAATTTATATCTTGTATCCATTCAAGTAAACCCGACAATATGCTTTTCACACGTGGATATCCTAAACGTATGACTGTTTCAGCCGCTCCATCCCAATAGTCTTTTGATATAGGTTGTACTAATAAATGCAAATCTTCATCCTTTATGTATTGTAGCTTATTAATTGCATCTTTCTTTTCTTCTTCGGATAGATTCCATGATAACTTTTCGATTAAACTCGATATGTTTTCTATTACATCCACCTTCTCATCATCATTTCGTCATCATTGCAAGCTTCATGGATAACCTAATCGGTAGTGCAGCATTTCCCATCTGGTTCAAATCCCCCACCATAAATAAATCTTTAACCGGGTAATAAAAAGCAAAAGACCCTGTTGATCCAGAATGCCCCATTAACTCACCCTTGCCCATAAAAAGCGTAATCAACCCATCCAAAGGAATTCTCATATAGCCACTGCCACTGCCACTGCCACTGCCATAATAGATAGGTCCCATTGATGCTTGAAGTTTATTAGATACCAGTAGTTTTTCAAATATCTTTTTATTGAATAGCTTGCCTCCAAAGAAAGCCTTCATAAATATCATTAATTCACGAGCAGTACTGATACAGCCCTCACTCGCACGGCTACTTCTAATTACTTTGGGTCGATAAATAGATTTATCCTTATAATAGATATTCGGTATAAAATCATTTCCATGTTCAGGGAGATATGTACTCTCGAGTGCTAGTGGTTCAAATATGTATTTCTTATATGCTTCCGCTAATGTTGTATTTGTTGTCTTCTCAATAAGTTAACCAAGCATATTAAAGTTAATATCGGCATAGTATGCTTTTCTCTTTGTTCGAGGTGCAAAATGTGGCTTCAGCTTCTTTACCAGCGCCATAAAGATCTTTTCAATGGTTTGAATTCTTTTGGCTGTCATGGATTAGCCATTCCTCCTGTACACTATCTCAGTAGAATACAGTTATAGTTGTCTTTTCAAATGAACAGTTTAAAGGATATTACAGCAATGAACATGGATTTGAGATCAGAGTGAATGATTTACACATGAGTCAAACGTCATTTTCGAACAAGATTTCATTTAGAGGGATGGTTAATCCTACAAGTTCATTTTGGCTATCTAAATATCTGAAGGTTGCTTCAACGTCTTCTTTATTCATGGCCTTCATGATGATCAAATGCTTCATATATAATCCTGGGGGCTCCATACAATTATTACTAAAATATTGGACTAAATTTTCCGGCGTCGTAAGAGTACACCATCGTTCAGAACCATCATTAAAAGTTAGCGTCACTTCTACAAAAAGTTCGCTTTCAATATCTTGATCAAAGTTCCATTTCTGCAGGAGTAAGATATTTTCTTTTGTTGAACAAAAATAGTCTTTTGAAATCCAAACTTTTCTTCCGTGATCTCCAACAACCCTGAATTTATTTTCATCTGTATTTTCGACTACATATTCTTTTCCACGTGTTAAAGCATGTGCATAGGCACCGACATCTCTACACCTGATGTTTTTTCTATCCATAAATTCACATCCACTATTTAGTTGAAGACACCAGCTATCCTTTACGATTTACATAAATACTTAGCGCATTGAAAATCATTAATAAAAGCTCACAAGCTACTTTCCAAATGACAAGAAGAACAATAAAACACATAACTCCAGCAAAAAATCCAAGTATATAATTATTGGTTACAACTTGGTTATACCCCTGATCAAATACTATCGTCTTCATAACAGCATTGGATATGGCTATATACTTTCCAAACTGGAATGCAAAATATATGGTTCCGATGATTCCCGTATAAAATAGTATCGTAATCAAAGTAACAGATTTCATTTTCCCTAAAGTAATTATTCCATCAGGCAAATGGTAAACTTCTTTTAGTCCCATTTCACCAATCCTTTCTACACCATTGATTTCTTTCGTTTCATTATCCATATTATTAATAACACAATAATTAAAGACCCTAGTATAGAAATCCAGATCGTTTTACTTTCCAATTGACCATTGGCATATTGACCTTTATTAATAGCTTTGACAAATTCAGCTTCGTGGGTCTTAATGGCAATGATTTCTTTTGGATCGATATTCTTTATTGAATAATATGGCGTGCCCTTAGGGTAAATATTTGAAAAGTTCCCGCTATACGTTCCTTCGTGGTCTGAATATCGTGTTACTTGCCCTATCTTCTTGTCAATGTCATTCGATGGGATGAGATCGTCGTCGGATATTTCATAAATATCACCTGAGTAAACAACAAAAGAATAAGCCCAGTCCGCATTCATTGAGCGCATTGGCATTAAAGCAACAATGGCTAGAATTACAATAATAAACTTCTTCATTACAACCTCCTCTATCTACGAGATTCTATTGCTTTATACAGTTCATTAAATGCTCCACCTTTATTTAATCCTTCAATAAGTTCTGCTAAGCCAGATTTTCCTACGATCCCAAACCATCTAGTAACTTCTGAATGGGCGATCTCATAATTTTCTTTTACTTGTGAGGGTTCATAAAAAGCATCTCTACTACTTAAGTCATTAATATGATCTAAGCTTAAATTTTCATTTCTTATATATCTATGATCAACTACGGTTGCTAACCCTTCATCAAACCATACAGGTACCTTGTCCTTATTCTTTAATCTCGTTCTTAATTCACTATGCAGCAGTTCATGAGCTATTACATCTTCATTAAATCCATCAGGACCAATAACGATGTAATGCCCCCAATATGTATAATAAGTCTGTCCCGTTCGATTCTTTTGAGCATACTTCTTCAGGGCTTGAGGAGATTGAACAAATAGCATGGTTGGAGTAGAATGTAATCCGTCAAAGATCTCTGAAATTCTTTCTTTCGATTGTTCGAGATTGTTTATAATCAAATACTCAATATTCTCAGAGATGTCAGGTTCTAGATAAACTTGTTCATCCTGTTCCTCCATACTAGAAAAGTCTACCATCATCGCATGAACGGGTTGAGGATTTAACATATAGCTAGCTATTAGTAACATTATAAAGATGGATAGGAATGCGGCGATGATGAATGTCTTTTTCCTTTTTTTTATCATACCAGTAGCTCCTTTTAGATTATCAAAAATACTCTATAAGAATATTTATCGAACTCTCAATAACCTCAAGATCAGATGAGCCTATAATTTGATCAAGCACTTCCCCTTCAGAATCTATAAAGTACAATGTAGGAAAACCTGGTTCCCCATAATGTTTATAGAAAGCTCCTGTTTCATCTAGAAGTACGGGATAATCAATTTTGTATTTCTTAACATACTGTTCAACTTCTGAAACATCATCACGATAAATTGGATTAATGCCGTAGATGTTCACTTTATCCTTATATTTTTCATACAAAGAAACAATCTTTGGAGCATCTTCATTACAATACGGACACCAAGAGGTGAAAAATACTAATACCGTTGGTTTTTCCGAAAATTTGATTTGTGTTACATCCGAATTTATTAGCTCCTTTAATTCAATGTTCTCTGGACTAACTGTGGGTTTAGTATTATTGTTTACCACGATATAAATGATAGTGCTTAATGCAATACATAATATAAGTGAACTGATTATTGTGATGCTTTTTCTCAAAAGATCCACCCTTTTCATCTTTTTTCGGGACTAGTATACATTCTCTTCCACTAATCCCATCTCCTCCACATCATGCCAATCAAAATTCCTTCTATGTATATGAAAAAAGCCTCTGCTTCAGAGATTTCTTCTCTTAGACAATGGCTTGGTCTGCGGTTATTATATTGAGCTAATACAATTAAGCCTTTTCCACTTACGAATCTTCGAACGAAAAGTCTTGAACGGTGCAACGGAATTAATATGAATCCATTTGACCATTGGCCATCTTGGATTGTATCCTGTCCATTTCCGCACGCCTTGCGTAAAAAGTTCTTCATCACTTAAAGAATCAATCCAGCTCTGCCACTGATGTTCTGTCTCTTGAAATAAAGATCTTAACTCGTCTAATGAGTAGGTGGCATATGTATGATAAAACGATTGATATAATCCGCCAAGCTGATTCCATTTATAATCTGGTGAAGGTGTAATAACGGTTATCCCTGCTTTTTCATCCTTATCCCATTTCATCACAAGATTCAACCAGCCCAATTGATAGGCAAGGATTTCTGCTGGAGTACGATCGACGCCTTCCATACGAGTGTCTTTTTGAGCATTCTCAATGCCCTCAAATTCAAGATCGAGAGATAGATAGGCAGTATGTATAGCATTTTTCAATACCTCTTTAGATGGGTAGTCGTGTGTGGACATCATAACTCTCTCTGACTCCTCTCTTATCAACATAAATCACCTTGAAAACCAATCATCCACCTTTAGCTCTTATAAAGTAATATTCTCACCCACAACAATACACTTACTGTCACTACCATGCCCGATCTCGTCCGTCTTCACGATAGGAATCCCGCTGATTTCCTTCAAGTACGCTTCTACGATTGAAAATTCATTATAGCTCTCAAGCTCAGTAAACGACCCAAGAATCACTCCAGCACATTTATCAAAAGTTCTAGCTTGCTGAAGCTGAGCAAATAAGGAGACGATTTTGTTAGCTCTGCCACTTAAACTCTCTAAGAATAAAATCTTGTTCGAAGGGTCTGGAAAATAACTTGTTCCTGCCAGCTTCATAAAACATCGAATATTGCCGCCAATTACAATCCCACTCATCTGGTTCCCACGGACCCAATGAAAGTCGAAATCGTAAAGATCGTTATGTCCTTCGAAAAATGTTCGATAGAAAGCAGCTTGCTGCTCCGCCCCATCAGAAGATACGAGATTCATCAACTGATAGTGATAGGATTTCGAATTACTTTGTGTATGTAAAGCGTTCAAAATAACGGACAAGTCACTCATTCCGAAAAAAGGCTTCGGATGCAATCGAATATTATCGTAGTCGAGATATTCCAAGATCTGGTTCGCGGAATCCCCACCTGAAATATCAAAAATCGCAAGAATTTCATCATTATTAAATAGACGATTCAACTCCGTTGCTCTTTCCTTAGGATTGCCACTGAAATAACCATCTCTTCTAAACAAGGTGTTAGACATCGCTACCTCTAGACCAACCGAGTTCAGAATTCTAATTAATTCTTCTACTTTAGGCAGGTTCTCCACTCTCACACCATCAGAACAAGCGATAAGTCCTACTTTATTCCCTGGAGTGAGTTTTAAAGCTTTGCTCATCTTAGTTAATCCTTTCATTTCTAATATAACCGATTCTCATAGCTATCCTTTAATCCCTTTGATACATCCTCTTGAGAAATCCCAAGCTCTTTTGCATGTTCTGCAATGATTACTGAGGGTTTAGGCAGCTCTGCTTTCAATGGCCAATACGTATCATCCCATAGATGTGATCTTTTAAAAGCTTTAGCGCAATGCATATAACACTCTTCCACTTCAACGGCAATGCCCAATTTCGGCAGTTTACCTTGAGCCTCCATATGAACCATTATTTCTTGATCTTTGATAATCCTTGCATGTCCATTTATTCTTAAGGTTTCTTCAAGACCGGGAATAATAAATATCAAACCCACTTTTGAATTTAAAAGGATGTTGCGCAAAGAATCAAACCGTCGATTACCAGGTCGCTCAGGAATCACTAAATGTTTGTCGTCTAACACATATACAAAACCTGCAGCATCCCCACGCGGAGATACATCACAATTGCCAGCTGAATCACTTGTTGCTATAAAGAGTAACGGTGATTTGGATATATAATCTCGGCAATGATGATCGATGAAGGTTATACTCTTGTTGTTTACCAATTCACTGGGATACCCATACATTGACCTTAACTCTTCTTCAGAGTCTATAACTTCTTTGAAAATGTTATGGTTCATCTTTCTCCCTCCTACTTTCGCAGTTTAAAAACCAAAAAATCGCTGCAACGAAAATCCTCTTCAAAAGACGGATACTTCGCAAGCATTTCAGCAGAGGGCTTCGGCTCGATCATTTCTTCAATTTGAAAGCCAGCCCGTACAATCGTATTTACATAACTGGATAACGTCCTATGAAAAATCAGAAACTTTTCCTCTTGATCTATAGGGAAGATCTGATTATAAGTGCCCTCGTAAAAATAATTATCTACTTTCCAATAAAGCTTCTCACCAGTATCCGACTTCACCCATCCGCTACCAGGGGTTACAAAGCAAGGATGTGGAATTGAGAATATAAACGTCCCACCATCAACTAACAACCGATACATTTCATGAATCGCTGTCTCATAATCAGATAAGTCATGAATCACCATGTTAGAAACAATGAGATCATAACTCTCATTCTGGAGAAAGCTGAGATCTTCACAATTGCCATGATGGAAGTTTATCTTTAATTCCTCTGGTGATTTACTCTTGGCTATCGTTATCATGTTCTGCGAGTAATCAACGCCAGTGACTGAGGCACCTGCCTTAGCTAACATTCTGCTTAAATATCCTTCACCACAGCCTGCATCTAGCACCTTCTTATTTTCAACAGAACCCATGAGACTGAATAAAGCTGGATTCAAAAAAATTTCTCGATGGATATCCCCGTTTTCGCCGTACGAAGTTGAGATTAGTTCTGCGTATTTATCCCATCTTATTATGGCTTCTTTACTGCCCAATTTATCATTCATTTAATCACCTCTAAATTTCTGAAATAATCCATTTTACTGTCGATAAATCCATTGTCAAAGTCAGCTGCACCGATAAGCTCACCTTCACTGAAACATAAAGCAAATAACCAAAGCTGTCTAAGCGCAACGAACATAGGAACAGCACTAATATCATTGTCACTGAGATCTCTTAAACTTTTATATCCATTTAAAAATGCTGCCCATAACCGTTCTACTTCATCTTTATCATGGCCACTATGAATCTCTCTTGCCAATCTAAACTCTGCGATATCATAGGCTCTCCATCCGTAACCACAAATATCGAAATCATAATGAGTTAATTTCCCTTCGTCCGTGAAAGTCACATTCGTATTCCCATGCAAATCGCCATGGCAGATGCCCCAGTCGAGCCCCGCTTCCAGCTGTACTTCAATCTGTGCTTTTAATTGTATGGCCAGGTCATACAGGAATTGATAATCCTCTTGTCGATGGTTCATATGCTGTTTGATCGTATGAAGCGGTTTCTCAATTAAATGTTCAAAATCAAGCTTACCTCTTACATGTGCACTCTTAAAGTTGTCCGTAGCTGTGTGAATTTGTGCAACTGACTGACCAAATAAATAGCTGTCTTCTACCGCATGAATAGGCTTTTCATTTCCTACAGCAAAACTAAACATAACGCCATACTTCACACCCTCAGGCACCAAAAATTCATTAAATATGATCCCATCTTTTCGAGGAATAGGAATGGAGACGTTTACACCTTTTTCGTGCAAATCGTTCAACAATTCTAATTCAAAATCAATCTCCGATCTACTCCGTCTATCCGCACGATAAACACGAAAGATGTATTTTTCCAATGCCGTTTCTAAGATGTATGTATCGTTCATGCCTCTAAGAAAATACTGCAGCTGTACTGGTTCTGGAATCTCATAATGCTCTTTAATATGTAATAATAATGCGTCTGTTGCCAACAGTGAGTATGTAATAGGAAAAAAATTCAAGTGTATCCCATCCCTTTAGGTTTTTGATAGTAATATTTACACCATACCATATTTAGGGAGTTGAATCATTTTCTTCTTGAAGCTGTGAAACCAATGTATGGTAATATAAGTATAATAATACAGAATCAATTACATGGAGGTGTTCGAATGCGTAAATCACCATTGATCTTGAGTATGATTTTATTATCCCTAACGTTAATTATGGGCTGTAGTTCAGAAGTGGATGATGCCACTAAAGCCGCTGAGAAGTACAAAAATGTTGAATATACCATTAAGGTTTCTGATGATTTATTTTCTGAGGAATCCATTCTAGCCCGAAATGAAGAAATGAAACCGTACTTTACTGAATACTATACCGAAAAAGCTATAGGAAGCCGAATCACAACTATCCCTTTTCAAATCGCTAATAAACAAAAGCTTTCTTTAAAACCAGATAATCTAAAGTTCACCCTTTCCGAACAAAAGAAAAATATTGTTGAGTTAAAATATACTTGTGATCTTGTTTTGTTGGATAAGGATGACAAAGAAAGTAAACGTGTCCCTTTGGAGGGAATACTGACTATGTTTGATGTGGATGGTCAATGGTTAGTGCAAGGAGATCGTTTTGACTCGGAGGCTTTAATGAAATTGATTTATAACTAAACACCCTTCATATACCATATTATTACTGGAACATATTGTCTAACAATAGTAATATTAATTTCCAGTACATAGTAATATGATAAGGAGCTAATGAGTCATGAAACGAACTGCATGGATCATAGTAACATTACTTTTATTATTGGGGAGCATTCCAATTACTGCGTCAGCAAAAGAAGCAACTGCAAAATCATGGAAGACACTTTACTCTGAGTATATCAAGAAAACGTTAATGGATGCTACTAGAGATAGGTCTTATGACGGTGACTTCAATTATTTCACTTTAGTAGATTTGAACTTTGATGGTACTCCTGAACTTATACAGGGGTATTCTTTACGATTCATTCAGCCCATCAACATTGCTCTAACCGTCCAAAATGGAAAAGTCATTCCATTCAATTATCAAGGAAAACTGAAGGATATTTCAGAGGGTATATTTAATGTAGGTATGGGTGGATTTCTACCGCGCGATGAAAATCGTGGCCTGCATCTCTATAAGAACAAAAAAGATGGAACATTACGTTATATCGCTTTTGTAGATGGCAGTGGTTCGTACAATTCTAATTTGCAGGTTTATGAGATTAGTATCCAAGGAACCAAATTTAATGACAAAGAGATATTCTTGGCCGACATTCCAGATCAAGAAAAAACGGATGATTTGCCAAGCTATTATGTAAATCAAAAAGAAGTGAATAAATCCGCCTATGATAAGGCGTATAAGCAATATTTTTCAAACTTGACGTTAGTACCAAGTAAAGTTATCACTGCAAACTATACAGACCTGTTTAATAATGAAGTTAACAAATTCGTTCCAAATGGAATCGCTAATTTTATAAATCGTTATTCTTCATCCAAATAAAGCTTGTTGATTGATCCTCCTTCATTAGATAAAAAAAGCAGACTGCTCACCATAGCAATCTGCTTTTTTGATTAAATTAGCTTTTTACTCATCCGATAATTAACTAACAGTACTCCTTTTCGTTCTACACTTTGTTTCATCATAAGCTGGTATCCCTGTTGTTCAAAAAAGGGTCTAGCTGTAATACTTGCTTCGGTATCCATTTCATGAAGACCAAGCTCTCTCGCCTTCATTTCAAGCTTGTTCACGAGAGCAGAGGCTACGCCTTGGCCTTGGAAATCTTTGTGGACATAAAGACGATCCAAATGTCCTTCCAACGTCATATCCGAAAAGCCAACTATGTACCCGTTAATTTCGGCTACATAAGTAATATTTTGATGTAAAGAAGTGCTCCAAGCATCAAGTTTGAGGGTCTTTTCCTCTTTAGGTGCCCAAGCATTAAGCTGTTCTTGTGAATAGTCTTGTTTGTTTACGAAATGAACTGTCTCATAGAACAATGAGATAAGCTGACTAATATCCGATTCTTGATAAGCTCTAATTTCCATTACTTGTTCTCCTTGCTGGCATTGCTACAACCCCACTACATCTTTAAGCTCCAGAAGAGAACTAATCATATAGTTAGGCTTGAGGTCTTTAGGAACCTCTATATTCTGGCGATTGTAATAGCAGAAGTCAATGTCAGAATTCACAGCACCATGGTAATCATCTTGTAAAGAATCCCCAACGAACAGCACTTCATGATTGCTTAGCTGTAGTTCTATTAAAGACATTTCAAAAATCCTTTTATCAGGTTTTCGGATGCCTACCTCATCAGAGATCATTATGGATTTGAATATTTCATAGATCTTACCGGCTTGCAGTCTTTTTCTTTGTGCCTCACTGATCCCATTGGTGATAATCCCCAGAGCATACTTATCTTTAAATGAAGTTAAGATCTGTTCCGCTCCTTCTTCAAAATAACAGGAATTGCAAAAATAATCCCAATAAGTATCTGACAGTTTGCTATGAAAAAGTTCCTCCTGTTTAAGAGTGTCTCTAAAAGAATACCTCAATACCTCTCCTATAGTCTTCACCTCACCACCACCCACAAAGTTCATCCAATGGCGAAAATTATGACCGGAAAACTCTCCATAAAATAAAGACCACGCCTCAATATCTTCTACGAAGAGATTATGATCGTTACAGGTTCTTTTCATCGCTTCGATTTCACAAGTACTATAATTTATTAATGTATTATCTAGATCAAATATAATGGCTTTGTACATAATATCCTCCCCGAATAATGTTCTTATCTATCATAACATGAACATTAAAGTTTGGATAAAATTAACAAAAGATTTTGATCACTCTGAGGTACTCATGAACTCTACTAGATCAATTTTCTGACCTGTTTTAGCACTTTCCAGCGCTCCAAATACCATTGCCATACTATACCGATTATCTCTACAATTCGTCTCTGCTGAACGCTCTTCTGCTAGGGACAGGAACATTTCCTCCAAACATCCTTGATGGAAGGTTTTGTCCATATCAACAGCTTCTCCATTTACACGCTCAACATCACGAATAAATTTATCACTCTGATCTCCTGCTACGACTACCTCTGCATATGGCATGTCATGACCATCCCAAATCGCAGTTCCTTTTTCCCCATTCAGACGCCAAGCTGCTTCCCAAGAGGTAGAGGCACCTTCTGCACACCAAGACCCCTGATAAGTAAATACAGATCCGTCCGACATCTCAAAGATACACACTGCCGACGCATTCCCCTTATACCATGATCCGGGAGGATTAAACTCCTGACAGTAAACGGAAATCGGATTGGCTCCACTAATAAATCGGGCCTGATCAAAGGTATGAATCGCCATATCCAGCAGCAGAGGACTTTCCATGACATCACGGAACCCTCCGAAATGAGCGCCGAGGAAAAAGCTAGAACTGATGTATCCTACTCTACCAATGGTGTCAGACTCGATTAAGTTGCGTAAAGAACGAATACGCGGATCATATCGGCGATTTTGCATCACAGAATGGGCATTTCCGGTTCTTTCTGAGATCTCAACAATCTTAGTGCACTCTTCCATAGTCTCGGCCAGTGGTTTCTCACTAAACACATTACATCCGAGTGCTAATGCAGTGCTAGAAATGCTGTAATGGCTTCCCGGAACTGTAACGTCAAACACAAGATTAGCTCCAGTCGCCTGAATCGCTTCTTTAATGTCAGTAAACGTTAGACAGGAAATCTCATGCTTTGCCGCCATCGCTTGTGCTGACTCCAATCGTATATCTACAAGAGCAACAATCTGAGTATCTGAACGTGATAAAGCGTATTCAATCCAGGCGTTAGCCATTCCTCCGCAACCTGCAACCGCTACACGGTACTGTGCTGTCATCATTCTCCCCCTCTACGGTTACAGCGGATTAGGTACAAAGCTACCGCCCCGGCATTGTTTTAAATAATTTAAAGCATGTACTTGTCCCATCATTTCCAGCTCATCCCGATAAACAGGATCATGCCAGCCTTCAATATCAATCGTACCTTTATAACCTGCCTGACGCAAAATAGAAATAACATCAGTCCAGTTCGTATCTCCAAAGCCGGGAGTACGGTGCCATACATAAGGATTGGGGCCATGAATTCCATATTCTTTTACGATATCCCAAGCGATGGTGGCATCCTTACCATGTACATGGAAGATCTTATCTGTCCATTTACGAAGCTGCGGAATCGGATCAATCAATTGGACCATCTGATGACATGGCTCCCATTCGAGTCCTATATTATCAGCAGGCACAGCATTGAACATCTTCTCCCAAGCTAATGGATTGTGAGCAATATTCCAGTCACCTGATCCCCAGTCTCCACCCATGGAACAGTTCTCGAAAGCAATTCGCAAACCGCGATCCGCTGCTCTTTTGGACAACTCTCCAAACACCTCGGTGAACTTCGGAATAGATTCATCAATGGATACCCCTGGTAACCTTCCTGTAAAACCTGATACCATATCCGTTCCGAACAAATGAGCATGATCAATCAGTCGCTCCCAGCTCGCGATTGCATCGGAATTATCACCAGTATTCGTCAAAGGATTGCCGAAGATCCCAACAGATGAGATCACGAAGTCATGTTCTGCTGCAAGCTCTTGCACACGCTTTCCAGTTTCCACGAGATCTGTTTCCCCTGTTGTTTGCCAGAAGGTTAAGCTAAAAGATTCAAATCCATGTCCTACAATTTGTGGAATCACTCTTACAGCGTCGCCGCCGCCTACTAATGTTCCAATTCGCATTGTATCCTTCATCTTGTGACCACTCCAATATTGGTTTATAGTAAGTGCTATAACCCGAGTATATACTGCTTCTGAGCTTAAAACTCTTATTATCTTGTGTTTATATAGTCGTATCTTGTGGGAGTTGAGTGATTTATGAGTTACCCTAATGATCTTAAAGAATATCCTCAATTAGAAGAAAAAACGTATCCATTCCGATTATTTTTTAATGAATGCAAGAACGCAAAGATCGGTCAGAATATCCTGTATTTACACTGGCACGAGCATTTCGAAATCATCATTATGCAAGAAGGCAGCGCCATTTTTCACATAGACAGCAAGCCCTATGAACTGCATGCCGGAGAGGTATTGTTTGTTCCCTCTGGAGGATTGCATGTTGGGTACAGTCTGCGGGATGATCATGTTCGTTTTATCTCCGTCGTATTCCATAGTTCTTTATTTAAGGATTGGAAGCAGGATCCTCAGCATGAGCAGTTTGTAATCCCTTATTTAGAGAATCGTTATCAGCTGCCGGTCAAACCTGCAGAGCTTGTTCCGACCTGCTCCACATATTTTTCTCTTCTGGATACCATCGTTGATGAAGTACTTCAGAAGGGACCTGCTTTTCAACTGGTCATCAAGAATCAACTGCATTTACTCTTTGTGCTGCTCTCTCGCACCTTTCTACCTGAACAAGTATCCGGTAGAACGAATGAGCGGCACTCCTTTAATCGCGAACGTTTTAAGCCACTACTAGAGTATATGGAGAACCATTTCGATGACAAAATGACCGTAGAAAGCGCCGCAAGATCCGTAAATCTAAATCCATATCATTTCTGCAAAACCTTTAAGAGGCTAACAGGTCGAACCTTCATCGATTATGTTAATCTTTGCCGAGTAAATGAAGCAGAGCGATTGCTTCTCGAGACCAATTTTACAGTGACTGAGATTGCAGGAAGAGTCGGCTGCGACAATCCCAATTATTTTACCAAGCTGTACAAGCAGTATAAAGGGATTACCCCTTCAGGGGTTCGAAAATAGGCGATTCTCTCTATTCACGAAAAATAGCACCGTTTGCCTCTCCCAAACGGTGCTGGCTATTGGATTATTCCGTAGCATTAAGCTGTAACCTCCGCACACTTGCAAGCGCGGGAAAAGATTCATCCACCATACCGGTACTCCATAGCTCAACCTGCTGGCCAACCTTCAAATCCTTAAAGCTAATCGATTCTCCAGCTTCATTAAACATTGTTGACTTCTGATTGAATGAGAACCAGTAAGAGGGATCTTCCATGCCAGGTTCAAGGATGAGAATCCGCTTCGCCTGTTTGGTATCGATATCTACGATTTGACCTATTACATGTGGTTCGCCTAGCTCTGAAATGTCGTAGGTCAACATATCCGGAGCGATCCATTTTTCTATCTCAAGTATGGCCGTGTCAGCATAATCAGATGGAATTGTGATCGTTACTTTATTACCAATCGTGTCCACACCGGAACCGTATAGATTAAGCTTCTGATAGAGTTCTTGTTTATGCAAAAGCTCTTGTGCAGCTAATAACTCTTGCATCGAATATTTAACATCATGGAGCTCATAAGTACCTGCCGCGAAAGTCTGAGCAAACCGCTGCTCAATCTGCGAGTTCAAACCCACTATATTGATATGAATCTTATTATCCTGTAGATAGATATCTCCGTTAGGAATCTTCTGAGCGGATAGGAAAGCTTTAATCGCTTCAGGATCACTGGAGTAAAGTACTTTTTCAGCTCTAGGATCTTCTATTCCAGCGCTCGCAGTAGGCAAGATATCTGGAGTTGCAGTAATTGCAGTAGCTGGGGCCGGCTCCTTATTCGATTGTTGATCTTCTGAACAACCAATTATGAAAAGAATAACAACTGAAATCCATATCCAGCCACCAAGCCTCTTACGCATCCTTGTCACTCCCTCACTCTTTATCTTCTCAAACGGAGATTGGAAGTGATAGGTTGCAGATTCAGAATGAATTCTCTAATCTAATGTGTAAGGAGCGAGTCCAATCGGAAGAGCTTCAGGACGGGTGCAGGTACTCTTCATTTCGTAGAATGAATGAGCATCTGAAGAATCATGAAATGCCCACATCGCTTCTAGTACATGATAAGCCAATTCTCCACTGGCACGGTGCTTTCTTCCCGTCCGAATGGCATAAGCCATATCCGCTGGACCAATCCCCCGTGTGTTCTGATCATATCCAGGTAGTAGCGGCTGTTCCGTCCAGTCATTCTCACCCATTAGGCGGTACTTCACTGGACCTCCAAA
The DNA here is from genome assembly GCF_050277435.1 of Paenibacillus sp. NPDC101420. Taxonomy (NCBI): domain Bacteria; kingdom Bacillati; phylum Bacillota; class Bacilli; order Caryophanales; family Paenibacillaceae; genus Paenibacillus; species Paenibacillus sp. NPDC101420. The sequence goes on from NZ_JBNNSE010000001.1 coordinate 301,210, forward strand.
GTTATTTGGATCTGGAACCTGTATCGTTCCAAGTGTTCCATAGATTTCTATATGCGGCAGATTACTTCCGCCAAAGATATCAAAGCTTGTAATCAACGTTGCAATGGCACCCTTCTCAAATCTTAATGTTCCGGCAACGTGAGTTGGAATTTGAACAGGAATTTTATTACCCGATTTCTTCTCACTTGTAATCGTACGTTCTTCTAGTGCTTTTCCAGTCATCCCGCTAACCGTACGAATTGGACCCAATAACTGCACCAATGCAGTCAAATAGTATGGTCCCATATCGAACATTGGACCTCCTCCAGCAGCATAGTAGAATTCAGGATCTGGATGCCAATGTTCATGTCCACGACCCATCATAAACGAGGTGGCTGCAACGGGCTGACCAATTACACCCTCATCGATCATTTCAATACGGTTTGGATGCCCGATCCAAAGAATGTTTCCGGTGCGCTGCCTACTAGTACGCCCTTTTCTCGAGCCGCTGACAGAACTTGGCGTCCTTCTTCTCTCGTCACAGCAAGTGGCTTCTCAACATACACATGTTTACCCGCTTCGATAGCTTTCAGGCATACATCCGCATGAACAGCTGGAATCGTCAGGTTGATAACGATCTCTATCTCCGGATCATTCAGTAATTGCTCTGTGGTGTAAACGCTTGGAATATTGTATTTATCGGCTTGTTCCTTCGCTCTCTCCAAGTCCAAGTCCGCACATGCAACTAGATCAAGAATCTCGAACTTCTGACAGTTCTCCATATATATGCTACTGATTTTACCGCATCCGATAATTCCTACTTTGACTTTATCCATTCGTTGATCGCTCCCAGAGATTATTGACTGTCTGCCATTCCGCTATAGCTACTACTAACCGCTGAAATTTGGGATTGTGCGCGAACTTTACCCTCGGCAGCCCATAGCAGTCCTCTGCGCATCATTTCCTTTACCTGTGGCATAGCTACAATATCGGCATGATGTCCGAGTGAATTATAATACACTCTGCCATGACCCCACCGTTTGGTCCAGGCTACTGGCATATCCACGGCTTTGTTGAAAGAATGTGGGCCTTCAACAACTGGAAAACGAGTCGTTGCAAGTACTTCTACAGCTGGATCTACATGCAGATAATATTGCTCTGAACAAACGGTGAAGTCTTCTAATCCTTCTACGAGAGGACTTGAGCTTTGGCAAATCTCTACGGTGTAGTTCACACCATCATTGCCGGGATGAGCTACCCATTGCCCCCCGGTCATAAACTGCCAATCCACATTATTTCGGAAAGAATCACACATCCCGCCATGGCAACCCGCAAGACCCGTTCCGTTCTGAACAGCTGCCGAGACATTATTCACAAGATTCTGTTCGATTGTACCCATCGTCCATACCGGAACGATCAAATCTAGTTCAAGAAGCTTCTCCGCATCGGCAAAAGCCTCAAGTGTATTCGATACCTCAACTTCAAATTGTTCCTCTTGCAGTACTTTAGCGAATATATCAGCTACCTGTTCAGGCTCATGACCATCCCAACCGCCCCATACTATCAATGCTTTTCTCATCTTTCGCACTCCTTCTAATAGAGATTGTTCAAACACGCATTTTTGTTGATTACATCTCAGAGATATCGACCCACCGGCGCTGTTCAATAGAGCGTTCTACCGCTTCTAACACAGCTTGGCATTTCACTCCATCATGGAAATTAGGTACAGGCTGACGTCCTTCTTCAATCGCGTTAGAAAGCTCCAACATTTCGTGAATAAACGTATGTTCAAAACCAATCGTATGACCCGGCGGCCACCAAGCCTCCGCATATTCATGAGCAGGGTCCGTTGCCAGCACACGCCGAAAGCCCTGTACATCCTCAGCATCTGAGGTTAAATAAACCTCGAGTTCATTCATTCGCTCGAAATCAAATTTCACACTGCCAAGGCTTCCGTTGATCTCAAAAGAATTGGTAGAGCGATGACCTGCTGCGAATCTTGTAGCTTCAAAACTACCTAAGGCACCGTTATCAAAACGGGCTAAAAACAATGTGGCATCATCTACAGTTACCTTGCCCTTAGGAGCATCCTTATCCCCTTTGGCACTTAATCCGGTCATTTCAGCAGCAAGTGGACGTTCTTTAATGAAGGTCTCACTCATACCGATTACTTCCTTCACATCACCTACTAAGAAATGTGCCAGATCAATGAGATGCGCACCCAAGTCACCATGTGAGCCTGAACCCGCAATCTCCTTCTGCAATCTCCACACTAACGGGAACTCCGGATCAATAATCCAGTCTTGTAGAAACCAAGCCCGAAAATGATAGATCTTCCCAAGCCGCCCGCTCTCTACTAGCTTCTTAGCAAGTCTAACCGCCGGTGAAAAGCGATAATTAAAACCAACCATATGTGTAACCCCTGCATCTTCAGCGGCTTGCAGCATTTCACGGGAATCCGCCAAGGTCAGTGCGAGTGGTTTTTCACAAAAAATATGTTTACCAGCTTTGGCTGCTGCCAGAGCAATCTCCTTATGTGCATTACTAGGGGCATTTATATCAATAAGATCGATATCCTCACGAGCGATTAGATCTTTCCAATCCGTAACACAATCCGACCATCCTAATTGAGTGCCAGCCTCTGCAAGCGCTTCAGCATTCCGTCCACAAATCACAGACATCTCAGGTTTAAGCGCTTTCGGGAAAAACATTGGCAAACTGCGGTAAGCATTACTGTGCGCCTTACCCATAAATTTATAACCGATCATTCCAATGCGAAGCTGTTTCATCTTATTCCTCCTCAGATTTCTTAGATTTAGATGAAGCTCGTATTACTAGTTCAGTCGGTAATTTAATCTGGATGATTTGGGAGGGGGGTGATATTTCTGAGCGACTATTCCCGTGCAATTCTAATACCTTAGATACAGCAATTTCTCCTAGCTCATAAAAGGGAACACGCACACTGCTTAAGGCTGGTGTAGTAAGCTCAGCAGCATCTGAATCATCATAACCCACCATGGCTGGGATGCGATCTCTTGGGATGCCTAGTTCCTGTAGGCCTTGCTGCAATCCAATGGCCATTCGATCATTGGCCGCTACAATGGCATCAATCTCATTCAGCAGAGGCAACATCTTCTTGGCAGCAATAGCACCGCTTTTACGACTGAAGTTACCTTCGAATAGAAGTGATTCATCTAAAGGAAGGTTAGACTCCTCCAAAGCGCGCAAATAACCAGTTAAACGATCTCGGCTGTTCGAATAAGATGCTGGCCCGTTTAGAAAGGCAATCCTCGTAAAGCCCTGATCCAGTAAGTGCCTGACCGCTTGCCAGCTTCCTTCGACATGATCAGCATCCACCTCGTGAAAAGCCTCTCCTTCAAAATGCTGATTAATCAGGCAAAACGGATGACCTTCCTCCTTCAAACGTCGAAGTGAGGCTAGCTCACCTGGATCCTCTTTGGCACCGAGTACAATACAAGCATCAATCTTCCGCATCTTAAACAATTCGTTATAGTCCATAGGCTCTTCGGCATTTCGAAACAGCATTAACAGATCATAACCCTCTTCTCGCGCCTTACTCCCAATTCCACTTAATATTTCTGAAAAATAATAAGTGGAGAACAAGCGTGCATTTGGCAAATAAGGCATTACTACACCAAGGTGCCCACTTCTTCTACGAGCAAAGCTCTGCGCGAGTGAACTAGGGGTATATCCCAGCTTGAGCGCAGCTGCCAACACACGTTCCTTCGTTTCTTCCTTGAGCGGGCCTACGTTGTTTAACACGCGGGAGACTGTGGCTTCTGAGACTCCGGCAAGCTCGGCAACCTCTTTACGGCTGGCGATAAAAACCCCTCCTACGAAAGCGCATTCAATAAATGTACGCGCGTACATTCTCTCATGAACAAAGTCCCTCGTCAACCCTGATTTTGGATATTCATTCATAATAAAACCCCTAAATTAATCAGGGGTTTTGCTCATTCTAAACGGTGTATTCTTAAGGTTCAGGGATGCCCCATCAACCACGCTTGTACATGCTTTAGGAACTTTTTAGTGGCGGGAGAGGCGTATTTCATAGAATGTACAGCGATTCCAAGTGATCTGAAACTACGTTCTTCCAATTCAAGCATCGTTACATTATAATTCTGACGGGTTAATACAAGCTCTGGCAAAATACTAATTCCAAGTCCCTTCTCCACCATGGCCATAATGGCATAATCATCACCTGCTGAGAACTTAATATTCGGTTTGATGCCCGCCTTAGCCAGTACACGCCTTACATCATAATCTGAACCTGCCTTCGGGATGATGAAATCCTCTTTAGCAATTTGGGATAAGGAGAGAAAAGGTTCTGCACTAAGCGGATTTTCTTTGGATACGATTCCTAACATCCGGTCCTTTTTTAAGGGAATCACTTCGAACTTCTCACGCGTAGGCAGAGAAATAAAACCACAGTCAACCACTCCAGCCTCGATCCATTGCTCAACCTCTAAATAACCACCTTCCATCAACCTGATTTCGATATAGGGGTACTCACTGCGAAATTGCTTAATCATTCCTGGCAGCCAATGCACGGATACACTCGTGAATGTACCGATGGTAATGGTCCCAACCTCTAGCCCATGTATATCTGCTACTTCCTGCTTCAATTTTTCATTCCACTTCAGAATTTCACGGATAGGCTGTAGTACTTGCTCCCCGTTTACCGTCAATTTAACGCCAGATCTATTTCTAATTAATAACGTGAAACCAAATTCCATCTCCAAGCTACTAATCGTGTGGCTAATTCCAGATTGCGTAAAGCCCAGTACATCTGCTGCTTTTGTTAAGCTACCTAGCTCTACAACTTTTAGAAAAATCTCATACTTATTGATGCTCAACCTCTATCCCTCACCTTTTAAATTTACATAAGTTTTACTCATGTATCCTATGATAAACATTCAGTTACCTTATGTATAGAGCCGTATTATACTAAATTGAATTGAAAATGAAGAAGGATGGATGACGCGATGAAACCGCTCAAAGCTGAGCTGATGCTGTTAGTTGTAACATTATTTTGGGGTTCTTCCTACATATTTATGAAAATGGGGTTAGGTACGTTAGGCGAATTCAATCTGATTGCACTCCGCTTCGGACTTGCTTTTATATTAGCCACAGTGATCTTCCACAAACGTTTACGAAAAGTTGACATCAAAACATTGAAATATGGTGCTCTACTCGGATTCTTACTCCTCGGCGTGTTCACATGTATAACGTTCGGACTGAAGACTACGACAACCTCCAACGCTGGATTTTTAGTAGCCTTGACGGTCATATTTGTACCGATAATAGATCGTATACTTTTCAAAAAAAGAGTTGCACCTCCGCAAGTCTTTGGCTCCGTACTCGCTATAGCTGGCATTGGACTTCTTACATTAAATGCTACCTTAAAAATTGGACCAGGTGACTTCCTCTGTATTCTTTCGGCGGTGTTCTATGCGGTACAGATCTTATTTACAGGCAAGGCTGTAAAAGAGTGTGATTCGCTGAACATTGGAATCTTACAGTTGGGTTTTGCCGGAGGGTTTGCTCTAGTGTTATCTGCGCTATTCGAGACACCTTCGCTTCCTTCGACCTTACCAGCATGGATTGCGATCCTCGCACTTGGGATTCTCTGTAGTGCCTGTGGCTTCATCCTACAACCCATTGCTCAAAAATATACTTCACCTACACGCACCGGACTGATCTTCTCCCTTGAGCCGGTATTCGCCGCGCTGTTTGGCTATTGGTTCGCCGCTGAAAAGCTATCGATGCAAGGATATGCTGGTGCAGCCCTTGTTCTACTGGGGATTATAGCCTCGGAGCTACTCGGTAAAGTTACATTCAGCCCTAGGTGGGCTCAGAAGAAACCAGAACATCTATAGGATGATTTTCTCATACAAAAAAGGCGTCGTTAGCTATACAAGCTGAACGACGCCTTTTTTTATTATCTAAGATTATCGTATAAATTAATGTCCCATCATCATTGCTGCATCTGCTTTCTGACTCTCTTCGGAGGAGGAATCATTCGAGGAAAGCTTTGGTTTGCGCAGGATAATACTCATAAGTACACCGACTACAGCTATACAACCAGATAGAAAAAATACATCATCAAAACCTAGAACTGCTGCTGATAAAGGATTACTTCCTGCTTTCAATGCTCCCATATGCACAGTAATTTGACTTGTCAGATAACCCGTCAAGCCTGCTACGGCAAAGGCCACAACCACCTGCTGTGCCGCTGCTGTAAGCGATGTGACCCGGCTCACCAATTCACGCGGCGCTGCATTTAGAACATGTGTATTGAGTGGCATCATCGCTATACCCATCCCAAATCCTAATAAAGCAAGATACATCATAATGGTGTTTAGACTTGTAGTCATCGAAATCCCAGACAGTAGGAATAGGGTAACTGTAATGATGCTCAGACCCACAAAAGCCAGCGGTCGTGCCCCTATCTTATCAAACAATTTACCACCAAGCGGCATACCGATTACACAAGCTAAAGCTTGCGGAAGCAGAATCAGCCCTGTCTCTAGTGGTGTATAAGCCCGAATCTGCTGTAAGTATAGCGGCACGAACAGCATGGAACCAAACAATGCGGCTTGCATGACCCATGTTAAAATAATGCCGCGGGTGAAATCTGAGGAGCGAAAGACGCGCAGATCCAGCAAAGGCTGTTTATGCCGCAGCTCAACGATTATAAATAGAATCAGTGCAACGCCCCCAACAGATAATCCAAGGATTGCTGGAGTCGATGACCAACTATTCGACCCGCCTTCATTTACTCCATAAGCTAGCATGGAAAACGCAATCGGTGCCAGTATAATGCCAAGTATGTCGAGGTTGCCTTTACCGATCTTCTCTGTCTTGGGCAAATACTTAACACCAAGAATAATACCAACAATCCCAATCGGCACGTTAATCAGGAAGATCCAATGCCAGCTAACATATTCAACAAGCCATCCGGACAATATCGGGCCAAGTGCAGGTGCAAGCAGCATGGGAATCCCAAGCATGCCCATAATCGATCCTCTTCGTTCTGCTGGAGCTAACTTAAACACCATAGCCATCCCAATAGGAGCTACCATCCCCCCACCAAGTCCTTGGATCACACGAAAAATAACAAGCTGCGAAGAAGTTTGAGCCACAGAACATAACATGGAGCCGAGAATGAACAACGTGAGCGTCACCAGAAACACTTGTTTAGAACCGAAGCGATCTGTCATCCAGCCTGCGAGCGGTATTACAGCAGCTAAAGCTAACGTGTAACCTGTAATCGCCCACTGAATCGTTTTTAAATCTGAAGAAAAATAGTCCACCAGTTTGGGTATAGCCACATTCACGACGGTTCCATCCAGAATAACCATAATCATTCCGACGATAATAGCAAGAAGCGGGGGAAGGATCGCTCTTAGCGAGAAGGGCCGTTCTTCTGTCGGGCTACTCTGAGTAATTGATTTTGTCATCCAGTACTCCACTCTTTTCTCTAATTTAGTTAAATGCTTTAACAATTATTTCAAATTTTAATTTACCTTCGATGAATGTGAAAGTCAACAAATAAAACCCTTTTTTACAATAAAAATACATTGTAATCTCAGTATGTTTATTGAAACACAAAATAGGCTATGCATGGCTCCAAGAAGAAATCTCTTCTTAAGGGACGCACACATAGCCTGTTGTTCTAAACCTAAATCTTTATTATTCTCAAGATTAAATAGAAGGAAGGTTTCCTTTTAATTCAACAATCTTACCAGACTTATTGAGAACAAACTCAAGGGACGCATCCGTTACAGCAAAGCCAAGTACACATTGTATTGACATTTGATCTTCTTTTTGAATACTTTCAGTAGACTTTATCCCATGGTAAGTACCAGCTCGTGCAGTAAAATCAGCCCAATATTTCTGTAAACCCGTAGTGGAAAGCGAACGCTTCATTTCATCACTAAAGAACCGATTCTCTAACTCTTGAAATTGTCCAGTGCTCAGCAGTCCCGCTATCACACTTGCTGTAACCTCGGGCGCATAAACTTCCACTAGATTAGCTTCAGCATTATAAGAGGTTACCAGTCCAGCACTAGTGAAAAAAGAGAGCGGAACATATAAGTGTTCCTTCCTAAACACAACATTATCCTTAAAGTCTCTTTTCTCTTTATCATTAATGGTAATATAGTCGTTTCCTACTTTATATTCAATCTTTTGTTTGACTCCGCTTAATGTAATGGTGTCCGTACTTTTTTGATAAGTGGTTTGATATTTCAAGACGCTTGATGCCTCTCTAAGGGGTAGCATGACCGTAGAACCGTTTGGATACGCTGAATATTGATCTGATTTCAGAACCTGACCATTCAAAACCACCTTGACTTCACTAGCATCTGCCCAAGCCGTAGAAGAGGTAGTTCCTCCAAATCCATTTACCAATAACAGTACACTTAACACTACAACAACCGCGATTTTGTTCATCCGTTCGAAACCTCCCTTTTTTTGACTATTAGTATTATGTGCGTTTCCAGCATCTGCTAATCCTAATGGTAGTAAAGCTCAACAAAAAAAGTGAATCGCTTCTTACATGGACATTCAAGTTCTAGGTTATTCCACCTTGAAGTCAAAATATTGTTTAGGATAAGGTTCCTTGATCAGCGTAAAATGCCACCATTCTTTGCTGTAAGGTTTAAATCCCTGTTTTACCATCGCCTCTTTGAGTATCGCCCGATTTGCTTTCTGAGTCTTGTTGATTAAGGGCGTATCGTAATAGGAGATGTCTCCGAAAAAATCAAAAGGGCTGCCCATATCTACTTCAGCTCCCGTTTCTTTATTTACAATCGTTAAATCGACGGTGCTACCTCTGGAATGGCCTGATTTTTTAGCTATAAAACCAAGTTTAAATAGATTACGTTTATCCAGTCGCGGATAATATTGCTGTTTCATTTTAGTATCTACGGCATTCTGTGACCATCTTACAAAATGATTCACCGCCGTCTGCGGACGATAAGCATCATAAATTTTAAGAATATACCCTTTGTCCGCTAAATCCTCACTTACAGCCTTTAAAGCTGTAGCCGCTGTCCGCGAGAATATCGCTAAAGGCGCCTTGTAGCCATCAATCCGCTTCCCCACAAAATTATTATCTCCATAATATCGAATCTCATATTGTGCCGTTAGAATCACTTCATCCAGATAGACAAAACCTTGCGGTAAATGGTTCTTCTTCTCCATATGCATTTGCTGCAGCACTGAGTCTGTTGAAGAGCCGACATAAGCAGCTTCTGCGCTACCCATAAACATACTGTTTGTCCACAACAACAGCACAACTGCAAAAACTGCGATTCTTATTCCTTTTGATCCTAATCTCAATTAATCCAGCCTCTTCTCAGATGTTGTCTTTACATACTCTAATAATTACGAGTTTACGGTTTCAACTAGAAATTTTTCTATTACAGGAGTGAATTTATTATTCGTAGAATTAAGTAATTGTAGTAGCTTTTCTAAAATCGAAAGAATTCTAGTATCAACTTTGCTATTTTTTAGTGCATTCTCATACGCCTTTTTTACTTCTGGTTTGATAACTTGCTCATCATAGTCATATGCAGGTGTATTACTTGTTCCATATAATAAGCGAGACGTTGCAATGAGAAGTTCTTTCTGAAGAGCGGTTGAACGGTTAGAAGCAGGATATTTCGTCACAAAATCCTCTATTGCAAGCGCTCTATTCGTTAACTCGGTCCAACTGATTACAATCGCTGCATCAGATACACTCGGTTGATTAGATTCGGTAGCCATGATGTCAATATAAGCTGCGATGTCCTTCGTAATATACGGCTTAAAGATCTTAAATCCCTCATAATGCATCACCGGATAGTACATGCCCTCACTGGTCTCCAGCTTATATCCCTTATCCCGGCCTTCAATTAACACATTGCGTACGTTGGCATCTTTGATCGTATTAAGGAGTGAGGTATAGGTTAGATTTTTGCTTTTGGAAAAAGCACTGTTTATCTCTTTCTGCATCTTGTCCGGAAAAACCTTTTCTGAGTATACAGATAAATGTGCCTTCTGTGCATTCTCGAGCTGAAGTGTCATCTGAGTCGCTGTCCAGGTATCCACTTCTTTGATATGGTTAATTAAATAATTACGTGCGTTAGCAAGAGATGTCGGCTTCTGTACATACTGCTGGAATTGATTATAAACGCCTGCAGATTCCGTTGCCGTTGCTGCAGATACTGGCTCTATACCCAAAGTACTGAATCCTGTCACTGAACCAAGGGCTATAGCAATACTTAACAAGCCGGATTTTTTCCAGTTCAATAGATGACCTCCCTTTTGCCATATATGTAATTGTACTTAATATTTAGACATACGGGAATAACCTGAAACTAATTGGTTCATAGTACCCATTCCAAACAATCCTCAAGGATCAAGTGATTTATGATTTCGATAAAGTACCTGTATCAAAATAATATATATTGACACAATATATATCTAACCGATATATTATAAGCGTGATATACAAATATTTCTAAACAACAAGGAGGTTCTATTTTGAACAGTCAGGATGTTATTTTAGGCATGCTTATGAAAGAATCGAAGACTGGTTACGAAATAAAACAGTTATTGGAGGATGTATTCTCTAATTTCTATAGTTCTAGTTATGGAACGATTTATCCCACACTTGCTCGCATGGAAAAGGAGGGTTTGATAACTAAGGAAAATGTGCAGCAGGCAGGTAAGCCTAATAAGAATCTTTTAAACATCACGGATAAAGGAAGAGATAGTTTTAACGCCTATTTACTAGCCCCACTAGAGGCTGACAGTATTAAGAAATCTGATTTTATGATGAGGCTATACTTTGGTGAATTTGTTGGGTATGACAAGGTTATTCTTTGGTTGAAGCAGGTACAGGAGGAATCACAACATAAGTTGGATCAGTTACTTGAGCAGTATTCACTTTATAAAGATGAAATGCATCCAGCACAGATCATCTGTATCCAAATTGGCATTGAAGAATATAAAGCAAAGCTCAAAATCATTGCCGAAGGGTTGTCAAACATGGAGCAGTTAGTGCTTACGAAGTAAGTTTTGTACGTACCAAGTGAAGATGTAACGCTCAGAAAACTTTTAGGAGGAATTGTTAATGAAAACAATTTTTATAACGGGTGCTTCGTCTGGCATTGGGAGAACTACAGCAAAACATTTTGCTGAAAGAGGATGGAACGTCGTAGCCACGATGCGTTCCCCTGAACAAGAAAGTGAACTTATTACACTTGATAATGTATTGGTTTTACAGCTTGATGTTGAGAAATCAGACACAATTCAACCTGCGTTAGCGGAAGCGATTAAGCGGTTCGGTAAAATTGACGTGCTTCTCAATAATGCTGGTTATGGAACAATGGGTCTTATTGAAGTAGCTACAGATGAGCAGATCAGAAGACAGTTTGAAGTGAACGTGTTTGGTCTTATCAGTATGACTAAAGCCATATTGCCACATTTTAGGTCTAATCAAGATGGTTTACTGGTCAATATCTCTTCTATGGGAGGGAAAGTAACCTTTCCTACGATGTCTCTGTATCATTCAACGAAATTTGCGGTAGAAGGTTTTTCTGAATCCGTATCTTATGAATTAGCATCACAAAACATCAAAGTAAAGTTAATTGAACCTGGTGCCATTCAGACGGACTTTGGTGGAAGATCGATGGAATTCTTTTTTAATGAAGAATTAACGGACTATAAACCCTTTACAACTGCATTTTTGGGTAAATTGGGTGAGATGGAAAAACAACCTACCTATGCTTCGCCTCCAGAAATTGTTGCGGAAACAATATATCAAGCCGCCACTGATGGGACAAGTCAGTTCCGGTACATTGTTGGAGAAGATGCAAAAATGCTCATTCATATGAAAGAAAATACAGATGAAGCAGAGTATCTGACTAATATAGCCCAGCATTTTTCTTAAAAAGAAGTTAGGTGGCGGACGCTTCTCGGTATTCTACCGGGGAGAGGTCCCTCTTTCTTGTTATGATTAAAAAAATCCCCTCCGATTAACAGTGGTATGTTCATACGTACATGAACCTTCTCCACTATCTACTGTAAGGGGATTTTACAAATTTAATGATTAATGCATTGGTGTATTCATTTTATGATTAACAACTACTCTTTTCACGAAGAACGCAAGGATTAGACCTACAATCGCCATACTCATTCCAAAAATAAATGCATTTTGTACACCTTGCGTGAATGCAGGCAACATATTAGCTGGATCGGCAGGATCGGCCACAGTCTTCAAATAACTCTTAGAACCTGCGGACATAATGCTGACAGCTAATGCAGTACCGATCGCACCAGCAACTTGCTGCAATGTATTCATGATCGCTGTACCATCTGGATATAATTCTAACGGCAGCTGGTTAATTCCGTTGGTTTGTGCAGGCATAAATACCATCGACACACCAATCATAAGCGTACTGTGAAGTACGATTACGAATACGACCGTAGAAGCTACAGTAATACTGGAGAAGAACCATAAAGCTGTAGCTGCAATAATTAGACCCGGAATAACGAGCCATTTGGGACCGTATTTGTCGAACAGACGCCCCATGATTGGGGACATCAATCCGTTAATAATCCCCCCTGGAAGTAGCAGCAAGCCTGCCTTGAACGCTGTATACCCTTGACCCTGTTGAAGATACATTGGAAGAATCAACATGGATGACAGGATAACCATCATACAAATAAATACCATAGCCACACCAATAGAGAACATTGGATATTTAAAAGCTCGCAGATTAATCATAGGCTGCTTCATCTTCATTTGGCGCAAACCAAACAATAAGAGTGATACCACACCTACTACGATAGCAATGATTACTTTTGGACTTCCCCAACCAGCTTCTTCACCGGCGCTACTGAAACCAAACACGATTCCACCAAACCCGATTGATGATAACACTATGGAGAGGATGTCGATCTTCGGCTTCGTAACCTTCGTTACATTCTGCATGAAGAGGATCCCGAATATCAATGCGATCACCAGGAATGGCAGTGACAGCCAGAAGATCCAGTGCCAGCTAAGGCTTTCAATTAGAAGACCGGCAATAGTAGGACCGATCGCTGGTGCTACCATGATAACCAATCCTATCATCCCCATCGCGGCACCACGTTTTTCAGGAGCAATGATAATAAGGATCGTATTGAACATAAGTGGTAAAAGAAGCGCTGTACCCATTGCTTGTACCACACGCGCTGTTAATAGGAACTCAAAACTAGGTGATACTGCAGCTAAAAACGTTCCAAGTATTGAAAAACATAAAGCAGCAACAAACAACTGTCTAGTCGAGAACCACTGAAGCAGCATACCCGAAATCGGTACTAGAATTCCCAGTGTAAGCAGATACGCCGTCGTCAACCATTGTGCTGTTGCTGGAGTAATTTGAAGGACATTCATAAGATCACTTAAAGCTACATTCAGTGCGGTTTCACTGAACATTCCGATAAATCCTGCAAGTAGTAAAGAGACTAGAATCGGAATGGTTTTAAACTTCTTTACTTCCTTTTGTTGCTTTCCTTGCATAGTTGCTTCCACTCTTAATCCCCCTGATGTTCTTATCTATTGTCTATCTCTAACCAAGTATCGCTGGGATAATCTTCGCCGCCGCGAGAAGCGGCTGTTCATCCCGTAAAGTCAGCGTCTGAAGAAGCGCTCCTTCAAATAATGAGACTATTACTGAAGCCTTATCGGCTGCAGTGTTGCTCTCCACACCTTCTTCCAGAAGGCGTTTCTTGATCACATCCTGCAAGTCCATAAACACAGATTTACATGCAGTCCGCAGCTCCTCACTAATACAAGAGGTCTCCGCCGCTAACCAAAAACTAAATGGAACAATCCCCTCAAATGAAGATTCCACTGCATCCATAGCCATGCCTAGAATAAAATCCTCCATTGCTTCAGCTGCACTATTGCTGCTCTCCATATGACAGTTCAGCTTCTGAGCGACTGTTAGACTAGTCCGGTTAATGCATGTTAAAGCCAGCTCTTCTTTACCGTGAGGGAAGTAATAATAAAGAGATCCCTTCGGTGAATCGCTGTCTTTAATAATCTGATTTAGTCCTGTTGCATGATATCCCTGAGAAAAAAATAATTTCGAAGCGGTGTCCAGAATCGCCTCACGCGTATTCGGCTTGTTCGACAAGCTGACACTTCCTTTGCATTATAACAATTGGTCTACATAATAAAACCATATTTTTAAGAGATATGTCAACATATAAATTACTTAAATTCAAAGTAATCTACTTCCCATTCCCTCAACCTCAGCGTATACTATAATTATTCCAATGAGAAAGGTGTGAATAAAATGCAAGACGTGCCCAAAGGAATTCCACGACCATTAGTAAAGACTAATCAGGCGTTTATCGTCATTTCTGTAATATTGACATGGCTAACAGGACAGCACTGGATTCTTGCGCTGCCCTTGTTTGCCGGATTGCTCGGACTCTTGTTCGGCTATAATCCCATTATTAAACTGGCTGCTAAGTTTCTGACAAAAGAACGTTCGCACTATGTACTCGAAGACTGGTCACAGCAACAATTTAACCAAACGATTGCTGTCTTCTGCCTCACAGGTGGTCTGATCAGCTTCATCGCGGGGTGGACGATTGCTTCCTATATTTTCACAGCGCTAGTTGCAGTGGCAGCCACTGTTGCGATACTTGGATTTTGCATCGGATGTTTTATCCATTATCAGTGGAGAATGTACAATTACAGACGTAAACAGAGCAGCACACATTAAATCTTAATCTTTCTCTTCTCCAACAACATCCCAGCGATGGCGAAATTTTAGTAGCCTTGGATGAAGTGATGAAGGTGCAGATGGCAGCAATAAGCGGATCTTTACAATCCACTCTTCAAAAGAGGAGTAAGAAGCAAACTGATTCGCCACCTCAGGTGTTAAATACAAAAAAATCGGCGAAGGATAGATTTCTGCAAGATGTCTAAGCGCAGAATCAAGCGGAGTATATTTCTTTCGCTTTCCCTCCAAACTCTCTACCGTGATGAAGCTAAGTCCTTGCTCCCTCTTCCATTCATGCAGCCGGTCCTCACGCTTATAATAAGCGCTCACCGGCTCTTTGGTCATCCGTCTCACCGTTTCTTCATGAAGCGGATATAGCACTAGCTTAGTGAAACGCCGATCGGTGGCCGTTTTTGCCGCGATTACAAGTTCCTGATCTGTTATATGTTCAAAAGAATCGTAAAACACTAACGTCCCTTTACGTTGTTCAACCGGTGGCTCATAGCCGTAGGGAACATGCTGAATGTCTCTTTTCATTGAAATCCCTCCTGCTTGTTCTATTTATAAATCATATCATGTGACAATAGCAGGGCTATCATTCTTATCTTACAGCTTAAGCAGTTCTCATTTCCCACCTACCTCAAACAATTCCTGCTCTATCCCAAGCTAATTTAAATTCCGCCACACTCTGATACCGCTGCTCACGCTCCAGGCTAACCGCCCGTAAAGCAACCTCGTAGTGAGCTTCGCTCGCTTCCCATTTTGCAAACGACCGGTCGGAGGCTCCTCCTAAAAGAACAAATGAAGTTGCGCCCATATTGAATACATTGGTAACTTCATCAATCGGTGCACCCAAGATAAACTCTTCCGGTGACTTGAATCTGGATGAGCCCCAGAAGTTCTCTCCCAGATCATTTACAGTTGGCTTAGCTCTATAAAAATCAATATCACAAATCCTTGTTTCATCGTTCACGAAATTATAAAGAATACTTCCATCATAAAAATCGACAGCGACATAACCCTGCAACTCAACATGTTCATGAAACGCAAAGATTACGTCTAAGGACGCTAAACGTTTTTCAATAGATAGTTGCTTATAGCGGTAAAAAGGCGATTCCGGATGGTTCAACTTAGCTTCTCCCGCAAACAGCCAATGCGAATGCAAACATTCACCTTCAAACCATTCAAACACTGCTGCATATCCCACTCCAACTTCAAAATGTGACACCAGATAGATCAGCACTTCAGATTCAAGCTCTTTATATACCGGAATAGCTTTAATCAAATTATCAACAGCATCCGAGGGGTTTCCATCGTAAGTCAAAGGCTTTGCACCAGCAAATTTCACAAAATACCTCTGACCTTCCTTCTCCACACCAAAAGAAAGATTGCCCGAATCCTGCTGATCGAACACTTTGAACACCCTGCCAAGTTTAGATAACCAAGCAAAATCACAAGGCTCTTGCAATTGAAAAGTTACTGCATCGATTTCGTATGTAAAATATTTTTCGCTCAAATGTACCTCCGCATTTACTAACCTAAGTTAGCTCTATTCTCATAAAGATTCCGGCGATGATTGTTTCATGAGGACCTGTTCTTTTAACAATTTCATACGGCTTAAACCCTAATCTGGAGTATAATAACATCCCTTTAGTATTCACATTATGACAAACTAGATGTAACTCTTGAAGCTGTAAGTCCTCTTTAGCAGCAGCAAGCATGGTACGAATCAAATACTCCTCGGCTCCCTTACCTCTATAATCGGGTGAAACAATAACATTTCATAGCCAGTACAAATCTTGTTCTTGTCATATTGCGGCATAATCCGTAGATGCGGCTTTTCGATAACTGTACGTCATTCCGTTTCCTACCTTCTTAACTTCAATCATGATCTTGCTCGATATTTAAGCACTAGAATAATAACCAGCAACACAACACATAAGGACATCGTATTCGTAATCAAAAAAGCTAAACCTACTCCCGTAACCGCCAAACTTATCGCGTATGCTTCCATTAGACTAATCCCGAGCAGCATAAGTAAATACGACTTCAAATTTAAATCGGCTACGGATTTTGATTTAAGGATTTGAATAATTTGAGGAATCCATCCCAAAGACAGGATCACCCCACCTATTAATTGCATGATTGCAAACATATGAGCACCTCCACGGATTTTATTACTGTTGTATTCCGGGCGGCTCCATCTGGTTCCAGTTCATACTAAATTAACAATTATTTTTAGCTACTCTGCTTCTTTAAGTTTACTATATGCATAAGAGGCAGCACCAATAGTTCCTGCCCGACTCCCTAGCGAAGCTTGAACAATTTTACACTTACTGCCAGATAGCTTCAACGCATGCTGACTTACAGTTTTTCTTACAGGTTGGAGCAACTTATCGCCCGCTGCTGCCATCCCCCCACCTACAATAATAAGATCAGGGTTGAGCATATTCACTACATTCGCTAATCCAAAGCCAAGTATAGTCCCCGTCTCTTGCATGACCTCCATAGAGAGAGCATCTCCGAGTTCGTAGGCTTCAGATATCATTAGCGCGGTAATTTGCTCTTCTTGATCATTAGTCCAGGTCTGAATCATACTGGTTCGGCCTTCCTTCAGCTTCTCTTTAAAAGTGTTCACCATGCCAAGCGCGGAGACATATCGTCCCAAGCAGCCCGAGCTCCCACATTTACAAGGTCGTCCGTTCCTGTACATATTCATGTGCCCAATTTCACCAGCGCTATAAGACGTGCCGTAGATTACTTTCCCGTTGTTCACAATACCCGATCCTAAACCCGTTCCCAAAGTAATCAGAACTAGATTGTTATAACCTCTGCCTGCACCTTGCTGCCATTCTCCATACAGATTAACCCTTACATCGTTATCAATGAAAATAGGGAAATCATAAAACTTCTTCATCTCGTCAACAACATGTACTTGCTCCCACCCCGGAAAATTAGGCGAGAAAAAAGAAATGCCCGCTACCGGATCAAGTAATCCGGGCACTCCGATTCCCATACCTTCTACTAAATCTAACGAAATATCCGCTTCAACCGTAATCAAACGTACAGCTTCTCTAATCCGTTCCAGCACATGTAACGGGCCTTTGGCTGCCTCTGTAGGTGTAGATATTTCTTTTACAGCTATAAAATCGAAATCGTAAATTCCTGCTTTGATATTCGTTCCACCGAGATCAATTCCTATAATGTAGCGTTTCATAAGAACCTCCAGAATTAGAAATAACTTCACCTTTCATTATGAATGTCTGAAGGCTGAAACTATAGAGGGAACATACAAGTTATATGATAAAGTTCCAACATTTCTATTACAAATGACTACTACTAACTGTCGCTTCTACTTCGGCTAACATCAATCTGTTCACACCCATCTTAATCTGATTCTCAGTAAGATTAGAATAGCCTAGTAGAAACACAGGTCCCTTAGGTTTACTCTCCAGAAAATAAGAAGATGCAGGATATACACGAACTCCGTAATGGAGCGCCACTTCAGCTATACGATTCTCTTCGGCATCCGACTCCAGCTCAATCAGTAAGTGCAGCCCCGCTTCCTCGCCATAATATCGCACACGACTCCCAAATTCAGTATTCAAGCTATTTACGAGACAGGCTCTACGTGAGGCATACAGCTTACCCATCTGTGTAATATGCCTTGCATAGTGACCATTCTGTATAAATTCAGCTAACGCTTCCTGATCCAAAGCAGAAGACATGCGATCTGTAATCCATTTAACGGCCAAAAAAGGTTGAAGCAAAGCCGGAGGCAATACAACATAACCTATCCGCAGAGAAGGAAATAATACTTTACTAAAGCTGCCTACATAAATGACTCGACCCTCAACATCTAGACCAGCAAGCGCGGATAATTTCGGACCCTCGTACCTATATTCACTGTCATAATCGTCTTCAATAATAAAAGTATGATTAGCTTTCGCCCAATCCAACAGCTGAACTCTTCGTTTCAAGGACAGTGTCGTCCCAAAAGGGAACTGGTGAGAAGGCGTAACATAGACTAGCTTTGGCGATTTTTTAAGATTACCTTCTTTATCGTTATCACTGTTTGTCTGGATCTCTTCCACACAGATGCCATCTTGATCTACTTTAACAGGTATGACCTCTACCCCAGCAAAAGAAAATATTTCACGCACAACGCTATGTGATGGATCTTCAACAATGACTTGATCACCTTTAAATAAGAAAATCCTCGATAAAATATCAAGAGCTTGCGTAGCTCCAGAAGTAATCACGATTTGTTCTGGAACAACGGGCATAGACCGCGTGGAACGTAATAAACGAGCAATTTCTCGGCGTAGTCCCAGTGAACCCTCCGCAGGGCCATAGCCTAAAGTATCCGGTGAAGCGCGGCGGCAAGCATTCATTAGAGCTTTTTGCCATTGATCCATAGGAAACGCGTCCCAAGCAGGTACACCATGTCGAAAATCGCAAAATACCGGGTTCAAATGATCAACTTCTCTAGTAGCAGGAGGATTAAGCGTAAGGATATCAGGTCCCTTCGTTATAAAATTGTAAGGGCTCTCATAATCTTTTGTAATTTTCTCCTCCAACGTCAACTCCGCAATAAACGTTCCCGCCCCTTTTCTCATCTCCAGATACCCTTCTGCCTGTAGTAGCTCATAGGATTGAAGGACCACGCTTCTGGATACTCCAAGCTGATTGGCCAAAGTTCTAGACGGAGGCAGGGGATCCCCCCCGCTTAAAGCTCCTGAATGGATAGCATTTCGAACTTGCTCGTAAATTTGACGGCTAAATGGTATCTGTCGTTCTTTATCGAGTGTGATCAGCAAATCATGCTTCATAAGAGGTCCTCCCCTTCTGTTCCGACTTTTGATTTAAAAATATAGGGTTAGCATTTTTACGAGTATTGCTGCGGAAACAGAGCCTAGAATCACAAAGAGCAGCGGAATTTTTCTAATTAATACCAGTATAACAGCGACAGTCCCTGATGCGATACCCACAAGATTAACATCTGGGTCTACCTGAATAATTCCAGGTACCGTTAACGCACTAAGAACCGCTATGGGCAAATACTCCAGTAGCGCTTGGACTTTGGAAGAACCATTCGTATGGTTCGTAAGTAGTAAAGGCACAAAACGAAATAAAAATGTAATAACAGCCATACCTATGATGATTAATATAGTCATACGGATACCCCCTTCTCCGCTTTGACTTGCCCTTTAATTAAGGAACCCACTGCCATGCCGATCAACATAGCTATAAGAATCGAAGAGTTTCCCAGCAAAGGGTTCAGTAGCCAAGATGATCCTGCAGCTGATATACATATAGCCATATTCCTTAAGCTGCCTTTCAATTGAGGTACAACAAGTGCAATTAGTAAGGCATATAATGACGTGTTTAGCGCCGGTAAATATAAAGCTGGGATATAGGAGGCAAGGGTGATCCCCGAAGCTGTTGCTATCAGGTTAGCGACATAGGGAGGGATTTGTAGGCCTAGCAGATAAGGAAGTCCTAAGGGCTGATTCATTTTTTCATTCTCCGTTTTACGGTTTACTCCTTCTCGAGGAATCATACTAACGGCATATACCTCTTCTGTTAAACTGAAGCCAATCCAAGTTCTCGCTAGTACACTGATGTTACGATTTAACTGCCCTCCAAAGGATAAGCTGATAAACAAATATCTTAAGTTAATGATCAGAGTAAGCAGTAAAATCACTGGAGCGGCTGCTCCTGCGGCAAGCATTTTTACACCGATAAATTGACTAGCCCCCGCAAATACGAGCGCTGACAATAAGAATACTTCCAGACTTCCTAGACCTAACCCCTTACCGACCAATCCAAACGTAAAGCAAGCTGGGATAAATCCTGCAACAATTGCGATAGAATCTTTTAGCCCTGTTCTAAACATTACTTTTTGATCATTCATAAGTTTCTCTCCCTTATCGTTGTTACTAGAGAGAGCATACTTGGATACAGTTCCAGTGGAAATAACCACATTGGTGCGTATGTACCATACCAATTTCTTTTTTCACAAAAAAAGACCGCCCTCTAGAGAGCGATCTAAAATGTAGGTTTAAACTTCCAGTGGACTTTCAACAATCTCGTTGATTTCCTCTAAAATCTGCGATTTAATCTGGTCTACTCGATCAAAATTCAGGGTAGAAGTATAGATTTGCTTTAATGCAACTAGGAATACTTTTGCGTCTGTAAGATGTTGTGTGGATTGTTTCATGGTACTCGAATACCGCTCTTTAATGCCGGCTATAGCTTCGGAATATTCTTCATCTGTACCAGCCAGTATACAGCGGGAATACATATCGACGATCTCGTCGCTTGCCCGATCTGGGTAGTACTCATGTGGAGCCGTACTATCAAAAATAGCAAAGCCAAGCTCACGCACAATAATCATATCAAGGCTATTAGGATCGAAGCCACAGTGGTAAATCTCAACATCGAAACCACGTTTGATGCCTTCAGCCGCTATTTTCTTCAACAGTGTAGATTTTCCGGAGCCCGCACGTCCTTTAACCAGATATCTTTTTAGTCCTGAGGTTAGATTAGGAACAAAATCCACTGCCCCCTTAGGCGTCGCCGCACCTAAAAAACGATGATCTATCCGGCTGGATTTTTCAGATTTCTGATCACCATACAAAAGCTTAATATACTCCTGTGTCAGCTCGTCGGCTGCTTGAAAATCCATTTTCGCGATATAAATAGCTTCCCATTCGTCATGAATGCGAAGAGCTTCAGCAAAGCCAGCATAAGCTAATTCATGTTCTTGTTTAATGGCTCCGACTAAATTATCGATCTCCAACTTCTGCTGGCACAACTGGAACTGATCAGCGGCCTGCTCCAAATCTACGAATACGATGGACTCTTCAGGCAGTTCAGGGTTTATTACTCGCGGAGCTGTTCCATCCACTATTCCTATATTTAATTTGGGAATAATCACACCGTCGAATGAATCGTTATCTGATGCAGTGTGGATGAACCAGATCTCATAACCTTGTTGATTCAACTGCTCTCCAATTTCTCTAATCAGTTTGGTCTGCCCCGTACCTGGGCCTCCTTTTAAAACATATAGACGCGTTAAATTTTGCAATGACGACTC
This sequence comes from Paenibacillus sp. NPDC101420, assembly GCF_050277435.1. Lineage (NCBI taxonomy): Bacteria > Bacillati > Bacillota > Bacilli > Caryophanales > Paenibacillaceae > Paenibacillus > Paenibacillus sp. NPDC101420. Next base: position 323,086 of record NZ_JBNNSE010000001.1, read on the forward strand.
ATAGAGGCTGTAAAAGCCGTGAGCCGTATTCCCGCCAGCAAAGAAATTGAGGATTGTTCCGTTCATAATCGCACACCTTTCCGGGCTAATGTCATGGTTCATATTTCATCGTATTATGGTTCCCTGGGAAAGGTGACACTTTAAGTGAGATGTGATCTTACTTCATAAAACGATCCATAAATCTCTTAATGACTGGAACATCAGGAGGTGACAACTCGCTAGGCAATTCTCCATAATTAAAAAAACGGACTTCTTGCACTTCAACTCCATCTTCTTTAAGCGCACCGTCAAATTCCGTACATAGATAAGCGGCTACAACATTATATACTTCATCACCGTTTGGATATTTGTAATAAAGCTCTTGTCCAGAAAACATGTCGAACAATTCAAGTTCCTTGGCCTGTAAACCTGTCTCCTCAAAAAGTTCCCTTTTAGCCACCTCTTCCAAAGTCTCCCCAAGCTCCATCGAGCCACCTGGCAACCCCCAGCAACCGTTGTCCGTTCTACGTTGTAATAGTAATTGCTGCTCGCTACACAACAAAACACAGGCTCCTGCCATAATAAGCGGCCTGGTACCTACTAGTTTTCTTAGCTCCATAATATAATTGCTCATTACACAGCATCCTTTTCGTTAATGGCTTGTTTTTTTGTTCATCCCCAAATATAATCACAGGAATCATACCACAATATTACATTTATAACATTCGAAAGCAAATAAAAAAGCTACCTCATGGTAGCTCTATAAATCCTGATTACTTGATATTTATTTCGTTTTAGGAACATGAAAACCATTGTTTTGCGCGTAATTTTCAATACTCCAGATGCCGATTCCCTGCTCTCTTGCTTTATCCTGTATAGCTCTAAATTGATCAACGTATTTCGTATTAGGTGCAAATACATATGCCACACGTGCATAACCCTGCTCTAGCAGAAGCTCATTAAACATTTTGCCATCGATATAGAGATAACAGAGTAGACGACCATATTTATCTCGTTCTGATACATCTAGTTCAATTTGTACATCTTTATTAGTAAGCATCTTTTTGGCATAATCAGAGGCTTCTATCGAAAATGGCTGTGGCTCAGGAATGTTCGGATTAACGGATTCAGGGGTATCGACTAGTAGCAAGCGTACTGTTTCTTTTTTACCGTCGATAGTCAGCTTCATGGTGTCACCATCAACTACCCGTGTTACCTTAGCATCTAATAAACGTCTGTTATCCTCTTGTGTATTCTTTGCCGTAGCATCAGATTTAGGGCTAGGACTTGTTGTTATAGATGGAAATGGAGCTTGATCTGAAGTAGACTGCTCGGTGAAAGTGCAAGCGGTAGCTGTTCCGAGTATGAGGGTGATGGCTAAGCAGATTTTTAATAGATACGTTTTACTCATGGATAAACCTCTTTCTTATACATATGTAATAGCTTCATGGGGTCTAATTAAAATAAATCAAAATAGTAAAAAACACAAGTTTGTAATACTTAATATAGAAAACAACGACAGCTATGTACCAGAAAAATAAGATACATGGCTGTCGCTGTTTTAATAATTTCATAATCTCGATTAATCACCCAGCTTAGCTTCTGTTACGTTTAAGTTGGAAATTTTTATTTTGATTATGATCGATAAGAAAGCAAGCAGGGAAAAAATAATTCCAATCCAGAGGAGTTCATGTATACCCGAGCGAGAAATAAACCAACCACCGATAGCAGTCCCTATAGTAATTCCAAGATTGGAGAATGAAATAAACAAGCTGTTACCGAATTCGGGAGCTTCTTTCGCCTCGGTCGTTAACCATGCTTGACTGACAATGAGTCCGCCGGAATGCACTGCCCCCCAAATGATTATGATAATAACCATCGGAATGAAATAAGATCCTAGATAATAAACGAAGAGGTAAGTTGCCGCATATAGCAGAGGAAATATGATGACGGTCTTTGAAATGCTTTTATTCAAAAGGCCCCCAAATAAAAAATTCCCAAAAATCATGACTATACCAAAGGCCATCAACATGATACTAATCCATGATCCATTCATCTGTGTTACTTGTCCAAGATACTCAGCGAAGTAACTATATACAGAAAACATAGCTGCAAAAATAAAAATAACAGTCACAATATTTAACCATAATAGGGGTTTGCGTAGTATACCAAGCTGCTTGCCATAAGACATTTTTTCTTTAACAGGCATGGAAGGAAGCCAAGCGAGTATCCCTAAAAAGGCAATTATACTTACAACAGCACCAAACAGGAAAGCAACTTCTAATGATATTTTGTCCGCAAGATAAGAAGTCAAAGGCACACCAAAAGCAAACCCGACTGTGATTCCGGCGAAAACCTTTGTAACTGCTTTAGTACTCTTTTCTGGTGGGACAAGTTGAGCAGCGGTCACAAGAGCAACTGAAAAAAAGACAGGATGAAAAATAGCAGGGATAATACGAAAAATCAACATTACTTCAAACATAGTTGTATAAGCGTACACAACATTTGAAATTGCAAAAATAAGTACAGCCGTTAATAGAATAACTTTACGATTGATACCAGAAGCCAGTAATGTTAGGAATGGACCAGAAATGGCAACGACTAAAGCAAATATACTTACAAGCCATCCAGTCTGTGAAGTCGATATATTAAATTTTTGAGTTATCTGTGGTAGAACACCTATAATCCCCATTTCCGTAGTGATAATACCAAATACACCTAAAGCCAGAATAATGATAAGCAACGGGTTAATCTTTTTCATTTTTAAAATAATCCTCCATTTATATTTACATAAACAGATTTGTAGATATGTACTATCAAAAAAAAGTCTTCCCTCCTCTCATTTATAGTTTCTGTTTAATATACTCGGAAAATTCCTGAATTGTCTTCTCGTTCCGACGATAGTACGTCCACTTCCCAATTCGCTCAGATTCCAACAATCCAGCTTTTTGCATTGTCAACAAATAACTCGAGATAACAGACTGTGCAAGTCCCGCTTTAGCTTGAATATCTCCCACGCATATTCCAGTTCGAAAACTTAGGCCTTGTTGTAAATAAGGCTTCTCATCAAAGAATTCCTCCGGAGTTTTTAACCACATCATAATCTGACTACGTGTCTCGTTAGACAAAGCTTTAAATATCACTAAAGGTTCCATGCATTTCATTATATCTACTTTTATAGATTTGTAAATGTAAAATTAATTTAGTGCATGAGATATTTCCAAATTAACCAGCAAATCAGTACGGATACCCACGAAATGAAACCGAAAATCATCACGATTTTATTTTCGCTCCATCCGTATTTTAAACTGAAATGGTAATGAATTGGAGCCATTCGGAACAGCCGCAGCTTAGTTCGTTTATAGTACCAAACTTGTAATATGACCGACAACTGCTCCGCAAAATAGACGAAAAACAAAATCGGAATCAAAAGTTCGACCTTCTCAATGACAGCTAAAATGGAAAGGGAACCACCAATCGCTAGTGAACCTGTATCGCCCATAAACGCTCTTGCCGGATAAATATTGTAAAGGAACAGCCCCAGCAGACAGCCAATCATGACAAGGGAAAATGTCTGCACTTCAGGTTTGTCCGAAATCATAAAAAAGAAAAAATACGTTGGAATGGCTACATTGATCAGTAGCCCATCAAGACCGTCCGTAAAATTGATGGCATTTGCGGAGCCCACCACAAACAGCAAAATGATTCCGACATAAAGGTACAAAGGCAATTGCAAATAGTGCCCTTGAAATAACCCAATATCGCTTGTCAGGCCGAACGAATGGAACAACATATACAAAATGGTTCCAGTAAAAATAAATTGTAACACTAGTTTTGAGCGACCGGTGATGCCGGACGGATTTTGCCAAAAAGCCTTTTTGAAATCATCGAGAAATCCGACTGAGCTGAACAACAAAAACGTGACGCATAAGAGTAACATTAGAGGTCCGGGATGAAACTGTAACGAGATCGCTATCCCGATAAGCAGGACCAACCCTGCCATAAGCGGTGTACCACGTTTGGCCTGATGATCCGCTGGTAACTCGGAGCGAATTGGCTGCGTTAGCCTCAGCCTGTGCAGTGTCCAGATCAACAACGGCGTAAATATCGCCACTAGAAGAAAAGACAGGCAGGAAATAGCCATAATTCCAAACATATAACAAACTGCCCCCTCTTTGAAAAACAATATTTTAATATTTCCACTCCAAATACTCTACTCTGGAACCTAACTCACACTCACGAAATTGATTTGAGAGTTATTAAGATCGCTTGAATTATGTAAAGTTTTATCCCTCTCACTTGTATCTTTAGTAAAATGATATATGTAAATAAAACTTTGATAAAGAGAAAGTATTCTGTTTTTATTTCCTATTTTCGCTCCTCATTAAGAAATACTTCCGATCAATAAATAAAGGACTGCCTATCGGCAGCCCTTCATTTATTTCGCATCCCTCTCTGTTTTCAAATCGATAATTACCTAAGAGTCTAGCTCTGCTAATTCCTGAAGGATTTTCTCAATATCACCATCAGGATTTAACGCTTTGATCATCTCTTTTGTAATAGCTGCACCCTCATAAACTTGTGCAACAACCTCTAAGGGGAGTGTGAGTTCAAAATAACCTTCGGCAAATTCCACAAAATCCTCAGCTGTGCGGAAAATAGTTCCTAGCAAAAAGTCCGAACCATCTTCTGTCCCCGCTGGAATCTCTACCTTCCCCTTTTGCCACGTCAAGTCATTATTTTCACGCCAAAAACAAAAAGTAACATCATCCTTAGTTATCGCCTCATCTTCCAGTAAAGACAATAGTGAGGTCGGGACTTCTTCATAGATTCCTGGCCAAACTTCATGTTCGTCGCGCGCATATGGACTTACTTCTGACTCATGATCAAATCCTTTCATTATCGTTCCTTGAGATGAAAAAATAATAAACAAATGATCACCTGATCCATTGTCAATCGATGCTAAGGAAACATTCTTATCGAATTCAGAAACAAAACTATGATAGCGAAGCCATTCCTCTGGACATAGGACAATATTTAGAGAAGCAAGTATTTTCATGAGTTTTTTTAAGTTTTCGGGTGCTGGTAAAATATTTAACACATTCATTTATGATTCCTCCCCATTGTAGTTATTAATGATTTTAGCATATTCATGAATTAGGTGTGAAAAAAAAGACTACCCGAAGGTAGCCTTTCCAACTTAACAAGACAATAGCTTAGCTTAAGATCCCGCGCCCTTATATCTTCTAACTCCATAACTCCAAGCTAACAGACCAATCCCAAGGAATATCGCACCTACAACAGGTGTCATCAACGCCAGGCTCGTCATTTCTTCACGCTGCAGGAAGAGCGCTGCTGGATAAACTCCGACGAATGCAAACGGGATAATCCAAGTTAGAAGTACCTGAATAGCACGATTGTAAATCGTTACCGGATAACGGCCATAGGTCTGAATATTGTACATTAGAGGAAGAATACCCGTTGGTGCATCGGAATAGAAAGACAACGAAGTCAATGTTGTATAAATTCCAGTATAGATGGCGACGGCACTTAATGTAAGAATGATCAGAGCCGGTATCGTCCACCATTCAAAGGGAAGACCCAGATTACTACCACTGATGGCCATAATAATAATACCTATGAATGAGCCCATTAGTGCTGGTGGATCAACATTTTCCAAGAAGATCTGGAACAGATTATGCGCCGGACGTGTCAAAATACGGTCCATCTCACCTTTGACGATATAACGCTCACTAAATCCCCATAGATTCACAAAACAACTAAACACCCCAAAAGGCACCATAAAGAACCCATAGACGAACACTACTTCGTTCTGATTCCAGCCGCCAAGGCTATCCGTATGCATGAAAATTACTAGTATAAAGATAAAGTTTGTAGCCTGAAAGAGCAAATCTGATATGACCTCTACCCAAAAATCGGCGCGATAGGTGAGCCGGGACTTCATATAGTTTTTAATGTATTCAATTAATAATCCAAGGTAATACACGTTTCCTCAACCTCCCTGCACGAAGAGACGCTGCCGCGCCGCATGATATAACCAGACAATTGGAATCAGTAATGCCAGGAACCAAACGATCTGTATCCCTAGTACATTCCAAATCCCAACCCCTTGCACCCGTCCTGTAAATACAGAACCTGGCAAGTAAGTAATCGCCTGAAACGGCAGCACCTTAAGTATAGAAGATAGCCAGTCAGGAAACAGACTGATCGGCACGATCAGACCAGAGAACAGATCAACAATTACCCGCTTCATACGCATCATGCCCTCATTATTCTCAACAAAGAAAGCCGAGAGCCCAGTAATAATATTGATCTGTGAATTAATCAAAAAGCTGAAAAAGAGCATTACAAGAAAACCCGCCCAAGCAGATGGTGCTGTCGGTAATTGAACCGGGAACAACAACATCGCTATAGCCATACCCGGAATCATAAACAAGAGGAAGCGGAACATTCCCTCTCCGAGTCCTTGCATCATTTTGACTAAGACATAGTTATAAGGCCTTATAAACTGGATAGCGATACTTCCGTCTCGTATATCCGTAGAGATCTCACGATCTAGATTATTAAAATAAAACGCACGAGCCATCCAAGAAACAGCGACATAAGACGTCATTTGCGTTGCGGTAAAGCCACCAAGTGAATCCCCATTACCATAGATGGCCATCCACGTGAAATAGTTAACCCCGATATTCAGTGAATAGATAAGAATACCTGAGTAGTAGTTAATCCGATAAGCAAGCATGGTAAGGAACCGGATCCGTATAAAATCTAAGTACGCCCCAAATAGTAATCTACGACTATTCTCTGGAGGACCACCTGAAGACGAACCTCCTGAGGACGAAGACATAGCTGTTGCAGCATTAAGCTTATCAGACATGTAAAGCCTCTCTTTCATCCTTCAGAGCGGCAGCTTGTTTCTCTGGTTTATCCGCAGACCCGGATTGATAAATACTGCGAACAATATCGTCCGTATTCGTCTCAATGATTTTGATATCAGTAATGTCGGCTTTCCCTACTACCCGTCCCAAAACATCGGATACATTTATATCCAGCGGTATCCAAACCGATGCTCCAAGATCGTTGTCTGCAGACCAAGTAACCGGCATCCCTTCAGTCCAAAGCTCAAGCAATTGCCGTTTCGTTGCATTTCCGAATTGAAATTGAACTTCACGTCCGGTTCCCCAGCGCTGTTTCAGATCTTCTAGGCCGCCGTCATAAATAATTCGACCATCGTCAAGCATAATCACCCGCGAGCAAAGGGCTTCAATATCTTGCAGATCATGTGTAGTCAACAGTATGGTTGTTCCATGCTCACGGTTCATATCTTTAAGGAATTCACGGATCTCTGACTTCACCACAATATCTAAACCAATGGTTGGCTCGTCCAGAAATACAATCGAAGGGTTATGAAGTAATGCTGCGACTAATTCACAACGCATCCGCTGACCGAGACTGAGCTTACGAACAGGACGATTCAGTAGTTCTTGCAACTGCAATCGTTCGACTAATTCATCCAGCCGTTTCTTGAAGTCTTGTTCAGATACCCGGTATACCTTGCGCAGCAGCTGGAAGGATTCAATGACCCCAATGTCCCACCATAGCTGGCTGCGTTGCCCGAACACCACACCTATATTTTTCACAAATTTCTCGCGCTCCAAATAAGGAACATAACCACCCACCGTAAGATTTCCTGAAGTTGGTACGAGAATACCCGTGAGCATTTTGATCGTGGTTGATTTCCCAGCACCGTTCTCGCCGATGTAACCACAAATCTCACCTTCGGGAATGGAAAAGGAAATATCCTTCACGGCAGTTACTTCCGTATACTCCCTTTTAAACAAATCAGCGAAGGCCCCTTTGAGACCTTCGCGGTTTTTTTGTACTTTGAATGTTTTGCGTAAGTCTTGTACTTGAATAGCAGTCATATTGTACCTCACTAAGCTTAAAGTTGGGTTCCAGTAACCCATTATAATTGAAGAAGTGCAAAAGCACTACCTCAATTTTTACTTAGCCAGTCTTCCTACAATTGGATTCCCTTCTTTCACTGCCTCTAAATGTCCTGAACGAGCCACTTTGGTGCGTAAGTATTTCTCGTTAAAAGAAGATACATCTCCCCACAGCGCTACTCTTTTCACAGCATTCATACCTGCAGTCTTGAGAGCTTCCAGTTTCTTCGGATTGTTAGTAATTAACGTGACTGGTTTTTGACGTAGCTGTTGTAGAACGCTGATCGCTTCTTCATAATTTCTTGAATCATCAGAAAAACCCAGTTCTAAATTAGCCTCAACTGTATCGTATCCTTCTTCTTGTAAAAGATACGCTAAAGATTTGCTAAACAGTCCAATGCCTCTACCCTCATGGTTAGCAAGATAGAATAACGCACCTGAACCGTGTTCGACAATCATTTTCATGGACTGATGCAGTTGGAAGCCACAATCACAACGTTTGCTGCCAAAAATATCGCCGGTATGACAAATGCTGTGCATCCGAATCAATGCTTCATCTGAGCCTTCGAAATCACCATATACTAAAACACTGGATTGCTGACCATCTGCGAGGCTCATGGATGGTAACTTTGAAATCAAAGCGGCTGTTGCTTCACTATTATCACCAAGAAGCTCTGCATCCGTAGTGTTCAGCCAGTTGTACCATTTAAAAGTAACAGTCTCTCCGTCTAAATTCACGGGTAAAGTAATCGGTCCAACTAATATATTTGTACTGTTTTCTAAAGGAATCCGAGTAATTTTATTTTGTAGGATAGAAATAATATCTGGTTTTGTCATGTGTAACACCTTCCTCAATTTCATCTGGTATAGCTATAGCTATACATAAGGATCGAATATTAGTTAAAATATAAGTAACTATTTGTAAGTAAGTTTATCATTGTAATATAACTTCGTCAAGTTATAATATATCTTTAAATATTTATAATTACTTTATGTAAGTTTATGATATAATGAATGTCGAGGTGATATTATGAATGATTTCAACATGTGTCCTCGCTTTGAAAAAGCGGTAGACTTGCTAAGTAAACGTTGGGTCGCGCTGATCGTTTTCGTGCTTATGCCAGGTCCTCGTCGTTTTGGCGAAATAGAAAGCTGTCTGTCCAATCTAAGTGGTAAAGTGTTATCTGACCGATTAAAAGAAATGGAAATCGAAGGTATTATTGAGCGAACCGTATATCCAGAAATGCCAGTACGCATTGAGTACTCCCTTACTCCAAAAGGAACCGCGTTGGCTCCTATACTTGGTGAAATTGGAAATTGGTCTACGGACTGGATTGAGCTTGGTGTTACAAATTAATTCGACTTATACTAACTTGAAGAGCCCTTTTTGTTCCGTAAATCCGGCAACAAAAAGGGCATTTTAAGTTCTTCGAAATATTGTTAAACTACTATAGATCTTTCCGTTGAAAACGATACAATCCGATTAAGAACGCGATAAGTGTATAGAAGATCGCATAGACGATAAATGTATTAGATGGGACTGAGGTGAAGTTATCTAACCCAAATAGACTATTGGAAGCGTTAAACATCCCGTTCATTTCGTTAATGCTAAACAGTTCAGCAGTCATTCTGCGCTGTAACCCATCTACAGGCATAAGTAAGGACATTATACCCGTCATATTATTTAGAGTGCTAAGTGCTTCGGGCTTAGATAATAATGAACTACTTACCTTGTCAATCATTCCTCCTAGCCATCCTGCTCCATAAAGCATCGTCATAAAGACTCCATTCCCAAGGGCTGAGAAGAATCCTGAACCCAGCATAGAAACAGTTATTAGCAACGGTACGATGGAAGAAAAGAGCAAAAATGATTTAAATAACGCTAATCCATCTCTTGGAATTGCGGTATGAGCTTGCGTAATTAGCAATATAGAAACAAATAAAATAAGTGCATAACCTATTCCTAGTGTTACATAACCAAGCCAACGACCTGCGTACCATTTCCAGCGTGGAATTGGTCTTGGAAGCAAGGCTTGCATCACTCCCTGCTCTGCCTCACCTGAAATGGCGGAAAACGAACTAAAAATTGCTAAAAAAGCAATTACAAATGCTCCGAAGAAAAATCCAAACGATAAAATAAATAAACCATTTGTAAAACGAATAAGGAGTTCTTCTCCGCTAGGAAAACTCGATCCGTGAGACATAGAACTTTGCCCGATCGTACCCGCAATAAACCAAAACCCAATAAGAAAGACCACGGTCATAATTAATGTCAGCACCATTACTCTTTTGCGCATCAGTTCTTTCCAGGTCATACCCATTATAATTCTCATTCGTGTTCACCTCTGTGGCTTAGTCCTGATACAGCATTCATAAACCACTCTTCCAGACGTTCTTGCTGATGTGAAACTTCATATAAGGTCATCCCTTGTTCTATAATCAGTGTATTCAGCCAACCCACCTGCTCTTCACTTTCCAGCTCCGCTTCCAACCAAACCCTACTACTGTCTATGGATTCTTCGGTATGGGAAGACACCCGGATCTGCAAGCCTGTCTGATCTTTTAGCCACGACAATAAAATAGGCGCAAAGCCGCCTACTTTAAATCGCCAGCTCATACGCTTGTTTAACACCTCGGACACTTTACCATGCCGGAGAATAACTCCGTTATTAAGTAGCGCCATTCGGTCGCAAAGTACTTCAACATCCTCTAACAGATGAGAGTTTAGAAATATCGTAACCCCTTTTTCTTTTAGATTCTGTAATATACGCCGGACTTCCTGACGTCCGATTGGATCTAGTGCCGATGAGGGCTCATCCAAAAAAACGATAGCCGGCTCATTAACAAGTGCACAAGCTAAACCCAGTCTTTGCTGCATTCCCTTAGAGTAATGCTTCACTCGGTCACGTCCACGCTTACCAATTCCAACCTCATCAAGAAGTTGTGGAATTCTCTTATCTGCCACAGACCGCTGCATTCCGCATAGTCTTGCATGCAGCCTCACTACCTCCTCACCCGTTAGCCATTCCTGATAACGATACAATTCGGGTAAATAACCGATTAGTGATTTAGCTTCTAGCGAACCAATCTTATGCCCGAACAGAGTTCCACTGCCACTTGATGGATGAATAAGACCTACAAGCATTTTTACAAAGGTGCTTTTACCTGCACCGTTAGGGCCGAGGAAGCCAAAGGCTTCCCCTTTCCCTACTGTAATACTTACATTTCGACAACCGCGTCCGTTATCATATTCTTTAGTTAGGGACTTGGCTTCAATTGCTGCAGTACTCATGATTCAATCAGCTCCTGAACCTTGGTGATAAGCTTCTCTTTACTCGAATAGAGCTCACCTGACAAATTGAATACCTGTCCATCCTGAATCCATGTGGCTTGATATACAGGACCGCGGCTGTATTCATAATTGTCAACTATAACTAAAGTGTCACCCACAGTTATTTGCTCCGTATTTTCACCAGCGATTAACGGCATTGGGATTTCTCCGGATAAGACCCTGCTTTGCATTAAGCTAGTCTTCAAGTAATCTGGGAGCAGTGGGAAATTCATTACAGCTTCCAAAGCCTCTTCCACTTTAATAGAAGGATCAACGTTAAGTACAGGCGCATTCATCTGCGACAGACTTGCCCAGTGCGTTTCGTCAGATGAGAGATTGTAATTCACAAATTCCGGGATATGAAGTGTAATTGGTTTACCGTCAATCGATTCGGGCAGCAGATGTTCTGCTCCAATTTTTTTCAGGGCTTTGTTCACTTCGTCCACTTTCAGATTAAGCGTGATATCTTGTGAAGCACCCACCGTAACTGAATTATGCCCTTCCACTAAAGCAGCGGTTTTCGCTGGATAGCCTAGGGTAGCCTTCAGTTGATCCGCAGGCAACTCACCAATGTAAGCTCCGCTAGCGTTTGTAAACTCACCGAATTGATTAATTGATCGATTAAGTTCACCGTCTTCAGCCACCTGTGTGAAAATATTACGCAGATCACTCTCATGAACAACTGTAACCTGTTCCATCCTGAACTGATTCAGAATGGATGCCATTGCTGTGTTTCCTATTGGGGTCGCGAGTATGACTGCAAAAACAGCTACACTCGCAGCTACAACTCCTAGCTTCCGACGACGGTTCATACGCAGCCGACGCGGACGTTGTACTTTCTTATCATGGGTAGTTACAAGTATGTCCTGTACTACCGTTGGTGTTGACTCTGATTCAAGGTTCTCTACATTTTCTACCTGACTTAAGTTAACAGAATCCTCAGTTTGGGCTTCCGTATTTTGACTCCATTTTGCCCATTGAGGATTATAAGGTTCATTCTCTAACTTACTCTTTAGCTTGGCCCAGGCTTCGTCTGTACTTTGCTTATCTTTATCTTGCTTTCCTGAATAGTTATTCATTATTATACCTCCTGATTTTAAAGATTACTTCGTAACTTCTCCTCAAAAGAAGTCTACTTCGTCTGGGGTATCGCCTTCGTTGCATTTTGTCTTAGTTTCTCTGTCGCTCGGTGAAGCAGGGTCCCTACTACTGGAGGCCTTACTCCAAGCTCTCCCGCGATTTCCACATAACTGTACCCCGAATAGCGAAGAAGAAGCGCTTGTCTGTCTCTTTCAGGCAATTCATTCAGCCAGATGTGTACATCTTCCTGATCTAGCTTACTAATTATGACTTCTTCACCTGAAGGGGGGGATTCATTAGCATCATAAAGCTGCTCTTGTTTATTCTGCAGTCGCCGTTCCCTTGCTTTTTTGTCCAAATAATCATATCCAATACGAGTTAGGACTCTATGAAGCCAGGCACCCAGCGCTGCTGGATCATCTGGTGGATTACGGTACAATCTCAGAAAAACTTCTTGAGCTAAATCATCAGCCGCCGATTCATCACGTACCAAAGCGGCAAGCTTACGGCGGACAACAGGGTAATGTTCATAAAATATTGTTTTAAAAATTTCAGATTCCGGAATTTCCATCGTGTAAATCCTCCTTATCAGCTGCAGCTATAAGTAAGACGACTGTCAGTACATTTTTGTATCAGAATTCTTCATAATTATCATAATGCATTATAAAACACACAAAAAGACAGCCCCTAATTAATAAGGTAACTGTCTTCATTATTGGTCTTACCTATCTGTTTTGATTCCAATTATCGAATTCGAATATATCGGTTAAGAATCTTCTTGGACAAAATACTCCGCTCCAGCTTAAGCTCCAGCAGTTGTTCTTTCCAATGTAACACTTCATCTGATTCTTCATTCTTAAGCAGCTTCTCAAACAACTTCATGATCAATATGTTAACGGAATCAAACCGTGACCATAATTCTATCACACTTTCTTCTTGAACCTGAGGTTCTTCCGATACTGCGTTAAGATTCTTTAAGCTCTCTATGATGTCAGCCTGCCACTGTCCATCGTTAATTGCTTTGGCATAATTTAAAAGGTCCAGATAATCGTCGACTGACATATGTACCGACTCCTTTGTATGGTTATACCAAGTATTATACTAGGTATTGTGTATATTGCAACACTTTATACCTGTAAGTATACAAAAAAAACAAGGGCTAGTATGCGGACTAGCCCTTGCTAATAAATTTAAACGGAGTACGTTAAGTTATAGTAACTTCTCGATTTCCTCTTTGTATTGCTCCGATTTCGGACCAAATACGATTTGTACAGCACCTTGACCAAGTCTCATTACACCGGAAGCACCGAGTTGTTTCAGTGCGGAATCTTTAACGGCTTTTTCGTCTTTAACGATCAGACGTAGGCGTGTAATACAAGCATCGATATTTTCGATGTTTGAAGGTCCGCCGATGTGCTCAAGAATTTGAGCAGCCTTGGAAGAAACAGCTGAACCTGTTCCGTTACCTCCAGTTGGTGCTACAAGCGCATCATCATCATCTTCGCGACCAGGGGTCTTAAGCTTGAACTTCGTGATGATAAAGCGGAACAACACATAGTACAGAACGAAGAAACACAGACCTACAGGGATAAGAATCCATGCATTGGTGGATAGCTTCATGTTTATCAGATAATCGATCAAACCAGCGGAGAAACCAAAACCAAGCTTAACATCCAGAATGTACATTAACGCCATCGAGAATCCTGTAAGTAAAGCATGAACTGCGTACAAGGCTGGTGCCAAGAACATAAAGGAGAACTCAAGTGGTTCTGTGATTCCTGTTAAGAAGGAAGCAATAGCAGAACCGATGAAGATGGAAGCTACCATTTTACGTTTTTCTGGTTTAGCTGTATGAATAAATGCAAGCGCTGCACCTGGAAGCGCAAACATCATGATTGGGAAGAATCCAGTCATAAACATCCCAGCTGTTTTGTCTCCAGCGAAGAAGCGATTTAAGTCACCGTTAACCAATTCACCCGCTGCATTCGTAAAATCACCAATTTGGAACCAAGCAATCGAATTAAGTACGTGGTGAAGACCTGTCGGAATCAACAAACGGTTAGCTGTACCGAAAATGAACGCTCCAACTGCGCCAAGTGACACTACCCAGTTTCCGAAATCACTAATTACATCTTGTACAGGGCTCCAGACCATCCCAATTAATACTGCAAGGACCATCGTGGAAGCTGCGGTAATGATTGGAACAAAACGTTTACCCGCGAAGAACCCAAGCCAATCTGGCATCTTTATATTGTGATATTTCTTATATAGAAATGCTGCCCAGGCACCGGCAAATATACCCCCAAGCACACCCATATTCAACTTTACAGCATCATCAATAAAAGAGAACTGAAGGGGTACGGCAATCAGAATCTTGTCTAGTACTAAGTATGCAATTACTGCTGACAAGGCTGCTACGGCGTCCTTGGCAAATCCAATGGCAACCCCTACTGCGAAGATTAGAGCAAGATTTCCGAAGATAGCACCCGAACCGGCATTTAGAAATGGAACAAAATAATGGTTCAGGAATCCACCTATCGTTGCCCCCAGAGGTATATCTTTTTCGTAGTTAATCAGACCTAATCCTTGAAGAATAGCTGCCGCAGGCAAAGTTGCTACCGGAAGCATAAGCGACTTACCTAATTTCTGTAGAAAACCCAACATAAAATATCATCCTTTCGATTCAATAGTAGTAATGCTGTATCAGCTTATTACTTTGAAGCCACTGTAAGAATCAGATCCTGTCCTGCTGTAACCTGACCATAATGTCCGTTCACTTGAGGTGGTGTTTCCTCCGTACTAGTCACGATTACAGGTGAAATTGTGTCACAGCCTGCTGCGCGAATAACGTCCAGATCAAATTCGATTAAGGTTTGACCTGCCTTCACTTGATCTCCAGAGGCAATATGACTAACAAATCCGTTGCCCTTAAGACTGACAGTATCGATTCCGATATGTAACAGCAATTGCACACCGGAGGAATGTTCCAGAATAACTGCATGACTCGATTTCACGATATGAGCAACCGTGCCATCAAAAGGAGCCTTTAGGATCCCCTCAGAAGGTCTGATTGCAACTCCGCTACCCATATGACCACCAGCAAAGGTTTCATCCGGAACCTCTGTTAATGAAACTGCTTCTCCACTGATTGGTGCCATGATTTCGATTGTATGTCCAGTATGTTTCTCTTCTTTTTTTGATTTCCATTTGGAAAACATATGCTCCACTCCTCTAAAGATGTTAGTTTTGTTTCACTAAAGTCTGAAATAATCGGTGTAAGTGCATCGCTAGGAAACACAGCTCTTCTTCCGGGATATCTACACCAAGAGATTTTTGCATCACTTTACCGAGCTTTTGAGATAACTTGTATTCCTCTTTGTATTCCTTCTTAATATGTTTCACAAAAGGATTATCTATTAGTGATCCTTTCAAAATACGTTCCAGCGAAAACCGCAAGTGGATCATTAATCGAATATGATTCATACTGCCATGCTCAAAAGTTATATTCCGTTCTTGCTGAATCATGTCTAGAAGTTCACTCACGATATTAGATGCTTTTACTAACTGACCCACCGATACATTGTTAACTGCGGAGTACACATGATAAGTTAGAAATCCAACCTCGTCTTCGGGAATTTGCACCTGAAATTCAGCATTGATCTTCTCTGATGCCTTGTAAGCGATATCAAATTCCTTCGGAAAAGACATCTTAGTTTCTTGTAAAAAAGGATTAATAATATCCATCCCGTTGCGCAGACGGTAAATGGTGAACTGAATGTGGCTCGGGAGTGCCAAATAAATCTTGTCGTTTAATTTGTCAGGAAATTGACTTTGGATATCAGCAATTATTTCATCAGTTATTCTCATCACTTTGGGATCTATGTCTTCCAGCAATATTTGATACTGACTCCAGGATTCGCGGTCTTCTAGACGAAACAATTTCTCAATACGAGGATCGTTTCCTTCAATCACACCTGAACCTTTCACAGCAAAACCAATGCCTTTACCGATAATGACATATTCCTTGCCGTTCTTGCTTCCCTGAACCATTACAACGTTGTTCCCAATCACACGCTGTACTTGAAATTGCTCGATCTCCCGCGACAAGCTCATCACTCCTTTCCCATATTATCGTCAATTAGGAACAAAAAAAGCCAAGAAATGTCTCATCGAGATGAAGACAATCCTTGGCTCATGCCCTTAACGGTAACACGCCACTAAAATATAAATGATCATTTATGAACATATCATAAATCATGAACTGCTAACTCGTCAATGGTAAATTTATAAATGTCAAGCGCAGCTCCTGAAACTCAAAAATCCACGAGTTATAAATAGCTTTCAATTTGGGGAAGCTTTTCTTTAAGCTGACGGACATTGGTCTCTAGTTTTAAAATGACCTCTTCTAATTCCTTTGGGTCGATGCCTCTAAGTACTGGGACCTGAATAACCTCTGTGGCTTTGGTTTCTGATTTTAATTCTCGCATCTCCAGCTGCTGTTCTTGCCATTTATCCATCAGATCAGCAATTGTCGCATAAAAACGCTCATAATCCTTGATTACGCTATCTAAAAATGTATCCACTTCCTCCGCATCGTAACCACGAAGCTTCATACTGAATTCTTTTTCATGTATGGTTAGAGCATCTAGAGTGATGCCAAGTTGGCTGAATAGCTTACGTTGTTTGTCCAATCGACGTTTCATATGTTCATCCATCATTTGTTACCTCCAAGTATATACTGCAATTATCCGGCAGTAACCATTATAACAGGGTGAGAGCATCCTGAAAATATAACTATAGTTCCAGTTCTAGAAGTTATCCGCAACCGCCTTGTTCAAAATACCTAAGCAGCGATCAAGATCCGTCTTCACCTGCTTCTTATATAGCTTCGCTTTCTCTTCTCCATCAGTTGTGAAATGGTATAAGACGATTTCTTGAAAATCCACCTTCGGGTCATTCCCTTTTAGCTGTTTAGTACGATATAAAATTCCTTGCTGTACCAGCTCATGCAGCGCGCGATAAATTTCGCTCTGTGGAGGGGAATATCCATGTGCCTTGAAATCTCGACGTAAATCCTCAAGCATTTGGTATCCATACCCGCGATGTTGTTCTACCATTGTTATAAGATACACCTTGATAAAAGCCCGTTGAGCAATCATAAACGCCATATAAACCCTCCTCATGTTGTGTTTTTTTTGGTTAATCTTACCTTCTATAACTCTAGTATAAGCACTATTTTCCAACTTTCACAACCTGAAATGTGGTAGTGGGTTCACTTTTTCCGATTTGTATAGAAATTTAATAGGGATAGATGATGAATTTATTGAAAGTAACTAGATAGAGTTGTTTATTTTGTGATTTTCTATTGTGAATTTTTCATATGATGAAAGTTGGTTTTCTCGAGTAATAAATAACGGCCATTGAGAACTTAACCATAAAGTTCTCGATGGCCGTTGAATAATGAGTGAACAATCCCTTAGCGTTTATTGGCCTCATGCCATTTAGCGAGTAATTCCTCTCGGTTCGCAGCAGCGATATCGAATCGATACGTAATCATTAATTTTTCCAGCTTAACAGAAGACAATAGCGGATGGATCTTAATATTCGGCATCACAGGTAAGGAAAATGCGGAATTCATATAATCTGTCTGAGCATCTGTTGACAGTACAAAATCTACCAGCTGCTTAGCAGCAGTCACGTTGTTCCCACCTTTCAAGATCGACACTGCACCTATCTCCCATCCAGCTTGTGGAGGAATAGAAGATTGTATAGCATATCCCGAATTCTTAAATCGAAGCTGGTCGCCCATAAAGCTGATAACAGCAGCAACTTCACCTACTGCAAGCCGCTGGGCAGAACTAATTCCTGAGAATGTAGTTGATGAACTCTGCTTCTTAAGAGCACTCACCAATGCTAGAGCTTGCTCCTCCCCACGTTCTTGTGCAAGAGAGGCTAGCAATGTGTATCCTGTACCTGAGGTTTCTGGGTCCGGAATTTCAATTTTCCCCTTGAGCTCGGGACGTAATAAGTCTTCGTAGCGTTCCGGAAGAGGTAAAGCTACAAGCTGAGGATCTTGATTCCAGACCTGCTCATTTACACCAATAGCCAATGCACCCATGTATATACCTGTCCAATAGCCCATTTTATCTTTATAGATGTCGGGGATCTCATCAGCAACATGTGATGAATAGCGAATTAATTTCCCTTTGTTCTTGAGCTGCTCATGAAGATCAGCAGGCCCACCGAGAACAACATCAATGCCTGTCTTATTGATCGACATCAAATGGTAGCTTGCCTCACCGCCAGACATGCGAATAAGCTCATAAGACTGTCCCGTCTTCTTCTTATATTTCTCCAACAGAATACGCGCTTCATCCTCTTGAAAAATTACATATACTTTGAGAGGCTGATTGCTTTTCTGGCCAGGATAGAAATATATTAGAAGAAGTATTGTTACCGCAACCAATGACAGGATAATTACCTTTGTTCTCAATTAGAACGTCTCCTCCCGCTAAACTAGCCTATAGCCGCCGTTCTATAAAAAAACGATACGCCAAAAAAGGAAAACGACTGTTTTCCTTTTTTGGAACATCTACTTCAGTTTACGGACTAACCTTTTTAATAATATGAATTTTGTCTATTGCCGCACTCATCCGAACTTGACCATCGAAAGTCTTTTGACCAATATCATAAGCATCGACAATCCATTCTTTGCCCCATTGATCTGCAAGGAAATATCTTTCCTTTTCTCCTAGAAACATCGAGGATTGGACTACTCCCATGATGTTAAATCCGCTAATGTCCGGATGATTTAGTCGCAATGATTCGGGGCGAACACTCAGAAGAACTTCCTCACCCTCTGTCAGCTTTTCATCTGTAGTAATAGTAACATTATCCCCTCCAAAGCCGTAGCTAACTGTTGCCGTACCCTCTTTACTTTGCATGACTACTGCCTCAATAAAATTGGTAGAACCAATAAAATCAGCTACATATTGTGTACGAGGTTTATAATATATTTCATGCGGCGTACCGTACTGATCAATAGCTCCTTTATTAAAAACAACGATCTGATCTGACATCGACAAAGCTTCCAATTGATCATGTGTTACATATATTACGGTTAGTCCAAGTTCCTGTTGAATTGTTCGCAGTTCAACGCGTACCTCTTCACGTAATTTAGCATCTAGATTACTTAGTGGCTCATCCAGGAGAATAATCGGCGAATTCATCACTAAGGCACGAGCCATAGCTACACGTTGCTGTTGTCCACCTGACATTTCATGGGGATATCGCTCTTCAAGTCCGGATAATTTGACCTGGGCCATAACAGCCATTACCCGTTCCTGTACTTCTGCTTCAGGTCTTTTCTTAATATCTAGTCCATAAGCAATATTATCAAATACCGTCATATGCGGGAACAAGGCATATTCCTGGAACACCATTGGAGTGCCCCTTTTATATGGAGGTAATTCATTAACCAAATTCCCGTCAATCCACACCTCACCATCATCGATGGTATAGAAACCCGCGATGGAACGTAATAAAGTCGTCTTCCCACAACCACTCGGACCAAGGAAGGTAATGAACTTCCCCCGTTCAATCTTTAGGTTGATATTTTTCAAGACATGGTTATTGCCGAACACTTTATTCACATTTTTCAAATCTAGTAGTATGTTGGATTCCATCGTGCCCACTCCCTTCAAAATCATTAGAAATCAAATATTTTCACTTTGGAACGGAAGATCAACTTGATCACTCCCAGTGTTCCGAGCGTTGCACCCATCAAACCCACTGCCACAGCGGCTGCCCAATAATAGGTTCCCGTTTCGGCATAGTTAAAGATCGATACTGCTGCAACAACCCATTTAGGGGTAATTAGGAAGATTATCGTACTCAAAGTATTCATATTTTTCATAAACGCATAGACAAAGTTCGCTACGACGGTTTTTTGCAACATTGGAAATACAATCGTTGTTAGCGTCTTACGGCTACTCGCACCCAGATTGGTGGCTGCTTCTTCGATCGATTTATCCACTTGTTTAAAAGACGCAGTCAATCCGCGATAACCTACAGGCATCTGTTTAAGTAACATCGCAATGACTATCAATGCTGCAGATCCCTGCAAAACAATCGGACCTTTACTAAACGCAACAATCAGCGCAAGACCAACGAATGTTCCTGGAAGCGCAATTGGAAGAACCGCGCTGAAATCTAGTAATTTTTTTCCTGGAAAAGGTTTGCGAACTACTATATAGGCGAGCACTAATGCAAGAGCCACCGCCAGCAACGCACTAATTAGCGATAACACTAAGCTGTTCAAAACGGCTGGACTAGATGAACTAAAGACAACTTTCATTATATGATCCAGTGTGAATGTATTATCTCGACCAAAGTTTTTCGTAAAGGCGAAAAGAATGGTGATCGCAAACATCGAAATAATGAACAATGAGATTAAACTGTTAAAAGAGAAAAGTAATGCATCTGTCTTCTTAGACGTAGTGATCCGTTTCAAACCAGATACCGGCTTACCAGTTATCGTTGAGTAGGAGCCTTTAGATAAAATCTTATTCTGAACCCAGAATACAATCAGTGCAGGAATTACTAAGATAATCCCCATGACCGAAGCTAGTCCTGCCTCGTTATTAATGATTTCTCCGTAAATTTCAACTGCTAAAAGTGAATAGTTACCA
Organism: Paenibacillus sp. NPDC101420; assembly: GCF_050277435.1. NCBI lineage: Bacteria > Bacillati > Bacillota > Bacilli > Caryophanales > Paenibacillaceae > Paenibacillus > Paenibacillus sp. NPDC101420. The sequence continues at coordinate 344,133 of NZ_JBNNSE010000001.1, forward strand.
CCAATTAGCTTTGGATTTCCGAAGTCAGCGAAGCAGTTAATCGCTACCAGCAAGAATGCGTTAATAACACCTGGAAGTGCAAGTTTCAGCGTAATCGTCCTGAATAATTTGAATCCTCTAGCTCCAAGATTCTGTGCTGCTATCTCCAGATTCGGTGATATAGCGCGGAGCACACCCGTTATAGTCATGTAGGCAAGTGGAAAATAGGATATCGTTTGAACAATCCACAACCCCGGTAATCCATACAAATCAAGCTCAAAATTAAAGTTGGTATTTAACCATTGTGAGATCATTCCCCCACGTCCAAAAAGCAATAGGAATGCTAAACCACTCATAACCGAAGGAGCTAATAATGGAATAAAGGCTATAAATCGAAAGAACTTCTTTCCTCTGATGTTACTGTAGTGAATTGCATACGCGTATATAAATCCAAACACTGTTGCTGTAAAAGCGGATAATGATGAGCTAACTACCGTATTTAATAGCGCTTTTCCATAACGGGGTTTACTAAAAAACGTTGCCCAATTATCAAATCCAGATGTAAACACAACGATTACCAGCGGATAAATAACAAATAGAATGAGAAATGCAAAGCTAGTCAGTACAAGTACGAGTGACGACGGATCTTTAAAGAGCCTGTTGATCGACTCCCCAATGCCTTTTTTTTCTTTCATAGGGGGCGACTCCCACCTTTCTGCCATCCAATTTGAGGGGCATTACAGTCATCATATATGGTACAGCCCTGCAATACCCCTATTGGCTCTTTTATTTCAAATCTTTTAATGCATTTTGCAACTCTTTACGCTGCGATGCTGCTTTTAACAAATCATAAGCATCGTTGTATTTCGTTGTTTTAATATCAATGCCACCTTTAGGAATCGGTACTGATGCTTTAACGGATACTGCGTATGCAGATTGCGTATACAACTCACCCGGTTCATTGGTAAGCATATAGTCCATAAGCTTCTTCGCAGCCTCTGTATTAGGCCCACCCTTAACAATGGATAAGGCTCCAACTTCATAACCTGCTGCTTCTGGAACAACACTAACAATTGGGTTGCCTTGGTATTTAATCTTCAATTGATCGCCTAGGAAAGTCACGCCAATTGTATACTCCCCTTTAGCAGCTTTCTGAATGGGCTCAATGCCAGACTTAGGTCTTTCCTTAAGGTTAGGCAGCAACTGTTTGATATAGTTCAACATCTCATCATCACCCCATACTTGGGCTAAAGAAGCTACTGCTGTATATGCTGTACCCGATGTTGCTGGATCGGACATACCAATTTCACCTTTGAATTTAGGATCAAGCAAATCCTTAAAAGTTTCAGGGTATGGATCACTACCATATTTCTCTTTCCAACGTTCTTCATTAATACCTATAGCGATTGGATTTAGATAAAACCCTGTCCAGAAGCCATCTTTGTCTTTCATATTGTCAGCGATGTCAGAAGCATTCGGAGAATCATAAGCTTCCAATGAACCTGCCTCTTTCAGTACTTGGTGCGAATCCGCTGGCCCTCCCATCAGAAAGTCGGCTTGTGGATTCGACATTTCATTCTGTACACGGGATACCGCTTCTCCACTTGGTAAACGTAGGATGTCATAGTCAATTCCAGTTTCAGCTTTGAATTTATCCAGAATTTTACGAGCCTCTTCCTCTTGAAAAATGGAATATACGGTGATTTTTTTCATTTCTTTACCGCCAAATACTCCTGATTTATACATGAAGAACCCCGCTACCAACACAACTACTATGACTGACAATAAAATGACTGACTTACTGTTTTTTTTCTTTCTCGCCATAGACTAAACCATCCCTTCAAGATCAGTATGAGGCATTATTTAGTTTGAAATAGACTCTTTGATTGGTCTCATCCAGAAGGTCATAGACCACGAAGTAAGCGCCGTTATAACGATCCACATGGATCCAGTGCTTTTTCACTCGATAATCATTCGTGAGCTGAATGACAAAGTGAGCATCGGGTGTACGTTGTAAGTCATCAAAATGGCTGAAATCGATAATACGCTCTGCTGCACGAATCTGCGATATCAACGCCTTCCTCTCAACCTGAGTGAGAGCTGTAAGTACTCCCTGCTGTAGTGTGAACACATCATTAATCTTGTTTTCCACAGCAGATCCAATACTCGACGTTGTTAACATCTTATCGATGAGTGTACTTTGCAGCTTGCGGATAGTTGCACTTACATTAAGCGAATTAACTGACTCTGCACCGAAGTGAAACGCATTCGTTTCCACTTGAAAAGGAATATCTTCTTGATCCAGATAGGCCATCGTTCCCGTCAACAGAAGTCTCGGAACTAACTGTTGTGGACGCTGCATTCCTGATGATAACAACCCGGAAAAAGTAGATCTCAATTTCAGCAATTCCTTCGGATCCTCAATGGATATCGTCCCTAGGCCTGGATACGTAATATCCACGCGCATCGGAACGCCAGCAATCCGGTCAAGTTGATCCTCCTGTCGAGGTACAACATGTACTTCATCAAGAGGTATTCGAAAAGTGTAAGCGCACATGCCGATTAGCAGACTGCCTATGATGACTTGTAACAAGATGAGGCGAAACCATGAAAGCCCTTTCTTATCCTCTGGCACTTACTTTAACCTCCTCATATATCAGAAGAATTTTAAATTTGTATCAGTTTTGTAACAGCGCTTACATTTGTTATGTTAAGAGGAATCTCAGCTGAATCTCTGTCCCCTTCTTCTCCGAGCTAGTAATGACGATACTCCCTCCTTGAAGTTCCATAAACTGTTTACATAGAGGTAATCCTAACCCATGTGATTCGTTTGAAATAATACGATCCTGTTTCTCTGCCGAGGGTAGAAATAATATACTTTGCAATTGTTGTGATATCCCTCTCCCGTTATCTATGATACGAACCAGCCCACAGTCCCCATGCTCCGTTAACTCGATATAGAGATTTGTACATTCACTATGCTTAATAGCGTTATCAATCACGTTAAATAGAACTTGCTGAGTTCTCTTGGGATCTAAATTCACTTCACAAGATGAGATCTTTAGCGTGGTAACAATCGCGGATTTTTGAAGGGTCGGCTCTAAGATACGTAGACTATCCATAATGACAGCCCCTAAATCAGTACACTCCAGCTTGATACGCCAAGCCTCATCACCAATCAGTGAGGTCTGTAACAAATCCTCAACCATATTTAACAACCGAGTACTCTCTTTACGGATATAGGTATTACATTCCTGTATATCATCCTTCTTATTCATTCTTTCAATTAAATCCGAAAACCCGATAATCGAAGTTAATGGTGTTTTTAATTCATGAGTTATGTTGTCGTAGAAAGCTTTCTGCTTTCCCTGTTCATACTTTAACATTTTGATATGATGTTGCAGCGCATCCGACATATGATTGAAATCCTTGGCTAATTCTCCTACCTCATCCTGACTACTCGCCTGTATCTTTCTGCTAAAATCGCCAATGGATACAAGCTTAAGCGCCTGCTGCAAGGCATGTAGAGGCCTCACCAACAAAGATGAGAATGAATAGCTGACCATAAGCGAAAAAATTAAACATCCTACAGCTGCAGCGATGAACCATGTGCGCATCTGGTTTAATGTCTGCAAATTCTCATGGAGGTCCAATAAATATCGAAATCCACCCACAATTTCTCCTTCATACCAGAAGGGAACTGAGTAAATTAGATATTGTGTACCTTCACCTGCAGTTATGACTGTGGCAGCATTACCAGTAAGCGCTTTCTGAATATCGTTACGTTTAAGTAAGTTTTCTTTATCGCTGCTGCTCCCAACAATCGTCTCATCTAGTGCGAATAGTTGTACTTGAAAATTGCTGTTTGACGCCAAATGCGACGCAATAAAGGGGGCGTACTTACCTGAAAATAATTGTTCTATATTAATTTTCTGATCACTGACAATCTTCAATGCCTCAATACGATGCAAGCCAAAATACTGACTTAACGTCTGAGTATCCCTTTTAATCATACTTTGGTTAAGCGTATAATTAACGATAAAAAACATCGCTGTGAGCAGCATAACAATCGTAACGGCATGCTGAATAAACATTTTATTTCGCAGCCCCATCTTCTATACCTCCAGCTTATAGCCTGTCCCATGTATAGTGGCGATCAGATGCTCGTTGGGTTTCATTTTCTCCCGAAGACGGTTTACCACCATGTCCACGGATCTTGTATGCCCATAATAATCATAACCCCAGACCTGATCAAGCAAGTCTTCGCGAGTGAAAACTTTCTTAGGATGAGCACATAAGAGCCACATGAAGTCAAACTCTTTACTAGTTGTCTTAAGCCATTGTTCCCCTATCTTACAAGTACGTCCATTCTTATCAATTTCAATAGGTCCAATCTTGATCACTTCAGGAGGCGCTACCATCTTCATTCGTCTCATAACTGCCTTAATGCGCTCGATAAGTTCCCTTGTCTCAAAAGGTTTCGTTAGATAATCGTCTGCTCCCAACTGAAAGCCAAGGATTTTATCATTCATTTCATTCTTAGCGGTGAGCACGATTACCGGGACTGACTTATACTGTTGTTGAAGCATTTGAAGAAGCTCGAACCCGGAACGGTCAGGTAACATAAGATCTAACAGTATTAAATCGGTAGACCATGTTGCAAGTTCATCCCATGCCTTAGTCACCGTTCCTACAGCTTTCGTCTGATACCCTTCCACCTCTAAGCTCAATTTTAGCAGCATTTGAATGCTGGGATCGTCTTCAATAATTAAAATATTCATATGTAGCCCTCTTTTCCTTAGATGCTATATTACACTGAACGTTCATATTTTTAGTTACCCTCTTATAATAGCGGATAACATTCAATACGAAAACGCTTTCCAAATATCTACAATTAAAAATACAAATCAAATAATTGACTATAAACTTACATTTTATGTCTCTAGTATAGTAAGTAAAATCCACAAAAAAACTCCCACATAATGGGAGCTTTACGGATTCAGGATTTTGTAGAACGGACTATACCACTCGAAAATCCCTTAATCCAGCGATTGTGTTCATGATTGCTCATCTCCGTTTTGTTCCATAAATTCTTCCTTCGTCAATCCAAACAATATCAAATCATAATATCGCCCATTCGTGTAAATGACTTTCCGCCGCACGCCCTCTTGCACGCAGCCGACTTTCTTTAACATCCCTATAGAACCTTCATTACCTTCAAGCGCACATTCATTGAATTTATTTAGCCGTCGCTCGAAAAAAGCATATTTTAAGAGGATGGTTATAGCTCTCGTTCCATACCCTTTACCTCGATGATCTTTATCCACCTGCACACCTATGCTGAACGTACCATTTTTCTCGTCAATGCTATTGAGATTTACGCCGCCAACATTTTCACCATGCAAATCTTCGATCGTAAACATTAGTCTATTCGATGAGAATTCAGCGTAAGTCTCCGCAAAATTTTTGGCTTCGGCAATGGTAGGTGGTAGTTCAACTGCACATTGTAAGAGTCGCCGCGCTGGAGTATCGAATCGGTTCGTATAATAACCTTCCCAATCCCCTTCTTGTATTGAACGCAATCTAATTTGGTCATCTTTCCAGTAATAATTGCTATAATCTATCTCTCTCATTTTCTAGCCTCCAAATAATATTGGGATTGTTTTTTTATAATAAACATTACTTTATAACCATGTAGTAAGATATAACCATTAAACGTGACTATGAAAAACACTTTGGAAAAGAGGCATACTTATGAGTGATTACCAATTGGTCAGTGATTATAAGCATATCGAAAAATATAAAGAAAGCTTTAATTCCTTAGCTAAATCAATCTTCGGGATTGATTTTTCCCCATGGTATGAACAAGGAGGCTGGAGTGACAAGTATATTTGTTATTCCTACATCGATAGGGACCATGTGATCGCTAATGCGTCCATAAACAAAATGACGATTCTCATAAATCAAAAAGAGTATAACGCCATTCAAATTGGCACTGTAATGACACATCCTGATTATCGCATGCAAGGATTATCCAGGAAATTAATAGATCATATTATCGCGAAATACGAACATGAATTTGACTTCATTTACTTATTTGCAAACGACAGTGCTTTGGACTTTTATCCTAAATTCGGATTTGAACGTATGCAAGAAAGCAGCTTTTCGATTAACGCTTCTAATCTTAGAAATCAAACGTCTAAAATCTTCTCTGTGCGTCCCTTATCTATGAATAACTCCGTTGATTTCACCATGATAAAAAAATTCGCTGAAGAAAAAGTTCCGGTGTCCTCTATACTCAGCGTTGTAAACAATGAACATCAGCTGCTGTTTTATTTTATCCTTCCTTTCCATGATTCTTTTTACTATATTGAAGAAGCTGACGTCGTAGTGATCTTTAGACATGAGGAGCATCAGCTTCATATTTTTGATATTATCAGTACTTCACACATAGATATCAACGTGATATTGAATAGCATTATTTCACCTGAAACGGAGGTTATTCATTTTCATTTCACACCAGATTTCAATATAGATCACATGGAGACCGAATTTATTCCCGAGAGTGAGGATGTGTTATTTGTACGTCCACTTTTAAAAGAACTACCTAAACATTTCATTTTTCCCATAACCTCACATGCCTAGATAGGATGAAGAAGGCTGCCCTCCGGCAGCCCTTTTATTAATTTTAGAAATTATAAATTCCCCGCCTATACTCACTTAAACGCTTACCGCCCATAGAAGAACGCAGAAACGTTTATGCTTGATCGTTCACTGGAATATACATGCTCTGTATCTCTTGTACTCCTGGAACAAATCCTAGATTCGTATAAACAGACTCCGCATCATTACCTTCCATGACATATAATCTAAGGAAAGGATACTTATCTTTAAGGAGACTTAGTCCTCTTTTCAACATCAGTGTCGCTATCCCTTTGCCTCTATAACCGGGCATTACACCAATACTATAAACTGCTGCGTAATCTCCTTGTAAGCCCAAGAGACAATTCGCAATTAACTGTCCCGATTTCCTATCATACACAAGCGTTGACGCGGTAAGTAATCCTTCATTCGTATAATTCGGTTCTTCACTTGGAATAAAATCTTCATAGGAAAATTGCTTTCTTCTGGTCGCTTCGAGACTTCCGGCAAAGCTAGCGTAGCTACATTCGGCGATCTGATCTTCAAGAATAAAGCGTTTAGCTCCTTTTCCATCCTCTTCGATCTGTGGACTTTCAATTCTAAATTCTTCGTTCCATTCCACCTCAAAATGATCTGTAGGACGCTGCATCCAGCGACATCTGAATTCATCAGGCCAAAATCCTGCCCGCGCAAATAAATGAACTTGATCCGGTAGAACCTCAAATGTTTTTATAGGCTCCGTTCGGTCAGACCAATATATCAAAAGCTTTTTTAGAAGTTTAAGCACCACAAATGTATCGTTAAAGGGTGGAATAACAAATAAATGATAGATCCGATTAGGTGACATCCTTACTCCACCTATTTTCGCCTCCCCTTTATAGATCCAAAAAGCATTCTTTTGGGTAGAATTGAACCCATCTTCTCTAAAAAAGCCAATATATTGAATATTATAATAAATGGAGCAATACACTCCCCACTCTTCCGATTCAGCCTTACGAATTGAATAATTATTACTTAGCTCATACGATATTTCATCCTCGGACCATCCCATTAATTGCATGTACAATTCCTCCTCGCTGATACTTCACCTTCTATTTTCTATAGTATCACTTCTTAAAGTAAATGATTGGTAATAAACACTTATAATGATTATTTACTAAACTACAGCAAGTGTAATTGCATCTGGAAGTCCAATATATAAGAAGAAACCTTATAATAAAAAAAACTGCCTATTGGCAGTCTTATCCTCAATAAATTCTAGAGCATAGCCAAATGGCGGTTCCCACAGCGATAATACCTGCTAACGTTACAAATAGGACGTACCCTCTCTTTGTTCTAGTAACCGTGTGATTATCATAAAATTCAGGTTTTCGTACGATTCCAAACCATAGATCCGCGATTAAATTCACGACCACTAGAGAGAAATTTTTTATTACCCCCACGTCATCACTCCTTTTCAACTTTAGCTAGCCAAGTTTATTATTAATTTCACTTAGTGACTCATTCATTTCGTCCATTTTCTTGATCATCGCATATTGATTGCTAATCATCATGATTAAACCAATAAAGAACAAAATCACAAGAAGTAAACTCATACTGCACTTCCTTTCAGTAGCTGAATTCATTCACTCTGGACATTCAAGCTCCGAGCAAATCCTGACCTCCATGACGGGTAAAGTGGACTCCATTCGTAATCCATTCGAGCTTTCGTATTAGAGGCTCCCCGTTCCCATCCTGCTCTGCCTTCTTGAACATTAGGAGCAGGAGCACCTATGGTATCTGAATAAGCTGATAACCAATCCAATCCTTTAGCAGGCTCGTCGTCTACGATGTTCACAGGGCCTGAAGGCCAGTTCAGAGCAAGCACCGCTGCGTTAGCTGCGTCCTCCACATGTAGGAATGATACAACGGCATCTGTCGCTGTCATTCGTTCTTGACGAATTTCCTCTGCCATATAGCCATTAGTGTCATACCATGTTCCTTGGCCGTACAACATTCCATACCGCAAGATCACATAATTGGGGATCTCGGCAACTGCTTTCTCTAGTGAGTATATACCTTCAATCGTTCTTCTCCGAGGCTCTAAAGCCTTAAGATCTAAAGGAGTTTCCTCCGTAGCTGGCACATCTCCAGCTTCATAAGCCCATGAAATACTTTGTGCAATGATTTGTTCCACGCCAGCTGCAAGAGATGCATCCACAATATTTCGTGTTCCTTCTATTCTTATCCTGGAATTATCTGAGAAATTCCGCTGACTTAGTGAAGTTAGCTGATGGATAACCACTTCTGGCTGTGCTTTGTTAATGGACGCAAATATGGCCTCTCGATCGAAGACATCCGCGATTACCACCTGTGCTCCACACTTCTCAATAAATGCTCTATTTTCTTCTTTATGGGTCATTCCGACAACCTCATGCCCCGCTTCTAATAACTTAGGTAGCAATAGCCGTCCAATCACGCCCGCCGCACCGGCTACAAATATCTTCATCTACGCCCTCCTTAAGATCAGCCTCTAAGTATAAGATTGCTAGTTACTTCTCAAATTCTCAATTAGAATTTGGATTATTATCCATATCATACCACATGTATATTAAAGACTGCACCTCACAGCTTATCGCTAGGAGGTGCAGTCTTTAATGGATTGTTTATAGTAAAAGTAGGTCGATTAACATTTTAGATTTTATCGCGGTTGTAAACTTCAGCCGTTCGGTCTGCTCTGTTAGCCATCGAATTACCTAGTCGAGTGTCTTCGTTATAGACGCCTTCGTAACGCTGAGCATTTAGTGAGCGATTGTCTCGGAACACATCATGCGCTTGATACCCTCGTCCATTATCCTCAACAAGCACAAGGATCTTGCCACTATCAACGTATCCTTCGTACTCTTTTGCCTCATCCTCAGGAATGCCAAGACCGATCAAGCCACCAACTAAGCCACCTGCACCTGCACCCACGGCTACACCTGTTAACGTTGCCACAATAGGTCCCGCTGCCAGAATAGGACCAATCCCCGGAATTGCGAGCGCTCCGATACCTGCTAGCAGTCCGGTAACACCACCCAATACGCCGCCTGTAGCTGCACCTGTTGCAACACCCTCGGGAGCTTTTGTGCCTGTATCATCCGAAATATGTCTTAGCTCATCACGATCACGTGTGATTACTGATATTTCATCATTACTGAACCCTTGATTGTGAAGTCCTTCAATTGCTCTGGTTGCTTCTTGTTCTGTATCAAAGATACCTACGATTTTTTTAGTCACTTGAAGCCCTCCTTAGTAATTGTCTTCGCTAGTTAATTACCCTGTAAGCTGAAGACAAAACATCTAATTAAAATTTCAAGTGCACGAAGGACCTTATTATTTATTGGGACGTGTTCGATTGGTCGGAATTGCTTGCAAGGGATCGTCTGGCCAATAGTGCTTAGGATAACGTCCTTTTAGATCCTTTTTAACCTCAAAATAAGTACCACGCCAAAAGCTTGCAAGGTCAGAAGTCACCTGCATCGGTCTTCTTGCCGGTGACAAAAGATGAAGTAAAACAGGTACCTTCCCCCCTCCAATTCTAGGGGTGTCTAACTGTCCAAACATCTCTTGCAAACGCACAGCCAGTACGGGAGCAGCTGGATTAGCATAGTCCACGGGCACACGCGAACCACTAGGAACTGTTATATGTGTCGGCGCTTCCTGTTCAAGAAGCTGTCGCTGATTCCAGTCCAGCAACCCCTCAAGCGCCCGGGATAACGGGATTCGCTGAAGGTCACGCAAATTACGCATACCGTGAATGTAAGGTAATAGCCATTCATCAAGCATCTCAATTAATGCTTCATCAGAGACATCCGGCCAATCTGAACGTAAGGCGTGCATAAACATTAGCCGCTCACGAAGCTGCAGAGGTCCCTTTTCCCACGGTAAGATATCAATCCCATCCTCTGCGATTACACTTAGCAGTACTTTCGCTGTTTCTTCTGAGGAGGGTCTTTCATGTGACGTTTCTTTTAAGACAAGAGCGCCAAGCATCGTTCGACGGCGTTTCTTCACACTTCCACTTTCTTTATCCCAATGCACGTCAGAATCCTCTGTAATGTGATCTATATGATATTTAAGCAGTTGTCCTTCTTCTAGCTCAGCTGCCAGCAAGATTGCACCTTGTGTGGCTCGATCGTCAACAGACGCGGCCACAATATAAGCGGATCGTGCCAGCGGTTGCCCTTCCCGCATGGCCACGCCACGACCGGCGGAGAGCAGAAACGCGCCATCACCGCGTTTCTGCCCGATCCGGTCGGGATAGGCGAACGACAGAAGCAGCCCGCAGAGGCTGATTTCGTTCACGGTCCCGCCCGGCGCTGCTTGCAGCTGCGCCAGGAAATTGCGGCTCTCGCGCACCACCGCGCGCAGAGCCGCAGAGTCCGCTCCGCCCGTGTCGGCGGAGCGTTCGAACCGGAGCAGCGCCTCTACGCGCAGCGTGAGGTCGCAATCTAGTGCCGCGGGACCCTTGAACAGGTCCCGCTCTTGCAGCAGCGCCGCCAGCCGGCAGGCGAGCGGTGCTGCGCCAAGCTCTGCCGCGCGCAGCAGCATATGCGCGGCTCGCGGGTGCGCGCCAAGCGCGGCCATACTGCGGCCGTGCGGCGTGATGGCGCCGCCGGTATCCAGCGCGCCGAGCTGGCGCAGCAGCGCGGTGCCCTGCGCATAAGGCGCAGCGGGCGGCGCGTCAAGCCAAGCTAGCGCGGCAGGATCGCGCACGCCCCACAGCGCCAGCTCCAAAGCGAGCTGCGCAAGATCCGTCTCCATAATCTCCGGCACATTGTCATCCGGAAGGCGATTATGCTCCTCCTGACTCCACAGCCTGTAGCATACGCCCGGAGCTGTCCGCCCGGCCCGTCCTCGCCGCTGATCGGCAGAGGCTTTCGATACCGGAACCGTCGTAAGACTTGGCATTCCCGTACGCGGAGAGAAAATCTGCGTGCGACGCAGCCCTGTATCAATTACCGTTCGCACACCTTCGATTGTCAAGCTTGTCTCCGCAATGGAGGTCGCTAGTACGACTTTACGTTCGCCGTTTATGGATGGAGCCACTGCAGCATCCTGCATAGCCTGTGGTAATTGTCCGTATAAAGGACGAAGCACTACCCCGACAGGCAGTTTTCCATGTTCCAACTCATTTTGGGTTCTGCGAATCTCCCGTTCACCCGGCAAGAATACAAGTACATCTCCCGGCTGTTCAGCAAGCGCACGTCTCACTGCGGCTGTGGCCGATTTTTCAATCGGAAGATTTCCTGTAGTTGGGGTATAGATAGTTTCCACCGGATAGGTTCGTCCCGGACAATCAATCACTGGCGCATCACCCAGCATAACCGAGACCCGTTCACTATCTAGTGTTGCTGACATAATCAGAATCCGAAGATCATCACGCAGCACAGCCTGTGCTTCCAGCGCCAGAGCAAGTCCCAGATCCGCATGTAGACTACGCTCATGGAACTCATCAAAAATAATCAGCCCCACATCCCCTAGCGATGGATCACTCTGAAGCATCCTCGTTAAGACACCTTCAGTCACTACAACAATTCGTGTATTCTTGCCTACCTTAGTGTCGTTCCGCATCCGATAACCTACCGTCTGTCCAACACTTTCTCCAAGATTGGAAGCCATGTAAGTTGCAGCTGATCTAGCGGCAAGTCTTCTAGGCTCAAGCATAAGAATGCTTTTACCAGCCATCCATGGCTCGTCCAGAAATGCCGGAGGCGTTCCAGTTGTTTTGCCCGCACCGGGTTCTGCGATCAGAACAGCCGCCCTTGTTGAGCGAAGTATGTGTTTCAGGTCTGGAAGCACCTGTATTATTGGAAGCTGTTTCATTATATCTCTCCATCGTTTGTAATAATATGTTATGATTTCCTTTGATGTGGTCTAAACCCTATTCATCATGTGCGAAAAAACTCCAAAGATCAAGACAATCTGTACTTACCATTTCAAGTATAACTTTCTTATATTATAAAAAAGGAGACTTTCTAAAATGCTCGTAACTAAAGCCACTATTTCAGATTTATCTATGCTCAGCAAGATCGATAGCATGGTCATTGGCAGCGAAATTCGCAAACCTAAAATCGAACAATATATTCTAAATGAGCAATGTGTTGTAGCATCGATTAACAGTGAGCCTGTCGGTTTTGCTTGTTACGATACCACTTTTTTCGAATGCTGTTTTATTCAGCTCGTAATTGTGAATCCCAATTTCAGACGTCTTGGCATTGCCGGTGCACTTATTCGTTACACTGAAGAATACTCTCCAACCCCCAAGCTGTTTACTTCCACCAATGAATCCAATACGATCATGCAGCAAGTGTGTCTTTCTCTAGGATTTGTAAGAAGCGGAATCATTGAGAATTTAGACGATGGTGATCCAGAATGGGTATATTTCAAGCAAGTAAAATGACACTTGTGAAACGAAGCACGCAAAAAGGCAGCGCTTTCGTCTCTTTATGGACTAAGAGCTGCTTTTATTTCACACTATTTATCATCATGTCCATACAACAGGACCCTAATAAGCGTTATTCTTCTTCCCTAATTATCTGTTCGTGTATTTGAACACTGTATTGCATAAAAGCAGGATTATTATCTAAGCCTCGTTCACGCAGAAGCTCTTGCAGACGCAGCCTTTTCAAAGACAATTTTGTCCGAATTGCCTTGCCTTCACTAGTTTCAGGGCCTCCGCTATTGTGGCAGGCAGCAAGCAGCCCTTCGAGGGTAACGCATTCTGCACGCAAAGATACTTCCTCGGGCACCAGCCCGGAATTCTTCATAATTTTGAAAGACATGCGCAATTCTTCTGGCACGCCCGATAAATCCTCAAGCTCCAGTGGCTTGCCATGCCCAGGTAAATCTCCAAATTCCCCATTACGCATAGATTCCTGAATCCGCTGCTCAACCAGCCAGGACATCATCCCCATATACGCAGCCTCCTTCACCAATACCACTACTATGATCTATCCCGCCTAAGCAAAAGTATGGTAAGCAGAATTGCGTCTATTTTAGCATAAAAAACTGTAGATTTACATCAAACTGCCGCAATGCATTCTTATAAAAGGCGATCCTTCTCCGTTCTATGAATCTTCCTCGTCATCGCAGATCGTTCGGACTAAGGAGCACTTATTTCGCAATTTCAGGCTATTTTGCTATACTATCGGACTCAGTTGCACCTATTCACGCAAATACACCCTATTTTAATAGAAATTGTGGAAATAAGAGCTATGCAGTCCGAAAAGTCTGCGCATCCTCATATTCGCCTCCGCAGATCGCTCAGGATTCAAGAGTCCCCATTCCGCAAATTCAATTCATTCTGCTACACCATCATTCTCTGCTCCCTGTCCGCAACATATTACAGACGCCTAACCAAACCGTACAATAGTTTTTTTTCATGCGAACAATTGTTATACTCGTTCTAATAAGCCTCAACTCAACAAGAAAAACGCCTGACGTCGTCCTTGGAGGTAGAGTTACAAGCTGAGTACATCCGTAATTCCATACTCGTATCCATATACACCTTCGTAGTGAGGTTCCGCTTACGGACCGAATGGCTTTATTTTGATGAAATGAGCACATATATTAGGGACGGACCGTATTGCACTTATTCCCTAATAACAAGCCCCTTCCCGGGTGATCTGGGGCGAATAACAGCGCTTGCTCATTTACGTTACCGGCGGCACATTGTATTCAGTTTTTCGCATACATTTGGCTCGTTTACGTTACCGGCGGCACATTGTATTCGATTTTTCGCATACATTTGGCTCGTTTATGTTACCGTCGGCACATTGTATTCGATTTTCCGCATACATTTGGCTCATTTACGTTACTGGCGGCACATTTGTATTCGGTTTTTCGCTTACATTTGTCCGTAGGCTCGACTAAAACATGCATTTCGGAGGATATAAGGTCCGCTCGGTTTTTAGAATCTGACGGATGACTCCTCGTTTATTTCATGTCTCCTGCTTCTTCACGTTCACCCCTCCTTCCTCTTTCTTCGGAGTTATCCACATTTTTTTTGTATTGTATAATTTCCTAAACAATAAAAAAAGGACTACAGCAGTAGTCCAAAGGAGAAATATAACATGATAGCTAACCTCAAAAAAGCAGATGATCATTATGTCGCTCGTTTCGAACGTCAACTAAAACATCCCGCATCAGAAATATGGTCCTTTCTGACAGAGAATGAGAAGCTTGCTTTATGGTTCACTGAATTACGTGTTGAAGACCTGCGTGAAGGGGGATTAATCAAGTTTGATATGCAAGACGGCACCTTTGAGGAAATGACGATTACCGCCCTGCAACATGAATCTGTTCTTGAATTTACGTGGGCTGAAGATTCCGTTCGCTTTGAGCTATATCCAAATTCAGAAGGATGTTTACTCGTCTTGAATGAAACGATCCGAACGCTCACGCCACACACACCCCGAGATTTAGCTGGCTGGCATGTATGTCTGGACGTGATCCAGCATCTTCTGGATGGTACGACGCTGGAGTCACGAAAAGCTGAATGGAACGTTTGGTATGAACGATACCGGGAAGCGATCTCTAAATTAGGACAATAAGGACTCTGCTCCATCAATCACAATTTGCGCACCTGTAATATGAATAGATTCATCGGAAGCCAAAAAAGAAACTAGATCGGCAACATTATCCGGTTTACCCGGCCCATCCGCCAGCGGCTGCGCACCATCGGGAAATTCAATCGGAATGACGATCGCTTCTACTTCTTCGTTCATTTCAGTGGTTTCATCTATATTGGTAGCAATCGCCCCGGGGCAGATCACATTCACTCGAATTTTAAACTTAGCTAGCTCAAGTGCAGCCATTTTGGCAAAAGCTACCTGTCCAGCTTTGGTAGTACTATACGTAGACCACCCAAAGCTGGCAAATCTAGTATTCCCATTGATGGAGCTAGTGATGATAATGCTACCTTTCCCTTTATCCTTCAGATGAGGGATCGTATATTTCAAGGTCAAAAAGGTCCCCGTCAAGTTCACCGACATCGTGCGCTCCCAATCACTCAGGCTCAGTTCCTCTATTGGTCCCACCGCACCATTGATTCCCGCGTTAGCGAATACTACATCTAAGCCGCCGAATTGTTCGACAGTCCTGCGAACGGCTTCCTCCATCCCTTTTTCATCTGAAGTATCTACCTCTATGGCCAATGCGCAATCTTTCCGAAACTTGTTCAGCTTATCCGCCAAAGATGAGGTACGTTCAAGATTCAAATCAAAAAGCGCTACATTAGCACCTTCCCTCGCCAGCTTAATAGCGGTAGCCCGACCAATTCCTGAGCCCGCTCCTGTTATAATTGCTGTTTTTCCAATGAATCTTTGTTTCTTAGCTATGTTTGGACTCATATGTAATCTCTCCCTTAAGATCTCTTAGTGATGTACTATGGATCAAGATTACCCAAATACATGCACACTGGAATCATCTTCACAAAAAAACTCCCCGTTCAAAAACTTGAACTGAGAGTTTCATCTAGATCTATACATCTAATTGTCCAACTTCCGCACATCCACTTTCACGGTCAGAGTGCCCGCTCCACCACGATATACACCTTTTACAGGTACAATATCTTTGTAGTCCCGTCCGTGACCTAACTTAATGTAGCGCCAATTGACCTCAACATTATTTGTCGGATCGAAACCAAGCCAACCTGTACCCGGAATGTGAGTCTCCACCCAAGCATGAGAAGCTTGCTCAAAATTAGCATTACTCCCTTGCAGATCACCAACAAAATGATATCCACTTACATATCTGGAAGGCAGACCGACACTACGGCAGACAGCAATCATTAGATGAGCATAATCCTGACATACACCGCGTTTAAGCTTCAGTGCTTTTTTTACCGTAGTATTTACACTTGTAGCCTCAGGGTCATAGGTGAACTGTTCATAAATCGTCGCAGATAATTTAAGAATCCATTCATACATATCCTCTGCTTCATTAAAAGGGTACTGTGAGGCAAACTCCACTAATTCAGGCGTCACCTCGGTATAACGAGTCGGCAATATAAACTCAATATAACGGTTCTGAAATCCCTCGTCATTTAACAATCTAATTTGTTCTTCAAGAGATGTTCTCGGGAGATCTGTCCCCTGAGCTTTATCCAGTGTAACTACAGTAGCTTTAGTGTGGATTACCATCTCCGTATGCGGCTTATTAACCGAATAGGCATGGACCCGATTCCCGAAGAAATCCTCATAGGTTAATAGATTGGCTGGCGGGTAAATATCCACTTCATGGTGATAACAGGATTGGCGATAATTCGTACGTGGCGTGAGTCTGATCTCATTGACACTGTCCGTAACCGGCTCTGGATAGCTGTATGTGGTGGTATGATTGATTTGAATCTTCATACAGACACTCCTTCTCGCCGAAAAAAGGCGCCCTCCATTGTTTTACCAAGTTTCTGACAGGATATCACCAGCGATTTAAGCACATCTTCCACTAGCTCGCCGGACATTTCTTCCTTTTCCATATAATCCAGCTCTGCTTTTAGCTTACCCGCTTGCCGGATAACCTTCTCATGACCTGAACCTTTCTCTGAGGGATCTAGTTCAAGCTTTGCTAAATGCTCTTCCAGCTGATGAAAAGAAAAACGAATGGAACGCGGAAATTTGGGATTCGCAATCAAGAAATCTAAAATGCTCTCCGGGGACATAGCATCTGCATAATAACGGCGAAACGCCTGGTACCCACTAACGGATTTAAGCACCGCCTGCAACTGAGTATAAACCGCGTCAAGCTCCTTAAATCGGCATGAGGCAATGACCGCCTGCAAGATACGAGTTGTATTCTCTGCCCGCTCTAGAAACCGTCCACTTTCAATGAAATGCCACTCATTCCCTCTAAGCATTACCGACTGCTCTGCTCCGAGAAACATGGCTGTACGCTCCTTAACCTGCTGATAGAACTGATGTGGGCCGCTCATAATATCTGCAACAGACCGCTCACCAAGCCATAGGTTGAAGCTGTTGACAACATCCCATAATTCACTTGGAAGCTGCTGACGGAGTGTTCGCAGATTATTTCTGGCATGATGTACGCAAGAGAATAATGAATTAGAATTGCCTAAATCAAGTGTGATGAAAGATAGGACATCCTGCTCAGAAAAGGTTTCGAACTGCTGCATATATTCACCTCGAACGCCTAGCGCATCGATTAACCTTGACCATTTATGTCCTTCTTCATGAAAATCCTCTTCCTGCTGGATATGATAATGAACATTGATTAGCCGCGCATGATTCTCTGCCCTTTCAATATATCTGCCGATCCAGAACAAAGCTTCAGCATTTCGATTCAGCATCTCCAGCCACTCCCTTATTTAACAAATTGATGCTGCATTTTGTTAATCATCAACAAGCCTCACTAGGTTGTATCAAGCCATGACCCAAGTATCTTTTACGCCACCACCTTGCGAGGAGTTTACGACCAAAGACCCTTCTTTCATAGCCACCCGTGTCAATCCCCCAGGGATAACATGTGGCTTACGGTCAGCACCCATTAATACAAAAGCTCGAAGGTCGATATGTCTCGGTGCCATAGTCCCACCAGACAATACAGGTGCTCTGGACAGAGACATAATAGGCTGTGCTATATAACGTTCCGGATCTGCGATAATCTTCATTCGAAATTCAGCGAGTTCTTCTTTCGTAGCTTCGCTTCCGATCAACATTCCGTATCCCCCGGATAAAGAGGTTTCCTTAACAACCATTTCAGATAGGTTCTCAAGGACATATAAACGTTCATCAGGCCTGCCTAGCAAATAGGTCGGGACATTCCCAAGAATCGGTTCTTCATTCAGATAATAACGAATCATATCCGGTACATAGACATACATCGCTTTATCATCAGCAACACCAGTCCCCGGGGCATTAGCAATCGCTACATTCCCTGCCCGATACGCATTCATCAGACCCGCCACCCCTAGAAGTGAATCCGGCTGAAAAGCTAACGGATCGATGAAATCATCATCCAAACGGCGATATAGTACATCTACGCGGCGAAGTCCGTTCATTTCTTTCAAATATATTTTGTGATCCTTTGCAACCAAATCTCGTCCTTCAACCAAATATATACCCATCTGTTGTGCTAGAAAAGCATGCTCATAATAAGCAGAATTGTATTCCCCAGGTGTAAGGAGTGCTATAACCGGATCTGACTTTCGTGAGGGTGATAAACTACGTAGAACGGATAAGAAGCGATTCAAGCTATGATCAACATCTCGGATGGAGCTGGCAAAGGACAATTCAGGAAACAACTGATTCATAAGGGTTCTGCCTTTAAAAAGATATGAAAAACCTGAAGGCGTTCGTAGATTATCTTCAAGCACATAATATTGCCCATCATGATGGCGGATCAGATCGATTCCCGAGGTAGTGATGTAGGCTCCACCAGGCACCCTTAGACCAGCCATTTCTGGCCGGAAATAACAGTTGGAGATGATCATACGCCTTGGGACTATTCCATCCTTTACGATGTACTGCTCATGGTAGATATCATGAATGAACAGATTCAAAGCCGTGATACGCTGAATAATTCCAGCCTCTAGCCTCTCCCATTCATTCTTAGGAATAATGCGTGGAATCATATCGAAGGGAATCGTACGCTCCATGGGATGATCCTGAGCCGGATTGTATAGCGTAAAAGTAATTCCTTCCTCCATCATCCTGCGCTGCATCAAATTCTGCTTACCCTGCAGCTCTTCGGAGCTCATTCCGGAAAACATGCGATTCACATGTCTGTAATGCGGCCGGACATTTCTCTTATCTGCATACATTTCATCGAAAAAATGTTGCAGCGGATACGGAGACAGACCTGGCAGAGGATCTAATTTGGACATGAGCCCGACTCCTTTCGATAAATGTTATCTTTACTAACAAGTCATACTTTAATTTCTGAAAATATCCAAGAAAATATTGTTTTGTATTCCCATAATACGTAAATCCTATCACCGATGTCAATATATATAACAGAGAAATGCGATCTCTGAATATTTCCGTGTTTTGGAATCGCTTCCTTTCTCTCTTATATAGGTTGCCGGAGCTGAAATGTAGTTTCTTCATTGAATTGTATGCAGGAGTAGTGACAAGCATTACTATTATGAATTTTTCATATGTTGTATTTTTTATATAGTTGTCTGGGAAGGTGATTTCAGTTATATGGTATAATTTGGAGCGTTAGGAGAGTGAACAAATGGATCACAAATATACTATGACCATGGAGCAGGAAGAGGCTAGGCGGGATCATATTTTTCTTTTATTTGGCTTGTCAGAAGCTGGTTCGATGAAGGTAGCACTTAGTCGTGTAGGCAGTCGTCATTTAATAAGAGTACTTTCATTTAATGAGACGTTCTCTGCTGGACCGCTGTGCAAATTACCTAATGATGAAGGGTGTCAAGCCCGTGAGTTATGGTTTCAGGAACGATTTCCGGATCAGGGTTATCATCTCAATCCCCAGCATACACTGGGAGCCATGATTCAGACCTTAAAAGAAATTCCCGAGGACAAAAAAATCACTATTTGGTGCGGAAACAACTCCCATGATCAGACAGGTTTACGATTTGCACTTTCTGTTCTTAGTGAGAGGAAGCAACCTATTTATGTTATAAATCCAATCGAAGCTTATGAGGAGCTTCCCGGGATTACTGAACAATATAGCATGGACTTATCTCCCCAGTCCCTGGGTCAGCTCCCAAACGAAGCTGTGCAAACTATTATCAAAAACACCGAAAATACGCAACCCCTTACCTCCGCGCAGAGAAAACAGTATGAGCTGGAGTGGCAAGAAATCAGCAACACTGAGGATATGCTTCGAGTCTGGTCCAAAGGTCAGCTAACGAATGTACCCGAAACATACTATGACGAAGACATTCTATCCTTAATTCTGCAACTGCAAAAGAATGAACAGGGAGATCATTTCGTAAATGCAGGACTTATTGTAGGTGCAATTATAGGGCAGTGGAATTTATTTATCAGTACCTCATTTATAGAATATCGCTTCTGGAGGCTTATTAGTGAGGGAAAGCTGTTATTTAAAGGGATACCCTACGCGATGCATTTGTACTTTTTAAGAATTCCTTAGAGGTCACTACATTAACAACTAACAAATATTTTATAAAAAAGGAATGCCCTCATAAACTAAATATAGCTTCGAGGACATTCCTTGTAAATATGACTTCTTTATGATCATGTGTAGGGATGGATTACACTTACTCTTCCGATTCTTCTGACTCTTCCTCAGCAATTAATCCGGCAAAAAGAGCATGCACGAACTGCTGAGAATCAAATGGCTGCAAGTCTTCCATCTTTTCTCCGAGCCCTACGAGCTTCACTGGTAAGTTCATTTCCTGACGAATGGCTACTACAATTCCGCCTTTAGCTGTACCATCCAGCTTCGTCAAGACGAGCCCTGTCACCCCACTCTTTTCACCAAATAGCTTGGCCTGAGTAAGCGCATTTTGACCTGTGGTCGCATCTAGCACCATCAGTACTTCATGCGGAGCACTAGGAATTTCTCTTTGAATAACGCGGAAAATCTTGTTGAGCTCTTCCATCAGATTGCTCTTATTCTGAAGTCTGCCTGCCGTATCGCAAATCAAGATATCTACATTCCGCTGCTTAGCCGCTTGAACAGCATCGAACATAACAGCGGCTGGGTCAGAGCCAGCTTGTTGCTTAATTACGTCTACGCCAGCACGTTGACCCCAAACTTCGAGTTGTTCAATCGCTCCGGCACGGAACGTATCCCCTGCGGCCAAAAGAACTTTTTTACCCTCTTGTTTGTAACGATGTGCTAGTTTACCGATCGTAGTCGTCTTGCCTACTCCATTTACCCCAACGAACAAGATAACTGTAATGCCATCCGGATTTTCCTTCAGGCTGTTATCGTCATCGCCGCGCAGCAATTCCATGAGCTTACGGGACAAAATGGGTTGCAGCTCAGCTGCATCTTCAATTCGTTTTTGCTTCACTTCGGCGCGCAGATCCTCGACAAGTGTCATTACTGTATTAACACCTACGTCCGCACCAATCAAGATTTCTTCCAGTTCTTCGTAGAACTCTTCATCTATTTTTTTACGGCGGATAATCAGGTCTGCTACCTTCTCGACAAAGCCTTTACGGGTTTTCTCTAATCCGTCGCGGAATTGTTTGGTTACACTTTCCGTTTTGCCGGAAATGCTTTCTTTTAACTTCCTGAAAAAGCTCATTTGTTTCCTCCTAAAAGTTTTGTGAGCGACACTTCATTGATTTAACTTCGTACAAAACTCGCTTCGAAAGCAGATACTTAAAAAAATCACCATTTTGGCAAGCCGTTAAGCGATCTCTGCTTCCTCATCCTCTAAACGTACAGAGACAAGCTTAGATACTCCGCCTTCTTCCATCGTCACTCCGTAGAGCACATCCGCCTCTTCCATCGTTCCTTTGCGGTGTGTAACGACGATAAATTGCGTTTGTTCCGAGAACTCACGCAAATACTGTGCAAAACGTACGACATTCGCTTCATCTAGCGCAGCCTCTACCTCATCCAGTACGCAGAACGGAACCGGCTTCACTTGCAGGATGGCGAACAAGAGGGCCATCGCAGTTAAGGCGCGTTCCCCACCAGATAAGAGCTGCAGGTTTTGAAGCTTTTTACCCGGTGGTTGGGCTACGATATCTATACCTGTTTCAAGCATATGTTCTGGATCCAGAAGCATGAGATCGGCTCGACCGCCTCCGAACAGCTTCGAGAATACCGTACCGAATTGTTTACGGATCGCATCAAAGGTCTGTTTGAAGCGTTTGGACATTTCATCTTCCATCTCACGGATAACTTGATACAGGGTAGTCTTGGCTTCGACCAGGTCATCTTTTTGTCCACTGAGGAAGGTGTAACGCTCATGAACACGCTGATATTCTTCAATCGCACCTAAGTTCACTTCGCCCAATGCAGAAATACTGCGTTTCAGACGCTGTACATCCGCTTGTGCGGCAGGCACATCTTCGGGCACAGGATAACGTTGCTTCGCTAGTTCATAGCTTAGCTCGTAATCATCACTCAGCTTACGAAGAATATTATCAAGTTCAACATCGAGACGACCCACAGAAACTTCAGTAGAACGCAGCTTGTCCTCCACGACTCTAAGTGCCTGACGCTGATCCTTGGTCTTGCCCTCCTCTAGCTCAAGCTTACGGGTTAACACTGAACGTTCCGCCCGAGCTAG
Organism: Paenibacillus sp. NPDC101420; assembly: GCF_050277435.1. Classification (NCBI taxonomy): domain Bacteria; kingdom Bacillati; phylum Bacillota; class Bacilli; order Caryophanales; family Paenibacillaceae; genus Paenibacillus; species Paenibacillus sp. NPDC101420. Next base: position 366,982 of record NZ_JBNNSE010000001.1, read on the forward strand.
ATCCAAAGTACCGGCTGTCTCTTCCTTCTTCAGACGATAACTATTCAAATCTTCTTTCTGTTTCACGGTTTCCAAAGCATTACTAGCCAAATCCTGTTCGATCGTATGTAACAGATTTCGATTCTGGCGCAGCTCTTTATCCTGTGAACCCGCATCTTGTCTTAGACGACGTAATTGCTCCTCCAAGGAGAAGATCTCCTGATCGAGCTTGCCTTCCGAAACCTTCATACTGGTCAGCTTACCTTGCAACTCTTCCTTAGCGGATTCATTCGCTTTACGCGCCGATTCGGCATTACGGATACCCTCATGAGCTTCCTTCTCTTCCTTCTCGAGACGTTCAAGCTCAGCAGAGGCTTGTTTCCGAGTCTCCTCAAGCGTACGGACCTCACTTTCAAAGCCACTACGTTCCGCGCCTGTGCTCTCCACTTGTTCCTGCACATGCCGCAGCTCCTGTTCAAGCTGCTTCAAATCGCCAGAAACACGTTGCTCTTCCAGTCTCTTCTCATCACCATCACGGCGCAGGTCCTCTAGCTTCACGCTAGCGTTTTCCTGCTCTTCACGAAGTCTGGCTATGCCTTGTTTCAGCTTAACAATTTGACGCTCGCTCTCTTCGATCTCACTGCTCAGCTGATCCAGCTGGCGTTTACGACTAAGTAAGCTATTGTTCTTCTTATGCTGGCTACCACCAGTCATGGAGCCCCCGGCATTGACTACATCACCCTCTAGCGTAACCACACGATAACGATACTGGCATCTAGCGGCGATGCGATTAGCCTGCTCCAGGCTCTCAGCAATAACTACATTGCCAAGCAAACTGCCAACAATACTTGCATACTTATCATCGTATCCAACGAGTTCGGAACCAATTCCAACAAAACCTTCAGCATCTTCCACCATTCCTCGGTCGCTACCGGAAATTTGGCGTGGCCGGATAACATCGAGTGGTAGAAAAGTAGCTCGTCCCAATTGACGTTGCTTCAGGAAAGATATCGCTTGACGAGACACGCTCTCATTATCCATAACCACGTGTTGCAGCGATGCACCCAGCGCAGTCTCAACAGCCATTTCCAGCTTCTCAGGAACGGAGATGAGTTCAGCAACCGCACCATGCACACCGTTAAGCTGTCCTTTACGAGCTCCTTTGAGAACTTCTTTAACCCCAAGCATAAAGCCATCGAAATCATCCTGCATTTCTTTCATGGTCTCGTGACGGGAGACTTGTGCTTCCCGCTTCTGTTCCCATTTTCTCAGACCTGATTGCGTCTCTTCAATCAGCTTCTGACGTTTACTAAGTTGTTCACTTTCAGTAATATAAGCACCACGAAGATTGCTTAGTTCTTTTCCAAGCTGGGCAATCTTGTCTTTTAGCCCTTTCTGGTTAGCAGACAGCTCTTCATGCCGTGCAGTCCATTTGCCGCTTTCTTCTTCACTGCGGCTCATACGACGCTCCAGGTTCTCCTTCTGTTGATCCGCGTAACGAATTTCGTTACGTGCATTCGCCATAAGGTTCATTAACTCCAGGAGAGCACTTTTCAGCTTCTCCTCCTGGCTCTGACTAATACCGTCAGCGACACCTTCGAGTCTTGCCTCTTCCGCTTCGATCTGTTTCCGAAGCTCAACAAGCTTAAGCCGGGACGCTTCGAGCTTAGCTTCTAAATCCCCAAGCTCACGCTGTCGGTCCGCAGAACGCTCACCTACAGAACCTAATGTGAGCATTAACTGTTCACGGTTGCTCTCAAGATTACGCTTGCGTTCCTTCAACACTTCCCCGTAACCTTCGCTCTTCTCATAAGCTTCACTATAACGGAGCAATTGCTCTTGCTGCTTCTCGATCTGTTCTTCTAACGCGCGCAGTTCAGCACGTCCGCTTTCCAGCTTGGCATCATGGGCTGAGACAACTGTAGATAATTCCAGTTGCTCATCCTTTAAAGTTTCGAGCTTAGCGTTACCTTCCTGCCAAGCTGTATGAATGCCTTCAATCTGATGCACATAGACTGAAATTTCCTGATGCTTCAGTTGTTCCCGAAGCTCTTTAAAGCGAATGGCCTTCTCCGATTGATCCTTAAGGGGACCAATCTGATCCTCAAGCTCACTAATCAAATCGTGAATACGAAGCAAGTTTTGCTCCGTGTCGTCAAGCTTTCGACTTGCATCTTTTTTGCGCGATTTATATTTTACAATACCCGATGCCTCTTCAAAGATGCCTCGCCGATCCTCGGAACGAGTACTCAGAATCTCTTCAATCCGACCCTGTCCGATAATCGAATAAGCCTCACGCCCGATACCGGTATCCATGAACAGCTCTGTGATATCCTTTAGTCGGCAGGATTGCTTATTAATTAAATATTCACTCTCACCACTGCGGTGAACACGCCGAGTCACTGTAACTTCGCTGAAATCCAGTGGAAGCGTGTGATCCTCATTATCGAGCGTAAGTGATACTTCACCATAATTCACAGCTTTACGCGCGTCACTACCGGCAAAAATAATATCTTCCATCTTGCCGCCACGCAGTGATTTAGCACTCTGTTCGCCGAGCACCCAGCGTATGCCGTCAGAAATATTGCTCTTGCCGCTTCCGTTCGGACCCACTACGGCCGTTATTCCGCGCACAAATTCCATTTCTGTTTTGTCGGCAAATGATTTAAAACCAGCTAATTCTATCCGTTTCAAAAACATACTTGCCTATCACCTCTGACCCATTATACCATAGCGTTTATTCGCCTAAAATAGCTTCAAAATGAAGCTTGGCTATTCTTTCGAAAAAGAGCAGCAACGGTCTGAGCTCCGCCTAAACGCCGGTATTCAGACCTTTGCTGCTCTCCTCCGCTTGTCCACATGATGCAAAATTCAGGCACCATCTTCTTTCAGATGCAACAGTGCAGCTGCTGCAGCCTGCTGCTCTGCTTCCTTCTTCGAGCGGCCGCTCCCTTTACCAAGAGAACGGTTAGTCATTAACACTTCAGAGACGAATTCACGCTCATGCGCGGGTCCCCGTTCTTCAATGATCCGATATTCCAACGTACCCATATTGTGCTGCTGAATTAGCTCTTGCAGTTCCGTCTTATAATCGGTCATCTGCATTTGCAGTTTCCCATCCGTCTCCACAAGTGGGAATACGTGATTATCAAGAAAAGACCGTACAGTTTCCAGCCCTTGGTCAAGATAAAGCGCTCCCACGAAGGATTCGAACACATCAGCCAGCAGGGCCGGGCGAGTACGTCCGCCCGTAAGTTCTTCCCCTTTTCCCAGCAGTACATAACGGCCAAAACCTAAACTCTCAGCGAACTTAACCAGCGAAGGCTCGCATACGATAGCGGCACGTAGCTTGGTCAGTTCCCCTTCAGGTCGATCTGGCAACAGATTGTACAAATATTCAGAAACCGTCAGCTCCAGTACAGCATCCCCTAGAAATTCGAGGCGCTCATTGTCCTGATGCTGATTGAAACGGTGTTCATTCACATAAGATGCATGGGTAAAGGCCTGCTTCAGAAGCACAGAATCGTGAAATTGGATTTGAAGTTGCTGTTGTAACTGCTTCAGTTCTCCTTTCACCGCGCTGTCCCCTTACTGATTATATTTTTTTAGAATAACTGTTGCGTTATGTCCCCCGAATCCAAACGAATTCGACATTACGATATCAAGATCCGCTTTACGTGGAACATTTGGTACATAATCCAAATCACATTCCGGGTCCTGGTTGTCCAAATTAATTGTTGGAGCAATCATGCCTTTTTGCAAAGAGAGTCCGCAGATAATAGCTTCTACTCCACCAGCAGCACCTAGAAGATGACCTGTCATGGATTTCGTTGAGCTAATAGCTACTTTATAGGCATGTTCACCTAATGCTTTCTTAACAGCAGCCGTTTCTGATCGATCTCCTACAGGCGTTGAAGTACCATGTGCGTTGATGTAATCAATATCTTCAGGAGAGATACCAGCATCACGGATTGCCATCTTCATGCAGCGAGCTGCACCATCTGGATCCGGTTCAGTCATATGGTGAGCATCAGCACTTAGACCATAGCCGATTACCTCAGCATAAATCTTCGCTCCACGTTTCTCAGCATGTTCAAGGGATTCCAGAATCAAGATCCCAGCGCCCTCTCCCATAACGAAACCATCGCGATCTACATCAAATGGCCGACTAGCCTTCTCCGGCTCATCATTACGAGTGGACATTGCTCTCATTGCACAAAATCCTGCCATTCCTGTTGGACGAATGGTCGCTTCCGAACCACCGCAGATCATAGCATCCGCGTCTCCACGTTGAATCAGACGGAATGATTCCCCAATGGAATGACTTCCTGTAGCACAGGCCGTCACTGTAGTCGTATTCGGTCCCTTTGCACCGAGGTTAATGGACAGCTGCCCAGAACCCATGTTAGCGATCATCATCGGGATAAAGAACGGGCTAACCCGTTTTGGCCCTTTTTCAAGCAACAGATTATGATTGTCTTCCCAAGTACCAAGACCACCGATACCCGAACCAACAGATACACCGATCCGTTCAGCATCGATATCTTCACCGATCTTAAGTCCACTGTCTCTCAATGCATCTTCACCAGCAGCCACTGCAAATTGTACAAAACGGTCCATTTTGCGGGCTTCCTTGCGGCCAAAAAGCGCCTCCGGATCAAAGTCTTTAACTGATGAAGCAATTTGCGTAGTGTATTCGCTGACATCAAACGCTTCAACCATCGATACACCTGATTTACCGCTCATCAGATTATCCCAGAACGTCTCCAAGTCTTTCCCCAGTGACGTAATTACGCCCATCCCGGTTACAACCACTCTATGACTCAAACACAATCACCCCATCTATAGGCTGTATACATTATATTCAGTACTTATATACTGCAAATTATTACTATATGAACAGCGATCACCGCATCATTAAAGCTTCTGCGGTTCTGTTATAATCCCTATGAAGCTGCACATGGCAACCTGTAATACAACTTTAATGCTGTATAAATGAGGAGAAGCCCCGCCCAAGTTGGAACGGGACTCTCAATCATATGACTCTAGGTATGAGATTGTATGTACTTCACAACTTCACCCACGGTCGTAATCGTCTCTGCATCTTCATCAGAGATTTCCATGTCGAATTCATCTTCCAATTCCATAACCAATTCTACTACATCAAGAGAATCAGCACCTAAATCATCTTTGAAAGACGCTTCTAATGTTACCTCAGCTTCATCGGCACCTAAGCGGTCGATGACAATGCGTTTTACACGCTCTAATACATCGGACATCCGGTTCACCTCCTCTTTTGGTATTATACGAGATATGAGGTCAAAATACCATAGACCGCAAAAAACGCTTTCCTGATCCCTCACATTTCATCTTTAAAACAGTGTAATTTCTCCCAAGCATAAACGCTTTCGGCGTCCTTATAAGGACAGTAAGTGTTTAAGCAAGAAATATAAAGATAAAGTATAGTGTGAAACTTATACTTTCTTATATTTTCAAAGGAGAATTACATATACATCCCGCCATCCACGTGTAGTGTCTGGCCGGTCATATAAGCGGCGCCTTCAGAAGCTAAGAAAACAACTGTCATAGCTACTTCTTCCGGACGCCCAAGGCGAGCTAGTGGAATGCCCTTCTCTAGCTCACTGCGAACTTCTTCAGAGAGCTCACGTGTCATATCTGTATCAATAAACCCAGGAGCAATACAGTTGACGGTGATGCCCCGCGAAGAAAGCTCACGAGCCGATGCCTTCGTTAAACCGATGACACCAGCCTTAGCTGCAGAGTAATTAGCCTGACCAGGGTTACCTGTCACGCCCACAACCGAGGAAATATTAATGATTCGGCCATAGCGCTGTTTCATCATCGGACGTGTTGCTGCCTTAAGGCAATTAAACACACCTTTCAGATTCGTCTCAATCACTTGATCGAACTCTTCCTCTTTCATGCGCATAATCAGGTTGTCCCTAGTAATGCCGGCATTATTGACAACAATGTCAATACGTCCCCAGGTATTAAGAACCTCTTTCACAAGGCTCTCGGCCTGTTCACTATTGCCGACATCTCCACGGAGTGCAATACCCTCCGAGCCAAGCTCGACAATACGGGCCACAGTCTCCTGTGCCGCCGCTTCACTTCCTGCATAGTTCACGGCCACCTTTACACCGTGTTCTGCAAGAGCAAGCGCGATACTACGACCAATGCCACGTGAGCCGCCAGTTACAAGGGCCGTTTGGCCCCGCAATGCTGAGAACATAGTCTAATCCCCTTTCAATCATGATGCTGTTGTCAAAATATTAAACCATTTCTTACAAAACAGTTTGGACACCTTCAAGTGTATTAATGTTGATTACTTTGACTGTTTTATCTATTTTGCGGATCAGACCTGCCAGAACACTGCCAGAACCAATCTCAACAAAAGTGTCAACACCATCCGCAATCAACCATTCAATACTGTCTTGCCAAAGCACAGGAGAATACACCTGACGAACAAGCAGTTCGCGAATTTCTTCGGGATCTGTTACCGGTGATGCAGTGACGTTAACGATGACAGGTACATTTGGAGTGTTGAAGGTTACTTTCTTCAACTCTTCTGCCAAACGATCTGCAGCAGCTCTCATCATAGAAGAGTGAAAAGGTCCACTTACTTCTAGCGGAATTGCCCGCTTGCCACCAGCTTCTTTAACACGCTGCACAACACCATTAACGCCTTCCTGAGATCCGGAAACAACGATCTGACCTGGACAGTTAACGTTAGCCAGTTCTACAACACCATTCTCTTCAGAGATAGTTTGGCATAATGCTGCCAGCGCTTCACGTTCTGCGCCAAGCACTGCAGCCATTGCACCTTGTCCTCCTGGAACAGCTTCTTCCATGAAACGGCCTCTCAAGCGTACAAGTGTTACAGCATCTTCATATGACAACACACCCGCAGCTACTAGTGCACTGTATTCACCAAGGCTATGACCAGCAACATAATCCGGCTTCAAACCTTGTTCACGTAGAGCTTCAAGATAGGCTACGCTTGCTGTAAGAAGCGCTGGTTGCGTGTTTACCGTTTGCTTCAACTCACTGTCCGGCCCTTCAAAAATCAGCTTACTTAGTGGAAATCCGAGAACTTCATCCCCTTTCTCGAACACTGCACGGCTGTTTGGAAGAGCATCATAAACATCCTTGCCCATTCCAACTGCTTGTGCTCCCTGACCGGGAAAGACGAATGCAATTTTACTCATAAGTATGAACTCCTTCCCGTATAACGGTCTTAGCTTATTACCAGATCAACACAGATGCGCCCCAAGTCAAGCCCCCGCCGAATCCAACCATCAGGACGGTGTCGCCTTCTTTCATACGTCCTTCTTCCGCCGCTTCAACAAGCGCAAGTGGAATGGAGGCAGCCGAAGTATTGGCATATTTATCAACATTGATTACACATTTCTCTGGTGGCAAATCAAGACGCTGCATAGCGGATTGAATGATACGAATATTCGCTTGGTGAGGTACGAACAAATCGATATCTTCCTTACCCAGACCAGCTTTAGTAAGCACACGTTCTGTAGCTGAGCCCATTACACGAACAGCAAATTTAAAGACTTCACGGCCATTCATATAAATGAAATGCTTCTTATCTTCAACGGTTTGCTGAGAGGCAGGCAAGCGCGAACCGCCGGCTTCTAGCTTAAGCAAGTTCCCTCCAGAGCCTTCAGCACCCAGATCAAAGGATTGGAAACCACGACCTTCCGGAACCTCACCAATGATAACTGCACCTGCTCCATCACCAAACAAGACACAAGTATTGCGATCCGTATAATCTGTGATGCGGGATAAAGTATCCGCACCTATAATAAGTGCATTGTTGTACATTCCGTTCTGAATAAAGCCAACCGCAGTAGCTAAGCTGTATACAAAACCAGAGCAGGCTGCTGACAAGTCAAAAGCTGCAGCGCCTTTAGCACCCAGTTTATCCTGCAAAATACAGGCTGTAGAAGGGAAAGCACTATCAGGTGTTACTGTTGCAATAATAATAAGATCCAAATCTTCGGCTTTCATTCCAGCGGAATCAAGTGCCTTGAGTGCTGCTTCATACGCTAGATCAGAAGTTGCCTCGTGAGGCGCAGCAATATGTCTCTCGCGGATGCCTGTCCGACTGACGATCCACTCATCGTTAGTCTCCACTATTTTTTCCAGATCGCTATTTGTCAATATTTTCTCAGGTACATATTTCCCAGTTCCTATAATTCCAACCGGTCGCAACTGTCTCATGTCGTCACTCACTTCCCGCTAATTTCCTTGGATATACTTGGCACAAGATCGGCTTGCAGAGCAATCCGCGCTTGTCTTACCGCATTCTTAACTGCATTTCCGTCAGAAGATCCGTGGCCCTTAACTACCAATCCGCTAAGACCGAGTAGTGGTGCACCACCGTGCTCTTTGTAATCCATTTTACCCTTTAGAGCTCTAAGCTCCGGCATCAGCATAGCCGCGCCAATCTTAGTCTTCAGAGAACGACTAAATTGCTCCTTGAGCAAAGAGAACAAAGCACCCGCCGTACCCTCAAGAGACTTTAACAAAATATTACCGGCAAATCCATCGCAGACAAGCACATCGCAATTCCCTGTCAGTACGTCACGTGCCTCAACATTACCGATAAAATGAATGCCTGGCAAGTTCTCAAGCAGCGGATAAGCTTCTTTCGTCAGTTCGTTACCCTTTCCAGGCTCCGTCCCTACATTCAGAAGTCCCACACGCGGCTTAGCAATACCATGAACCTTGCTCCGGTAAATGCTGCCCATCAGCGCATATTGTACCAGATGTTCAGGCTTCGCATCCATGTTAGCACCAAGATCAAGAGCCAGTACGCCAACATCGTCAAGCGTTGGAATCATAGGCGCCAGTGCAGGACGTTCAATCCCCTGCATCCGGCCAACTACGAGGAGTCCTGTGGTCATTAGTGCACCCGTGTTACCAGACGAAATCATAGCATCTGCTTCACCTTCACGCACCATTCGTCCAGCTACAACCATGGATGAGTCTTTTTTACGACGAACTGCCTTAACCGGCTCTTCATCAGAACCAATGACGTCTCCTGCATGACGTATTGTCAGATTAGATGGCTTGTTTTTGAGTAATGGCTCTAATCTGGCTTCGTCACCAACGAGCACAATCTGCGTATCTTTCCATTCCGCGGCCGCGGACAACGCCCCCTCGACATTACATTCAGGAGCGTTGTCCCCGCCCATGGCATCAATGGCGATCAGCACTATGGTTACCCCCTTCACTGTGTTCATCATTTGCGGACCGATACACTATAAAATGGCCCTGAAACACTAGTTCTTCTCCGACATAGGTGAATACGTCCACCTCTGCTTTGCCACCCCTACCGGCGAGTGACCGCACCTGTGCTTTGGCAATACACTTCTCACCTAGCTGAACTGTGCGTACAAAACGTATATCGGCTGAAGCGGTCAGAGCAATTTCATCGTTGATTACGGCAACCGCAAGCGAGTTCGCTTGAGCAAACACATAGTGACCACGAGCGATCCCATTTCTAGAGAACACATGGTCTTCGCGAATCTCAAATATCGAAATCCCACTCTTGTCCAATTGTAAATCCACAATGTCTCCGATGACTTCATCCGCAGGCAAAGAGCGCACCTGATCATAGGAGTGCTCTGCCATTTGCTTCATTCGTTCACGCAGTTCCGGTATCCCCAGCTCCATTCGGTCTAACCGAATCGTCTGAATGCTAACTTTTAGCTGACGAGTCAACTCCCGATCCGTTACAAAAGGATTACCTGCGATTATATGTAGCAGCTGTTGCTGACGTTCTTTCTTGGACATCCGCTCGATTGCGGCTCACCTCCTGGCACGTGCCAAGCATAAACGCCTTCGGCGTCCTTATGGACGATAAGCGTTTAAGCGAGAAATATAAGACATCAAGTATAGGTGCATAACTTATACTTTCTTATATTTTAAAGAAAGCATTCGGCCGCTTGAATGGCCGCTGTTATATTAGGTCAAATAACCTCAAACATTATTTAGAACCAGGTACTAATATGTAGTATAAAGCATGCCGCACCAAAAATAAAGCATTGACTTCTGGGCGGCTTATGTTTGGATAAGCATAAACGCCTCAGCGTCCCTAATAGACGGTAAGCGTTTGTGCAAAAAATATAAGGATAATGTATAGCGTAAAACTTATATATTCTTATATTTCAAAAAAAATAGTACTTCACCGATAGTGAAGTACTATTTATTCCGAAACTATTGTTTGATGATTTCTCTTGCTTTGTAAGTTCCGCAAACTTTACATACGTGGTGAGCCAATTTCAACTCTCCGCATTGTTCGCATTTCACCATGCCCGGCACAACCAACTTAAAGTGGGTGCGACGTTTGTCACGGCGTGTTTTAGACGTTCTACGTTGTGGTACTGCCATGTGTTCCACCTCCTTGTGATATTTCTGTCAGCCTGCTCCTCAGAGCAGAATGTGTTTTGTTGTAATGTTTCATTTGAAAAAGTCTTTCAACCCAGCGAGTCGAGGATCGATCACTGTGTTGTCGCAACTGCAGGTGCCTTCGTTCAAGTTCTGTCCGCATTTCTGACAAAGACCAAGACAGTCTGCCTTGCACAATACCGAATCCGGTAAGTGCAGTACGAAATTTTCTTCCACATAAGGAATAAGATCCACAACCTCATCCTTGACGTAAATGAGTTCCTCATCTTCGTCATCATCTGGAAGAACTGGCTGCTTAAGCCACTTGAAAGTCTCAGCAAAAGGAATGTTCAAATCACTTTTGACCTCCGTGAGACAACGTGAACATAACATGTCCACATCTCCACTCAGTTTTCCCACCACGTTCACACAATCGGTTCCCGCGGGCAGCGCTTTAAGGTCCACTGAGAGCGGAGCAACAGCTAGAATATCCTTGCGCCCTTTGACTACCTCGCTGACATCCACAACATCGTGAATATGTAACGGTTCGTCGGCATTCGCTAATTTGCGAAAGTGAATCTGCATAACTTATCACTCCCAAACAAACAAAATTTATTATACCTAGTATTATATACCTTTGTCAACCATTTTCCCTTTATATTGTTTCAGGAATTGGAGAGAATTATGATATAACTATTAGTGTAAATCAAAATGACAGCATATGCGAACTGAGTTTCTAAATATTAATCCTACTAATCTCTACTTATATTTTAAATAATGGTTACATACGGAGGGAAGCAGCAGTGACAACAGTTGGAATAATAGCAGAATACAATCCATTACATAACGGACATGTCCATCACTTCACCGAAGCCAAAAGACTATCTGGCGCTGAGCGCGCCATCGTCGTCATGAGCGGTCCCTTTACTCAGCGCGGCGAGCCGGCGGCGGTAAGCAAGCAAGCCCGGACAGAGATGGCGCTACGAATGGGCGCCGACCTCGTCATTGAGCTGCCGGTGGCCTATGCTGTACAGCCGGCAGAATGGTTCGCCTTCGGAGCAGTTGCACTGCTGGAAGCGACCGGAGTCGTGGACAGCTTGTGCTTCGGCTCCGAAGCCGGCACTTTGGGTTCGCTGCTTCCTCTGGCCAGGTATCTGGCAGAGGAAAGCAGCGAACTTCAGGGCGAGATCCGCCGCCGCATGGCGCTCGGAGCGAGCTTCCCCGCCGCGTACAGCGCAGCGGCGGCGGTGGCCTTTGAAGGGACTCTCCATGAAGAGGAGAGTCCCGGCGATGCTGGCGAGTTGCTGCGCCAGCCGAATAACAGCCTTGGCTTGCATTATCTCATCGCCTTGCAGCGGCTAAATAGCAAGATCGAGCCGCTAACCGTTCCGCGAACGGCAGCCGGATTCCATGATCCTTTGCAAGTTGACTCATCGATCGCAAGCGCCACTGCTATTCGCAAGCTGCTGCAAGAAGGCGGCTCTCCAGCAGCATACATGCCGGAATATAGCGTGTCCATATTAGAAAGAGAGCATGCAGCAGGTAGAGGTCCTCTGGAATTGGAGCATTTCCGAGGTCCCCTCCGTCACCTGCTCTCTACACGTACCGCTGCCGAGCTACGAACCATCCAAGACATGAATGAAGGCTTGGAGAATAGAATCCTTCGCCTTATGCCCGATCTTGAGCAATTCTCTATCTCGGGTTTGCTTCAAGCCCTTAAGAGCAAGCGTTATACGCATACACGACTGCAACGTCTACTACTGCACATTTTGCTAAATCATACAAAGGAAGAAATGACCCCTTCTGTACTAGCGGAGGGGCCCGGATATATTCGAATCCTTGGTTTTAGAGAAAGTGGACGAGTTCTCCTTAAAGAGATGAAACAAAAAGCAACCTTACCCATCATCATGCGGCCGTCACTGTGCTCCCATCCACAACTTGAACGAGACCTTCAAGCCGCGTCTGCTTTCGCAGGAGCTTTTCGAGAACCGCACAGAACCGATCTGTATCGCGATTATTTGGAACCTCCGGTCATGGTTTGACCGGTAGTTCCTCCATATACTTCAGTGCTTCATCCAGTGTCGATACGGGTACCAACTTCATAGATGTGCCGATTTTATCAGCTTTCGTTTTGGCTTCGTCGTAATTCTTAACAGGAACGAAAAAAATCTCCGCCCCTTCTCGATCCGCAGCAACAATCTTATGCTTCACTCCACCGATAGCACCAACCACACCCTCAGCGTCGATCGTGCCCGTTCCTGCAACCCTATGACCTTTGGTTAAATCACCAGGCGTAAGCCGGTTGTAAATCTCCATAGTGAACATCAGTCCTGCAGAAGGTCCACCAACATTCGTATCCACAAAGCTGACCGCTTTGCCTTGTTCTTTAGGTTTTACCTTTTGAACTGCGGCTATAGTGACTCCAAAACCAGGTCGGACTGCAGAACCTTCTTTATCTTTGATCTCGACAAGTGTCACTTGTTCCTTTACTTCCTTACCGTTTCTTTGTAAAACAACAGCGACCTGATCACCGATTTTTTTGGTTGAAAGTAAAGCAGAAAGTGCTTCTGGATCGGGTACCTTCTGGCCTTCTACACTTATGATTCTGTCACCCGGCTGGAATTGTCCTTTATTACTGGCAACCGGAACTGAAAAAACATACAAATAATCCACAACATCCTCATACGGAATTCCTGCAGCATGATAGGCCGCCTGAACGGAGTAAGATTGCGAGCTGTTCATATAAAAAACCTGCTCCGCAGCATACTCATCTTCAGACTTATCTCCTAACCGTGTTTCTTTCTGCACAACCTCTGAATTGGAGTTAAAAACAGAGGCGACCAGTAACGCCACATTAGCGTAACTAGCAGATACTGTAGTCATCATGAAGGTTCCTTCTTCAGCTGGATCAGCATTTTCCACTTTAATCATAGGGGCAACTTCAGAGGCACTACCCGGTTGATATACAATGTACGGGGTGTTCATAAAAACAAATACATACACGATAACTACAAACGTAAAGAGGTAAGCTGTGGCACGGAATCCCGGCCGATGCTTCAACTGCTTCACTACTCTTCCCTTCTTTCCCACGGCACAATTAGGAGTTGAATGTTTGAACTTCATTACCGCTTCGACTAGTGGTTTGGCATGATGGTTGTCTACTCTGCATAAATTGATAACACATCCGCTATGCCTTAAGTTATGAAGAGGTGATTCTAGAAATGAACAATATTAAAATACGCCGGCTAGCTAGTCGCTCCACACCTTTTTTATCTGGGGTGATCGCAATCCTGTTAGCCATTGCCATCATCATCTCACCAGAAAGCTCTTTCGAGGCTTCTCTCCGAGGGTTAAAGCTCTGGTGGACACTCGTATTCCCTGCACTTCTACCCTTCTTGATGCTGTCTGAGATGCTAACCGCTTCGGGCTTCGTACATGGTTTCGGAGTGCTCCTGGAACCATTGATGAAAAAGGTCTTTCGACTACCTGGCGCGAGTGGTTGGACTTTGGCGCTTGGGATCACCGCTGGATTCCCCGGCGGGGCCGGAGGTGTAATGCAGCTTCATAGGCAGGGCAGCATTTCGGACAAGGAAGCCGCTCGTCTTGCTTCACTTACGCATTTCGCCAGTCCAGTAACCCTGCTCATTGTGATTGGTGTAGCTTTCCTACATAGTCCTACAGCAGGTTACTTTCTACTTGCTATCCACTGGGTTTCAGGACTTCTGGCCAGTTATACAGACGCTCTTTTAAATGGCCGGCTAGACAATCCGCAGCCTTCTGTAAAGGAACGCACGAATACCAAACGACCTTCTTTATATAGTCGTGTCCAATTTGCAGCCACTGAAGCCAGATCAAGAGATGGCCGAAGCTTCGGTAGACTTCTTGGGGAGTCAGTAGCTACAGCGGTACAAAATTTGATGGTTGTGGGCGGTTACATGATTATGTTCGCCGTGGTCATCAATATCATAACTACGGTACTTCCTGCATTGCCAGCCGCTCTGCCAGCGAGCTTGCTCGAGATTCATTTAGGAGCCGACGCTATAAGCAAAGGGCTCTCGAGCATCGGAGCCGGAGCATCAGGTGTACTAGGCTTGGCCTTTCTCTCTGCTGCACTAGGCTGGAGCGGGCTCTGCGCGCAGCTACAGGTGCTGACGTTGCTTAAACAAGCAAATGTCCGATTCCTCCCCTATGCTGTCGTACGCCTGATGCATGGCGTTTATGCTTTTTTATTAACACTGCTACTATGGAAACCACTTTTAGTAATAAGTGAAGCCGCTTTGCCTGCGCTCGCTGATTCACAATCCATACCAAACAGAACCATTAATGTAACTGCCATATGGAGCTCTTTTCCTCAGTTGCTTAGTTTGCAATCGCTTCTGCTAATCATCCTACTGGCATTATCCACAACGATCTATCTCGTTAGCGCTTTTCGCCATCGGCTCGATTAAATTTAAGCTTCATCGCCCGTTCCACCTCAGGCGTCACGAAGTCAGACACATTCCCACCAAAATGGGCAATTTCTTTTACAACGCTGGAGCTTAAATAGGAATATTTCGGATTAGTCATCATAAAGATCGTTTCCGCATCCGGATCCAGACTATGGTTGATGGATGCATTTTGCAGTTCATATTCAAAGTCAGTTACGGTACGAATACCACGTACAATGACTTGAGCATCTTTTTGACGAACATAATTGACTAATAGATCCCTAAAGCTGTCGATTTCCACATTGGGAATATCAGCTGTTGCCTGTCTTAAAAGCTCTGTCCGCTCTTCTACAGTAAACAGCGGGTTCTTACTCAAATTATTAAGCACCGTTACGATTAAACGGTCGAATTGCTTGGATGCGCGCCGAATAATATCCATATGTCCCATAGTCACGGGATCAAAGGTGCCTGGATAGATGGCAACACGTTCTTTTCTAATTTGCTGACTCATTCTCTACCTCCTCATCAGTCTCGCTTTCCACAGAAGGATTAGCTTCATACTGATAAATAGAAATTGTCGTTTCTCCGTATACGGCCTGACGCAGCCTATAAAATCCTGGGATATCCTCAGGATAGGCATAACTTGATTCATGCTCCAGAACAATGATTGCGTCCTCTTGCAGCATTCCTTTTTCTACCATAGATAACATCAGCTCATCTCCGTGCTTCAATCGGTAGGGAGGATCTAGAAAAACTAAATCAAAAACACGTCCCCGCTTCTCCAATGCACTGAGTGCTCTTCCTGCTTCATTTCGGTACACTTGCGCACTCACTTCAAGATTAGTCGCCTTCAAATTGGCACGAATGGTGTCAATACTCTTGGGATCCATATCTACAAATACGGCACTTTCCATCCCTCTGCTTAAAGCTTCGATACCCAAACCACCTGTACCTGCGAACAAATCCAGTACCGCTCCACCTTCAAAATATGGACCGATCATACTGAATACAGCTTCCTTCACCTTATCGGTTGTAGGTCTTGTTCCACTTCCCGGCACACTTTTTAGTGGTCTTCCTTTTGCACTTCCCGATACCACTCTCACCGTCAATCACCCGCTCTATGTCTCTGTTTGTTATACCCAAAAGGGCATAAGTCCACGCCTATCGTAACACATTTGCGCGATGAAATAAAAAATTTGTCTAGATATGAAAAATGGAAAGATCAAGACTATTCTGATAAATAAGTCTTCCTTATGTATAAGACTGGGCTTCCAGGGACATCATGTAATTATCGACACCACAAATGTCGTAGACAACCGCGGAGCAGGCTTACGTTTCCCCATAAGCTCTTCGTCCGGTTTCTCCTCTCCCATGAAAGGGGCCCTAGAGATAGGGCCCCGAATTTATGTTTAAAGACATTAAAAGTTATTATTATATATGGAATAACCAATACAAAATTACTAGTATCGGACAATGAGTAAGAAGAACGCACATAGTGGCTTGCGAATGCTGCCGCCTTAGGAATACCCCAAATTTCTGCAATTGCCTCTTGGCTCAAAGATCACGGTCATAGGGAAATATAGGCTCTCGTGCTTATCCTTTCGGAGATCTGCGACGTGCCATATTTTCAGCAGCGTATTCAACTCCCTCCGATAAAATTAAAGCTCATAGATGAGGATAAAAAATCCGCGCATTTCATTCAACTGTATCATCACTACCTAATTCATCATCGATTTGCTGTTGTCTTTTTTTGTTTATATTCCGTAACACTAGGTGTGTAAGAAAATAAACAATTGTAAAAGATACAAAGATTAAAATAATGCTCCATACATTTCTTTCTCCCGCCAAAACTATAAGCAACGAAACACAAATTCCGCCTGAAATAATGCTGTTTATGAGCAGCTTTTTATTTGTGTTTCTTCGGGAATCCCAAATATCAACACCAACAGACAAGTGCCGTATCGTTATATATATTCCACTACCAATTAAACAGAAAAACTCGACTGCAAATTGCTCAAACGGAGCATTCATTATGAATTGTTGAATCAGTACTGAAATCAGCAAACAATATACTAATATTTGATAAGCATCACTTTGAATCGTTCTTCTTTGAGATACAATTCGTTCATCATTCATTTTACTTTTTTTCATTATTATCCCTCCCTATAACCAGAATTATAATATATTTATTACATAATGCAATTTATATATTGCATTTAAATGTGAATAAAAAGCAAACTCACACAATAAATTCGCTAAAGAGTATATACATCACAAAAGGACCACCTTTCGGCAGCCCTTTGTTAGACAGTCACGTTCGGGGTTACATGATAGAAATAAAAGCTTCCCACCGTTACGACAATGATTAATACTACAATAATGGAAGAAATCCCGATCAGCATTTTTTATGTACTTCAATACGAGAGTAGAATCCTAACGACTTTTGCTTTGCATGGCATAAATCGAAATAGTACCATAAAGAAAGTCTGCTTCCAGCACGAATGCCAGAAGCAGACTTTTTTATATCTTTAGAATATGCATGCGCTCGTAATAATAACTAACAAGATGAACAACACTAAGATTGCGCCTGTGGAAGTAAAAGCGCCACCAACCCCGCCAAATTCTGCACCCATGAGAAGACCTCCTCCGTATTTTAGAATACATCATAAGATATGTAATCATCTTCTTAGAAGATTGGGCGAACGGTTAAAAAAAGACCCCACTGGCAACCAGTGAGGTTAAATGCTCTGCAATTAATCAGAAACTAAAATACCGTCAAAGCTTTCTGGACCCACACGAACTGTGCCGAGTAGATTAGATGAAACAAATGCTGTATAAGTGAGTTGAGGTGTGATTGCAGGTAAGAAATCGTCTGCTGAAAAGGTTATGACTTGCGGAGCCAAAATACTTAGACCAAAAGTTGAAGTAGCAGAATATATAAGCGGATCGGTCGGCAAGGTTCCCCTTACAATCGTAATTGTGATACCCACTAAAGCTAAAGGAAGCGTTACAGAGATCGTTCCTTTAAGCAGCACACGCGGATTTGTAGTCACTCCTGCAGTCAACAACCCAATCTGTCCAAACAGCTGTGGAGTATTTAGAACTGTTATAGGAATGGCTATAGAGTTGGCGAGGCTGGCATTTTGCGACGTTCTTGCATCAAGATAAGTTCCCATTGTTGCACCCCCTTTATAATTGACATAAGATAATATATTAGGGTTCTCGATAGATTGCATAGTCACAATACCTGTATAAAACGATTGTTTTATATAACTGATAGGCCGAGTCTATTTTTCATCTGTTTTGGTTCCATCCCTTTTGTTAAAAGCAAGCTCAAATAACCCCGTCGCCGAAAGTCCTGCTAGCCCTCCAGCCCATAGCCGCAGGATCAGATTCATATCAGTGAACGGATAGGCCACTGCTCCAACCAGCAAGCCAATAGCTAATCCAACAACCGGTACAATATTCCGCGGAAGTCGCACGCTATTCTTCACAAGTTGTACAAGTGCCATTACGAAAACAGCCAGCACGGAAGCAAAGGCAAGCACACTGTTGAGAGCATCATTATACATGGTGTTTAATCCTCCTTATTTCATTTTCCACTACCAGAAGCAAGTAAGCCTGCACGGTTCAGCACTGTTATTATGCGATAGAAGTCATAACTGCCACCTGACGGTGTATCCAACAGCCCTGCAGCACTCGCTGCTTTTACTGCCGCTTCAGCCCATGGGGGTACATTCATCACTGCTCGGCCTTCGATTAAAGTCACACGATCTGAAAGCTTAGTAATCGACTGGCCTTGTTCCTGCATACCTGTTTTTAGCGTATCCTTGCTATCCGTAAGGCTCACAATAAGAGCACGCAATTCCTTTATTTCCGTTTCCAGACTAGCCAGCCTTTGTTTATCCTCTGCCGACATTTCGTCATCACCTTCCTTGGCTTCATCATCATATTTATACAGATTGTAGGTATTCATGATTTGGATTAGCTTTGCTGCATAGTTTGGGTCGGTAGCATAACCAGCGGCAGCAATCTCTTGTGCGGCTACCTTGCCACTAGCACCAAGCACTTTGCTGTAAAGATTACGATTCCACGAAACACCATTCACAATCAACGCGGAATGATCCGCAACAGATTCTCCCCAGTTGTTATAGGCCCGAAAATGAGCTTCTACTTTAACAGCTTTACCATTAACATATTCAGTAGTTTGCACAGTAATACTACCGGCTGGTCCGCTACCTTTAATCCCAAACAAATTGTTGGCCTTAACAGTCAATCCGCTGCTGCCAAAGCCCGATTCCAGCGCCGCTTGAGCTATCGTTAGCGATGCTGGAACCTTGCTGATCTGCATGTCCTTCACAGCAAAATTTGCGATCTTCGCAATAAACTCGGTCTCCGTCATTTCATCACTTCCTCTCCATTTATTAAATGCTGAGCATAATGAAATGCTTGTGCATATCCCTACTATTAGAGCGTCATTGCTAGATTCCATTCAAAATAAACGTCAAAACACGCGCCCAAAGAGCGCGTGTTAGTATTTGATAATTCGAATGTGACATAAGTAGCTGAAAAGAATTAAATGAAGCATGCAACTAACATAGGGCTATTGGTCCTGCTCACATGAGCAATTTACTTCTCGTAGATTCATAATATGTAATTATAAGTAAAATTGTCTTGAAGTTTCATTAAAACTAGCGTAACATATAGTATTAATTGACTATATAGGAGGGTCTAATAGACTATGCCTTCATATTACTTTAGAGAACTATGGACACCCTTACGCTGGGTAGGCATTAAATTTTTCCGTGATGACGAAGGTTTTCTTTGGATTAAATGGTGGGCCAAACCCAGAAAAAGACTGCGTTAACCGTTAAGCAAGCAAATATACATAAGAAGTTTCATACAATGTGCATATGTATTTCTTGATAACAATCTAAAGGGGCATCAACCGCTACAACATTAGCAGCTGATGCCCCTATTCCTAGTTCCCTACCTTAGCCCCAAAAGAGCGTGCTAACAGTACAGCCTGATCTATATCCATACGAACACCCTGCAGATCCAAACTTTTCAAATCAATTCCTTCAACAATAGCATCCCGTAGGTCAGCCCCCTTAAGCTTGCATTGAGACAGCTGTACACGGCTCAGATCAGCCCCTCGAAGATCACTTTTTTGCAAATTACAACCCATTAGATCGGCCTCAGTAAATCGAATCCCGCGCAGATCCTGTCTGCTAAGATTGGTATGTCTCAGGTTCGTGTAGGACCAGTCCCCGCCGATAAGTGTGATCCCGTCCAAATAAGCATTTGAGAAATCAGAGCCTACCATTTTACAATCTTCAAATTTCGATACGAACAGATTCGCACCCGTGAACTTACAGTTAGTAAAAGCCGTGCCTTTATGGTGTGATGCATTGAGCATGGCTCCAGTAAAATCGCAATCTATAAATCGGCAGCCGATGGAAGTCATCTCTTCCATAGAGCTTCCCTTGAAGGAACACTGCTCAAATGTACAGTTATTTAGTTCCCCGTCCTGTAGACTTCCTTGGTCAAAATTGTGTTTTTGGAACGTTTCATTAAGGTATTGGTACATGTTAAGTCTCATCACCTTCATTAGGATTAAATAAATTTATTCTTATTAAAAATAGCACTTTAGTAGATTGTTCTCAACAATCTCTTTCGATATAATTGCAAATAAACGATATGGAGGGAAATTATGGATGTGTCCAGCAGGAAAGAACCATTTCGCTATGTAATGAACCAGCCGCTTGAATGCTGGATTGAAGTTCCAATAAGTAGTAGCGGTCCGGGTGCCGGAAAGCTAACAGAAGCTGTGTTGCTCGATCTTAGCCGATCTGGCTGCAAAGTGCGCACCCCCCTGAATCTTCGATTCACGGCGGGCGATACAAAGCTAGTAATTCATCTTCAATTAAACGAAGAAAAGCTTCAACTCGTGGGTAGCGTCCGTTGGGGCTGGATGTTCGGACTCGGCCAATACCAATATGGAGTTAAACTTAAATTGAACGAGGACGAAGAAGAACAGCTACATAGAGAACTCGATATATGGACAGCCTCTCTAAATGTAGAGGGCCTGTAGAATTCTACATAACAGATGCCCTTCTCATGGAAGGGCGTCTTTTTTTTGCATAAAAACGAAGACAAAGCTAATCGCTCTGCCTTCGTTCTAAAAAGCGTTATTTCACCGTGTACCTAGGACTCCACTCTTTTTTTAACGAGCTTAACAATAGCAAATACTAGAATCGTAATAATCACAGCTTCGAACAGGGTAGGAAGTAAGCCAAGAACATACTGAGAGATCTCAATATCATTTAATTTAGCGGCCTCATCCGTCACTTCAAATCGAAAAGCTCTTTCCAAAGTGATATTTTTATGATCGAACATCGATGACTCTAATAAAGAAATTATATACTGTATTACAAAAAAAACGGCTATCCCAATCCATACTCTTCCTTTCACTCTCACACTCATTGCAACGGTCATGGAGAACATCACGAGCAACATAGAGTAGGCGGAAGCCCAAAAGACAATTAGCACTGTATATGCGGAAATCAGCCAAAATTTTTCCGGTAAAAACGAAGTTGAAAACATCATAATATCTACTGCTAAATGAATATAAGCGACTAGAAATAAACCGAGTAACGACCCTAAAAACAGCATTACTGGTGAGAGAACGGTATACAGGACTGGTACTGGCACAAGCCTCCGATTGAATAATCTCAGGTTCTGACCGAAGGTGCGCAGACTAAAAAAGAGAAGCACTACACCTGCTACGGCATAGGAAGTGATGTTCATCATGAACATATCTTGATCTGATTGAACAGTAAATCCTATCACAAACTGCACAAGAATGGTGATTACAAAAACAGCAAGAAACTTATCCCTATCTCGTCTAAAATCATACTTCACTAGCTTTAGCATTCTGCGTACACCTCTCTGAACAGTTCGTCTATGCTTTTACCTTGGCGCATCCGGATATCTTCTACCGCCGTATGCATCACAATTTCTCCCTCTTTTATAAAAATCACATCATCAAAGATCCGCTCGATATCCGATACTAAATGAGTAGAAAGGAGAATGGTGCTGTCCTCTTCATAAAACTCTACTAACGCGTTAAGAATTTTAGTTCTAGCTACTGGATCAACACCACCGATTGGCTCATCCAGTAAATACAGGCTAGCTCGGCGTGATAAAGCAAGTGTAAGCTGTAGACGTTCATTCATCCCTTTGGACAAATCCTTCACCTTATCTTGAGCTCTTAGCTTCATAAACTCCAACATTCGAGAAGCCTTAGTCTGATCAAAATCCGGATAGAAATCACTTTGGAACTTTAGAGCATCCTTAACATTCATCCAGGATTCTGTAAGCGGCTTATCGGGCATAAATGACACTACTGCTTTACTATCTATGCCTACAGCCCCTCCAATAATGGATACACGACCGGAAGTAGGCTGTGTCAGCCCGGCGATGATTTTCATAAGTGTACTTTTACCGCTGCCGTTACTGCCCAGCAGTCCCGTGATTTTACCCGCACTCAGATTAAAGGATACTCCGCGGAGGGCGTGCTTGGATCTATATTTTTTTGTAACGTCATGAATCTCAAGTATATTTTCCAACTTGCTTATCCCCCTATTCTCCATCCTTGTTTCGGATACTCTCTGCTACTGCCGCTAAAATATCTTCACCTTGAAAACCAAGGTCCTGCATGCCACGAATGAAACGATCTAGTACATCCTTTGCCATTTCTTTTTTGATGGTCAAAATAGTTCCTTCATTACTAGTGACGTATCTTCCCATTCCACGCCGGGTCTCCACGATTTCTTCACGCTCCAGTTCCTGAAAGGTTCTTTGTACTGTATTCGGATTAATCTGCAGTTCATTGGCAAGCTCTCGTACCGAGAGAATTTTATCTCCTGGTTTTAACTTACCTGTAACGATTTCTCCTTTGATGTAATTCATGATCTGAATATAAATCGGCAGGTTGTTATCGAATTCGATTGTCATGATTAAGCAACATCCCTTCGTCTAAAGACGGAGAAGCCTATGAGTAGAAAGACAGCTGTGTATAAAACTAGCATTACTAAGGAAAAGGTCAGCGTCATTCCAGGCATAGGTGCTCCTCCACCTTCATAAGCAGCTAAATTTAGGTTGGGGAATAATACATATTTATAAAATTCACGAAAAATAACCAATTTGTCTATCATCAGCATAAACATTGTAGCACCAATTGTAACACCCGTAGATGTTGTCAAAATCCCGATCATAAAAGCAAGTGTTGTATATACAACTGTACTAACTGAGTTATACATTATACTGGTTAACATCTCACGAATACCAGCCTCACCACCACTCAAGCCAAACCATAAAGCTCCTGATGCAAAAACCGCCAACATGCCGACAACTGCCACTGAGAACGCGTAAATCAACACAACAGCATATTTGGACGCAAGTATTGCTGTACGACTTCTCGCACGGATTAGAAGGAATTTGATGGTGCCCTGACTATATTCTTTTGAGACAATACCCGCTGTTCCGATGATTGCGAGAATGGTAATCACTTGCCCAATCCCTTGTGAAAGCAGCATCATTGCTGAAAAGTCATAAGCTGATCCAAACATATCAGGTGAGGCAGAATGAACAATATAACCTAATAGCATGGATATTAGAATTAATATCAGGTAAGGTACAAAAAACGTACGTTTCTTCGAGAGCTTGAGCCATTCATTAACAACCAAATTATTAAAGCTACGCAATTCGGTTTCCTCCTGTCCATTTCAAGAAATCTTCCTCTAAGCTTTGTTTATTCTCTGCAATCCGGTAAATACCTACCCCTTTATTACTAAAAGTCGACACTAGTTCCGGCACTTTACTGTCATGCAGATTTATTGTCACCTCAGAACGAGCACTATCCATAGACAATAGCTCTGCGTATTCTAAACCTTCCAAGATGTTAATTGCTGATTCTACTGAGCCTACACGAATGGTTAGTTTCACATCTGCAGCTGTCTCCTGCTCCCCACCAATCGCTGTAACGGTCACTAATTTGCCGTTCTGAATCACGATGGCCCGGTGACAAATTTGTTCAATTTCAGTCAGTAAGTGGCTGGATATTAGAATAGAAATCCCTTCAACCTCAGCAATCCTACGCATATAATCACGCATTTCTCGTATGCCTGCTGGGTCAAGACCGTTCGTAGGTTCATCTAGAATCAATAACTTTGGTCGGTTCAGTAACGCCTGAGCAATCCCAAGACGTTGACGCATACCAAGCGAATAGGCCTTCACTTTCTTATTCATCGCTTCCTGAAGTCCTACCAATTCCACAACCTCATCAATTCTTCCAGCCTCAATATTATCTGTCATTCTCTGGTATTGCTTTAGATTATCAAGCCCTGTCATATACGAATAGAACTCTGGATTTTCAATAATCGCTCCAATATGTCCAATAGCTTTATTAAAATCACTCTTAACACTGTGACCTTGAACGATCACATCGCCTTCACTCATCCGTATAAGACCCGTCATCATCCGAATCGTTGTTGTCTTCCCTGCACCATTGGGTCCCAATAGCCCAACAATTTCTCCCTTACGGATATCAAATGTCAGCTTATCCACAATGGATTTCCCTTTAATGATCTTGCTTACCCCATTCATTTGCAGCACGATTGAATCCTGCATGCGTTCATCACTTCCCTGCTTCATGGTAATCCTCCCTGCCATCTTTTGTATTATTGATGAGTTTGTTTTAATGTGTCGGTGTTATAGTTGAATAGTACACTAATATATTGTTGATGTAAAGCCCGAAATTATGGATTACGCAAAATAAGGGCTTTCTATTAGACTATCTGCCAAACCAAAAATTGAAATGAACATAGATTAGATTACAAAGGAGGAATGACAAATGAAAAAAGAGGTTCATGTATCACAGACTAACCCACGTTTGACTGTATTCAATGAAGAAAATTTTAGGGGTAGCAGTAGAATCTTTACCGGCAACCTTGGCATTCGTAATACGGACAACATCCTCGATGGTATTGAGAGTCTTCGTTTCTTCTCTACCAGCAGCAACGCAACACTGGTACTGTTCACAAGAACTAGGTTTAGAGGGAACTTCCGCGTACTCCGTGGAAACCGCAGCATCCGTGATTTGGACGATTTCATTTCCGGTAATGATGTGGAATCGATTATTTCAACTAATCAAAGATTAACTCTCGAACAGATTCGCAATATCCGCAGCAGCGGCACTTTGCCTGCGGGATATCGCCTGATCTAACATTTCCATTCAACAAGAAAGGAGTAATCTGGAGCAAGAGCCCAGGTTACTCCTTTTTCCCAACTTATCTTCTAAGGTCAAATAGTTAGTAAATTCACCTGCTAAATCAATCCAACAAGGAGAGATGAAATATGGTAACCATAAAAGCAGCGTCCGTAATCTATCCCAGATTAAGAGTATATAGTGAGGAGAACTTTCGTGGGCTCCGCAGAACCTATCGCGGCAATCTAGGCATTGCAGATATTGATGCAGTACTTACTGGAATAGAAAGCTTACGCTTTTTCTCAACGAATCCGAACGCTACGCTTGTGTTGTTCGATCGCTCTCGCTTCCGTGACAATTTCGTAATTCTGCGTGGTAACCGCAGCATTCGCGAACTAGATGACTTTCTCCGTAGAGGAGATGTCGAATCGCTCATTTCAAGCAATCAGCGTCTGACTCCGGCGCAGGTTCGCGCCATACAGCGCACTGGTAGCTTGCCTTCAGGATATCGTTTGATCTAATCACCTGAGGACGCAGTTTAAGCTATAAGCTTAAGGTGCGTCCTCATTTATTTTCCGCTATAATGACTCCATACATATTAATAGAAAGAAGGTATCTTTATGGAACCAATCGTTTCTACCCGATGGCTGCTTGCTCGGTTATACGAACCTGAACTGGTTATAGTCGATTGCCGTTTTTTACTTACGGATCCGGAAGCTGGGCGTAAAGCCTATACGGAAGATCATATTCCCGGCGCAATCTATCTGCATTTGGAAGAACAGCTCTCCGCTCCAGTAGGCGAACATGGTGGTCGTCATCCACTACCTGAGATTTCGAAGCTAACCACCGTTCTTAGCAAGGTTGGCATCAACAGAAATAGTATTGTCGTTGCTTATGATGATCAAGGTGGTGCATACGCTTCCCGTCTGTGGTGGATGCTTAAATATTTGGGGCATGAACGTGTGTTTGTAATGGATGAAGGCTACTCTGCATGGAAAAAAGCATCCTTCCCCGTCAGTGATCATCAAGCGGTTAGGATTCCTAGTCAGTATGAAGCAGATGTTCAACAAGACATGCTTGCTAGCATGGAAGATGTGCAAAACGTCGTTAAGAGCGGCGGCGCACTATTGATTGACTCCCGCGAGTCTCGTCGCTATGAAGGGCTAGAAGAACCGATTGATCCGAAAGCAGGTCATATTCCTGGTGCGATCAATAAGTTCTGGAAAGAAGTGCTGGATGAGCAAGGGCGCTGGAAATCGACTGAGGTTCTGAAAGAGCATTATGAGGGAATTGATCCTGAGCAAGAGAAGATTATCGTGTACTGTGGTTCAGGTGTGAGTGCCTGCCCGAATGTGCTCGCGCTCGGAAAAGCTGGGTATAGGAATGTGAAATTGTATGCGGGTAGTTGGAGTGATTGGATTTCGTATGAGGAGAATCCGGTGGCGATAGGAGAAGAATAGAATAAAGAACCTGCGGCGCGGATTCTTGTGATTCCCTGAAAATCAGAGGCCTGATTTACCAGACTGGAAAAATATCATATTCGATTTTTCGTGTACATTTGGCTCGTTTATGGTACCGGTGGCACATTGTATTCGGTTTTCCGCATACATTTGGCTCATTTACGTAACCGGCGGCACATTGTATTCACTTTTTCGCATACATTTAGCTCGTTTACCTACCATCGGCACATTGTATTCGATTTTTCGTGTGTATTTGGCTCGTTCAGCTTGCCCGTGGCACATTGTGTTCGGTTTTTCGCATACATTTGGCTCGTTTACCTACCGGCGGCACATTGTGTTCGATTTTTCGCATACATTTGGCTCGTTTACTTACCGGCGGCACATTGTGTTCGGTTTTTCGCATACATTTGGCTCCTTCAACTTGCCGGCGGCACATTGTATTCGGTTTTTCGCACACATTTGGCTCGTTCAACTTGCCGGTGGCACAATGTGTTCGGTTTTCCGCATACATTTGGCTCGTTTAGCTTGCCGGTGGCACATTGTATTCGATTTTTCGTGTATATTTGGCTCGTTTATGGTACCGGTGGCACATGTATGCGGTTTTTCGCATACATTTGGCTCGTTTACCTGCCGTCGGCACAATGTGTTCGGTTTTCCGCATACATTTGGCTCGTTTAGCTTGCCGGTGGCACATTGTATTCGGTTTTTCGCATACATATGCCTCCTTCAACTTGTCGGCGGCACAATGTATTCGATTTTTCGCATACACTTGGCTCGTTTACTTACCGGCGGCACATTGTGTTCGGTTTTTCGCATACATTTGGCTCGTTTATCTACCGTCGGCACATTGTATTCGATTTTTCATTCACATTCCCACGACGGACTTCATCTTCAAACCAAATCTGGACTTTGTAGCGTACCAATATATTCATAGTAAATGATCCGCTGAGATGAACCTCTTGCCACCGGGCGAAATTTTCCTTTATCCACCAGCTGACGGCAGTATTTAATGATCGTCATCGTGTGCAATTCCAGTTCTCTCGCGGCATCAGCCGGGCGAAGGACTCGATGGTGCCGGATGGCTGCCCGCATCAGATCGCGCTCGATTCTGGAATAGGCTCTCTCAACGGTTGTCTTCGCAGACTTTTCTGCTAACAAATAAGAAAAGAGAATGTTCCGCAGCGCGGAGAGAATGAAGGATGGATTTTCTTTTAGCTCATCCAGCGAGATATAGAGCACCGTGCAGTCTTGAGACTGTAGAAAAAGCCCGCGGTTCAAGTCCATCCGGTATTTGCTACGATCCGTTCCATGTGAGCCATAGTCCATGATCTCAAATGCAATACGCGAGGCTCCGATCTCCCACAAAATATCCACAAAATAGGATCTGCCGCGCCAGTCCTTAACTTCGTATTCTGGGTGTAATCCGTGAAAATGTCCGGCTAGAGGCCACCACACCCGCTCGACAAACAAGCGGTTTCCGTAACCATGACCGCGTTTAAGTGCATCAAGCCGCTCTCCCTTCCTTTGTTTAAGATGATTACATAACCATTCATTATGCTCGCTCTCGAAACCCATTACCTATCCCCTCGCTCTACAACGAAATATGTTTTTAATCATACAAAACCCCGCCTCTATTCCAAAAGGAAAGGAGACGGGGCATTCTTTGCCTCGTTTGGTTTTATCTATACATAGTGTGCCACATTATCATTAGAATGCACAATAGGAAATTGGCAGGATCATTCAAAATAAATAAGCCCAGTAAAATCCCCCAAAAATTCTATCACCCTCTATTCCATTTATTTTTATATTTATATCCTCTTTTCTTTTAATATTTTCACTAATAATACATTTTCACATGGCATATTTCATCTTTTCTATTCATCAGCTGGCCGCCCGGGCTAATATCGCTGGAGAAGGCCGGATATACGAATATACAACGGTATGCAGTGAGTTAGAGTGATTGGGTTTCGTATGGGGATTACGGTTGCTCTTGAGGAAGATTAAAGTTAATAGCGCGTGCTTGATATCTGGTTAAACGATTATATAAAAGAGAAGCAACTGTCAGCATACCGGAGTATCCGGCCGCACTTCTGCGAAACGGTCCGCTGAGGACTTCCGTTCCATTCTGAGTAGTGCTCACCCTATCTGAGGACGGTTGGTCCGCGTTGGGTTCGACCAGGATTTTCTGTATAATGGTAAACGTTACGTCGGATGTGATGCTAAACGCACGAAATGACAAGTAAACAAAGTCCATCCGGCGTTTGAAACCATGAACCGGAAAGGATGAAGTAAATTGAGTTATACGGAACTGCTGGAACGGAAGAGCGAAATCTTGAAGAAAACGGTCGAGAACTGGGTTTTGAAAGAAAATCGCGACGGACTGAATCTTCAAGAGGCTCATATTTACCAGAATATACTCAAGGAATTTCATCAGAACGAACATGAATTGAATGGGGTACGAGACGAGAAAGCAGTTAAGCGTCAGGACAACTGATCCACGGAAAAAGAAGACACTGTAACTACTCGCAAACATGAGGCGCAAACGGCTTGATCTCAGAAGACGTACGCGTAAGAATATGAGAGGCTGCCCGGGAAGTTTGGGCAGCTTTTTACGTACAATCAATTCGCTGCCGGCCTCCGAAGCAAACGCTCTAAAATCCAGACGTTCGTATAATCCAGCAACCTGAGGATATCGCTCTATGATGTTAACCTTGTCTGTGCCAAGTAAACCATTAGAGTACAAAGCTAACTCCTGTGCGTCACGACTGCCCGAATGTGCTGGTGGTACTGGAGGTGGCCCGTATACCTCACACTGGAGTTTCTCAGATGTATTCGATATCAATAGTTTATATTTGTAAATATTTTCATGATAGATGGAAGACCAATATAAAAGTTTGTACTGTTAAGGTAACAGTTCAGCACATAATTTTCTATCCTATTAGGTATTAACGCTTGATGAAACTACCAACCTTCTGGACAATCCTTCCTCTAGTTGTATATAGTGTATAACGAAAGTGGCACTTAGTGAGCAAGGTACTAGGAGGAGAAATACGAAATGGCAAATATATTGGTAGTAGAAGATGAACGAGCGATTAATGATTTAATTACAATGAATCTCAAGCTGGTTGGACATACATATAGCAAGGCTTACCGTGGACCGGAGGTTTTCGAAATTCTGGAGCGTGAAAAGACTGATTTAATTCTGCTGGATGTTATGCTTCCGGAATTGGATGGTTTTGAGGTGATGCAGCGGATTGCACATATGCAGGTTCCAGTGATTTTGATCACCGCCAAGAATTCTTTGGCAGACCGCATTAAAGGCTTCGAGCTGGGCGCGGATGATTATATCATTAAACCCTTTGAAATTCTTGAATTGCTGGCAAGAATCAATGTAGTCCTGCGCAGGGGTGAAAAAGGCACCTCCAGCTTCATTTGCGATAATGTTGAGGTGCGTTACCTGGAACGGCAAGTTTTAGTAGATCAGGCACCGGTTGATTTGACCGTTAGGGAATTCGAGCTGCTTGAGGTATTAATTCGTAACCGGAATATTGCATTGTCGAGGGAAAAGCTGCTGGAATTGGCGTGGGGCTATGATTTTGAGGGCGACACCCGCACCGTGGATGTCCACATCCGTCAGCTACGTAAAAAGCTGGGCTGGGAAGAACGGATCAAAACCATTTTCAAGCTAGGCTACCGCCTGGAAGTTCAGAGCTAATCATGAGATTCTGGCATAAGATTCTGCTGTCGGTACTCGCTCTCTTTATTGCTGCTCTGGATGTAAGTGTCATTATGGTGATGAAAAAAAGCTGGCAGCTAAATATGGACAGTGAAATGCAGAGAGCATCCAGTGAGCAATTGTTAATCGCCAACAATATTTATGAGAACCTTAATTCTATCCAAGCGCGGGGAACGGCATTGACCCCTATTCTACTGGCCAGCGTCTCTGAGTCCTATGGCGATTACTACCGTAAGCAGGGAATCTATTTGCAGCTATGGGAGAACGACCGAATGATTTACCCTCCCCAAAAAGGACAATTCGGGAAATCTAATTTGGGAAAAGGCGATCAGCCTGAATCCTCAGACGAACGCTCTATTCAGCTCTCCACTCAGCTTCCTGCTCCTTACCAGCATTTGCTGCTTGTCTATCAGCGTGATATCAGTGAGCTCTTCAACAAGCAACAGGAACTGAACCGCTTTTTTGTAATGATTAACTGGATCGTGGGACCCGTTCTGTTGCTTCTTCTTTATCTTCTAATCCGGCATCTAAGCAAGCCGCTAAAGCTCCTGTCAGAGACCAGCAAAACAATCGCCGAAGGCGACTATACGAAACGGGTGCAGCTGCGCAGCAAAGATGAATTTGGCGAACTGGCCTTGAACTTCAACCGGATGGCGGAGGCCGTGGAGCAGAGGGTTACGGAACTCTCAGACATGGCTGAAGAGAAACAAAGGATGGTGGATAATTTGGCCCACGAGTTGCGCACGCCTTTGACCAGCATGCAGGGGTTCGCCGAGTTTCTGACCACGGCCAATATTGGACAGGAAGAACAGCAAACTGCGGGTGGCTATATTCTTAGTGAAACCCTTCGTCTCAAGAATCTGGCCTTCAAGCTGCTGGATTTGTCTGTCCTCCGGCATCAGCCGTTGGCACTTCAGCAGGTGGATATTTCGGAACTATTTCAAGCTATCCAACAGACGGAGCGCCCAAAATTAACGGATGCTGGCATAAGATTTCATGTCCAACATACGATTTCAAATGTCTGGGGAGATCCCGATTTACTAGCTTCATTATTGGTAAATCTGGTTGAGAATGCGATTCATGCCTCCCAGCAAGGCAGCGAAATCCACATGCTGGCCTATGAGCTGGATGGAGAAGCCGTGCTAGAAATCCGTGATACGGGAACCGGAATCACCGCAGAGATGGCTAAACGTGTGTTTGAACCTTTCTATCGGGGAGACCAGGCTCGTTCACGTGAATATGGCGGCGCTGGCTTAGGATTATCCTTATGTCGGCAAATTGCTGAAGCGCATAAGGCCAGACTATCCTTAAACTCTGTCCTCGGCGAGGGAACTAGCATCAGACTCTTTTTACAACTCTATAACAACTGCCCTCCTACTCTATAACATCTTTGGATTAAGGTTAGGAAGATTCATCATCATCCGATCCCAATGGAGGTTAAGTTAAATGAAGAACAACAAGATTTCCGCTACACTCGCTGTACTCTTGTTCTCTGGAAGCGTGCTGGCGGTGAGCGCAATGATTGTCCCAGGATTTGTGAACACCACCGCCGCCAAGAGCATTTCTGCAGTACAAGACTCGGGCAATCTAACCTTGAACAGCAGCAAGGCACCCGTACTAAAAGTAGAAGCAGAAGCTCCGGTATCTACTGTGAACAGAGATCTAGAGCAGCTGATGACCCAAGAAGAAATGCAGCAAATTTATGATTTTGCGGACAAGCCCAATAACGAAATTATCACCATCGGAAGGGAGATGACCGAGGATGAAATAAACCGGAGGCTGATATTGGAAGACCAGTATGTGTATGACGGCCTTCGTCCCAAGCAGCTGTTCCCGTTAAAATCGGGACAAGCGGAGTTTTATTTTGACTTGGAGAAAAACACGCTCAAGTATCCGAATCGGACATTGACTGACGAGGAACTGTTACAATATATTGACTGGTTCTACCGGGAGGCCTATGCCTTGTCCAAACGGAATATTGTAACCCCTCCAGAAACAGGGAATTTGAGCCAGACCGACGCCGTTGCCATGGCCGCTTCAAGTGTGCGAAAAATATTCGGAGCTGACGTCTCCAAGCTTGAAGTAAAAGCAAGCCAAGGAGAATCCATGCTATCAAAGAAAAAGACCTGGATGGTAATATTCACCCCTTATAAAACCAACACCTTAAGAGGACAAGGTAAGGAATTATGGCAATATACCGTAATTATTGATCCCTCCACCCGAACGGTAGTAGATACGACCGCAGCTAATTTTTCACTCACAAGAACCCCAATCAATGCTGAAGCTGCCATCGCTATCCAAAAGGATGCAACCTGGATTAACGAGGCTATAAAAATAGTTACAGACAGACAAGGAGAAACCCGGAAAATCGCCACGGCTTCCCTTACAGACACTGACGTAAATAATAAGCGCGGTATGGTAGCGGTCAAAATGTTGCTCGAAGACGGCAGCAGTTATACTGCAGAGTTACGCTACCCAGATCAGACTCTTCGGTGCCTCATCTATGAAGAAGCAGAAGCTGCTAAATAGGATATTAAGGATGAACAAAGGGGAAATTATATTTCAAATCGGTATAACCAGTTCTTGAAAAAGTCAAAGAAGCTACTGAGGAAGAGTAAGAATTGCGAGGCATTTGAATAAGTGGTTTGTGGACTGAACTAGGTGATGAGTAAGATCCCTGTTCAGTCCTTTTTGGTTTCTTCTGCAAACAATCTGCAATCAAAAACTCGAAGATGATAGTTGTAGTGTACCTAGAAGCATCCACGCTTTAATAATCTCTATCCTTTGTCCAAATTGCATTTAATAGAATATTTTGGTAGATTGAATCCAGGAACTTGTTAACCGACTGATCAGCGCAAATATTGTTCAAAACTAAGCGTATTTCTACCGAGGGGAGATCATATTTCTATGAATATAGCCGTCAAATTGATGCATAAATTCAAAGACCGCGACACCCAGAATAAGCTGAAAGTTTATCAGGACAAAGTGGAGCTCATCAGAAAACGGAATTTGGAAGCATGGGACGATGGGCAGCTTCAAGCGGAATCCCTCCGGCTACAAAAGGAAGCAAAATCAGGTACACCTTTGGATGAGCTGCTTATCGCTGCTTATGCGTTAGTATGCGAGGCAGCGAAGAGAAAGCTTGGATTAAATCCTTACGATGTCCAGATCATGGCTGCCATCGCTCTGCACGAGAGATTCTTGATCGAGCAGCATACCGGTGAAGGAAAAACACTTTCTGCTGTTATGCCTGCATATCTAAATGCACTGACTGGCAAAGGCATTCATGTTCTGACTTTTAACGATTATTTAGCCAAACGGGATGCGGAATGGATGGGCCCGATCTATCGTTTTCTCGGGTTAACGGTAAACTCGGTTCAAGCGGGCATGAGCCTGTCCGAGAAACAGGAAGCATACGCCAAGGATATAACCTATGTTACGGCCAAAGAAGCAGGATTCGATTACTTGCGCGACACAATTGCACTAAACGAAGCCGATACCGTGCATCGTCCTTTCCACTACGTCATCGTCGACGAAGCGGATTCGCTGCTTCTCGACGAAGCTCGGGTACCGCTAGTCATAAGCGGTGATTCTCCCTCTTCCAGGAGCGACGGCTTTCGTTTCGCAGAAGTAGCTCGGCAGCTCAAGCGAGATGAGCATTACGACTTCGACGAGTTCCAGCGGAACGTTTACTTAAATGAAACAGGCGCTGCGCATGCGGAATTGATGCTGGGATGCGGCAATTTATACGATAGCCATAACAGTCACTTGCTGACTTCTTTAAATTGCGCGCTGCATGCGGAATCGTTATTAAAGAAAGACATAGATTACATCGTCCGGGACGGAAAAATCGAGCTGATCGAAGAATATACCGGCCGAGTGGCGGAGAACCGGTATTTGCCGGACGGGCTGCAAGCCGCGCTTACGGCAAAAGAAGGGCTGTACTCCATAGCCGGCGGGAAAATTCTCGGGACGATCACCATTCAACACTTCATTAGCCTGTATCCGCAGATTTGCGGAATGACGGCTACCGCTCATGCTTCCGCGATGGACTTCGAAGATATTTATGCGCTCCAGGTGCTGCAAATTCCACCGAACCGGCCAAACATTCGAATCGACCATCTGCACCGGATTTATACCCATAAAGAAGCCAAGCTTAAGGCACTCGTACAAGAAATCTCATCCGTCCATAGGACGGGACGTCCAATTCTCATTGGTACGTCAAGCGTCGAGGAGTCTGCCATGCTGGCAGAGGCGCTAGCGGTTTCGGGCGTATCTTGCCATGTTCTAAATGCGAAAAACGACGCAGAAGAAGCCGACATCATCGCCAAAGCGGGAGAAATCGGTGCAGTGACTGTGTCTACAAATATGGCGGGACGCGGGGTCGACATCCGGCTCGGCGGCGGCGACCCTGCGCAAGCAGAGGTAATCGCCAAGCTAGGCGGGTTGTACGTAATTGCCACCCATGTGAACGAAAGCGTGCGGATCGACGACCAGTTGCGCGGGCGTTCCGGTCGCCAAGGCGACCCCGGAGCTTCCGTTTTTTATGTAAGCTTGGAGGACGAGTTACTGCTTCGCTTCGGCATCCATAAAGCAGTTCGCGCTCCCAGGCAGGATGAGGCTCTTGAAGAGACAGGGCTCAGCAGCAAGATCACAAGTACTCAGCGTATTGTTATGGGCCAAAACTTCGATATCCACAAGGAACTGAACTGTTATTCGGATATGGTGGAGGATCAGAGGCGAATTCTATACGCGGAGCGGCTGCGAATTTTGAAAGGCGAGCAGCCGTTGAGCCCAGCGGAGCAGCGGGTACGGCTTTTTTATATCGACGAATTCTGGGCTGACCATCTTGCATACGTTTCTTACCTTCGTGAAGGCATTCACTTAGAGAGCCTTGCCAGCCGCAATCCAATCGACGAATTTCATGCGCAAATCACTGAAGCCTACGAGCAAATTCCTTCTAAAATAAATATCGCGTCAGAAAATATGCTTGAAAAGCTCGGAGGTTCAAATGATCCGGCAGAGTGGGAAAAGTTCGGTCTGAAAAGCCCTGCTTCCACCCGGACTTATATTATCAACGATCAATACCTACAGAATAAGCGAACCTCATGGACCGGAACGACCGTATTTGCTTATTGGCTTCGCACGGTTGCGAGGCCGATATTCAAGCTGTCAAAATATTGATGCAACGATGGGGCGGTTAGCCCCTACTCCTCTAGCTCATCCAGCTTCGCTTCCAATTCAGCCAGCTTGCGATTCGCTTGATCCAATATCTCCTGTTGTTCTGCGGTTTTTGCTCGTTTTATTTCTTTTTTGATGGCCATAATCTGCTGTTCCAAATAGAGAATTTCAGCTTCATTTCCTGCGTTGTTCCACATCTGTGAATAAGTCATTGTCGGTCTCCTTTTTTTCTAATTAAGAAAAGCCTTCCATAAAGTTCAATCGAACTTTAGGAGAGCTTCTTTTTTTATCTACACAAGGGTTTTAAGTTCTCGCTTCTAGCAAAATTCTACTCTTGTGATGCTTCCTGTATTAAAGGCATCCCAGCTTCAACTAAACGTTTGTTTCGAATGAAGATAATGGACAGTATTACAGTTAACACCCCTGTTCCAACAAGGAGCCATTCAATCTCAATTACATCTGCGAGCGGACCGAATATCAGCATTCCGATTGGCATCATGGAAGTCGATATCATACCAAAGACTCCGAATATGCGTCCCAAGTAATCCGGATCTACCTTCTCTTGTAGCATTACGGTTGTCGGTGTATTAAAGACGGGCATAGCTACGCCGAAAATAGCCATCATAACCAAGTAGATCCAAAAAACAGGTACAATACCCAAAGCGAACGTACATACACCCATAATTAAGCTAGCAAAAGTCATCGTATATACTTTGTTTCGAAAGCCGCCCCATGAAGCAATAATTGCTCCGCCAGCCATCATACCGATAGAAAAAGCAATTTCAATGGCTGTTAATCGCCAATAATCATCTCCGAAGCTGCGTGTCACTTGTAGCGGTGTTAAAAATGCAGCCGGTGCCATCAATACGAAGAAAAAGGCGAAAAAAATAAAAAAAGTTTTGAGAAAGCTGTGGTTTTTAATATAGCTTAAACCCTGTTTAAAATCGTCCAAATAGCTTGTCGTTTGTTTATCAGTCGCTTTTTTATGCAACGGTATTTTCAAAAAGAAAGATAATGTAAAGATCGCTATCGCCGCTGTGATAACATCGATAAAGAAAATGACCTCAATTGTTGCCAATGAAAGCAATGACGCGCTAACGATAGGTGCAACAAACATCATTAGTGCTTGAAGACTTCCGTTAATCCCATTTACTTTCGTCAGCTTATCCTCTGGTACAATTTGAGGTAATATTGCCCCAACCGCAGGTGATTGAACCCCCGCTCCGAGCGCACGAACTGCAGCAATGGCGAACAACAACCATATCTCATCATAACCAAGCAAAAATGTAATGGCTAAAATCAGTGTAACAAAGGCAATCATGGCATCTGCTATCATAATAAGATATTTCCGGTTGAAACGGTCCGCCCATACACCTGCAAACGGTGATAATAAAAAGGTAGGAATGAATCCACAAATAATAAATAATGTCATCATCATACCTGATTTTGTTGTAAGCGTAACGTACCACATAATAGCATATTGAACTAAAGCAGAACCGAATAACGAAAATGTTTGACTACTTAGAAAGATAATTATATCCCGTTTCCAATGTTTTTTGTTTTGTGCTTCGTTTGGTATCACTATAACTTACTCCCCCATTTTTAAAAAATATCCTTCATTCCCCATTCGCCTATTAAAATTAATTACCAAATCCGGTACTTCTAATTCTATGTACAAAAATTTTATATAAATCACATTTCTAGAATAGCACAGAAATATTCACCCCACCATTCAGCCAGCATCTTAAAATTAGCCTGTGCACACAAAGAGCCGGTATCCCCCTCTTTCGAGAAGCCACCGGCTCTTTTTTACGTCTATTTCATTCTCCGTTTATACACTCGCATTGCGGAAGCCCAGAAAAACGCAAGTATTGCTAAACTCCATAATACCGCCACAAGCGTAGTTTTATCTGCCGTTCCTCCGAGTAAAAGTGAACGAATACTCTCGATAAGCGGTGTCATGGGCTGATATTCTGCGAATACGCGTATAGCCGAAGGCATGCTGTCGGTCGGCGCAAAGGCAGAACTAACGAATAAAAGTAACATCAAAATGTAAGAAAATACTCCTGCTCCTTCGAATGATTTAGCAAGCAAGCCGAAGGTGACGGCAATCCAAGTAAACGCAAGTACGCTAAGCAACAAAATACCAATGGCTAATACCCAACCGAGCACATCCGCTTTCGGCCGAAATCCCATTCCGAAGGCAACAAGGAAAATGGCAAGCAATGAAATGACGTTAAAAACTAATGAAGCAACCACATGACCGCCTAGAATAGAGGCTTTTGCGATCGGCATGGAGTGGAAACGCTCGAATATGCCTTTCGTGAGATCGTTATTGATACGAAGAGAAGAATAAGCCACGCCACTAGCAATGCAAAAGAGCAATATTCCGGGCACAATATAATTGATATAGCTTACATCACCGGTGTTCATCGCTCCGCCAAAGATGTAAACAAAGAGCAGCATGATCATGATCGGCATGGCGATGACGGTAATAATCGTGTCGATGCTACGTGTGGAATGGCGAATGACACGCCCACTCATGACGGCGGTATCGCCTAGAAAATGAATGAATTTCATCGGGAGTCCTCCTTTTTGCTAGTGACGATCGCGAGAAAAACATCCTCAAGCGAGGGCAGTTTCTGCGCAAACTCGGCAATTTCTATGTCAGCTTCCGCTGCTTTCGTTAGCAGACGCATCATCTGTCTCGTACTTCCGTCTGTAATGACGGAGAGCGTGAGATTGTTCGAATCTGCAGTCGCGTTAAATTCCTTTAACAGATCTTGTGCTTGATTTAGCGTTGTTTCATTGTCGAATCGAAGCTCGATATGACCCTTAGGCAATCTATTTTTTAGCTCCGCGGGACTGCCGCTTGCCACGATATGACCTTCGTGTAAGATCGCAATTTGATCAGCTAGATGGTCAGCTTCCTCTAAATACTGCGTAGTTAAAAAAACAGTGACACCTGATCTCGCTAAATCCTTGATCATATCCCACATAGCAAGACGCGCTTGCGGGTCAAGTCCGGTGGTCGGCTCATCGAGAAAAATGACCGAAGGGTTACCCAATAAGCTCATGGCCAAATCCAAGCGCCGACACATCCCTCCGGAATACGTGGAGATTCGGCGATCGGCGGCATCGAGCAAGTCAAAACGACGTAATAACTCCTCGGCTTGTTTGTCAGGATCGGGCAAATGGCGGAGTTTGGCCATCATTCGCAGATTCTCGCGTCCGGTCAGGATATAGTCAGCGGTGACGCTTTGTCCTGTCAGGCTGATCTCCTTACGTACTTGCTCTGGTTGCTTAGTTACGTCGGCTCCATTAATCTTTGCGCTTCCGTTGTCGGGCTGGAGCAGGGTGGCAAGAATTTTAATCATAGTGGTTTTACCCGCGCCGTTGGACCCTAGAAGAGCAAAAGTTGAACCCTTCTGAACAGTGAAGTCCACCCCCCGCAACACTTCCACGTTCTTATAGGATTTTTTGAGGCCTATTACTTCAATCGCCCAATTGTTCGATGTCATCCTAATCCCCCCTATCTTCCAAGTTTTTTGTGAATGGACTCGTTCATTTTGGCTCGCATTTTCCCTGTCCAAGTCTGAGCGGAAACGTCCTCGAGCAGCCCGTCACAGAACGCCATTACGTCATTCCCTACGATCTCCAGAACATCTCGACCTTCAGCAGCTCCCATCTCAAACATGTCAAGCATTTCGGGAAACAGGTTGATGACGCTAGAATCGTTAGTTGAGAAGTTCAGCATGTAGCGCGATGCGATATTGTAAACTTCTCGGTAATCGTTCGGGAGCGCTTTTGAACGTTTTACGCACTCTTTATAAGCCTTTTTTTGTTCACGTAAATCTTTAAATTTAGCGAGCATGTTCTTATACACGGCTATCCTCCTTCAGTTGGGTAAGTCTTGACGAAACATATCCCCATTTCTCCCAAAACATGGACAGTTCCCGCCATCCCTCTTCATTTAAACTATAAAATTTCCTTGGTGGTCCTATTTCGGACGGTTTTTTCTCGATATCGACGAGTTTATTTTTTTCTAACCGTATCAAGATGGTGTAGACCGTTCCTTCAACAACATCTTCGAAACCGAGCGCATTTAGCGTTTTTACGATTTCATACCCATAGGTTTCTTTCCGGCTGATGATTTCAAGTACACAGCCTTCCAAAACTCCTTTCAGCATTTCTGTTAGGTTATCCATTTAAATCCTCCAATGCTACTCTGTATTGCTTAGTACCACTATATAGTAACACCGAGTAGTGGAATTGTAAATAGGAGGAAAAGCGGATTGCTGAAAATAAATACGACAGCAGTAGGGACTGGATTTGGTATGAGTGGAAAGCATTTGCTTTAAGTCAGTAACAATAAAGAAAGCCCGCGCTGGGCACGGGCTTTCTTTATTGTTACGAGGTTCTTCGACATCGACATAACTATTTATACGGATCAGCAATTTCTTCCCATTGACCAGTGAAGACATCCACTTTTATCGTGAACTCCCTGCCGCCTTGCCTAACATTACTGAACAAATAACCATCTCCAATAAAGCCGGAAATCCAATCCTCATCTATTGGCTCGAAGCCTTCTGTATCAAAGATTGGCTGAAGTAACTTATACAGCTCCTTCTTGTATTCCGTACCGTTAGATATGTTCCACAGATCTATCGCTTCTCGATTCACAAGGCTTCTCACTGGACTGCCAGAAGTTGTATCATGAACCGTTCCGGTAAGAGGATTAATTTTATAGCTAAGGCCTTCCCCTACGCCATTCGGTGGATCCATAAAATTAATCGTGTATTGATCGCCTTTTTTACCAAAAGTCCAGCCGCTAGCTGGAAGCTTTTTTTCCAGCAAGGACTTAATATCCTGTTCACTGTGCGGAGGAGAAATAAACGACCCATAGTACATCTGTACACTCTCAATGGTCAATTCCTTGCCGTAAACGACAATAACTTCAAGCGGAAACTCAGAGATGGATGCTGCACCTGCCAAACGAGCTACAATACGGTCCCCATCAAGCTCATACGAAACTACGGCGCCAAATCCAATCTTCTCGCCCCAAGCCCCCTCAGTGTAATCATACACTTTAGTCAAATGCTTTCCGTCTAGTTCAGCGGATACGTAAGTGTGGTTATTCCGGTGTGTAATGGAGGATTTCACCCTCCGATTTAGCGTCTTGACCGGGTCCTCTACCACAAGCTCTTCCAGAGTGACAGGCTGGAGCACATGAATCTCACTCATTGAGAGCCCTGTTCCAGTGCCGGTAGTAATACGAATAAAGATTTCTTTAGTACCATCCCCGTTAAGATCAGCTTCTTCAATGGAAGGAGGCCGCGTTTCATCTTCACCGGCATTCCACAAAAACGTTCTGTTAACCTCACCGCGCACATCTACCGTGACTTCATGCAAAAGTGCATGCTCAGCCGTGGGCTTTGCAGTTACAGTAATTCCGTTCTTCTCCGCTAATAGGGTTCCTTCGGGATCGATTGCAGTTGAATCTTTAGCCTGAGAAGCTGATGGGATAACAACACTCTTCTCCGGGGCTGACGTAGAACTCAGCTTTGCCCCAGTCAAGGTACAGCCACTTAAGACCATAATTACTGCTAACCCCAACACCGTGTTTTGTACAGTGATTTTTTTATGCCTGGTGATCATGGTTATCCTTCTTTTCATTTCCTTCTTGCTGCTTGAAATGCCGGCCGCACCAGCCACTCGGATTGGATCGGTCAATGTTTCCAATAGTTTAAGAAGAGTCCGTGCGTAGTCTTTGTGGTGCTCCGATGCAAGATGCTTTAAAGCCAGCGCATCACAGGCGACCTCTTGATCCCGTTTCATTTGGCTAACGGCATACCAAAGCAACGGATTGAACCAATGCAGGGCCAGCAGCAGTCCTGTCAGCAGATTCAGCGAAATATCACGACGTTTCACATGCGCCAGCTCATGCAGAAATATATGACGCAGTTCGTTTGCCTCCAGCGTGTGCAACATGGATGTCGGCAGCAGCAGCTTGGGGCGCATCACACCAAGCAGTGTGGGCACGGCAATCTGCTTCGTCTCAACCAGTTTCACTGGGCGCCTTACCTTCATCTCTCGTTGACACGTTTCGAACAACCACAGGATATCTGCGGAACGGATCTCCGGTTCCCGTCGAACCCGTGCCGTGAATCGCAGCTGCTCACGAACCGACAGACTTATCATTACCACTGCTCCGCTAAGCCAGATCAGAACCAGCAAATGCATCGGCGTCCAGCCTGTATTGAATGTCTCATAAGGATCGTAGATTTCCGGAGTCACCAGTGTCATACTATCTGGTCTCTCGGCTTGCTTTGAAGTTCCTGTTCCTGTTATTTCAGCGACCTTGGTCGAGTCCACCTCTTGAATGTTCATCCCGGACACAGGCAAATCACCTACATCCGGCTGCGCAGAAGGAATATTGAAAGTCAGAGCTGATTCTGTCTCCAGCGGAAACAAATTAAAAATGCTGAACGCACTTTCCGGTGTCCAAGGGACGGCTAACCTCACGATCAGCGGTATCCACAGAAGATACGTCCAGGTCGGTTTTAATCTATTCTTGATCAAGAAACGGGTTGCCAGGATCAGCAAAGCCAGCACGCTCGCCACAGCGAATAGTGACAATATCTTAACGAACAGATTGTATGCAGCTTCCAGCAAGCGACTCAGTCCTTTCGCTCATCCAAAATTCTCTTCAATTCTTCAATATCTTCTCGGGACAGCTTCTCATTCTGTAAAAAGTTGACTAACATCGGGCGCAGCGTTCCACCGTAGATCCGCTTCAGAAAAGATTGTGTCTCCGATTGGACGCATTCCTCTTCCCGCACCAGTGGGTAATACGAATACACCCTTCCTGTCTGGTTGTAACCGATAGCCCCTTTCTCCGTCAGACGCTTAATCAGCGTCCGCACCGTTTTTGGGTTCCAGTCCCGGCTGCCCTCCAGAGCTTCAACAATCTCTCCTGCCGTGCGCGGGGCTCCAGTCCACAGCACCTTCATTACTTCCCACTCGGCATCCGAGATTTTTGGAATTTCCGTAGACATAATCCTATCCGCCTTTCTTTCCATTGTATGACTATTTGGGGAGATAATTGTGAATATCCTCTTTTTATAGTTTAAATTAAGGTTGGCCCCTTCACTGACCCGGTGTATGGACAATGTACAAGAAGAATTATGATTACGTACATTAAAAATATTAATACAACTCTCCAAAGAGGTGGAATGTGTGCCTATTAAAAATGGTAATCAATACATCGAACGAATCGATCAGCAAAATATCAATATTTGGTACAAAGGGACGCGTATCGAAGGACCATTATCCAAACATCCTGCATTTCAAGGCCTCATACAAACACAAGCCGAATTGTACAACATGCAGTGTGACGAACGTTATTTAGCGCAGATGACCTACCCTTCGCCTGATACTGGAGAGCTTGTTGGTCTATCTTTTCTCCCACCCAAAAGTGTTGATGATTTAGAACGTCGAAGAAAAATGATTGAACTCTGGTCAAACAGACATCACGGTTTTTTAGGACGCTCCCCAGATTATATGAATACGGCAATCATGTCCCTGTTTACTGCTGCCGATATCCTTGAGGACCTTCATCCGAAATATGCTGAGAACCTCAGGAAATACTATGCCTACTGCCGAGATCATGACATAACTTTATCCCATGCATTCATCCAGCCTCAAGCAAGTAAAATATCCGGTCAAGTTGATGCCACAGAGGATTCTATCGCTGCTAAAGTCGTAGAAATCAAGGACAAAGGGATGGTTGTGACCGGTGCTTTTA
This sequence comes from Paenibacillus sp. NPDC101420, assembly GCF_050277435.1. Classification (NCBI taxonomy): domain Bacteria; kingdom Bacillati; phylum Bacillota; class Bacilli; order Caryophanales; family Paenibacillaceae; genus Paenibacillus; species Paenibacillus sp. NPDC101420. Next base: position 410,270 of record NZ_JBNNSE010000001.1, read on the forward strand.
TGATGGCAACACAAGGGGCTACATGCGATGAAATGCTAGTATTCCCTACGCCTTCACCATCCCTTGTAGATGATGATAATCCCTTCGCATTTGCCTTTGCAGTACCTAATGATCTGCCTGGGATAACTTTTTTTTGCCGTGAAAGTTACTCAGCCACATCTACTTACGACCATCCCTTAAGTTCTAGATATGAAGAAATGGATACGCTTGTTATATTTGACCGCGTACTCATCCCACATGATCGAATATTTTATTACGGAGATGAGATCTACTGTGCCCGATTGTTCGGTGAGAGTCACTTTCATACCCATATGGGTCACCAAATCATCACCCGCTATATTGCTAAGACTGAGTTCTTTCTCGGTGTGCTAGAATCTTTGGCAGAAGAACAAAATGCTGAGCTCGAGTCCTTCACCATTCTGCCGATTTCAAGAATACTGACGTTTCTAGAAACATTCAAAGCGTTAAGACTCGCTTCTGAAGTAGGAGCATCCCACGATAAATTTGGATTTCTTGTTCCTGATAAAGGCCCCCTTCTAGCTTCAACCATTCACTTTTCAGAGTTTTATCCGAAGATGGTTGAAATGGTTCAAAATCTCAGTTCAAGCGGGCTTATCATGATCATCTCTGAATCGGACTTCAGTTCAAGTGCCGGTTCATACCTCCATCAGTATTTGAAGGGTAATGTCTCGGATGCTTGGTACCGAAATGCCTTATTCCGGGTCGCATGGGAACTGGGAGCGGGTGCATTCGGTGGCCGCCAAACCCAATTTGAGCGGTTATTTTTTGGGAATTCAGAAACAATGGCCTGGCGTATGTACAATAGCTACGATAATCATGAATACTTCCGTCAAATCATTCACGAATTTATTTCACCAGAAGACCCCCTCCCTAATTCAACAACAGATGTAGTTTCTAATTGAGCTTTCTTTTTGTATATTTTTCATGTTGAATTGAACTTTTCGAATTGCTCCCACGGCCAGGTGACATGAAATACTATAGCCCTGGCTGGAGCGTTAAGACTTAGAAATCGCACCTAATTATACGAGATCAGTGCAGTTACTCCTTTGTTAATAACCAAAAAAGAAGAGCCAGAGCACTCACAATTGCACCTAACAAACTCACTCCGTTCCAGCCAAAGTAAACATAGACACTGGTAGATGCGATCGATCCAGTGGCGCTGCCAATGGAATAAAAAATCATGTAACCGGCAGTAAGCCTACTGCGTGCCTCAGGTCGCAAAGTAAGGATCATGCTCTGATTGGTGACATGTACGGCTTGTACTGCAAGATCAAGAAGGATAATACCAACGATTAATGCAATAAGAGAATGTTGAACATAACTTATTGGCAACCATGATATGAGCAAAAGAATCAAGGCTACACCTGTGGTCTTCTGCCCTAAACCCCGATCGGCGAGGCGACCTGCTCGCGCTGCTGCTAACGCGCCTGCAACACCTGCGAGACCAAACGCTCCAATTGCAGTATGTGAAAGAGAAAACGGTGGGGCGCTGAGAGGTAATACTAGAGATGTCCATAATATACTGAAAGCAGTAAAAATCATCATGGCTAGTGCAGCACGGATTCTAAGAGTTCGTTCCTGAGCAAACAACGTGAACATTGAACGAATCAGCTGTAGGTAAGATAATGATTCTCTTTTATGCTCATAATGTGGCAACACCCGAAACAATACACATGCCATGATTAGTGTTAATACCGCGGAAACAAGGTAGACAGAACGCCAACCTGCTAAATCCATTAATACGCCAGCGAAAGTTCGCGCCAGTAGAATACCAATTACGATTCCACTTGTCACAACACCAACGACACGCCCACGTTCGGCTGGAGCAGCCAAAGTTGCCGCGAATGCAACGAGCGTCTGTGTCACTACGGCTAGAAACCCAACCGCTGCTATACCTATGAATAACACTATACTGCTGGTGGCAGTACCAACGACAATTAAAGCCAATACGGATAGAAGCATCTGTCCAGCGATCAGCCAACGCCGATTTAATAGATCACCCAGAGGCACTAGTAATAACAGTCCAAGTGCATAAAAAATTTGAGTGATTGTAATAACAAGTCCAACGAATGAATGAGAAATACCAAACTCGTTCGAAATAGCGTCCAGTAAAGGTTGCGCATAATAAATGTTAGCAACAACTATTCCGCAGGCGATGGAAAATAAAAGTGCCACATTACGAGATATTATTGATACAGGCACTGGTTCCGACGCTCTAAGCCCTCCTCGTACTTTTTCAGTTTTTTTGACTGTTTGATCCGCTATAATAGCTTTCGATTCCTCAACAGATTCCCCCAAAGATAACGCCTCCTGATTAACTTTTATCAAATTCATACATTACATACCAATCAGTACGTAAATACGTTTGACAAATATAACTCTAAAAAAAGATAACTGTCAAGAGATTAGCTTATAGAACAACCAAAAATTAGAATCCGACTATTTATACGTTCATTTCTTATTGACATAATAATATTCAAACCATAAAATAATATCATACCGTTCGATATGAAAAGAGGGAGTTAGTATGGCTCGACCACGTGAATTTGATGAGGAAAAAGCATTGGATGCAGCTATGCAAGTATTTTGGGAAAAAGGGTTCGAGGCTACCTCTTTAAGCGACCTGACATCAAGAATGGGTATTCAGCGGCCTAGCATCTACTCTACCTTCGGGGATAAAAAAGGACTATTTGAAGCTGCGTTGCGGAAATATACGAGTTCTCATGCTGCCTATGTTCGTAACAAGCTTCAAAACAATTCTTCTGTTAAAGAGGCATTCCGTGACTTTTTCGAAAATATAGTGACAAAAGAATATGGACAACATCCGAACTGGGGATGCTTTTGCATTAATTCGATGGTTGAACTTTCACCCCACGATGAGAAATTTGAGCTCCTGACAAGAGAACACCAGATGTATCTCTCGGTAATATTTCAAGAAACGATTGATCGGGGTTTGCGCTCAGGTGAGCTTGATTCAACTATTAACGCAAAAAGTTTAGCGCAGACACTAGTCATATCATTAATTGGACTTACTGTGATCATGAAATCCCGTCCTGAAAGATCATTTGTAGATAATTCTGTAAAAGAAATACTTACATTGTTACGATAAAATCAAAAATTAGATATGCAGCTTTTGTAACTTTGAAACTTTAATATGTTTAATAACTCTTCACTAATCCTGTTTTCCTGTCGATAATTTATAGTAGATGGAAAAGTATGGAGGAGCATATGAACACTAATCGCAGAACTGAACCTTTTCGATATACCCTTAAAGAACCTGTAACCCTTGATCTTCATATTCTTAGTATTAACGGAATCCAGGTTCCTTCTAAGCCTGTAAGAGCTGTACTGTTCAACATCAGTCGAACAGGCTGCCACTTATCGTTACCCCTCAACATTAATCCAGAAAATAACCTGGTACGGATTGGTATGGAAATGAATCTTACGGATGAATCTATTTACTTAGAAGGAATTCTAAAATGGAATAGAGAACAGCAGGACTGTTTCCATTACGGTATTCAATTAGACATACCTGAAGCTGACATTGAGTGTCTTCCGAGGGTGCTACGCAGGCTCGCTGGAGAAGGTAAAATATTGGTTCGTTGAGATGTTAACAAAAGAATAGTACTCCATTAATAAAAAAACAAACCCGCGTGTAGACGCGGGTTTGTTACAGTTTTTGCTGCTGTTATTGAAAATCAAGATAATTCCTAACACTTCTACCTTTGTTCTTGAGGTATATCTCGTTCAGGGGTTACTGGTATAACTTGCTCTTTCTCCAGCACCTCTTTTAAATCATCCTGAATTCTTCGATCCCAATGAGGAACACCGGAGCGATATGCCGCTCTACCTGTTAGGTGGGCGGATAAAGGTGCAGTTATAAATACAAAGACAATTCCTAGTAATAGCTTTGCACTAATATGATTCTGAAAAAATGCAAAATATAGAAATGCCCCAACTAAGACACATAACACACCGAGAGTGGCACTCTTCGCGGCAGCATGTGATCTTAGATAAACATCAGGTAGCCGTATCAAACCAATAGCACTAACGGCGCTAAGCAATGCCCCTGTAAGAATTAACAAGGCAAACAGCAACTCACCTGTAGTCTTGATCATTTCCATTTTCTAGCACCACTCCCTTTTCGATATATCTGGCAAAGGCTGTCGTTCCAATAAAGGAAAGAATTCCAATCAACAAAATAATTTCTATAAAAGCCTGCGTTTGGAGAAAGACAGATAACACGGCCACCATTGCTAGCAGATTAATTCCAATCGTATCTAGTGCAGCGACTCGGTCAGGTAAAGAAGGTCCTTTCACCAAACGCCAAGCACATACGCCTATAGCTAAAGCCATGATCGTAATGGATAGCATAAGAATAAAATGAATCATTAGCGGGTCACCTCCAGTATCGCTCGCTCAAAGGTATCACGGATATTTGCCCTGAACTGTGCAGGGTCATCAACATCCATTGCGTGAATATACAATGTCCGATTATCATCCGACACTTCAAGCACCACCGATCCAGGAGTGAGGCAGAGCATCGTGATTAACGTTGCCACTTCCCAATCTGATTTCAGCTCTGTAGTATATTTGAGGATAGCTGGACGTATATTAAGCTCCGGTCTTAGAACGGCTTTTACCACTACATAACTAGAAACGACCAGCTCCCGCAGCAGCAACAGGATTAGCTTAATGATCGCCCACACTTTTCCAAGATATAACCTGGGCCAAAAGCGTCGCATTCCGAGCAGAATGAGTATACCGAGCAGGAAACCAATGACGAAACGTGGCCCAGTCCAATCATTGTGCAGAAACATCCACAGGAATGCTATCATGAAATTCAATAATAGTTGAAAAGCCATAGTATCTACTCCTTCATGACAGCGTTAATGTATAATGCTGGATCGGCCAGTACGGCTCCGGCTTGGCTGACATATCCGTTTACCGTCTCAGCACCTACACCCATCAGAATTACAATCGCGAACAGAACAGCTGCCGGTGCCATCATAGCTTTATAATGAAGCGGTTTGACTTGTTCTTCCCTTTTCTCGCCACCCCAGAATACCTGCTGGAATACCTTGATCAAGGAATATAACACTATGAAGCTTGATGCAAGTGCAATTAGTGCCAGAGCCACATGATTCTGTCCAAATCCGCTACGCACCATCATCACTTTTCCAGCGAAACCACTAAGTGGTGGAACACCAACCAACGCCAAAGTCAGTACGAAGAACATCCAGCCGGTCCACGGATAGCGTCGGATTAAACCACCCATTTCTTTTAAGCGGTCGGTGCCCGATGCTGAGATAATCATCCCGCCCAGGAAAAATAATAATGCTTTGGCAACCATGTCATGCATTAAATAAAACACTACACCATTTAACGAATCCTGAGTCGCGACAGAAATCCCAAAAGCAATAAATCCAACACTGATGATGATATTATAATTAAAAATCCGCCCCAGATCGTTGTAAGCCAGTGCACCGATTGCACCAAGGATCATCGTCGCTCCCGCCATCCAGGCAATCAGTGAATGGGTGAGTCCCGGTTCTTGAATAAAAATCAATGTAAAGGTACGTGTAATGGCATACAATCCCACTTTCGTTAACAATGCTCCAAACAGTGCTCTAACAGCCACAGGTGGTGCACTATAAGAATCCGGAAGCCAGAAAAAGAGCAACAAACCTGCCTTTATCGAAAATACGATCAGCAGCAGGACCGCAATGACGTTCATTACACCGCCTTGTCCCGCCTCTGCTACACGCATAGATAGATGTGCCATATTCAGTGTTCCTGTCGCGGCATATAAATAAGCAAGCGTTGCTACAAACAAGGAAGAGGAAATCACGTTAACTAATACATATTTTAACGTCTCTCTCAGTTGACCTTTGGAGCCACCAAGTACAATTAAAGCGTACGAGGCAACTAACAGGACCTCAAAGCAGACGAACAAATTAAACAAATCTCCGGTGAGAAAGGAGCCAAATACCCCAGTTAATAGAAAATGGAAAAACGGATAGTAATAAAACCTTTCTCTTTCTTCCCCAATGCTGGCGAAGGAAAAAAACAGACATGCCGCACCAACAATAGCACCGACTAGCACAAGTAAGGCCGCAAACATATCGGCAACAAACACAATGCCATAAGGTGGAAGCCATCCACCCATATATAGGGTCTGGATGCCCTTTGTACTTACCTGGTACACAATGATGCCAGAAACCAATATATTTAAAAACACACTGACGGCACTGATAATACGTTGCAGATCCACTCGGTCTTTTAGAAAAATCAGTATAACTGCCGTAAAGGCCGGAATCAGCAGAGGCAGCACTAGCAAGTTGTTCATTGTTGTCTCTCCTCCTTGGTTCCTTCCACATCATCCGTGCCCGTCGAACGGTAAGTCCGGTATGCCAAAACAATGAAGAATGCTGTTACTCCAAAACTAATTACAATAGAGGTCAAAATGAGCGCCTGCGGTAACGGATCTACATACGCCTCCGCTTTTTCACCTAGCAAAGGTGGAGCACCTGTCTTGAGACCCGACATTGTCAGTAGCAGTAAATGAACACCATGGGTAATTAAATTAGTACCCAGCAGGATGCGTAGCAAGCTTTTGGAAAGGACTAGATAAACACCTACGGTAAACAATACGCCGATCGCCAAGGCAACAACAAGCTCCATTAGCTATCCCTCCCGATCGTAAGTATGATATTCATAGTGACACCAATAACAGCTAGATAAACACCAAGATCAAAGAACATTGCAGTGGTTAATTCTGTTTTGCCCATAAGCGGCAATTGGAAATACCCAAAATTTTGGCTCAGGAAGGGTACGTCGAATATAAATGAGCCAACCCCGGTAAGAAAAGCAATCGAAATCCCGATCGCAATTAACTTACGATAATTAATAGGCAGCACCTTCTCAACCATATCCATCCCAAAAGTAATAGCAAGTAGCACCAAACCTGCAGATGCCATCAAAGCCCCAATAAATCCGCCTCCCGGATTATTATGACCGGCAAAAAACAAAAACAACGAAAATATCAGAATGATAACGAATGCTACTTTAGCTACCGCTTGCAGTAACACATCATCACTTCGGGAATAACGAGGCTTATTATAGGGAACAACCCTCTTCAGTTGGTCTGCTGTACCCTCTCCATCCAACTGCAGCTTGATCATGGAATAAATAGCAAGTGAGGCAAGGCCTAGTACTGTTATTTCAAACATGGTATCAAAGCCGCGGAAATCAACGAGCAGAACATTGACAATATTTTTACCGCCACCCAAAGTATAGCTATTCTCCACATAATATTTCGAGATGGATTCGAACGGACTACTGCCTAAAGCAGCAAGTGCAACCAATGTCATCGTTACGCCCATCCCGATGGAAATAATTAGTTTCAGGAAATGCGCACGAGGTTTGAGCTTCTCTTTTTCCAGCCTAGGCAAATGCCTGAAACATAATAGGAACAATGTAACAGATACCACTTCAACAATCATTTGCGTAAGCGCCAGATCAGGAGCTCTGAACAGAACAAAGAGCAAAGTAACCATATAACCAACCATTCCTGTTAACAAAATGGCTGTTATTCTGGAACGCACAAACGGAATAGCTAAAGCACCTAGAAGCAAAACCATTACAGCAATAACCTCAAACAAAGAAAAAGGAGTATACTCAGTCGTACCAAGTGTAATTCCATCTGAATACCAGACCACACCGCAAATCGTTACGATCAAGAAGGAAAAAATATACATTAAATAATGTCTCATGGAACCAGTCATATAAGAACCAGTCACCCATCTAGACAATTTCTCAACCAGCCGGATTACTCCGTCATAGACTTGATTTAAAGTGTAGCCACTGCCCCATTCTTTATCGACCAGACTTAAGCGGCCATAGATTCGGTATACAGTAATACCAAGAATCACAACACCAAGTGTCATCCATACTTCTGGTGTAAAGCCGTGCCAGAAATGGATATTAACAACAAAAGGTTCCCCGGTCTGCAAGATAGGGTGAATAGCATTCATTGCAGGGATAATAAGTGTATTAGATAATATATTCGGGAAAAAACCGATAAATATAGACAGCACTGCTAGCAGGCACGGGGCAAGCAGAAGTCCAAATGGGGCTTCATGCGGTTTTTTGTCCAGCTTCTCAGGCTGATATTTTCCGAAAAAAGTGTGGAATACCAAAATCATACTGTATGCAAAAGTAAACACGCTGGCAATCCAGGCCAAAACCGGGAAGAGCGTAAACAACGAGGGAATAGAGAATATATCCAAGTTTCGGATATTCAGGACAGCTGTAAAAAACATCTCTTTACTTAAAAATCCTGAAAATGGCGGCAAACCAGCCATGGAGAAACTGCCGATCATCGCTACCGTAAAGGTAACCGGCATAATGGAAATCAGTCCGCCCAGCTTTCGCAGATCGCGGGTACCCGTCTCATGGTCAACTATACCGACCATCATAAACAAAGAGCCTTTAAAGATGGCATGGTTAATAAGGTGAAAGATAGCCGCTGTTGTTGCAGCAGTGTAAAAGACTGAATCTTCCCCTGCATAAAATGCCGCTGCCGATCCCATTCCTAGCAATCCCATAATCAGTCCAAGTTGACTAATCGTTGAATAGGCTAATAGAGCCTTCAGGTCCGTCTGCTTCATCGCCTGGATAGAGCCATAAATCAAGGTGATCAAACCGACGCCTGACACAACCCAGAACCACTCATATTGCCCCGCAAAAATAGGGCTGAAACGGGCGACAAGATACAATCCAGCTTTAACCATCGTTGCTGAGTGAAGATATGCGCTGACGGGTGTCGGTGCCTCCATGGCATCCGGCAGCCAGATATGGAACGGGAACTGCGCTGATTTGGTGAATGCACCTAATAGAATTAATAGCATCGCTGGAATAAACAACGCATGCCCACTAATATCGCCAACCTCGCTCCAAATTTCCCGAATACTAAAGGTGCCTGTCATCACATACAGCATTAAAAAGCCGGCAAACATCGCTAAACCACCAAATACGGTAATCAACATAGATTTAAGAGCACCATACCGCGATTTTTGCCGCCGATGCCAGAAAGCAATCAGCAGAAATGACGAGACACTTGTTAATTCCCAAAAACCGTATAGCACCATCAAGTTATCCGAGAGCACAACGCCAAGCATCGCTCCCATAAACAACATTAAATAAATATAAAAAGGGGTCAACGCTTCTTTTCGCTTGTCTAGATAATAAATCGAATAGATAATTACAAGACTACCCATTCCAGTGATTAACAAAGCGAACAGTAAACTTAATCCATCCAGATGGAAAACCAAATCAATGCCTAGGGAAGGAATCCATGAAACGGTTTCATATCCCAAATCCCCTCCCTTAATAACGGGAATCCGGGTTAAAAAATATACAAACAAAGCGAGTGAACCGGGGAAAACAAGCCATCCTCTATGAAGGTTGGATGCTCTCTTGGTCAAAAGTGCGATTACTAAGGCCATTAGAAACGGAACAAGTATGATTACATGCAGCAAAGGCAGTCCTCCTTTTCCACTTGAGCTTATCAAGTTGTGAACTTTAGTACTTACTTTTTTACCAAAAGCCAAAGATCATATGATTGGAAGGGCCCTTAATAATAGGCCCTCATGAAGATAAGGGCACGCCGATTATAAAGAATCGGTCAATGTGCCATCACAAATATGCAAATATCTAGCCTTTCCATCCTCTTGCTCAATTCTGAATAAACCGTTCTCAAATTCTGTGTGTAATTCGTGAAAGAACTTTCCTTTAAGTGAATACTCACCCTTAGGTTCATCACTGAGCTGATACTCATCCCCGATTTTGACCAGGTAGGCGATTACGCCTTCCTCATGGGTTTCTTCCAGCCCGGCGCGCATCCGTTGAACGGCAACTACATGCAGATCCATCATTTTCATTTTACCAATGAGTTCATTGATGAAATTGCGTTTGGTAAGCTCCTGCCATCGAGTCTGAGCAGATTGTCCAATTACGATCTGTGTAACCTCATTCTTTTCAGCTACTTCTACAATAATATCAGTTGTTTTTCGGCCTTCACGTTTCCGAATGATAAATTCTGCGCCAGCTTCATCGGCAAGACGTTTCCAAACCGTCATATACATTTCTTTGCTCTGATTATATTCATCATTGTCCGAACTATCGACATTTAATACAAACAATGGGGCCCCTATTATTTCAGATAGTTGCACACCACGCCGGATTAAACGCTCCCCATGCGGACCATAATGAACACAAACCATAATCTTTTCATTGTGTATGACCTTCACCCTCCTGTAACATGGCCAAGAAATACAAAAGGAGCCTACTGGCGTTAGGCCCCTTGCGTAAATCTAAAACCGATAAGTTATACTTAATTATATCTATTCCTATGTTTTTTGTAAAGTTTAATGGTTATCATGGAACATATTTCTACGTAATGATTGTACTATGCCCTTCTTTTGAAGTTATCATACAATGAAAATTTTAAATATCCCTTTACAGGAATATTCACTTAATGGTATATTGTAAATGCAAACAGGAAATACAAGGAAGTAGGCCTGTTGAGTCGCTCCATCATGGCCCGTCATATGAAATCCGAATCAAATCAATGAATCGAAGTGATGATTGTTTATGAATACTAACGTAATGAGTGCTTTAGCAGAGCCTAATCGTATGCAGATCGTTGAACTATTACGCGAGAATCCCCTAACCGTTGGAGAGATCGCAGAAAGTCTTCAGTTGCGTCAGCCTCAAGCGTCCAAGCATTTGCGTGTTCTCAGTGATGCAGGCCTTATTGAAGTTCAAGCTGTTGCTAATCGGCGCATTTGCAAGCTCCGCCCTGACCCTTTTAAGGAATTAGACACTTGGTTAGAATCCTACCGTCATATGTGGGAGGAACGCTACGATCGACTGGATGATTATTTGCAGAAGCTACAAAGCAAGGAATTAGATAATGAAAAGTAAACGAGGAGGATTTATCCAATGACAAATTCTAACCAAACCAACCAACTAGTATCCAAAGTTGAAGGCAGCACTCTAATATTAGAGCGTATTTTTAAAGCTCCACGTGAGCTAGTTTTTAAAGCTTTTTCTGAGGCTGAGCATTTGAAGCATTGGTGGGGGCCAAAAGGTTGGACACTTCCCGTATGCCATGTCGATTTCCGTCCAGGAGGTACTTGGCATTATTGCATGAAGTGCGAGGATAAGAGTCAGGGAGATTTCTACGGTATGGAGTCTTGGGGTAAGGCAATTTATGGGGAAATTTCGATTCCAGAGCAAATTATTTACACGGACGGGTTCTCAGATGCCGAAGGTAATATTTCAAAAGATCTGCCCGAGACACTAGTCCAACTAGATTTTATCGAGCTGGATGGTCAAACGAAGCTGGTTAACACCGGTAAATACGCTTCTCCAGAAGCGTTACAACAAGTGATTGATATGGGGATGCTACCGGGTATTTCACAAACCTTTGATAATTTGGACGTACATCTTGAGAATATACAGAAGCATAGCTAAGAGAAGATAAGATAAATAGGACGATGCAAGGATACTCTCTCCTGCTCGTCCTTTTATTCATTTTGCGGGAAATAAGAACCTGATGCTACTCGGAAAATATTGCAGAAAAAACGTGTCATTATGCGTGCCTAATGGATCTGTCTCAAACATCACCCGCTGATCAGCTCCATCTATCTTCTCTTTTAAAATATCAAAAGCACGTTTACTATTAGGCACCATGTCCTTTTGTGCATTAGTCTTCTGGATACCTTCCTCTTCACCTACATACATATAGACTTTGCATTCCCTATCTAACCTTGAAGTCTCCATATAATGTATAAAATCTTTAAACCACACAGACGCGGATATGAATATAAAATTATCAAAAACAGACTCTGTCTTGTACATCGCGTACATACTTATTAACCCACCTAGTGATACACCGCCTAATGCCAATTTGCCCGGCTCATGAGAGATGCGAAAGGAACGAATTATATGCGGGACCAGTTCCTTATATACGTAATCCAAATAATCATCCCCCTTGCCCCCAAAGGACCAATCCTTAAAAAGTGCAGGCATTTCCCAAGGTGTATATTCATCATTACGAAGCTGAGAATCAATCCCGATAAAAATAACCGGCTCTGTAATCCCCTCCTCCACATCCCTTTCTATATCAGCAATCGACTCTTTGAACAAGAAATCGCCATCCTGTAAGAAAACCGCCGGGAAGCTTCGCTCAGTAAACAAATGATATGCTTTAGGGAGATACACGATAATTTGTCGCCCCATATGTTCAAAAGCAGTAATTTTTCCTAACATCATCCTGCATCATAGCCCCTTCCTTAACAATTCAACATACGGAACGCTCTGCTCATGATGGTCGGTACTACTGACGCGTGGTTTTCATCTGGCGCTATGTAATGCTCAACCTGCAAATCAGACAAAGAATACTCACACAATTTTGAAAATAATCCTTTAGCATCATCGACCATAAACGCCTCTTCACTGCCCACTGTGATCAATAGCTTTCTTTTCTCGGATCTTATCGTTTGACCCTTCTTATAAAACGCCTCCGCATACGCCAAGATTTCATGATCATTCCACCAAATCGAGGGGCTAGAGGCCAAATAATACTGGAATAGCTCGGCACGAGTGAACAGCGTCCAGAGGACAAACAACCCGCTTAATGAGTGACCAAACAAAACTTGCTTATGCTGATCGATATTATATTTTTCAGAGACCAGGGGCATTAACTCTAACTCTAAAAAAGATAGGAACTTTTCAGCACCACCATGTGGTCCTATGTCAGCATTTTTCAATCGATCCGGATATACATACTGCTTCGCAGGAGGCGTGAAATCATAAAATCTTCTTTTGGAGACCTCATCATCCGAACCATAATGCCCAATGCCAATCACGATGGCTGGTGCAATCAAAGTTTTCGGCGCATTTCTTGACTGCAATTTCACGACATCCCGGCCCAATTGAAAATATGAATTACCATCGAGCATGTAATAGACGGGAAATCCATTCTCAGGGGCCTCTTCTCTCGGAATTGAGACCTTTATATCATACGTGTAGCCCATATACTGAGATTCTAGCTTCCATGATTCTGTGCGTTCGAGTTCAACTTGTGTTGACATATGTGCTGCTCACTCTCCCCTACACTCTTGACTTGGCTAATAAATATAAGAAATAGGGAATGCCAATAATGGAAACGACTATTCCCACAGGCAACTCTGCTGGCTGAAATAATGTTTTGGCAAAATAATCCGAGATCACAAGCAAGAACATCCCAACCACTGCACTGGATAACATAATATAGCGGTGATTAATCCCTACTAATCTTCTGGCGATGTGAGGAGCCATCAATCCTATAAAACCTATAGAACCGGATACAGATACACAGACACTTACAATCCCCACACTGCATAACAGAAAGATTAGCTTTTCTTTTTCTACGGAGATCCCCAAGCTTTTTGTGCTGGAATCCTCCAATTGAAAATAATTGAGCAAATAGCTTTTTCGATACATCACAAATCCTAAAATCAGTACCCAAGGTGTGATCATTATGATATAAGTCCAATTCGCGCTGTAAATACTTCCGACACTCCATACCGCAGCCATTTCATAATCACTTGCATTCATTTTTAAAGAAAGATACAACGACAACGCGCCAAAACCACTGCTTATCGCGATCCCTGTCAATATCAAACGTTGCATATCAAGTGCACCATTCCGCCAAGAGAAAATAAAGATAACCACAACTGCGGCAAGCCCCCCCACAAAACCAAAGAGAGGCATGGCTAGTATCGAAAACCAGCTTTCTTTAAAAAAAGTAACCCCTGACATCTGAAAGAAAAACATAAATGCAACGATGGCAGCTCCGGCACCGGCATTAATCCCAAGGATACCTGGATCAGCCAGTCCGTTTCGGGTAATACCTTGAATGACCGTTCCAGCCATCCCCAGACCTATGCCTACTAATGACGCAATAATGATCCGTGGTAGTCGAAATTGAAAAATAACCAGGTCAAATTTAGGATTGGGATCTATTCGCAGCAGCGTTTTTATCACATCCATGACAGACATATCAAAAGCGCCATTCGTTAGATGAAAATACCCCGCCACAAGTGTTAGCAGGATAAAAGCTAGTAGCGTCAATATATAGCGACTAAACTGTATTCTGCCTCTATCCACGTTGCTCTCCCCCTTTAACCCGAATTAAATAAAGGAAGAACGGGATTCCAATAAAGGCTGTCACAACGCCAATTGGCGTCTCAAACGGAAAGTTAATATACCGGCTTAAGACATCACAAAATGCTAAAAAAACAGCCCCAATGACTGCTGAGCAAGGAATGATGAAACGATAGTCGATACCAACGATAAAACGTGTAATATGAGGAATGATTAGACCTACAAAGGCAATCTTACCTACTAAGGCCACTGCTGTCCCGGTCAGACATACAACAGATAAAATACTGATGATTTTCACCCATTTTGTTCGTTGACCCAAGCTAATTGCCGTTTCATCCCCTAGGGAGGCAACCATTACAGATTTAGAAATACTAACTGCCAAGAGCAGACCAACGATTATAAAAGGAATGGACAATATTAGCATATCTGGATTTACAGTATGTATTTTCGAGCTATACCAAACGCTAACATTTTGTGAGACTTGAAAAAACATTGCTACTGCTGAGGCAATACTACTTAAAAATGTACCAATTACAGTACCAATAATGGCTAGTCTGACTGGAGATAAGCCGTTTTTGACCAATGAGCCAAATCCGAAAACCAAACCCGCTCCGATAGCGGAACCCACCATGGATAAAAGAATCATATGAACATTCGATAATCCAGGATAAAACACCATAGCCAACGTAATAACAAATGCCGATCCGTCATTTACTCCCATAATCGATGGTGATGCAAGATAATTCCGTGTAACGCCTTGCATTAACGCCCCTGAAACAGCTAGAGCCGCTCCAACTAATAAAGCGGCGATTACACGCGGTAATCTAGATGTCATAATAATGTTGTGGTCCACATTATTTGCATCGAAGTGTGTAATCGCCTGCCAGATTGTTACTATTCCAATATCCTTAACACCATATAAGACGGATACAACCATTGCTAATACGATGAATAATGGAGAAGTTGATAGGATCAATATAACTTTCCAATTTTTTGTATTCATCTTATTCATCGCACCTTCGGTTTTACTTCAAGAGATTTTCAATTGCAGCATCCAGGAATCTTACTTTAGACCAAGCTGTACCACCTTGCGCCAACGGATCAATTGCATTTACAAAGACATGATTGTTTTTGACTGCATTTACGCTTTTGAAGATCGGATTCTTAAGTAAATCATCAAGTGCCGTTGCATTATCCGTATTCTCGCTGGTCTCAAACTGCAAGAAAATATAGTCCGGATTAATTTCCGCTAAAGCTTCTAGTGAAAGCTCAGCTTGAGCTTTAGTAGTTGTTATTACTTCGGGAATGGTAGCACCTAAATCTTCGTAAATAACCGGATTCAGGTAAACACCCGCTGGGTACACACACATACTACCCTCACGAATACGAATAACTAGAATTGATTTATCTTTCAACTTTTCTCCAATGTCAGCCTTTGCACTAGCAGCTTTTGCTTCATAATCGCTAATAATCTTTTCTGCTTCTGAGGTCTTTCCGGATATTTGACCTAGTAAAAGCAGATTATCTTTCCAATTCGTTGATATATGTGAATAAGGAATCATCGTTTGAATTTTATTAAGCGCACCCGACACATCTTCACCAAACTTGGAAGACCCTAAAATAACATCTGGATCTAGCTGCAAGATCGCCTCATTACTTGGAGCAAATTTATCCCCCACTAAAGATGCACCCGCTAATTCAGTTGATAAATAAGCTGGAATGGCATTTGCTATGGCTAGCACGCCTACAGGTTTCACTCCTAGAATTGCAGCATCTTCCATAGATTCCAGACTTGCAGCTACGATATTGTGAATCTCTGTAGGTACAACATAATCCTTACCTAGATATGTAATGGTTTGTTCAGTGGCAACTGCCTCCTGAGCCGCATTTCCTTTGTTATTTGCATTTCCCTCAGCTGCTACCGCTGCATTATTTGCACTTTTTGAAGCTGCGTTATCCTTTTCATTGTTACCGCAAGCCGCCAAACTCAAAGCTAAAACCGCTGATACCCCTGCTAATAAAACTTTTTTCTGATTCATTTTCTATCTCCCCATCTATATTTTATTTATCATTCTTTATAGCAAAGTAATGATAATGAGAATCGTTATCATATTAAATCATATGAGAATAATTATCAATAGATTTCTTTAAATATATGAAATTTTGTAAATTGTCAGATCATTATAAAGGGAGAAATTTCCGCAGATGACGTAATTGTTAAAAAAGGAAATGGAGCTGGCGGTGCATCCGTGTCACATGTACTGCATCTAATGCAGGTTGGTCTTCAAGAGGCGTACGCTCTGGCAAAGTTTGTCGTGCTAGATGCACTCTCTGTCGTAGTTCGGAATAAGTTTCGTAAACAGTTGGGTCTGCCAGTGGCCTAGACTCTACCATCCTATTAAGAACACCGAAGGCGTTTATGCTTGCTATAATAGAATTTTTAAAATTTCTAGATTGCGGAGAAATGTGAAATGAACTCAAGGGATGGGCCTATATTCAACTGTTGGCCATGGGGAGCCCTGTTTTTAATTAAGCACACGCCTCTTTGGGATGACGGACCGAGCGAACCTTAAATCCTTAAAATACATGTTTTAGTCGAGCTTACGGACAAATGTATGCGAAAAACCGAATACAATGTGCCGACGCTAACGTAAAGGAGCCAATTGTATGCGAAAAACCGAATACATTGTGCCGAAGGTAACCTAAACGAGCCAATTGTATGCGAAAAACCGAATACAATGTGCCGACAGTAACGTAAATAAGACAAATGTATGCTTAAAACCGAATACAATTTGCCGAAGGTAACGTAATAAGCCAAATGTATGCGAAAAACCGAATACAATGTGCCGACAGTAACGTAAATAAAACAAATGTATGCGAAAAACCGAATACAATGTGCAGAAGCTAACGTAAATAAGCCAAATGTATGTGAAAAACCGAATACATTGTGCAGAAACTAACGTAAATAAGACAAATGTATGCGAAAAACCGAATACAATGTGCCGACGCTAACGTAATAAGACAAATGTATGTGAAAAACCGAATACATTGTGCAGAAGCTAACGTAAATAAGACAAATGTATGCGAAAAACCGAATACATTGTGCCGACGGTAACGTAAATAAGACAAATGTATGCGAAAAACCGAATACATTGTGCCGAAGGTAACGTAAATAAGACAAATGTATGCGAAAAACCGAATACAATGTGCCGACACTAACGTAAACGAGCCAAATGTATGCGAAAAACCAAATACAATGTGCCGGCAGTAACGTAAACGAGCCAGCGCCGATACACATGCAGAAGAACCCGCACCAAGTGCGGGTTCTTCTGCGCTTAAATATAAATTCAACTTTTTCATCAGCATATAAATTACGGCATATATTTCTCAGCAATGCTGGTGACATATCCGTCTTTTTTAGTAATCACACACGGGGGCACAAAATCAGTATATTGCTTGAAATATTCAATAAACTCCTGCTTGCTTAATTCTTTTAGAGCACCCGTATTAGCATCAACTATAGAATATCTCGTATCCTCTGTAACCTCTAATGGATCGGTATACGTATATTTGTTGAGGATATAAAATCCATTGGGCATATCCTCATCTGGATTAATATTCAACCCTTTAAAGCGAGCGGAATCCTCCATTGTTAGCCATTCAATGTTATCAAAATCAAAGGAATGATTCTCCAGGCTAAGATTAAAAACATAGCCCATTAATATACTCTCGGGTGTGATCGCAAAATCATCAGCTGTAGCCTCATAGTCCACCACAAGCTGATCCAGCTTAACATGCTGACCCATTCCAATATCATTGCTTATATAATTCATGGCGACCTGTAAAGGATCAAGTAGTGCTGGCTCCTCCCCCTGATCAGCTAATGTCTGCAGACGGGCATAATATTCAGCTATCATAACATCAGTTTGAGGTGTATTGTAATATTCATTTCCATTCGAATCCTTCCAGCGTTCTACGCTCCAAATTCCTGAATCTCCTTGAATAACAGGTTGGGATAACAACAGTTGGCTTGTTTCGCCTGTCGTTAAGGGGAATTTCACTAGAATATGCTTCCCACTATAAGTTTCATGCGGAAGGTGATGGTTTGCTTCAAGAAACACACGCACTGCAATTTCCTGACCGGCTGGTGTGGATATGTCATTCTCTCCACTCCTGATTACGCCCAAATATTGTGGTGTTGAATTCATAATGGAAAAAATAAGTATCGGTTTTCCCATGCTTCCTTCTTCGGTGATAAATCCATCAACCACATTTTCCGTCATCTTCAGCTTAGCTGGATCATCCGGTTTCAAGCGATATTCTAAACTCCAAATTTGCAAGGGTGTTGCAAACAGATCGTCGAATGACGCTATTTTTTCAAGCTTAGTAATTTTACTGTCAACCATCTTAACATTTGTACTATTCTCATAGTTCGTAATGTTCTGCTCCATAAATTGCTCGGCATAATCCTTTACGGTTAATGGATCATTTTTCGGATTACTTATGAGTCCGACACACAGCGCAGCCACGACTATGATTGCGACTAAAACAACCCAAAAGGCTGGTTTTTTGTAATTTAAAATATTTTTTATCCGCCCTTTCGTGTTGCTCTCTCCAAAGGCAAGCGGTGAACCGCTAATAAATCGTCTTCCAGTAGATAAGGACAAGAGTGAGGTCGAATATTCTTTTTTGATTCCGCTGCCCATCTGTCTTATGACGCTTTCGTCACAGGATTTCTCCATATCATCACTCATCAGATAAAAAGCAAGCCAAACCACTGGATTAAACCAATGTATACACAGAACAGCGAACGCGAGAGGTTTTATGATGTGGTCGCATCTGTGTATGTGCACTTGCTCGTGTTTGATGATATAAGCTTTTTCATGATCGGACAGACAGTTTGGAAGGTATATTCTAGGCTTAAGGAAGCCGAATACAAAAGGTGTGGAGATGCCGTTATGTTCATATACATTTTCGAAAAGAGGGGTTGCGGCTCTTAAGTTTCGTGAAAGTCGAACAGTGGCAGCAATGCTGTAGATGAGCAGCAGCCCAATCCCGATCAACCATATATATTGGCCTATGTTAATCCACGCATCTGAAGGATTTGAAGGGATTATACCACTTGGTGCAGCAGGTGAAGAGGAGATAGGTACGGCTGATATATTATTTACGGCTTGCTCGGATGTGTTGATTACATTTTGGATTTGAGGCGTTTGTGTGTATAGCTTATTTAGAGGTGAGTTCTGTACTTCAGATGGGATAAAACTAAATATACTCTCAATCGAGAACGGACACAGGAGTCGGATCAAAACCACAGACCATAAGGCATAGGAGAATATTTTGGGAACTTTTCTTAAGAACAGCCGTGCCACGATGATAAACACAATCACATAACTTCCCGTAATGCTCATGTTTAAAAGTTGTTCAAACAGCTGTTCCACCGTTACTCCTCCTTATGCTCATGGATTAGTCTTAGAACATCATCAATTTCGCTGTCGCTTAATTTCCGGCTCTTTGTGAAAGCAGCCAAAAATTTGGGTAACGAACCGCCGAAGGTTTCCTTCACAAACGCCTTGCTCTGCTCCGCATAAAAGTCATCCTTTTTGATAAGAGAACCTACCACACCATTATCATTTTTAAAAATCTCTTTAGCTTCAAGTCTTTTTAACATCGTATACGTCGTAGATTTCTTCCAGTTGAGCTCGGATTCACATAACTTCACCAGATTCCCTGACGGAATCGGTTCATGATCCCATATTAATTCCGCAAATCTACCTTCCATTTCGGTCAGTCTGAGATCCTTCAACCTTGTGCCTCCCGTTGGTCTACAATTCCTAGACCTTCCATTTGAATTAGAGTTTACAACTTGTAGACCGTTTTGTCTACAAAAATTTCCAGTACAAAAAAAGAGACTATGTCTTTGCAAACATCGCCTCATTGTTATCTTTATTAAGGATAAAACACAGATAAGTCACGGAACAATAGTCCGCTCTCTTCTAGTCTGTTAAGCACCTCTTCTACATCAGTTACAATATGGCTTTCTCGCTCATGAGCTGTATTGATTAACCACGGTTGCCCCTGTCTTAAAAAACAAAGATCATCGGGCACTCTAGTCTGCACCCATGAGTACAAGCTCGTAGAATAGGATAGTAGGATATCGACCGCATCCGGTGAACATCTAAAATAATAAACATCTGCATAATGTCCCATAAGCCGAGTTCCCGGCCAATAATCATCTTTGACGATCTCTTTGAGAAAAGGCTGTAACCGTTCCAATAGTTCATATCCTTCTGACTCTAACTCCATCTGATCCCGTTTGACCAAAATAAATTCATCACACACTTCCATAGCTACCTGTATCAGCGTCTTATAGGCCTGACCCGTTGGGTCCTGCAAAATAGTATTTATAATAATGTCCGCCCCTTACTTATTTGTATTATTTAAATACTCCTGATGCATCCTTCCCCAGCCACACATGCTATCCAAAACAGTAATTAGTGATTTGCCATGTTCTGAAATACTATATTCCACCCTCAATGGAAGCTCATGAAAAATCACACGATCGATAAGTTGATCCTCTTCAAGCTCCCGTAGTTGCTTCGTTAATGTCCCTTGAGAGACATCTGGAATGATCCGTCGCAGTTCGCCAAATCGTTTGGTACCATCTATCAATAAAATAAATAAAATGAGCGGCTTCCACTTTCCACCGATCTTATCAAGCGTTGTAAGCACTCCGGCCAATCTCGGCTCAAGTAAATCCATGTGATCATCTCTTTCGATAGTTATTCTATTTCACAGCTAGTACGAACAATCGTACCTAGTACGAAAAAAGTGCGTACTGTGCAGAATTTCTTTTATACCTAATAATAAAAAACAGAACTTAAAAGTCCATTTAACTATGAACGGAGTAGATAAAAATGTCCAGTATTTCATTAAAAAACCAGCGAATTGTCATTATCGGAGGAAGCTCCGGAATAGGGCTCGCGACTGCCAAACAAGCGCTTGAACAAGGCGCATATGTCATAATCGCTGGGCGTTCACAAGATAAATTAGAAAAAGCTCAACAAATTCTAGGGTTCGAATCTACCGAAACTCATTCGCTTGATAATCAAAATGAAGAAGACTTAAAGTCTTTTTTTGAAAAAATCGGCAACTTCGATCATTTGTTCACTCCCGGCGCCTCTTATGTTAGAGGACCGATTACTTCAAGCTTAGAGATTGCGCATAGCTGCTTTAATGCAAAGTTCTGGCCTCAATATAATGCTGTGAAATGCGCGATCCCATATATAAGTCCAACCGGCTCTATTGTTCTGATGTCTGGCGCATTCAGCCAACGACCTCTTGCAGACGGTGCCTCCTATGCAGCTTGTAACGGCGCGATTGAGAGTCTAGGAAAAGCATTGGCTGTTGAGTTAGCTCCGATTCGAGTAAATGTCATCTCCCCAGGCACCATTCATACCAACTTTAATTGGGTAGGAGCAGAACAAGAAACTAGAGACAAGTCTTATGATGAATATACGAATATGAATATCCTTGGCAGGGTAGGACATGCCGACGAAGCAGCACATACAACCATTTATTTGATGACTAATAACTATACTACGGGAAGCACCCTATTTCCTGATGGGGGTTATATTTTGCGATAAGAAACAAAAAAAGCCCATATATCTTTTGGGCTTTTTTTAATAAACATAATCCTATGTAAGCGCCTGAATCCGTACCTAACTTTTTTCTTAATTAGGAATAGTATACTTTTTCCACTTTATATAATGTATGCTCGATAGTTGGGCAGAGATCGGTATCTACTTTATAAAATTTAACTCGAAAGTATAAACTTTTCAGAAAGTTCTTTATATTATTTTTTTGCCTAAAGGCAGGAAGAAACTCTGGATTTTTCTCCACATCACCAAAACTTTGAATCCATTGCTCTACATAAGTCTGACTAAGTATTTTTCTATTTAAAACACTAATTATGGGTCTTACCATTCTCTCATCTTCCCCATCGGAGTAAATTCGATCTGTTATGATCATCTTTTCATAAACCAAATGGAGAATCGTTATGAGGTCATTGTTATCCAGTTCGGAACATTGAGCTAAATCGTCTAAAGCATCTGCTGCATGGGCTATAGCATGAGCCCAGCCTTTTTCTTCATCATACCCGCGGTAATCTCGCTCTTCTTGTACATTATAAAATACTTTCTCTTTTATCTGATGAATTTGCTCTCTTGAGAGAAATGGTGATTCTCTATGTCTCTCTAAGACGAGTGGTATGACTAGCATTGAGAAAGATCGAGTAAAGACAGAGTCTGTATTTGTTTCACCAAGCTTAAAATGCAAATGGTTATGATCCAAAATAACTGGAAGAAGTTGTTCTAGTTCATTTGCAGTTAGAGAATTACCAGGAATCCAGTGTGATAAGATTGTATAAATCAGGTCATCACGCAGCTCGGCATCCACAGAACCGATGTTATGTATCATTTCTTGTATCAACTGGAATGTATCGGGAGGTGCTTGGTAGCCATTTTCTTTTATTACTATCAACTTTTCTTATAAATTCATTTTACACACTCCTACTAGAATTTTTCCGTATACAGCGTAATAACGCGACAATTAACAGAGATATTAGTTTATAAAATGTCACACTATCCTTTCGGGTTGTCGGCATTTATCATGGTACTATATATAGTATTAAGGGCAAACTTTTATTGTTACGCGACACCCTTTCTACATTTTAGAATAGCCTATTCAATAACCAACCAAAGGTGGTACGAAAATGAACCAGAAACTAGAAACAACAGATTCTAAGCGTCGTGTTCTCCCCTTTAAAGGCGTCCTCAATTTCCGAGATATGGGGGGATACACCACCTCAGATGGCCGTAGAGTCAAATACGGTTTGTTTTTTCGATCAGCCGAATTAACAGGAATGAGCGATCAAGATATAAAGCTCTTTAAATCACTTGGAATTAAGACCATATTTGATTATCGGGGAATAGAAGAAATTCGTTTAAAACCAGATCCAGTCATTCCAGGAGTTAATAACATTTGTGTACCTGCGCTAAAACAAGAGGTGCCTGGAGACATGAGAGATGTGGTTCGTTCTGGATTCCTTGAACATTTTACGACAGACTTCTTGGTTAATATGTATTTGGATATGGCCTTTAATAACCCTTCCTTTAAGCGACTTATGGCAACCATTATGCTTCCAGATGAATTCAGTATCCTGCATCATTGTGCCGGCGGAAGAGACCGCACTGGCGTAGGATCAGCATTCATCTTCCTAGCACTTGGGGTTCCAAGAGAGACGATTATAGAAGACTATTTGCTCTCCAATCAGACACTGGGTCCTTTGAATGAACAAATAAAAAAGCAAGCCTCACAGCATCTGTCACCGAAGGAAGTCGATACTGTTATGGCTGCGCTTATATTACGCAGAGAATTCATGGAAGCCATTTTCTCTGCCATTGACGCGCGTTATAAAAGTGTAGAGATTTTCCTCGAACAGGAATTCGGCATGACTGCTGATAAGCGCAAGCAGCTACAAGCCTACTGTTTAGAAGCTTAACAACTTATTGAGCTATGGACTAATTCATTAAGATAGCGATAAAAGTATAAGAAGCGTAGCTCTTTAAGAGCTACGCTTCTTTCCAATTAATACTGACGTTCTTCCTCGTAGGATACAAACAACATTCTACGCTGTACATCCATCAACGATTTAATCACCCAAGTAGCGATCACAGAAACGACGAGTCCCGCTACAACATAGGAAATGTATTGCTGAGATAATGTCCAGTCGATATTAAATAAGGCAAACACACTATTCTCCAAAATGTTCAAATCCATCGTTTGCAAGAAAATCTGATGTAGCACAGGTAGTGTGATCAGACCTAGCGCAGCCGCTACCACAGTTATCGTTAGTGAGAAGAAGATAATGCTGGATACGAATCGTCCCATAATCAGCATGATGTTACGTGCAAACTTTGCACCATCAAAACCTAACTTCATGCGTTGCAGGAAGCCCGCTCCCTCTTGCTTCATATCCGTTCTGCGCTCTTCACTCGGTCTAGGAATATCCAGTAGTGATCTTACTAGCTCTTGCTCAAATTTCACAATGTAATCTAACCCTTTAGCTACTGCGAAAAACAAGGGTATACCGATGAAAATTGGTGTTAAAGCAATAGATAATGCTAATCCTGTCACCATAAACACGAAATATACAATCGTAATCGGCAAAGAGATTATAAAATACAACATACTCCGATAGGTCTTGGGACTTGATCGACGTTTGCCTGGTTTAGATTGTGATTTCGATTCTACGGGAATCTGCATGGAATCTACCGCTCCGATCGGCATTGTATACAACTTATCGTTCATTTCTTATGTCCTTCCTCTCACGTTATCAATTAATCTCATTATACGTGAGAAAGAGAAGGCTCAAAACAGTCTTAGGACCGGAGTCTTACCAGACTAAAGGCTAGGATGGGTTTAGACTGGAAATAGCTACAAGCCCAGCTTATTCCCCTTCTCGAGCCGCACGATCTGCTGTTCTCCGCTATCTGCCAGCTCTCTGAACTGGTTAATGGTTTCACGCATTTTAGGAAGAGCTTCCTGCTTATACGTACTTATCGAATCTAAAGCGGATAGCACATCTGTAAATGCCTGTTTTAAAGTATCTACTGAAATGCTAGATTCTAGGGATTGCTTATGGATCGCCGCCCCCTGATCTTTCAACATTTTTGAGGTGCCGCTTATTAGCGTGTTGGTTGTTTGATTTAGGAGTTCAATCTTTTTCAAAACAATTCGTTGATTATAAAGTGCACTGGCCACCGTAACGGAGATTTTCAGGGCAGAAACCGTAACATTTCTAGCTCTGTCCACCCCTCTAATTAGCTCTTTATTATTTCGTATAACCACTTCAATCGCCATAATTCCCTGCTGATTTACTACCAGCATCTGTTGCAGATCCATCACACGCTGCCGCAGAGGAAACAACACCTCCTCCGTTATGAACTTTACTCTTTCTTCAGACTCATTACGTAACTTGGCTGCATCTAGCTGAGCCTCAATCTCCTGATCCATCAGCATTCCCAGCTGAATTTCTTTCTGCAGTTTTTTAGTGAGCTCTCTAAGCGATTGCTGCTCAAACTCTAATGTAGTGTTATCATTTTTCAATACGGTTTTGCCTTTATCTAAAGAAATGATAATATCTGAGATTATAGCATCTGCTTTTTGATACTTCGCAAAATAACTCCGCAATGGGTTAAAGAACTTCCCTAGAAGACCACTTTTGGCAAAATCCACTGCACTTGGGTCTAAATCTTTCAACTGGAGGTTTAGTTCCGTTAATCCTTTAGCTACTTGCCCGCCTTCATCCCCTGTTTTTGATAAATTCCCTACAGAAACTTGCAAAAGAGAGTTCTTGTCTGAAGACGATCTCATGGTGCTCATCCCGAAGCTGTCTATGGATTGCAGCACTTCTTTTCGTTTATCCAAAGATTCTAAATCCAGCTCCAAAATCGTCGAGACATTGGTTATCGCCATTTCCTTCAGTTGCGTTACTTCCTGTGGCTCAGGTTTAACCTGTTCTTCAATCGCTGATTTCAATTTCTCCGGACTTACCACTTCCATCGTAAAAGACATAGAACCCCTCCTAAAAGTTGTAACTTACATTTGAACATTAAGCAGGTTTCCGATTTTATAGACTACGTCGTCTGTATCCGCGTTGATGTTAGCCGCTTCATTAATACTTGAAATGCTCTCCAGTGCTTTAATATTTGCGTTGTAGCCAATGGTGTAAATCGGAATTTTATAGGTTTCAATTAAGCCCCTGATATCGTTCAGTGAATGACCTTCATTCGTTTCTCCATCACTTAATACAAAGATTAAAGGTTTGATTTCCGGGTTTATCTTCATTTCGTCTTGAAGCATTTTGAGTGCCACCACAATTCCATCAAAAGTCGCTGTCCCCCCATTCGCCTGAAGACTATCTATCGCCCCAACAAACATCGACTGCTGATTCGTGTCATATTTGCCGATTGGAAGATTTATCGTAACGTTATCGGAGTAGGAAACAAAACCAATACTATTATCTTTGCCCAAGTACTTCTGTCCTGTTAATAATGATTGCTTTAAACGATTTAATGGCTCCCCGTTCATGCTACCTGAGACATCAGCTACAAATACTGCCGCAATGGGTTTATTGCCGTTTTTCTTCTCCTTCCACAGCTTTTGAGCCGAGGATAAAAGACTGCCATCCACTGGATTAACCTCCGAATGATAGTCATTCAGTCCATTAAAACCTTTTTCCTCACCCAAACGCTGATACTTATCCTGTTCAACAAACTCCGCGAATTTCTTAATAATGTCCAGCTTCTCTTGTGGAAGATCACCTAATGCGTAAAGGGGGCTGTCATGCCTTACACCAAAAGGAGTAAATACATAACTACCCTTTAGTTCGGGGGCATTTGCGTAAATTTGATACTCTAATACAAAAGCATCCAGCTTCCCCGTTTTAGCCGCATCACGCATTTGTAAAGTAGTCGATGCGATAAAAGGTACATTCGCTTGGAATTTCTCAAAGCCCTGAACCGCTTGCTCTCCAAGCAAATCAGAGCTGTCAAACGTCCCAAGTGCAGTCACAAGAAAGTTCAAACCTGTTGAGCTGGCAAAAGGATCTGTGTAACCCATAGATAATTCATTATTCGCTATCGCATCAGTAATCGTCTTAACGTTTAAAGAACCATACTTTTCTACTAACTCATCATATTTCGTTTTATTCGTGACAATACCGGCTACATTACCAATAAGACGATTGGTTATAAGCTGCGTATTCATTCCGTTCGCTTTTACCATCTCACCCCATAACTCATTGGATGGTGTAAACGCATCTGGTATATATTTACCAGACCTTATGTAATCCGTCGCTGTTCCTGAAGCAATATTGCGAATTTTTACTGAAACAGGTAATCCGTTCACTTCTATATTGGAACTATTAAAGTCTGTCGCCACTTCATTAAGCCATCCATCATTACCCGTTCCTGATTTCTCTGTGGATGAAAAGATTTCGACAAAGCTATCCGTTGTATTGGTTACTGATATAGGAAATTTAGAAATATCCGGTAAGGAATCACCAATCGCTACAGGATCAAGGTCGATTTGTCCTTTAACTTGCTCCGCGATATTTACGTTAATTTTTTTATAAAGTTTTTCCAGCCGCCTTCCTGCATCTTCTGACGAAACCTCAGTAGTGGTTTTACCTAAATTAGATGTTAAGGTGATCCCAAAATACACAAGAGCAAAAACTACCACTGTTATAATTCCGAGGACTAAAAATGTTCTCCCTTTCCTAGCCATTCGCATCTTCCTTTCATTGCTTATAGAATTTCGTCTGTTTGATCAATTCATCGATCTCCTTCATACAAGGCATATCTTCAACATCTTTATAATTCGTACTGTCTAATAGCGATATTTCGAGAAGTAATTGATCTAACTTCAGCAAAATCTCTTCGTTTGCACCGAGATAACCTGTTACATAAGCCAAGTATTCATTGTATAGCGCTGTTTTTTTCTGCACCAATTTATCCGAGAACTGCGCAGGTCTCTGCTGACTGGCAAAAAGGGAGAATTCCGAAGCGTCAAAAACACTTAACTTATTAAGTATCCCTCGGATATTCAGATAGAAAAGCTTCTCTACTTCATAACTGACCGCACCAAACTTCTTGTAGCTTAGCTCCGACTGCTCAAATCTCTGACCAAGGACAACCATTAACGTGTTTTTCTTCTTTTCCATCCGAATGACCTGATCCAAAGCCAGTGTAATGTCCTTCTTCAGCACCTTTACATTTTTGTATTGCGTGAGCGCTGCTATATAATCCTCATGCGTCTTTATCTCTTTTACAGGTGGAACCACCGAAGCTTTAAACAGCAAATTATAACTTCCATAAAGGACAACAAGAAGACTGATCACTACTAATGTCACGCCAAAGGAAGTCTCTAGAACGCTTACTCCCCCAATTTCGACCCCTAATAACCCTGGTGACAAAACGATAATATTCAGTAACACCACGCCAACTATAAGTCCTAATAGCTTTACGGATCTCGCACCGTTCAACATAAACACCTCCCTAACCGATCCGGTAACTTTTTCCATCATTTGCTTTATTTTATCAGAAACTAACTCACCATACTCCTTTTATTTACAAAAAAACTAATTTTCCGCAGATGATCTCTGCCCTACGTTGATTCACTTCTATATATATGGAATTATTTCTGTGATTACATCCCTAATCACAAAAAAACCTTAACAGGCCCAAAGCCCATTAAGGTTAAGTAAACTCATTTATACCCAAGCGTCATTCGAATAGCCTCGTTGCTCCCAGTATCCTGTATGCTCTCCCTCGATCAGTTCAATCCGGTTCAGCCACTTCACTGACTTGTAAGCGAACATTTTGGGGACAATTAGCCGAACCGGTCCACCGAGATCGCTTGGAATCGGTTTCCCATCATGCATCACCGCGACCATAACATCGTCCATATCCGCCTGCTCCAGCGTAAGGGTATCTGTATATACCCCATCCCCTGAGTAGAACTTCACTGTCTTTGCAGTGGACTTCACACCAGCCATTTGTAGAAGATCCTTCAGCTTGATGCCCTCCCAGGTATTCTTATAGACGGACCAACCTGTCACGCAGTGAAAATCACTCACTTGAACCGTACGTTGCAATTGAACGAATTGCTCCCAATTCCATGTAAAGCTCTGATCAACAAGACCATCCAACTTAAAGGACCAATTATCGTTCGTGAACTCAGGAATAGGGGTTACAGTATAAACACGGAATTGACCCTGCGACCCACCTCCAAGAGGCGGTGACGATGCCGCCAGTGGCTGCGGTGCTGGCAACAGCTGATTGCGGTCATTCTCGATTAATTTATCGATCGTTTCGCTGCCACCGATGTTTCCAATCGAGCTGCCTAACCATTTTACAAATGAGGGTCCGATTGTAAGGGCAAGCCCTACACCGATCGTCCCTCGAATGAAAGCTCTACGTGTATAGACTGGCTGCGGAGTATTCTGAGATGTTGTAATGGCACTCCCCTCGCTCTTGATGATCCTACGATTCGGCTCCTTCAACCACTTCACACGAGTCAATGAGTGATAGATAATGTAAGGCAGTCCAATCCATGTCAGGACATCATGAACGACCAATGAAAGATTAGATACTTGCGGTCCTACCGTACGAAACTGCCATAACAATACACCAGAAACGAACCACCCAAGCAACAGGAAGAGCACAACAAGTACATTGAACCGCTGCCAAGGTTTTTCCTTTAGCTGTTTCCAATGTTTACTGGCCAGCAGAAGATAATAGATCACTGGAAGGATAGATGCAATTCCTACCACAATATGCAAGCCTTTAATCCATACCCTGCCTTCACCGAGGAAACCTCGCCAGAAACCGCCTACTAGCACAAGCCCAGTCAAGGCCAATATCACGACGATCCAGCCGTTCCAGGTGTGAAGTGCACGCAGCTTTTTCCCGTATCCCTTACGTAGCCGACCAAGCAAATCACTCATAGCTTAGCCTCCTCCTCATGTGTATAATCCCGCACCCGATTTAATTTAGTCCAATAAGGTTAGAAAGGACTTTGATGCAGCAGAGAGTGGAACCCCTCGAAGAGTCGCTATCCCGATGTTACGCTCTGGAAATGGCGGATCTAAAGGGATTTCTACAAGCTCCCCACTTTTTAATTCTTCCCTTACATAATCACGAATAACAAAAGCTAGACCAAAGCCACGTAAAGCGAACTGAACAAGAAGATCTACACTGCCTAGTTCAAACTCTGGTGTTATCGTCACATGATTGGAGGCAAGAAACCCATCTATGTACTTTCTTGTGCTGCCTCCTGGCTCCAGGAATAATAATGGGTACTGCTTGATGTTTGCAAGCGGCATCGTATTATCTGCTAAATGACGGAAGCCCTTGCCTCCTACAAGACAATCTTGGAGCCGTGTACTCTTACGAAATTCAATCTGCTTGTCAGATGCCGGTAAGCTTACGATGCCGAAATCAATTTTGCCTTCTTTTAAAAGCGTGAGCGTTTCCGGTGTTGTTCGATTCGTAATATGAATACGTACGTTAGGATATTGTTCATGATATTGCTCGAGATAAGATAACAAGTAATATTTGCAGAGGGTATCGCTTGCACCGATATGAATCTCCCCACTATTTAAATTGTTCATTTCTGCAATCGCTCGCTCACCCATCTCCACATTCTGAAAGGCTTGCTCAATGAATCGCAGCAGTACTTTTCCTTCTGTTGTTAGATCCACCCCTCTAGAGGTACGGAAAAATAAGGGGCCGCCCATCTTTTCTTCCAATTGCTTAATCGTGTGACTCACCGCGGGTTGTGTGATATTCAGCCGTTCTGCTGCCGCAGTTAAGCTGCCTGTTTGTGCTACCCAATAAAAAGAGCGATACCATTCCAAGTTGATGTCCATTCCCAAGTCATTACCTCACCTTATAATAGATATTACATATATCAATTTTTCTAATGTTATATCTAGCATTATACTTAGACCTGTAGCCAATCACAAGCTTGGGAGGTAATCACGTGACCGTAATCGCAATTGTAGGAGCTAACTGGGGAGATGAAGGCAAAGGAAAAATGACAGATGTACTAGCCGCTCAATCATCCTATGTAGTTCGTTTTCAAGGTGGAAGTAATGCTGGGCATACTATCATTAACCAGTATGGAAAATTTTCGCTTCATATGCTGCCTTCTGGTGTATTTTACCCTTCAGTTACAAACATTATTGGACCAGGAACAGCTCTTGATACAGAAGTATTAGTAAAGGAATTACAAGCATTAGCAGATAGAGGGGTTCCACAGCCGAAGTTGTACGTATCTGAGCGTGCTCAAATCGTACTCTCGATCCATCGTTTGTTTGATGAGCTGGAAGAGGAACGACTTGGGTCACAAGGGTTCGGTTCAACCAAACGAGGAATAGCGCCATTCTACGCGGATAAATATGCGAAGCTCGGGATACAAGTTGCAGATTTGTTTGATCCCGCCCGACTTGAGAAACGTCTCGAACAATTACTTGCTTCAAAAAATGTATTGCTGGAGCATTTATATAAGAAAGCCCCATTCCAAGTCTCGGAATTAATGGCTCAGTTGCAAAAGGAAGCTGCGCAATTGGCACCATATGTTGCCAATACAACAGAAATACTACAAGAAGCTTATGCAAAAGGAGAAACGATTCTGCTTGAAGGGCAATTAGGCGCTCTGCGCGATCCTGATCACGGTATATATCCTTACTCTACCTCTTCATCGACACTTGCCGGATACGCACCTGTCGGCGCGGGTCTTCCTGCAGCTGCCATCACGAATGTCATCGCTGTAACGAAGGCATATTCAAGCTGTGTTGGTGCCGGACCTTTTGTATCTGAATTAGAAGACCCTGTAGCGGATGAACTTCGCACACGAGGTGGTGATGCTGGGGAATTTGGAGCAACAACGGGTCGTCCTAGACGTATGGGTTGGTTTGATGCAGTAGCTACACGCTATGGTTGCCTGATGCAAGGTGCAACGGAGGTTGTGCTGACCAATCTGGATGTTCTTGGTTATTTAAATGAGATTCCGGTTTGCGTTGCCTATGAGCTTGAAAATGGGGAAATCACCGACAAGTTTCCAGCAACCAATAAACTAAACGCAGCAAAGCCGATAATAACGTATTTATCTGGCTGGAACTGCGATATTTCCCATATCACGAACTTCAACGAGCTGCCAGAGCAAGCTAAAAGTTACGTAGACTTTATTGAAACGTCTATTGGAATACGTATTTCTACTGTTTCTGTGGGACCTAGACGTGATCAGGTCATTCATCGTACGCTGAAATAATTTCAAAATAAGGATGCCTAGTTGTACCTACATGCAAAATGCATATAGCTGCAACTAGGCATCCTTGCGTTACTCTTTTACACCAACACTGCATCCACTTTCGTCTGAGGCGCCTTGTCACAACGCTTACAAACCTTAACGACTGATCCGTCCGTTTTTCTTTTTGGATAAAGCAGTTTGATCCGTGTGCTCTGACAGACCGGACAAGTACCCCGACCCCTGGATGGTAAACTCCACAGTGCATGTCCACGTTTTGACTTTGCCATGAATAAACCCCTCATTTCGGTCAATAAATAGTCAACATTTCATTCTGAAAGTGCTTCTTTCAAAAGATATGCTTCAGAGACAGGCTCTATGACTAAATCAATGATGAGGCGTTCGAATATATGAAAAGGACGCCCGGTGATGAACCTGAAGGCGTCCTTTGATTTAAAATGAAGTTATAGTTCCCTTACATTAATTTGTGTAAATCATAGAGACAACACCATTTGTAAAGGTTACGTAATTATAATTTCTATATTGCCAAGTCTCAACTGTAATTCCACTGCCGGATAGACTTGATTTATCAATTGGAGTGCCCCAGCTTAATTCTACTTGCTGCTTCGTCATCCCTGTCGAAATTGTACCCGCCTTGATTTTGGCCCAAATCGCATTAGACCATTTATAGATTTTGGTAGGATCAGACGTAAAGAAATACTCTTTGTTTGCCAGATCGCGAGTGACCTGATCATATTCCATATCATAAGAATTCACAATTTTACCTGATGCCAATTGAAAAGAAATCGAAAACTCATTATCGTCGTTCACAAGAATATCAACAATCGTTGCTTTTTGGAATTTATAGTCGGAATCATACTGGTTGAACCAATAAGTCTTTCCGATTAGCTTGGCGAGGTCACCTTGAGATTCTCTTTTGGCTATTTTTAACGTATTTTTTGTGTACGCAAATAACTCCGCTTTACCGAAATTGATGTTCAAAGACTCATAATGAGCACCAAAGTCCAATACTGCTCCCAATGCTGTTTTTAAGAGGGTAGCAGGGAATACTGCTCCTCCATCCACGGTTTGCACTTTACCACTCATTTTCACCTTATTCCCATTCACCATAGCAATATCGCTGCCCAGTTGAAGCTGAATAGGCAAATCCCCTACACGAATTCTAAAAGTCTTAGTGGCTGTATTCGTCTGAATAGTTGCACCTAAACTCTTAAAGGTAGTTTGTACAGGCAAATACATCGTGCCATTGATTAATACACCTGTTTCGATGTCCTTATCAGCACTGATAGATAACTTTAACGTTTTGGAATTAGCTCCTGAACGTACGGTTACATTTGTTTCGCCAACGGCTAATGCTTTTATTGAACCATCAGGCAGCTTTTGCAATAAGTAAGGCTTCTCAATAACCATATCTGCTTGAGACAGTGGAACACGTTCGGATGAGCCATCTGGACCTTTTGCAAAAATCTGCACCGGAACCTTGTCACCAACGGTCATCTCCGTATAGTCCATCTTAAAGATTAGATCATCGTTGTTTTGAGTCGTAGTCTCTGCTTGTACACTTGTATCTGCTGCCTTCGCTGTATGAATTGGACCAAACATAGATACTGCCAGCGCTGCAGTGATGCCCCATTTAATCATTTTCATTTCCAAAATCCCCCTCTAGTAAATAAACCAATATTACTTTATCACAATTCCACTATTTTTGTAGATAAAAATGGAAGGTTGTTAAGCTTATATTTTTATAATGTGTAAATATTATGAAAAATAAAGGAAATTACATGGATCTACAAGAAATTACAGAGTACGTATAACAGAGTCTATGTAATCGTTTTTGGCGGTAGCAACTGAAGAACAGTTAAAACTTAAACCAGGAGTGTTATGTTCATGGAAATAGTATCGAACCGATTAATTTTAAGAGATTATACAAGCAGTGATTCTTCTTTTTATGAAGAACTAGAACAAAATCCCCTCTCCTACAAATATGAGAACACTGCACCTGATGCAAAACAAATTAAAGATGACTTCCTTTCGATCTTGTCTCAAGCAACAAGTGATCCACGGCAATATTATGATCTTACAATATGTACAAAGCTGGATATGAAGCCCATCGGTAATGTCAGCATAAAGTTAAACTGGGAAGAAATCAGAGAATGGGAAATCGGTTGGGTCCTACTCCCGGACTATTGGAAAATGGGATATGCAACTGAAGCCGTAAAGTCCCTGATAGGTTATGCCTTTAGCTCTCTTAATGCACATAGGGTTGTTGCTTATGCCAACGCCGAGAATATGCAATCTGAGAAAGTAATGATTAGAGCAGGAATGTTAAAAGATGGGGTTCTTAGGGAGACTAGATTCTGTAATCAGCAATGGTGCAACGAGATCGTCTATTCCTCTTTAGAGCAGGAGTGGGCTAATATTTGATGGTTTAAAACTGATTAGGGAAAAACTCCCTATAAAAAGTCGATATCCGCTAATAATGAATGAAATTAGGGAATTCCTCCCTATAAATCAGGCTAATTCCTTTGATTCTCATCAAATCAGACGAATTTAGGGGAGGTTTTCCCTAATTGTTCTATTGAAACTTCACTTGGAACTTCACTTGGATCATCATTTGGAACTTCATTTACAGGATAACAAGAAGTGCCGCTCCCGAGTAGTTAAAAACTACTTTTGGAACGGCCTCTTTTCTTTACACTATCAACTCACGTATAACTTCAACCTCATCCCTGCTCATTTCAACGAATCCAAGGGATGTATATAAGTTCGAAGCACGTTCGTTCTCTATTCGATGTCCAATAACGATTTTGTCGCAGTGATGTTCCGCTTTTATAGTTCGAATCAAGGCATCCATTCCGGTTCTACCGAATCCTCTATTCTGATATTTCTGATCAATCATAAAAGCCATAATCCAATAACTTCCGTCCTCAGGATCTACGGCATATACTGAGAATCCTACCAATTCTTCATCTGCGTATAAAGCCAACGGAGTCATTCCGCAATAAGCCGATTCTGCTAACCAATAGACTACTGGTACAGGAAAAACCGTTTTTTGCTCATTGGACACCTCTAATTGCGTACAGGCATACCAGTTATTCTCAGTGATTGTCTTCAGCGCAATATGTGGATGAAAGCCATCCCGAATACGATCACAGATTGCATCTAATTTAGCTTTAAGCTGTAGTGCCCATTCCGGACAAATAGAAACGTCCAAATTCTCTAAACTTCGAAGCAACCTAGCGAATCCATATAAGTCAGAGAACCTTTGGAATTCTGGCAATAACTTGATATATTCATCGTCCAGCCGCTTTACAGATCTATATCCACTAATAAAAAGATCGATGTTCTTCTTGCTCTCATCATCATTCTGCTTGGATAGATCTCTTAACGCTGATGTGATATCCATCGCAAACCAGTGATACATAGAGTCATCAAAGTCGATCGAACTATATCGAGACGTCTCTTTCATATAAAAGATATTGTCTGTCTCAAAATCAAAATGGATCAGCCCCGTATGTCCTACGCCAAAAGAGAGCTCACTTAACCACGCCTCAATTCGTTCATATTCCTTAAGCGCTTTATGCTCCTCGGGATGTCTTCTTAATACGGATAAAATAAATTGAAGCGAATCGACCCAGCTTTTACGCGCGGGTGTGCTCGGAGCATAAGTCTCAGATAAATTATGCAATCTCGCGAGCGTTTGACCCCAATGTTGGAACTGCAGCTCCGACATCTCTTCAAGCGGAACGTACTCCCCTTGGGCTTGTTCAAAAACAACCCCGTGATATCTACCATTTCCAGTTAAAAGGGTCTCAATCCACTTCCCTTGCATGGAGCGTACTGGCGCCACGGTCTCATAGCCCTGTTCCAATAAGTACATCATAAAATCTAGTTCAGCCTGAATATTCTCTGCGCTATTATCCTCTTCGTGAGTAAACCTTAAATAATAGTGCTTACTATTCCATTGAAACGTATAAATAAAATTGCTACTTGCTCTCACAAGCTTCAAAGTTCCAGGCTCATGATTCCAATACTTGATCATCTCTTTGGCAGGTAGATCGTTCTCTGTTCCCCTCACCATGTTCATTAAAGTCATCATTTCCGATAGTGCCTCCCGTAGTCATTGAGAGGTGTTCTTCCCTTACGAATACTGACCTCTCTCGGACTTCATTGTGGTGTTGTTCGTACTCAAACATCATCACTCCTTATAAACGGATTAGGGACCCCAGAAAGATTTGACCTTTACTCTCATCCCCTTTAACATTATCGGTAAATTATTCTATTTAATCAAGAGATTTAGATAAAGCCTTCATTACTAGATGAAAGGGATGGGACTCCGTACTCCCAGATCTGTAATGCCGCACCGATCATTCCACAGGAATTGCCACGATAGGCTGCTTCAATGCGGACGCCTTCCAGCATCGATGGCATCGTTCTCGTAGCCACTTCTCTTCTTATTCCTTCGAATAATAGCTCACCTGCTTCAGCCACTCCACCACCAATAACAATAACCTTTGGGTTAAAAATATGAATAAACGAAGCGATAGCTGAACCAAGCGCAGCAATTGTTTCTTCCATTACTTCTGTAGCTAGACGGTCTCCTTCTCTCCATCTCGCGATCACGTCTCGTGATTCTAAGTTATCAAGTGGCTCATTGTTTAAAGTTAGTTTTTCCCGCATTCGACGAGCAATGCTTGTGCCTGACGCATAATGTTCTAAGCAGCCTCTTCCTCCACAAACACAAGCAGGCCCTTTGAAATCTACAGACATATGCCCTAACTCTCCAGCCCCACCCCAAGAACCATGAACAAGGCGACCTTCTACAATAATTGCTCCGCCTACACCCGTTCCAAGTGCAAGACAGATAAAATCTTCTACACCTATACAAGAACCTAAATATTTCTCTGTTAATGCCAGTACATTCACGTCATTATCTACGATTACTGGAAGCTGGAACTGAGTCTGAAGCAACGCTTTCAAATCTGTCCCAGCATATCCAGGAATAAGCTCAGAGGCTGAGCGAATACTCCCTGCCTCCCAATCGATTTGTCCTGCCGTTCCTACACCAATCCCTTTAATCTGAACGCCTGCATGCATGGCTGTAGCTTCTTCTATTAACCTTTGAATAGCCTGAAAAGCTCGGTCCACGGTCTTCGTGAACCCAGCCTTTGTGCTCAGACTTACAGTATGTACTACGTCCCCCTGTGGTGTAACCAGTCCAGCATTAATTTTCGTTCCCCCGATATCCACTCCTACAGCATATTCCTTTAGAGGATCATAATCTTCTAACACGGACTCGCCTCCTTAAGTCTCAGCAATCGATCACGGCTTTGACATATCGTGAAGTGATCAACTGTGGCCTTGTAATCGCACTTCCTACAACTACATAAGATGCCCCAGCCCTCTTAGCGCTCGCCGCATCTTCCGGTGTCCATATACGCCCTTCTGCAACTACGGGAATCTTCACGAACTCGCATAACTGCTGAAGCAAGACAAGATCTGGTCCTTCTTGTTGTGTGCTGTATGGTGTATAGCCCGAAAGTGTTGTACCAATAAAATCTACACCTAATTCTTCCGCTGCCAGTCCTTCCTCCAAAGTCGATATATCTGCCATTACAAGCACACCCATTTGATGGGCATATGCGATTAAAGGCTTAACCGACGCTAAGCGACCTTCCCGATTCGTAACATCTAATGCAACAATATCCGCTTTAGCGGACACGATTGCTTTCACCTCATCCAGAGTTGGCGTAATAAATATGGCTGATCCGGGAATATCCCGTTTAATAAGTCCAATAACCGGTACATTTACTTCTTCTTTAATCGCTAGAATATCTGGAACCCCATTCGTGCGAATTCCAATTGCCCCTGATTGAACCGCCGCTCTTGCCATTTTTGCCATTGTATCCCCACCATGAAGCGGCTCATGCTCAAGTGCCTGACATGACACGATCAGACCTTTCATCGGAAAGATATCGCTCATTCGAGTCATTATAAACCCTATCCCTTCGCTTCAAGAATATACTCTAATATTCTATTGTTGAGAGCTTCCACCCGATCCTGATCCGAAGCATTGATGGGTAAAAGTGGCATTCTCGGTTGACCCGTTTCAAATCCACGCAAACTCAGAATTGCTTTGCATGCACCATATAATGATGGAAAGGATAATAATTCTACAATGAGATCATTGATAATGAACTGCCATTTCTGCGCCTCAGCCATATCGCCTTGCCCATAACATTGTTCTACTTTTAAAAATAGCTCGGGCATAACCCCGTAGGTTCCACCAATCCCACCATCTGCCCCAATGCTGCGGCCAGCTAAGTACTGCTCATCTGGTCCATTCAATACAAGAAAATCATTTCCACCTGCTGCCTTAAACTGCTGAAGCTCAAATGTACTTTCTGCTGAAATCTTCACGCCAATCACTTTATCCTGCGCGGCCATCTTCACTAACAAGCTTTTCGATAATTGAAAGCCTGTCGTTTGCGGGATGTGGTAGATAATAAATGGAAGTGAAGTACTATCAATGATCGCCTGCCAATGACTTTCAACACTGTCTGGAGACAAACGATAATAGATAGCCGGAACAGCCGATACCGCATGTGCGCCAACTAATTCAGCATGTACTGCTAGCTCAACACTGTCTCTTGTAGATGGAGCACCTACATGAGCAATGATCGTAAGCTCATCTCCTACTTCCGCTATAACTGCTTCGAGCATTTGTTTACGCTCTTCTACAGATTGCAGCATGCCTTCGCCTGAGCTTCCGCCAACATAAAGTCCTTTCACACCTGTAGAAGCATAATGACGAGCTAATTTGCGTGCCGCTTCTTTATCTATATTCCCCTCGGCATCATAACTGGAGTACAAAGCGATAATAATGCCTTTAAAAGCTTCAAGATCAGTTGATTTCATAAATAACAGCCTCCGTCGTTTAAGTCACAGATCATTAATTTACGTTGTTATAAGAATATTTAACCCTTAACAGCACCCATCGTAATCCCTTGTGTGAATGCCTTTTGAAACATTAGGAAAATCGCAATCATAGGAATTGAAGCTAACGCAGCTCCTGCCATAAGCAGTCCATAGTTCGTTGTGAATTCACCTCGAAGTGTCGCAACCCCAAGTGGCAAGGTCATCATCGAAGTAGATCGCGTCATGATTAGCTGGCTGAAATAATCGTTCCATGAAGTAATAAAGGTGAATATGGCCAGTGCACCAACTGCTGGTTTCAATAACGGTAAAATGATCGTTCCGAACAATCGAATTTCCGAGCTGCCGTCAATTTTTGCCGCTTCAATCAACTCTCCCGGAATCGTCTGCGCGAACTGTTTCATCAAAAAGACTCCAAATGGCCAGCCAATTGCCGGTAAAATAAGCCCTTTATACGTATTGACCCAACCAAAGTCAGCTAACATCGTAAACAACGGAACGAGAATAACTTGCTTAGGCAATGCCATAGCGGCAACAAACATCGTGAAGATAATTCCTCGTCCTGGAAATGATTTCTTTGCGAGAACATATCCGGCACAGGAGGAGACAATACAGATCGCAGCCATTTCTGCAAAAGCAATAATAAAGCTATTAAACATCCAGCGTTCTACGGGATTCTTAAATAATTCTGTCCAGTTCTGTAACGTCGGCTTTAACGGAAACCACTCCGGTGGGATAGTCGTTGCCACAGTTTGAAGTTTAAAGGCCCCTGACACTACCCAGTAAAAGGGAAAGATAAAAAATAATGTAGCCAAAATCAATAGGATTGTAGCGATTATTTTTGGAATCGTTAATTCTTTTTTCCATGCGCTTACTTTCTTAGACTGGATAATAGGTGCTTTCAGTTCTAATGGATTCTTAGAATTCATGATGTCCCCTCCTTAATACTCAACATCGCTGCCAAAGTATTTGAATTGAATGATTGAAATGATCCCAATTACAATTGCGAGTATGACGCCCATTGCAGAGGCATATCCGAAATGACCTAGCATAAATGCTTGTTCATATACACCGTACATAACAGTTGAAGTGCTATATACAGGTCCACCTGAGGTAAGGAGTTGAATCAGTGCAAAACACTGAAAGGTATTAATCGTGGTAATCACGATAATATATAAGTTCGTTGGCATCAGCATCGGCCATAATATTTTCCGGAAAATTTGCCAAGGGGTTGCTCGATCTATCTCTGCGGCTTCAATATAAGAGGTAGGAATGTTACCAATGGAGGCCACATACAAAATAATCGGTTGCC
Source organism: Paenibacillus sp. NPDC101420 (assembly GCF_050277435.1). NCBI lineage: Bacteria > Bacillati > Bacillota > Bacilli > Caryophanales > Paenibacillaceae > Paenibacillus > Paenibacillus sp. NPDC101420. The sequence goes on from NZ_JBNNSE010000001.1 coordinate 450,651, forward strand.
CTACAGAAGTCGTTATTAAGACCACGATAATTGCAAGTAATGCGGTTCTTGTATCCCCAAGCCATGAAACAGGCTCCATTCCAAATAAACCCGTCAAATAATTCAGAATTCCGTAGTTGGGATGGTAAATCCAGCCCCAAACGACTGTAATACTTACGACCGAAGATACGGCTGGCAAGTAGAACACACCGCGGAAAAACGATCTAGCAAACTCTTTTTTCTTATAAATATTCATGGATACAAACAGTGAAAAGATAATCACGATCGGTACGGTGATCACTACGAGTAATAAAGTATTTCCCATGGACTTCATGAAATTATCATCTTTAAATAATGAAATATAATTATCGAGACCAATAAAACTAAAATCTCTCAGCGAGTAATCAAAGAAACTAATATAAACCCCTTTTATCATTGGGTAGGCTACAAACAGAAGAAAAAATCCAAACGCTGGTAATAAGAAAAGATAACTCATCATCCAGTCACGTATCACATAACCTTTAATTTTGCGTACCGTTGTCCCCACAACCTTCTCCCCATTTCTCTGATGAAAAATAATGATATTTATAGGTGCGTAGCTTTAAAATTTTCATTTTTTTAAAAAGAATAGAGTGCTTCCCGCACTCTATTCTTTTGAACACCATTCACTATTTATTTCATAGCTGCTTTTGCTTTAGTAATAGCTTCGTTAGCCTTTTTAGCAAAACTATCCAAAGCTTCCTTGCCGGTTGCGCCTCCAGTTAAAGCACGTTGTAATTCAGGGAACCAGAACGTACGAATATCTGCATATCCATCAGCAATCGTAGGTGCATCTGTCGTAAATTTACGTGCATATTCAGCGTATTTATACTCTGGATCGTCATAAAGACCAGTAATCGAATTACGAACCGAGAGACCACCTGTTTGAATCAAGTTTTTCTTACCCCATACAGGATCATTAGCAATGAAATCAATCAGCTTTTTGGAAGCTGCAATCTTAGCTTCATCCCCATTGTTAAATACAGCCATACCGCCCAGATATGGTTCAAGCTTTGGTTCCGAACCATCTAGTGTAGGGAATGGAAGGAGAATATCTTCGAACTGTACCATTTTTTTAGATACGTTCTGTGCTTTTAGTACAGCGGAATAGTTAAGTGTAAAGGCCAATTTACCTTGCAGGAACAAATCGTTCACGTCAGCAGCCGCAAGTGAAGCTGCACCAGAGACACTGAGTTTATCTTTCGTAGCTTGGACAATCCAATCTAACGCTTTAGCAGCATTATCAGTATTGATAGCGACTGCTGAGTTATCTTCATTTAAGAATCGGGATACACCTAAGTTAGCAAGATAAGCGCGAGTGCCTTGGTCTCCAGCTTGGCTCTTCGCGAAGAATCCTGTAGGAATAACGTCCGGTGCCTTTTCTTTTACAGCTTCCAATGCCTTTTTATATTCTTCAAACGTCCAAGTTCTATCTTCCTTATCCAAAGGTAGTAAATCTAGAGCGCCAATCTTTTCAAAAATAGACTTATTAACAGCCATCATAAAAGGCGCAGTGTTAATCGGGTACATAAAGATGTTGTCGCCTACACTTGACTGCTTCCAAAAAGCTTCTGAAATATCATTCTTCACTTCATCAGTCACCATGTCGTTAAGCGGTGCAAGCAAATCCTTTTTACCCCAATCGATAATCCTTCCAGGTGCATCATAGATCACATCAGGTGCGGTATTAGAAGCAATTGCGACATTCAGTTTTTCAGGGCCGCCTTCAAAGGTGATCATCTCAAGGTTTACTTTAATTTCAGGATTCTTCTCATTAAAAGCTGCAATGATTTCCTTCTCATACTTGCCTACTTCACCATCTAAAGCTTGAAAGCTCGGAAAATTCCACCAAGTAATTTCTACTGGTTTAGCAGCAGCCTCAGTTGCTGCGGGCTCTGTCTTGTCAGCATTATTACTTGGTGTAACCGCTGAATTCGCTGTGTTCGTATTTCCACATGCAACTAACTGTGTACCTAAAAGTGCGACACCAACAATACTCATTAGCCCTTTTTTCATTGCTTTCATGTGCTACCCCCAATTATTTTTTGTGGAATAAAGTACTGCTCTCATTCCTTGCGCTAATCATAAATCAATTGTAAATTCAGGAGAATCCCACTCCTTTTACTTTTAGGGTTCATTTCTGACATATCCCTTCAATCCACCCCTCTTCAATGTTATAATACATTACATATTCCACCTATTAACAATTGAATTTATATTTTTTCACTTTTTCGCCTTAATGTAACCCTTTTAATCTTACATCTAATGGTATTCTCTTACGAGTGATCCACTATAATTCTAGTCTTCCGGAGGGATTTCATGTACAAACTAATGATTGTAGAGGATGAGCCATTAATACGAACGGGCTTAAAACATTACTTTGCTTGGGAGGATCTCGGGGTTCACAGCATTATTGAAGCAGAAAATGGAAAAGAAGGTATGGCCACCGCATTGCGCGAGAAGCCCGATTTGGTGATCACCGATATCCGGATGCCCGAAATGAATGGTCTTCAAATGATTGAGCAGATTCGCAATCTGCTTCCTGATACATTATTTATCATTTTGACAGGATTCAACGATTTCGAATACGCGCAGAAGGCTATTAAACTAGGGAATGTACATGCTTTTTTGCTCAAACCTTTGGAATACGAGGAAAGCCTCTTAGTGATACAAGAGTGTATGAACAAGCTCCAACTAAAGCGACAGGATAGATTAAAACGTTCTAATCTGGAAGGGGCACAACTTGTAAAGCTGTTATTAGAGGAAGAACATTCAGTAATAGATGATGCTGTTATCCATGAACTATGTAATTTCAACAGTAACTACTATCTTTATCTCCCCTTTGTTTTGACAGGGATCCCTATGAGAGAAACGCGCACTCCATCCACCCTGTGGATGAGAGAATATGCGGAGAAGTTCATTCATAATGCTGTGGATGAGTATCTTCATGCCTCTACACCGCACTCTATTTTTACATATTCATCTAAAACAAAGCTCTATGGTCTTATTGTATTGGGATCTCCGTCTTCTACTGACAACTTCCCTCTTCAAACTCAAGTACAGATACGAATCGATCAATATCTGAAGGCGCTTACGCTAGAACATCATCTAGGCCTCTATTTAGTTATAGGTAAGACGACGGAGAACCCTGCACAAATACATACTTTGCTGCACGATTCCGATCGAATGTTATATCAACGCTTTTACATGAGAGATTGCAGGTTATTCTATGTGCCACAATGGATAGAAAACTCAAATTCTCAGAAACCATCCCTAATTCAACTAGATGAGAATGATAAGAAACGGATGATCTCCTGTATCGAAAGTTCTAACGAAATAGAAACGCTCCAGCTGATGCATCGCCTGGCTCAAGATATTTTGAGTAAAACCGATGTCTCTTCTCCTGATTACTGGCTCGCATTTCTTCAGGAAATCATAAGTGTTATAATCCGCTTCGCCAATAAAAACCACATCCATATCGAAGGTGTGTACAGCGAAAAGCTCCTGAACCTTACGTTTGCGGATGATTTTGATTCGCTTGAGACGCTTTTTGACTGGCTTGGCAGGTGGATGATTCATTTGGGGATTGTTTATACCGAAGGACTGACACACAACCACCAACAGGATGTGATCATATTCGAGCATATTAAATCCTTCATTAAAGAGAATATTGATCAAGAAGTGACTCTGCAGATGGTAGCAGATCGATTCTTCTATAATCCGTCTTATTTAAGTCGCCTGTTCAAGCGGAAACTCGATAAGAACTACATGCGATTTGTAACCGAGATTCGGATGGAATATGCGCAGGAATGCTTAAAAAAACCGGAGATTCTAGTGACCGATGTCTGTACGATGTGTGGTTACAAAAGCTATAAGCATTTCGTGAAAACATTCCGAAGTATCACCAACATGACCCCATCAGACTATAGAAAACAATCAGGCTGGTGACCTAAAATGATGCAGATTGAGCAACCAAAGAGACGCTACCGGATGCGACATGTCAATCGTCAAATTTTCATGCTGATGATCCTGACCATTACCATTCCACTCCTGATCATATCCGCAATCATCTATATCTTTTCAAACCAAGCCGTCAAAAATGAATACCAGAGCAGCTCAAATCTGATCCTTAATAACCTCTCGTTCAACATTGACCAATATCTTCAAAGTATTGATAAAGGTACACTGAACGCACAGGTAGATAGCCAGCTCCAAACCGCACTTGAGCATTGGACGATCCATAAAGACGACGTCGGAAATGACCTGAATATTCAGTATGGAAACACGATTGAGCATTTCATCAGCGGGATTGAGATGACGATTAAAAATGTTGATAGTGTGCAGATTTTTTCGGGATCACGTGTGTTCTACTCTGCCAATTTCAATCGTGCGGATTATGATGTGAAGGATTATACCCAGGAGGATTGGTATTTACAGACCCAGCAGAAAAAAGGCGGAGTGATTCTATTTGGCAGCCATGTCCCCTTCTATCGTACCAATTCCAAACAATCCGTCATTTCTATTGCCCGGGTCATTAATAAAAAAGGAAGCAAGCAGCCCATTGGCGTCATGTTAATCGATATCCGATTGGATTCATTACGTGAAATCTTAAAGCTCTCGGAGAATAGCAAACGAAAATTCATTATTTTAGACGATAAGGGCGGTAGTGTTTACAGCTCAGATATCATGGAGACCTCACCCTTACAACCTATCCCTATAGAACCTCAGGCGCTTAATACTTTCATGAACAATGATACGGGAAGCTTTTATGGTACTTTTGACGATAAATACTCGTACATTAACTTTGTTACGTCTCCCTATTCCAACTGGAAGGTCATTCAGTATATAGATGAAAAAGAGATGACTAAGCAAGCCACTTTTCTCGGAAAAATCATTTTAACATTAGCGCTCTTGTCGCTTGTCACTGCGATCTTATTCATGTATATCCTATCGGAGCGTGTCACTAAGCCTATTATTCTTTTAAGCCGAAAGGTTAAGCTGGTGGGAATGGGGAACTTTGATGTGGATTTGTATAGTAATCGTCAAGATGAGTTTGGTGTTCTATACAATGGAATCCGAAAAATGGTGAAAGACCTGCAAAATTATATCGAGCGATCTTCTATGGCCAAAGCACAGCAAAAAGTAGCTCAATACGGCGCCCTTAAAAGCCAAATCAATCCACATTTCCTTGCGAATGTACTTGAATCTATTCAAATGAAAGCCATCATTAATGGGCAAAGAGAGATTGGCGAAATGGTGGGGATTGTAGGTAGATTGTTTCGGATTCATATCCAGACCGGAAAGATAACCGTAACCCTGCGAGAAGAACTTGAACACGTCCGGCTGTATGTAAAAATCCAACAATTACGTTTCGGGGACAAAATTCAATATATTGAACAGCTAGAACCTAATACCGAAATAATTAAAGTCATGCACTTTTCCCTTCAACCCATCGTTGAGAATGCTATCGTCCATGGACTGGAGTGTCGAAGTGAACCGGGTCTCCTTGAAGTCTCCTCGATGATTTCGGGGGATGACATGCTAATTATCGTTAAAGATAACGGAATTGGTATCGATGAAGAGAAACTTAAACAGTTACGTCTTCGTCTCTCTCAACCATCAGACACCCTAGATGAAGATCATATTGGTATAAAAAATGTTCATGATCGTATTCAATTTCATTTTGGTGAAGCCTATGGGATTGAAATCACCAGTCAAGTAGGTGAAGGGACGACCGTGATCATCCGACTGCCAGCATAATCCTAAACATTCTGCTCAGTGATTCCTGCTTCAGGATCGAAGGTAAGCATTTTCGTTGCTATTTTATCGATAAAGAAGCGGTCATGACTGACGGTAACTACGGCTCCAGGGAAATGAATGAGTGCCTGCTCCATCACCTGAATACTCGTCAAATCTAAATGATTCGTTGGCTCATCCAAAATAATGACAGCCGCGCCAGAGAGAAGGCATTTCGCTAACGCTACTCTGGCCTGCTGTCCACCTGACAGACTGCCGATCGTTTTGCTCAGATCCATTTCCGAGAATTGTAGCATCGATAGAAATTTGTTCACTTTTTTCCGCGGAGCATCGAGTCCCAGCCCATACACATTTACGGCATGACTGACTGTATCCTTAACATCGAGTTCGTCCCACATCTGATTGAAGTACGCGTAGCTGACCCCACGTTCCCAAGTCACACCACCCCTTTCAGGCTCTTCTTGCCCAGTCAATACCTTTATGAGTGTCGACTTCCCGCTTCCGTTAGGCCCCACAATAGCTATCCGATCTTCCTTTTGAATATCGAAGCTAACGTTCTGGAATATCGTCCGACCATCATAGCTTTGTCCAATTCCCTTCACTTCACCAAGCTTATCCGGAAACCGTAAATTGCTGTAGATATCGGTGATCAGTACGTTCACTGGATGAGGCTCCACACGCTTTTTCATATCTGTCAGTTTACGTGATAGACGATCCTTCGGGGACTTTTTGTTCCCGCGGGTTTCAATGGCTTCCGACTCCATAAGTAGAAGCTCTTCTTCCCACTCGAATTGACGATCAAGCACCTTTTTGCGCATCTTCTTTTTACGAACATAGTCGGTGTAATTGCCTTCATATTCCTGAAAATGATAATTCTCGATTTCAATCGTCCGCGTGACTACTCTGTCAATAAATTGCCGGTCATGGGAGATGAGAATCATCGCCCCATTAAAACGGTGAAGCCACTGCTCCAACCATACGATCCCTTCGATATCCAAAAAGTTAGTAGGCTCATCGAGCAATACGACATCGGGCATTTCAATTAAGACTTTAGCCAGTGCTGCACGGTTCCTCCAGCCTCCCGATAACTCATCTACAGGTTGATGTCGTGATCTTTCATTGAAGCCCAACTTCGTCAGAACAGTGTTGATTTCTACAGATACATTCCAGCCATCCAAATGATCCATTTGTTCAAAAAGCGCCGCTTGCCGCTCTAAAAGTGTATTCATCTGGTCATCATCCGTCACTTGTCCAAGCTGTTCCCCGATTTGGTTAAGCTCCTGTTCGATAAGCGCTACCTGCTCAAAGCACAATTCTAACTCTTGCTGTACAGACAAGGCCCCGGAAAGCTCCGAGAATTGAGAGAAATAACTGATCTTCACATTGGGATCTAACTCTACTTTCCCTGCTGTTGGCTCCTCTTTTCCCATCATCAGTTTAAAAACAGTAGACTTCCCCGCACCATTTCGTCCGATTAACCCAATCCGTTCACCCTTGTTAACTCGAAAATATATATCTCGAAAAATCAAAGTATTCTCATATTTCTTAGTTACGTTCTCCATACGGATTACGCTCAAACCTATCACCCCTAGTTCATATAGATCAAAATACAGCTCAGAACACTCAAAGAGCTATTATAGCACTATTTTAAAAAGGACTTTATAATCATATTTAATCTTCTAGAAAACAAAAAAAAGTCGCTGTCAGCGGACCTTTTTCTGCATTACGAATCCCAGCACATTCTCACTCTCATCACTTGCTGCTTATTTTTTCAAGATATCAATATACTCCTCTTTCTCGCGATCAGGCCCCGCATCAAGCTTCAAACGAATGAATTTTGGATGATCCAATACGTTACTGCTAAAGTTACTTATAAATCCGTCCTCACTGCCACTTCCGCCAATCGAATTATTTTTCAATTCGCGCTTCCCAACCCGCGATGTCAACTCACTGGGGGTCTTTCCAAATAACTCATTCCTGATCTCCCAATCGGTTTTTAATGCCTCACTTAACGTAAATTTAACTACTATACTTAAAGGAGATAGCTCCACCTGCGCAAGATTCACTTCATGTCCGTCAATCATAAAAGGCTGATTTATAACTACTGTCTCGGTCTTCTGTTCCCAGAATTTTGGATCAATAGCGAAGCTCACCTTTAAACGTTCAGAATAGCGCATGTCAGCTAGATCCGTTCCCGTTTTTGGTTTTGCTAGCATTCCTGGATCCACTGAAGCGATCTGAAAATTCGCCACCACCTCTTTTGGAAATGCTTTATCCTTATCTAGTGGATAGATAGTTTTTCCGAGCCATGTATAAATACTATCCACAGCATGTAATCCCATCCCACCTCTACTCCCATTTTTATCCACTACACTTTGTCCTGTCACAGCATCTGTCAGCCAAACACTATTCACATTGTAAATTTCCTGACCACCACTTGTAGTCCCTGTATATAGCAGTATAATTTTATTTTCATCAGCGATCACAGCATTTAGTGTGATTTTATATCCGTTTTTCTCAGCACTCTTATTCACGATTTGCACATAATCGTTTCGAATAGCAGATTCTAACGTAAGGGCATCAACATCAGATTCAGCCAGCTTCTTAAAAGGTTCCAGCACACCCCAATCACTTGATTCAATACTTGTAGAGGCTTGCTGTGGCATCAATTGGGTTGGATTGAAGAAGAGTAAACCTGCAATCAAAACAGATGCAGTCAGTACAGCCATAGCGCTTCTAGCGAACATTAGCTTTTTTCCGCGCTTTTTACCTAGTTCGAGTCCAGCTTGAATGGCATAGATTTGTGCGGCTGCACTCTCCATTTTTTGCTCATGTGGGATCCGTTCAGCATCGATTAACATGGCAAGCTCCTCCTGACTACTCATGGTTCCAATCACCCCGATTCTTAATGATCGTTCTTAACTGCTTGAGTCCTTTATGCTGCCATGTCTTGACCGTTCCTTCAGGTTTATCCAGTATTTTAGCAATCTCATTTAAGGTCATATCGTTGTAGTATTTAAGCAGCAGCACATGGCGATACTTGGGTTTAACCTGTTCAAGTGCCCACAGCATTTCCATCCGATGATGGCCAATGTGCGTAATCTGCTCTCCTATTCTCTCGTCAACAAGCGGCATGGAACGCTTTCTACGTCTTTGTTCATCTATACAGACATAAATCAGGATCCGAATGATCCATGATTTAAACGCTTTTGGATCCTTTAACGTTTTTCTTTTGATCCAGGCCCGGCAAGTCATTTCCTGCATCGCTTCAAGCGCATCATTCCGGTTACGCAAGTAGCTATAGGCAATACTGTATAGCTGTTCTCTATGTACCAATATAGAATCGTAGAAATCCGTCTCGCTCCGAGAATCAAGAATCGTTACCTTCTTCATTTCTGCATTAGTCATCGTCATATCCTTCCTTAGCCCCCTCTCCTAAACCTCTCATAGATTAAGACGGGGAGGGTATAGAAACGGTTTTTATTTGTATTAACTTTTTTGGGACTGAGCACTTAAAATTATAACATTCTATAAAAAAAGAACGATAAATGTTATGATAAGTAAAATTGGACATAATCAACAGTACGCACTTAAAAGTACCATAGGTACTAAAAAGTACCCATACATTGGAGGATATCATGACAACTATCAAGAAAAAATACAATATTTCTGTTGAGGCCACACTCGAAGTAATTGGAGGGAAATGGAAATGTGTAATTTTGTGTCATTTAACTCATGGCAAAAAGCGAACATCGGAACTAAAACAGTTAATGCCCGGAATTACTCAAAAAATGTTAACCCAGCAACTACGCGAACTTGAGGCCGATGGAATTATCAACCGGATCGTATACAATCAGGTTCCACCCAAAGTGGAATATGAGCTTAGTGAGTATGGTGATAGTTTAAGCGACATTTTAACTTCTCTATGTAATTGGGGAGAACAACATATCATTAAGCAGTATGGCGATAAATATGCTGTTTTAGAGGACAACATTTTAAATAAATAAATTTTACCCTATGAAAATAAGGACAGTTAAATCAGATTGATTTAACTGTCCTTAACTTAAATTACTCCGTCTCCTCCAATAGCAGTTGCTGTGAATGATATGGGGCCAAATAGATTTATAGGTAAGTTGCTATCATTTTGAATTACCAATTCATAATTGTGGACTCCAATATAAGGACCATCAACCCACTGAACATTTAATTGAATATCAGTAATTGTAGTAAAACGAAAAAAGGAGCTATAAATATCGACTCCTGCACGTCGGATTAAAACAAGAAATTGACTATCAGCAAGTGCAGTAAGACTAAAACTACCATTTAACTCGACTCTACTAGAGAAAGAAGCTGGGTTAGCTGGGCTAATATTTACTTGCGCTGTGGCAAGACCCGCTCCAGCTCCAGGAATCCCTGCAACCGTTGTAACAGCATTAAACGGGTCTAAAGGGATTTTTGCCTGTGAACCATAACTTATATTTGTCGCCATTTATCATCACTCCATTCCAATTACAAGGTTATACATTATTATATTGTGAATCAACAATGATAGATTGGACTTAATTGCTGATGATAATATACATTTAAGTGATACTTTGCTAGATCATATAAACCTAGATGCTCTGTATCATCATCTAATTTCCAACCATTGACAAACTCACTTATCAGAATTACAATTACCAAAATATCATGAACAACGCAGACAAAGGGTAAGTAGACAATCGAACATGGACTTCAGAGAGCCGGTGGCTGCTGCGAACCGGTGTCCAGCGCTTGATCGAATGGCCTTTAGAGTTGCTCTTCCGAACCATCTTAGCTGATGTTGTAGGGAAAGCCGGGTTTCCCGCCGTTATCAAGGGACCTGTATCGAGATTGTCTCAGACCTTCTCCGTACCGGTAAGAGAAGATCGTAATACTAACGAAACCTGGTTGCGCGATCATTTAAGGTGGTACCACGACAACTTCGTCCTTATTGGATGAGGTTTTTTTGTCATTTAAAGGAGGTGATGGCCATGGATGATGGCTGGTGGTGGCGACTCAATATTAATCAGAAGCGACAAAACAGGAGGAATTCAAATGATAAAAGAACGTGTATTAACTGGAGATCGAGTGACCGGAAAGCTGCACCTTGGCCATTACGTGGGCAGTTTACAGAACCGAGTGACTCTACAGGAGCAATATGATACTTTTGTGTTTCTAGCAGATATTCAAGCCCTAACGACTCACTTTGATCGGCCTCAATACCTTGGTCAAAACTTGAATGAAATCACACTGGACTATTTATCGGCGGGTATAAATCCAGATAAAGCCACCCTATTTATTCAATCTATGGTTCCTGAGATCGCTGAGCTGACCGTCCTATTCTCCATGTTTGTTACTGTGAATTCTTTACGGCATAATCCCACGATTAAAGCCGAATCGAAAAATTCCAGCTTAGATGAATTGTATTATGGTTTTCTAGGTTATCCAGTTAGCCAGGCTGCGGATATAACCTTTTGTAAAGCGACGATTATTCCTGTAGGAGAAGACCAGCTTCCCCATCTGGAGTTGACCCGCAAAATCGTACGTAGATTCAACGAACTGTACAGCCCCATCCTTGTGGAGCCCAGAGCGCTCATCAGCGAGACGCCAAGACTAGTAGGAACAGACGGCAATGCTAAAATGAGTAAAAGCCTCGGCAATGCTATCGAGCTGGACTCTACGAAAGAAGAGATCACCTTCAAGATCCGTAAAGCCACAACCGATCCAGCCCGTGTTCATAAAAATGATCCTGGGCATCCAGATATTTGTCCCATTTATGCTTATCATCGTGCTGTTCGTTCGCATGGCGCCTCAGAAATTCACGATAGCTGCGAAAGTGGCAGTATAAGCTGTTCTGCCTGTAAGCAGCTTATCACGACAGCTCTAGACCAGCTAATTGAACCAATGCGTGAGCGTCGCTCCTATTATGCTGCCAGACCCAAGGTTGTTGAGGATATCTTATTATCCGGAACTAAGCGTGCCCGCGATATTGCTCAAGAAACGATGTCCGAAGTACGCGAGGCTATTGGCCTTAATTATTTTTCAAAATAAAACTGATCTCTAAGGGCAATAAAAAAACGCCGGACTCTCTATTGGAGAGAGCGCCGGCTGTTTTTGCTTCGCTTGCAGCTACAAGCGTCGATCCCTCCTTGAAGCTATACTCTGGACCAGGGGTTAGGACTTTATACTTGTCCGCTTCTATATAAAAATACTTTCTATAACGTAAATCCTTTCTTCAAAAAAAGGCCGTAACCCTCCCCCCAAGGGATCATTACGGCCTTATTTTCACTTATAGCACCCAATTCCCTTTACGGAATACCGGCTCAATCGTACCATCCGCCAATTCTCCGTCAATATCCAGCTCAGCTGAACCAATCATAAAATCGACATGCGTTAAGCTGACATTAGCACCTCGTGCGACAAGCTCTTCATTCGTAAGCTTTGTGCCGCCTTCAATATTGACAGGATAAGCACTTCCCAACGCGAAATGGCAGGAGGCATTCTCATCAATCCCTGTATTGTAGAAAATTCGGTTCAAGCGAGAGATTGGAGAATCATGCTGCACTAAAGCCACTTCTCCTAAATAGGATGCACCTTCATCGGTTGCCAGCAGCGAAGTCAAATGCTCACGTCCGGATTCAGCTTCATATGCTACTACTTTTCCATCTTTAAAAGTGAAGGAAAGGCCTTCTACCAAACGTCCGTTCAGATTCAATGGAAGTGTGCTTCTAACGGTACCATTCACACCTGTACGATGTGGCATGGAATAGATCTCTTCCGTTGGCATATTAGCCACGAAATACACGCCTTTATCATTCTCTCCGCCGCCTCCACGCCATAAATGTCCTTCTGGAAGCTCCACATGCAGATCCGTTCCCGGAGCGCGGTAATGCAGGCTTTTATAACGCTTAGCGTTCATTCTATCCTGACTTTCTTTCAATTGACCGATATGCTCTCTCCATGCGGCAACTGGATCCTCGCTACCTACACGATTCATCTGGAACACCGCTTCCCACATAGCCTCTACTCGCTCTTCCTCTGGAAGATCAGCAAACACCTTGTTCGCCCAAGCACGCGTTGGAGCCTTAACGAGAGACCAGCTAATTTTGCTATTACGAGTATATTTGGAGTAGTTTTTGCGAGCAACAGCTGCCGCTTTAACTGCTCTTGACACTTTGGAAGAATCAATACCATTGAACAATTCCGGATCTGGTACTTTAATATGTAAGATGGCGCCGTTCTCTTCCGCAAACTTCTCCATCATTTCTGCTTGCCACTGTGGATAGTAATCGAAGGAATCTTCTGGGGCTTTTTCGTAACGAATACGTGTAGTCGCTTCATCGTCCCAATCAACGATTACATATTTAGCACCTGCTTCATAGGCTTTACTTACAATCAAGCGAGTAAGCTCTGCCGTTTCAATAGGTGCATGCACCATCAAAACTTGTCCAGGCTGTACATTTACCCCTACTTTTACAACCAGGTTCGCATATTTCTCTAACATGACATCAAAATCTTTCATGAATTCTCTTCCTCCATCTCTATGGTTGCTTTACTGTCGCACCAAAGCACCGGAGCTCCTTAACAGCAGACGGTCAGCTTCACTTCTTATTTTAACGCAAAATGCTAAGAGTTGCGATTCGATATAATAAAGCGGCCCCCATGAAAGGAACCGCTCACGTAAATCCTTATTTTTTATCCACTTGCAGCAACGTTACGGTCTTTAAAGAATAGGTATGCATAATCTTGTCCTCAGAGATTACGTTAAGCTTGGTCAAACTTGCTACCTTCGCGGGATCTGATTTGGAGAGCATACGCCACACTTCGGGGTCTGATAGGGTTTCATATAACTTGAGATCATCATATTCTTTGCGATTTTGCATCACTAGCTTCACTTTGTAGCTTCCGATTTCAGTCTCGGTAGCCCCCTGCTCACTACAATAGCTTAGAATATCCTGCCGAAGCTCTGCTAACTCTTTTTCAATTTCCTTTTGCTTTTGCTTCAGTCGATAATACTGCTGCACCTTTTTCTCCATCACTTCACGCTCCTCTATAGACATATGTATGCCGGAAGCGCTAAATAAATAAGTTGAGTTCCCTATCATAAAATTTTATAATGAGCCGGGAACGCTAGTTTGCAGCAAACTACATTATTCCACAAAAACAATGATTCGGCAGGTGACTTATGTTTCATTCTTACTTTTTCCCAATTTCTTATGCCTTTATGATGTTTCCTATAGCGGCATTGATCTTCACACTCCCTTTTCTAATCGTTCAATACCGTAGACACGGCTACATCCATAAGCTTAGAGCTTTAATCCTATACTTATTGCTGCTCTATCTGATGAACGCTTATTTTCTCGTTTTGCTTCCGATGCCTTCCTCAAGACATAATATGGCACCTTCGGGAAGTATGATGCAGCTCGTCCCTCTTCAATTCATACAAGATATTATAGATGGTTCTAAGATCATACCTGATCAGATTTCAACGTATTGGTCATTACTGCGCGAGCCTGCTTTTTTACAGGTGATATTTAACATCGCTTTGACCGTGCCGTTTGGATTGTTTCTGGGCTACTATTTCCGAACGCGCTGGGGAATGTGTATTCTCTTGTCTTTCATACTTTCGTTATCTTTTGAGGTCACTCAGGTTACAGGCATCTACGGCTTTTTTGATCATCCCTACCGTCTATTTGATGTCGATGATCTTATAACCAACACGCTGGGAGGGATCTTTGGATTCCGAATTTCTATCTGGATAAACGGGTTACTGCCACGCATAGAACAACTGGATACGAATATCGACCGTTCTGCCAAAAGAGTCTCCTATACCCGCAGAGGGATTGCTTTTTTCATCGATAGTATGGTGTGGATCATCGGGTTTGGTGTACTTTATGGATTCGATATAAAAAGTGCTTTCTGGATTGTAACAGGGATTTACTTCATCCTGATTCCAGCTTTCACTGGTGGGCGGACCTTAGGCAAATGGATTGTACGTATTCGGGTGACGAGCAAAGGTAATCGAGCTTCTTTCTGGGCGCTTATGATCCGATATGGTCTACTATATTGGATATTACTTGGACTTCACGCGCTTGTTATCGATTCTGATGTGACAGGGCTTCTATCTTCACCATTGAGAACGGTCGCTTACCTCATTGTTCTACTGGTCGATTTAGTTTTCTTTATTCATTTAATCATTAAGGTATTCAAAAAAGATGACCAGCTAATCTATGAGAAATTAAGCCGAACCTCGCATGTTATTTCATGGCCTGAGAAAAGATTGCATACCGATGCCTCCAACAGCAGCTCTTTAGAGGATTAAAAATCTTCATTTTATATAGTATTTATACAATGGAAATTATTATAAAATAGGAAGGCAAGGATTCTCAAAATTTAGGAGATGAATGAATGGAAACTACAAGTAGCTTGCAGTTGTCTAGAAGTCTTCCAGAAGAGCAGGGCATATCATCAGCCGCAATATCCAGCTTTATTGATGCAGTAGAGACGCAAAGCTTAGGTCTGCATAGCTTCATGCTCCTTAGGCATGGGTATGTGGTCTCTGAAGGCTGGTGGTCTCCTTATAAGTCCGATCTTCCACATATGCTATTTTCCCTTAGCAAAAGCTTCACCTCAACGGCAATCGGGATTGCGGTCACAGAAAAGCTAATCACACTCGACAATTCAGTCATCTCCTTCTTCCCTGAAGAGGCTCCTGCGACTATCACTGACAATCTATCCAACATGACAATCAGACATCTATTGATGATGGGTACCGGGCATGTCGTGGATACTATGGACACACTTCATAAAAGTGCAGACGGGAATTGGGTTAAAGCTTTCTTCTCAGTCCCAGTGGAGAAACAACCAGGTACACATTTCCTATATAATACCGGCGCCACTTACATGCTGTCCGCGATCCTTCAACGAGTTACTGGCCAAACACTGCTAGAATATCTAGAACCGCGTCTGTTCGCTCCGCTCGGTATTCACGGAGCAACTTGGCAGTCTTGTCCACGTGGAATTAACACGGGGGGATTTGGCTTAAGCATTACCACAGAGGATATCGCTAAATTCGGCCAGCTTTACTTACAAAAAGGGATCTGGAATAATCAACGAATCCTGCCTGAACAGTGGATTAATGAGGCAACTTCCAAACACATTTCCAATGGCGAAGGCGATCATGACTGGGCGCTCGGATATGGTTATCAATTCTGGAGATGCCAACACGGAGCCTACCGCGCCGATGGCGCATTCGGACAACTCTGCGTTGTTCTTCCTGATCAGGATGCGGTAATTGCTATTACTGCCGCTTCAAATAGTATTCAAGGTATTTTGAATGCAGTGTGGGAGCATTTATTACCCAATATGAAAGATGTCCCTCTTCTGGAAGAACAAGCATTAACAGCCAAATTGGCAGACCAATTAAAAAACTTATCGATAGACCCTCCACAATTGCAGCGGTCATCTTTTCAAGAAGATCAATTGAATGGTATAACCTATACACTCGATGACAACCAATTTTCACTAGCTACTATCTCTATCTCTTTCAACAATGATGAAGCTGAAGTTACTTTAATAACTAAACTTGGTGAAAAGAATGTCATCCGATTAGGCCGAGGACAATGGCTCGAAAGCTTTGCACTCATCCTGGAGCCTTCCATGAACCGGATTATGTCCAGCTTTACTTGGACTGCAGAAGATCAACTTCAGTTGTCCTTGCTATTTGTTGAAATGCCTTTCTTGATTACACTTGATATTAAAATTCTAGAGAACATGCTAATCCTTAAACAGCGGATTAATGTGAATATGGGACCGCTTGAATTCGATGATATTATCGGAAGAATACAATAGGTATAGTTAATAATAGAAAGGCCGCTTCGTCCTATGCAGGAACTTAGCGGCCTTATATCCCTTTTTTTATTCCGAAAAATCAGCTAGCTTCAACATGACTGGGCAATGATCACTACCCATGATCTGACAATCAATTTGGGCATCAATTACATTAGGTGCAAGTCTAGAAGAAGCTAAGAAATAATCAATTCGCCAGCCCACATTCCGCTCTCTCACCTTCGGCATATAAGACCACCATGAATACACTCCCTCAAGCTCCGGGTGAAGATATCTGAACGTATCTATGAAGCCCGACTCAAGCAGTGTACTCATTTTCCCTCTCTCTTCATCCGTAAAACCGGAGTTCCCACGGTTAGCCTTTGCATTCTTGATATCAATATCTTCATGGGCAACATTTAGGTCTCCACAGACAACAACTGGTTTACGCTTATCCAGTTCTAAGAGATAATTACGGAAACGGTCCTCCCATTCCATTCTATATGCCAATCGAGACAGATCTCGTTTGGCATTAGGCGTATAGACGTTGACCAGATAAAAATGTTCGAACTCTAATGTAATGATCCGGCCTTCTGCTTCTTCATCTTCTTCCATCCCATATCTCGCAGAGATCGGCTTGATTTTAGAGAATATTGCCGTACCGGAATAGCCCTTCTTCACTGCGTAATTCCAATATTGATCGTATTCTTCGCCATGCTCCAGTGTAATTTGCCCTTCCTGAAGCTTTGTTTCTTGAACACAGAAGATATCCGCATCTACTTCTTTGAAATAGTCATTAAACCCTTTTTTGACACATGCCCGAAGGCCATTAACATTCCATGATACCAGCTTTATCATCGGCTTTTCTCCTTGCATTTTGCTTTAGTTATACTATTACTGCGGTTATTATATCACTATAGTGAGCTGACGGGATATGTATAGCAGCAAAAGCCGCACCTCTCTCCATTGCGGAGAATTGGTGCAGCTTTTGGTTAATTCATACGCTAGCTAACTTATAGACCAATGGCTGTAGCTGTGAATGTAATTGGGCCTTTTATTTGAATTAAACTTCCAGCATTATTACTATTAGCAAATAGAACACCCAGTGTATAAATTTGGGTTCCCGGCAGTCCACCATCCACAGCAAGCACGTTTACAATCTGAAGGTTGTTACCAGGTTCGAAGAATCGATTGAGCGGGCTACTGTATACTTTTGTAGCACCTCTGTAAATATCTACGCGAATATCATCTGTAAATGAAAAACTATCAACACCGAAACTCGCTTTTAGCTCAACTCTCGAACGATAAGTTGCAGGATTAGCCGGATCAAGAAATACAGAGGTAGTAGTTATTCCTTGACCAACACCAACCGCCAATACTGGACCATCAACAGTTAAAAACGTAGAACCATAATCAATAATTGACGCCATTCTTAACACTTCCTTTCAAGGTTATACAACATTCTATGAAAATGAACTGAACCTTGAATGGATATATCATATGGGAGAATAGTATATTTTTATCATAGATTTATATCCTAATCATTCAACATCCGTGATACAATAACCAAATTGACACTATACAAATATTATTAAATACGTGAGGTAAAGAGACTTATGAATGCACCAACACTATTACGAGGGTTTAACTTTTTGTATTTTGCGTTGCTGGCTATGTTTATTCCTTTTCTGCCAGTCTATTTAGGGGAGCAGGGTCTTAACCCGGCGCAAATTGGATTCATTATTGGTACTGGAGGGTTTGTTACCATTATTGCTCAACCCTTATGGGGGATGATCAGTGACAAAACAAGAACGATCCGCAAAGTGCTGTTAATTCTGTTGTTATGCTCTGCGGTAACGGGATACTTTTTATTCGATTCTAGCAGCTACGTGCGACTTATTCTTTTTGCGATGCTGCTCTATTTCTTCTTAATGCCTATCGATCCGCTAGCTGAAAGCCTGAATTTCCGAATCTCTGAGGCAGCTGGAATTAGTTATGGTTCGATACGTACATACGGTGCGTTAGGGTACGGTGTTATGGCCCTACTCACAGGTTATGTGATGAGTTATTTCGGTTCACAAGGGATGGCCTTGCTGTTCGTCGCGATTAGTCTTACAAGCTTCGTAGTCAGCTGGTTCATGCCAGATGCTCCGGTGACCGGTAAACCGGTCACACTTGACAGCCTGAAGCATTTTCTTAGCAACAAAGAAACACTGCTATTTCTAGTGCTCATCTTTATTAGCTCCGTTCCCGCACGAATGAACGATACCTTCCTTGGAGTTTATATTCGCGAGCTTGGTGGTAGTCCTGAATTAGTTGGTCAATCGTTCTTTATCGCCGCAATGAGTGAAATTATTGTGTTCGCCTTAAGCTTTTGGTGGCTGCGCAAAGGAAAAGAGCTAATCATTATTTCGATTTCTGGAGCCTTTTATTTTCTTCGATTCTTTATTTCGGCCTGGATTTTGGATCCGCATTTATTAGCTTATTTACAGATTCTACAAATCCTTACCTTCCCGGTATTCTACTCTGCAGCTATTCAGTATCTATATAGTATTGTGCCTGTGGAATGGCGTGCTACGGGTCAAACTGTGTTGGCGTTACTGTTCTTCGGTGTATCAGGAATTCTCGCCTCTTATGCAGGTGGAGCATTATATGAAGCCTTTGGAGGTAAGGTCCTTTATTTAACAATTTCCGTGATGTCATTTATCGGTATGCTGTTCGGATTGATATTGTACAGAATCTATGGAAGTAAACACGCTAATAAAAAGAATATAGCCACTCATTAATCTTCCAGCATTCAATAGTCTTACACTTCAAGTTCATGCACTGTTGGTCGCAGCACTCTAGTTGATAATTCAGCTAGAGATGCTTTTCTATGAACTTCTACCTAAGTCATTCTTTATGCTGCTCCATAAGCTGTTTCAGTTTGATTTCAGTATTTGAATCCGCGGCAGGCGTATAAATACTACAACGTAAATCTGTGCTGCCTTGAACCTGTAGTGAAGTTAAATGAAATAACATTTTCCCTGCTTTGGCATGTCTGAATTCCAATAGCACATCTGGAGCAGAGCTTACACGACTTTGTTCCCACATTTCATTAAACGCTGGATGCAGTCCCTTTAATTCCTCAATAAATTCATCATACCAACGATCCTCTACATATTGTCCGTAATACGCTCTGAAGATGGATAGATAACCACTTACAAATTGTTCCCAATTTACAGCTAAACGTCTGAACTCCTTACGAACAAATAACAAACGAATCATGTTTCTCTCCTCGATGGGCAGCTTAGAGAAATCTAGAAACACATGTGCTGCAGCCTCATTCCAACCAACAATCCCGCAACGTCGGTCTGAAATAATCGTAGGACAAGTCTTAAGCTCCTGTAAAATTTTCTGTAGAGAAGGACTAATTACTGAGGATTCCTCTTGCTGAAATAGAACATTCCCTGTTCCAGTCTCTAGTGCTAGTGCAAAAAGATATTTCCGCTCATCATTAGTTAGCTTTAGGGCAGTCGCAATACAGTCTAGAACAGACGAAGATACTTTAATATCCCTGCCCTGTTCTAGCCACGTATACCAGGTACTGCTTACCCCCGCTAACTGTGCAACTTCTTCCCTGCGAAGTCCAGGCGTTCTCCTGCGCGTGCCCTCTGGCAGCCCAACAGAGCTGGGTGAGATCGCAGCACGGCGTGCTTTTAAGAAATCTGATAATGCCTGCAATCTCGTCTGATTAGCCATACGCTTCCTCTCCTCTCTGTTACATTCTTTAGTATAGTACAAATTATACTATGATAAACGATAACTTGTAATAGGATAAAATAAGTGGAAAAATACCTATATACACTTCTTGAGGAGGTTCATTATGGAACGCGTAGTTATTACAGGTATGGGCTTAATCTCGCCCCTTGGAAATACAATAGAACAATTCTGGGATCGTCTAGTTTCTGGTGAGTCGGGTATTTCCCCAATCACTTCATTTGATACCTCTAACTTTAAGACAAAGATCGCGGGAGTCGTGCATGATTTCGATGCGGAGGCCAGATTTGGCCGTAAAGAAGCACGCAGAATGGATAGATTTAGTCAGTTCGCTCTGGCAGCCGCTGAAGATGCCTGGACACATTCCGGTCTACAGCTTGATAAGATTGACAAGGAACGTCTCGGGGTTTATGTAGGATCAGGCGTTGGTGGAATTCAAACCTTGATGGAACAAGGGAATGTGCTAAAGGGCCGCGGACCAGATCGGGTCAGCCCCACTTTAATTCCCATGATGATCTCTAATATGGCTGCGGCGATGATCAGCATTAAATTAGGAGCTTTAGGTCCTACAATGTCTCCAGTAACTGCCTGCTCTATTGGAAATACGGCAATCGGTGAAGCCTTCCGGTTGATCCGTTATGGAGGTGCCGACATCGTAATTGCTGGTGGATCAGAAGCAGCCATTACTGAAATCTCTTTAGCCAGTTTCGGCAATGCCACCTCCTTATCC
This sequence comes from Paenibacillus sp. NPDC101420, assembly GCF_050277435.1. Lineage (NCBI taxonomy): Bacteria > Bacillati > Bacillota > Bacilli > Caryophanales > Paenibacillaceae > Paenibacillus > Paenibacillus sp. NPDC101420. The sequence goes on from NZ_JBNNSE010000001.1 coordinate 471,763, forward strand.
ACTCGAAATGAGGAGCCGATTAAGGCGAGTCGGCCTTTTGACGGGGAACGTGACGGATTTGTTATCGGTGAAGGTGGCGGAATAGTTATTTTGGAGTCACTTTCTCATGCGCAGCGTAGAAACGCCAAGATTCACGGAGAGGTTATCGGTTATGGTGCCAGCTCTGATGCCTATCATATGGTCGCCACCCATCCAGAAGGAATTGGTGCTTATCAAGCGATGAAGCTGGCCATGAATGAAGCTAATCTCCAGCCCGAAGAGGTGGATGTAATTAGTGCTCATGCCACGAGTACAGTAGTAGGTGACCGCTCTGAGACCCTTGCGATAAAGAAGTTATTCGGTGATCAAGCCTACCAGATTCCCGTAACCGCTAATAAGTCCATGACTGGACACGCCTTAGGGGCGGCCGGTGGCCTAGAAGCTATTGCCCTAATTAAGAGCATTCAAGAAGGAATCATCCCACCTACCATTAATCAGGAGGTCAAAGATTCCATCTGTGATTTAGATTATGTCCCGAACATTGCGCGAAAATCTGATCTTACTATAGGCATGTCTAACTCCTTTGGTTTCGGTGGGCATAATGCTGTCATTGTGATTCGAAAGTTTGAAGATTGACCAATCATCCATAAAACGGGGTTCCGACTTAGTCATTCTTAGGACTAATTGGTACCCCGTTTCTACTGCCAATTTCAAAAAAATCTGTTATTCCATCGTTGATACGTGGCTCCCCCAGATAGAGATACCTTCCTTGGAAACCGCAGTAAACGTCATAACGTTACTAGCTGTTGCTTCATTCCACTCTTTCAGGAACACCCCATTATAAGTAGAACCGTCAATGGTAAGCTCAGCAGTATGATCATCAATAAGCTTCCATTTCCCTTTTACTGCTCCTTTAATCTTACCGCTCTTAGTGAATTCAATCAGCTCCGACTGCACGATATCAGCCGTAATGTCTTTGTTATGGTTTACATATTTATATTCGCCTGAAATTTGCTCTTTTGTGTATTTCTCTATGCTCTCTCCGCCATAGCGGTGCGGGGCTACAACCGGCCAGCCCTCACTGTTCATAAACATCTGATGAACTCTTACCTCATGCTTTTCTCCACGATTCGGGAACCGTGTATGGAAGATCAGATAATACTTGCCATTCTCTTCATCATAAAACGCTGAGTTATGACCTGGTGATACATATCCTTCTCCACTCACTGGCAGCTCGTCATCTGTATTCAAGAATTCAAAATTCCCCATTAGCTTCACTCCATAAGGAGCATATGCTGGATCATCGAACAATACGGATGGCGATCCTTGTGCATTAATCATATCTTGACCCTCAGAATCTTCGAAAGGTCCATCAGGCGCCTTTGAACGAGCTACACGGATGTTATATCCACCGTCTGCAGCCAGACCACCGTAGGATAGGAACAGATAGTAGTAATCCGTTTCCGGACTGTACAGCATATATGGAGCTTCTATCCGAGCATGGTTCGCACCCAAAAGCTTTTTGCCATAACCTTGATCTGGCAGCGGGAAGCCTGTATTCGCATCTAGTTCCATAATAAAAATACCACCGGAGTAAGAGCCATAGACCATCCACAGCTTCCCTTCTTTATCAAAGAACACATCCGGATCTACTACATTCGGCTTTTGAGTGGCATCATATATTTCTCCATCATCACCCTTGCCCATCATACCTGACTTCAGAATGATTCCTTTATTCTTATAAGGTCCCTCAATATTGTCCGACACAGCTATGCCGAGTGCAGACAACGGGGAATCCCCTTTACAAGCATTGTAATACATATAGTATTTGCCATCCGCCAATTGGATAACATCGGGTGCCCATAAGGTATCCGTCTGTGCCCATTTTAATGCTTCAGCAAACTCCTCTTTGACATTAGGAATGAGAACGTTTCCTTCTACCACCCCAGAGGACAGCTGAGTCCAAGACATCAGATCATTTGATTTAGCAGATGCTAAATGAGAGCCGAACACATAGTATTTGTTATCTGTCATAATGATCGACGGATCATGTACAGATACATTTTTGAAGACAGGCTGGGCAGAGTCAGCTACGTTATTTGTGTTGCTGGAACTAGCTGAATTGTCATTGCACGCGGTTACTGCTAATAATGAAACGCTGATCATTGTAGTCATAATTGCTTTTCTCATCGTTATACCTCCTATGTATGCCTTTTCATTTTGAAACGAAAACAAACAATAGTCAATCCTTTTATTTAACTAAGTTCGTATTAATTCATATTTATTTAAATAATAGTGAACATTCATACACATAAAAAAACGCCAAGCCATCGAAATGGCCTGACGTTTCTTTTATATTTTACGTAAAATAATCTCTTTAATTAGCGCCTTCTTGTACCAAAACTGGCTCTGGATAAGCATTCTTAAGCACACGTTGTCTGTTCTTAACAACTGCCGGCGGTTCCACCTTAGGAGCCATCGGATGCATTAGCCAAGACTTCACCATATGGGTATCCGAAACCTTATACATTGGAGGCTCTTTCTCCATATCGATTTGCATAGCGTAAGTGGAACGTAGTGCGAAAGCATCGCCCTTAGGCGGTTTGATCAAATCTGGAGGAGTACCAGGAATTGCTGTTAGCAAAGATCCTTTGCTCTCTAGACTTGGCATGGAAGCTAGCAAGCCCCAAGTGTATGGGTGTCTTGGATCGTAGAAGATCTCTTCCGCTGTTCCCATTTCAACAATTTGTCCAGCATACATTACAGCTACACGATCTGCCATTCTTGCTACAACCCCGAGATCATGGGTGATAAAAATAATAGCTGTATCAATCTTCTTCTGCAATTCCTTCATCAAATCAAGGATTTGTGCTTGGATGGTTACGTCGAGCGCAGTAGTCGGCTCATCCGCAATCAGAAGCTTAGGGTTCGCAGCAAGTGCCATTGCAATAACAACACGTTGACGCATACCACCACTGAATTCATGTGGATATTGATTGAAACGACGTTCTGGAGAAGGAATACCTACAAGATTGAGAAGCTCAATCCCACGTTTATTCGCATCAGCCTTGGAGATGTTCTCATGTTTAAGCAGCACTTCAGTAATTTGTCTGCCGACCTTCATCATTGGGTTCAGAGAGGTCATCGGATCTTGGAAGATCATACCGATCTCTTTACCGCGGATCTTCTGCATCTGCTTCTCTGTCTTGCCAATCAAATCTTGTCCATCGAACAGAATCTGTCCGCGTTTATATTCTCCTGGTGGTGTGGGAACTAGCTTCATAACCGCTTGTGAGGTTACACTTTTACCGGAACCTGACTCCCCAACAATCGCTAGAGTTTCACCTTTATCTACATGGAAGCTAACACCACGGATCGCTTGTACCTCTCCGCCGTGTGTTTTGAATGATATCGCTAAGTCTTTTACCTCTAAAAGGCGCTCCATCTTGTCACCCTCTCATTTCCTCGTCAATTATGATAATGATTCTCAGCATGTTGTAAGCAATAAGTATTATTTTATCTAGTTTTAAGGGTTCTAGTCAAGATTTTTCTGAAAAAAATACGGCTAACCTCACACTTTAGTACTAGATCTAATTATTGCGTGCTCAATAGTTGCGATAGCTCCTCTTTAAAATACGCAAATAGAGAATAAGGAAGAACTACTAGGTACTGCTAAATACAATAAATGGTATGGAAGGAATACTGCCATGATTCTAAAGCCCACTATCAAAATATACACGAATAATACAACCAAAGCAAAAGTTACATGGTCATGTACTTCAGTAAGCAATGCTATTTGTGCATAAATGATCATGAAACAAACGTAGTATTGACAGCGGCTACAGCAAACTTACGGTATCAATATGTACACTCAGCCGTTCAAATATAAGAATTCTCCCCTACTGTTGCTCAGTCTCCCTATCTGTCATGTTGTAGTTGTGTCAAAAATGTGTTAATTCATGAACCGCTTCCAGCCCTCAAGCAGATTATCATGCGCCCACTCAAGGTGACCTTGGCTATCGTACTTACGCGAATAACACTCGATGAAGTAAATTAAGTCGATATATAAGTCGTAGAGTTTTTTACGGGCATGTTCGTTTGGGCTGTCGAAGCTATTCCCGTAACCTCTGCAGAAATGCTCTGAATTCTCAATATAGCGAAAATAATATTCCATAAGTGGATCGCCCCAAAGTGCCCGTTCCCAATCAATCAATGCAACAATGCGGCCCTCTCGCACAAACACATTGCCATCCCATAAATCCCAATGTATTAGACGAGGCTCAACGACTGCGTCCATAACATGTAAGTGACTTTTGATCTCTGCCTCAACAGTTTCTAACGGAATGGGCATTTCTACCTTTAAACGACGTGCATCTTCAAGCAGATTCATTATCAAATGTTTAAAAGTTTCCCGCCATGAAGTTCCTTTTACTGGTGTGGACGCACTAAATAATCCGAAACGCTCACCAGGAATTTCATTAATTAAACGGGAATAACGACCTAACTCTTCCTCAATACTTATTCTCTGCTGCGAGCTTAGCGCTTCCTTAATTTCATTATAGGGCTGGCCAACTATTTTCTCCATGAAAAAAAACTCACTTGAAATCATTTCTTTACTGTTATCATAAGCGTATACCTCAGGCACAGGTACTGTCCCTTTTGACTTCATCAGTCGCATCGCCGCAACCTCTACAGACATAATATCATGCTCGTAACTAAGGGTATCTGCTTCAGCTGACGGTGCTATCTTAAGAATCATGTCTCTTCCATCTGATAATAAAAGGTCATATGCTGCGTTAAAATAGCCACCTGTCAGTTCAGTACTTCGCTGAATGCTCACATGGCTTCCAAAAGTAACACCTACCAAATCATTCTGTTGCTCTGTCGTTAATTTTGTTTTAGTAAAGCTCTCCAAGATCTCACCACCATAATGAAATAAGTATCAAAGGATAAACAATCCTTCTCCATTTGATTGAAAATTGTTAAAATTAGAACAAACGAGTCTCATTAGCCTGCTTTTTATGAAAGAGAGGAAACGATTAACATGATTATTAAACCTAGAACACGCGGCTTTATCTGTACTACCGCACACCCGCAAGGTTGCGCTCGTCAAGTAGAGCGGCAAATCGAATATATCCAGACACAACCCGAGATCAAAGGACCACGCAAGGTGCTTGTCATTGGCGCCTCTACAGGATATGGCCTCGCCTCACGGATTACAGCCGCCTTTGGGGCTGGAGCCAGCACAGTAGGCGTCTACCGCCAGAGCAGCAGCAATGGAGCCCGTACAGCCTCTGCTGGATGGTACAATTCAGCAGCCTTTGAGGAACTTGCAGAGAAAGCTGGACTTCAATCCTACAGCGTAACCGGTGATGCCTTCTCCAAAGAAACTAAGGATAGAACCATACAGCTGATTCGCAGTGAATTGGGACAAGTTGATCTAGTCATCTACAGCGTTGCTTCTGCCCGTCGAACAGATCCTGTGACGGGTGAAGTTTATAACTCCGTAATTAAACCTATAGGAGATACCTACACTAATAAAACCGTAAACTTTCATACGGGTGAAGTTAGTCAAATTTCTATTGAGCCTGCTACAGACAAAGAAATCGATGATACCATTCGAGTGATGGGTGGTGACGATTGGCAGCTTTGGATTGAAGCTCTCCATCAAGCCGGAGCTTTGGCCGATCATGCCACCACCATCGCATTCTCATATATCGGGCCGGAGATTACCCAGTCTGTATATCGTAAGGGAACGATTGGACGCGCAAAAGATCATCTAGAATTAACAGCACACACTCTTAACGATGAACTATCTAGTATAGACGGTCGAGCTTATGTAGCAGTTACGAAAGGACTGGTCACACAGTCTAGCTCAGCAATTCCTGTCGTCCCCCTGTACACTTCTGCGCTATACAAAGTCATGAAAGAGAAAGGACTTCATGAGGGTTGTATTGAGCAAACCTATCGGTTGTTTGCAGAACGTCTTTATGCGATCGAAGGGACTTCTGTGGATGAAGAAGGGCGTATCCGAATCGATGACTGGGAGATGTCCCCGGATGTACAGGATCAAGTGACTCGAATCTGGGATAAACTCACGACAGACAATATCTATGAATTGACAGATCTAGAAAGCTACAAACAGGAGTTTTTCCAGTTATTCGGATTTGAGACTGAGGGTGTAGATTATGAAGCTGAGACTGATCCAGACGTAACGGTTACCAATCAGCGGTAAACAATACATTATGTTGCGGACTATCTTCTAGCAGATGTTAGTGGTTGCTCAAGTGCATACAATTCTTCTTCAATGGAAATCATCTTTTGCTCAATCACTTTACGGGCATCTGCCAGTGCCTGATTATAAATATAAGGTGAGAGTTCTTTGAGCATAAAATCAAGAAGATTCTCACTTGCTAATTGGCCAATTTCGCTAGACAGCTCCGTTTCAAAATAATCCTGAATGCTGGATGTAATTTGTAGTTTGTGTTCTCTCTGTATTTTTATCGGCTGCATGATCGTCCTCCAATTTGTATGATTTAAAATTCAGATTATTAATACAGGAAAAATGACGTGCTTGCGCACGTCATTTCTTATATCTATACCCTTTAATCTAAACCCACCACATTTCTGCTAGTGGCTCCTCAATCAATACTTGTTGAAGGTTACTTACAGCTTTGGAGAAGCCTTCTTCCACAGACATCAATCCATCTTCATGCTCAATACTGACCACATAATCATATCCTACCAAACGAAGAGCGCTCATAATATCAGCCCAAGTCTTAAGATCATGTCCAAAGCCAACCGAACGGAACTGCCATGCACGGTCAAGCATTTTGGTATAAGATTGCATATCAGTTAAGCCATGCATATTGACATTGACTGGATCAATAACTGTATCTTTAGCGTGGAAGTGATGGATTGCGCCTTGGCGGCCTAAAATATGAATTGCCTGCACTGGATCAATTCCTTGCCACCACATATGGCTCGGATCAAGGTTAGCTCCGATTACTTCACCTGCAGCTTCTCTCAACCGCAGTAGAGTAGCAGGTGTGTGAACGGAGAATCCGCCGTGCAGCTCAAGACCAACCTTCACATCATGCTCTGCGGCAAAGGCTCCCCATTCAGTCCAGTAAGGAATCACTTTATTTTCCCATTGCCAATCCAGAATTTCTTGATAATCATTTGGCCATGGAGCTACCGGCCAGTTCGGATACTTGGCACCCTCATGATCACCTGGACAGCCAGAGAACGTATTAACGACTGGAACTCCTAGCTTCTGCGCCAATTTGACCGAGTTCACAAAGTCCTCATGATCCTTCTGGGCAAGCTCTTTTTGTGGGTGTAGGGGATTTCCGTGACAGCTCAATGCACTGATCGTCAATCCACGGGATTCCACAGCATGTTTGAATTCTTTCAATGCTGTCTCATTCTCGAGAAGCATCTTAGGATCACAATGGCTGTTACCAGGATTCCCTCCTGTACCAATCTCTACCGCCTTTAGTCCTTTGGACGCTACATAATCAAGAGCATCCTCCAGCTTGCGACCCCCAAACAAGACCATAAATACTCCAAGTTTCATTGTAAGTCACCTCTTTTGTAAATAGTTTACTTACCTTCACCATACATATCGAAGTCTTTTACTACTTGGTTCTTCTCAGCAGATTCAAAAATAGCTTCAATCAAATTCTGAACACGCATTACTTCGGCATTCTTAACGATTGGCTCTGCTGTTCCCTCAATAACGGCTGCGAAATTGTCATAGAAGCTAGAGCCTAGCTCCGCAGGTTGAGGTAAAGCTTCTGTAATTGTAGCCCCTTCTGAAGGAGGCGCCATTGTTTTGGTTAATCCAACACCAGCACGTATAGGCTTAGGCTCGATCTTTTCACCTTCATTGTTTCTGGTTACTAAACGTCCAGTTAAAGACCAATCTTCGATAATACCCGTTCCTTCAATACCCTTCACATACCATCTAGGCAGCGTAATAAAGTTAGTTGTCCCAACCTCAACGATAGCTTTAATTCCATTCTCAAATTGCAGGATGGCTTCAAAGCCATCATCTACATCATTGCCTAGAATAAAGCTCAGACTGCTGCTCACACTGATGACTTTGCTATCGATCATAAATAAGAGCTGATCTAATAAATGAACGCCCCAATCTAGCAGCATTCCTCCACCTTGTGCCTTGACATGGCGCCAGTCTCCTGGAATACCATTCGCTCCATGTACGCGAGATTCAAGCTGGAACAAAGAACCGATGGTCTCTTGATCATACATTTTTTTGATGGTTAAGAAATCCTCATCCCAACGTCTGTTCTGATGTACCATGAACACACGTCCTGCTTCATCCGCAGCATCCAGCATATCTTGAAGCTCTTCCTTGGACATAGCGACTGGCTTCTCACAAATAACATGTTTGCCAGCTTGTAGCGCACGTATAGCGATTTCTTTGTGTACATCGTTTGGTGTCGCAATAAGAACAATCTCAACTGCAGGATCTGCTAATACTTCTTCATAACTTTCATATACCTTGTAACCAGCATTGATGGAGTCCGCACGACGTGCTTCAAGCAAGTCGTATGTCCCTACCACTTCTAGGGAGTTAGTCTCCTTAATTAATTTCGCGTGATAACTTCCCATTCCACCAAAGCCAACGATGACTACGGAATGTATCTTTGAGCTCATGACTTCCACTCCTACTTCCCTATTAATTATCTGATGTGCCGTCAAAATACACAGCGCGACCTGTACGTGAAGATTCATAAATAGCTTCCAAGATTTGAGTAACAACGAGGGCCTGCTCAGGTTTAACTACAGGTTCCTTGTCTTCTCTAACCGCCTCAAGCCACAAGCGAGCTTCACGATCAGATTCATTTTCCTGTCCACCATCAAAGAACGCTACTCCACCAGCAGACAAGTCTACTTTGGTCTCATACAGACGTCCACCACGGTCACCGTTTAGGCGCAGACCATCCTTCATATCTGCACCACCTTCTGTACCTGCAAGAAGCGTCTGAGCTTCTCGATATTCAGATACATTTAGTGCCCAGCTGGATTCAAGTACAATTGTAGCACCATTTTCCATGGTAATAAATCCAAAAGCTGAATCTTCTACCTTAAATTGCTCAGGATCCCAAGGACCAAAGGCATTTCCAGCGTTCTTTCGGTTACTCAGCTTATGGAAAGATGAGCCCATAACACTGCGTGGTTTATAATTATCCATCATCCATAAAGTAAGATCAAGTGCATGCGTACCGATATCGATCAGTGGGCCGCCGCCTTGCTTTTCTTCATCCAAGAACACGCCCCAAGTAGGAACCGCACGACGACGAAGGGCAATTGCTTTTGCATAATAGATATCACCTAGTTCGCCGTTTTCGCAGAGTGCTTTAAGGTATTCACTATCCGAACGATAACGGTTCTGGTAAGCGACAGACAACTTCATCCCCGTACGCTTCGCAGCATCCAACATTTCTTGTGCTTGGGCAGTGGTTTTAGCCATTGGTTTCTCGCACATTACATGGTTACCTGCATCCAATGCAGCAATAGTAATCACGGAGTGACTGTCATTTGGTGTACATACATGAACAATATCAAATCCGCCAGCTTTCAAAAGCTCAGTGTAATCTGTATAAACAGCAGCGCCTTCAGCGCCATAAGTCTGAGCGGCTTTCTGTGCACGCTCTTCTATGATATCGCAGAAAGCTACCATTTCAGCATCCTTCTGACGTGACAAACTTGGCATATGTTTCCCATTTGCAATACCACCGCAACCTACAATAGCAATTCTCAACTTATTAGACATTAACTTTTCCTCCTTGATTTGCGTATGCTTTTACCCATTTCAAACTATCTTCTACACTTTCTAATGGTGAACGACTGCAGAAATCCTGCTCTACTACCGCCCACTCCACATTTGCCTGTACAGCTGCATTTAAAATTGCAGTAAGGTTCACTTCACCTTCACCTAGTACAACAGTTTCCGGAGATCCGTCTTCTTTTTTCTTCAAATCCTTCAGATGGATGATCGGCAGTCGACCTGCGTATTTATTGATATATTCAACTGGATCATAGCCTGCATGATGTACCCAGCAAGTATCCATTTCCACTTGCAACAGGTCAGCCGGCACCTCTTCAAACAATCCATCAAAAGCAGTACGGTCACTATCACCATATTTATCTGTTAACTCGAAATCATGATTGTGATACAGAAGAACTGCTCCGCCCGCTTTGCACTTTTCTCCAATAACCTTCAGATTCGCGGCAACCTCTACATAGTTACGTTGTTCTTCTGACAAATAAGGAACAATCAAATTTGGATTTCCAATCTCAAGATTGTAAGAGATCTCTGCTTCTGTATCATTCAGCAATGTGTCATATGGACGATGTGCGCCGAGCGCAACCAGTCCAAGCTCATTTAGCAATTGTTTGACTTCTGCTGCAGTGCGGCCGAAATAGTGAAAAAACTCTACGCCTTTATATCCAAGGGCTGCTACCTTACGCAGTGTTCCTTCAAAATCCTGTTCCAATTCTTCTCTAAGCGTGTACAATTGCAGACCTATCTTCAGCATTTTCTAATCACTCCAATGGGTTTAGGGTTAGCTTACTAATTCATTTAAACTTCTTTCTACTGCTCGTCCCCAAAGAGATCAACAGCAGCAATCACTTGAACAATAATGCTGTTGCAGAATTGACTAATCTGATTCCCATTAGTTTCCTTCAACTGCCATCCTTGTTTGCATAGCTAATATCGACTCCGTATAGCGTGGATGGTCGATTTCTTTCTTTATTGCTTAGGTACATAGTAATATGAAAGCGTATATAATAAAATGAATAATATGATTAAAACATGAACAATCTGATTATCATTTCTAGACATCAAGGAGGACACATGAATCAATCAACTACCTGTCACGTTTTATCTGCTGGATTTTCCTTTCACCGCAAACCTTTTCATATGTCACATAGCCATGGAAATCAGAACTATTTAATTCGTCTGCAAACAGAGGGCCGAAGCCGAGCAATGATCGACGGTGTGATGACTCCAGTGGAGAGCGGCGATATCATGCTGTTTGCTCCTAATGATCCTTACTATTTAATCATTGATAAGGAAGAGTATCCTGTAGGTAAGCCGCGGATTGAAAGCGGAGATTATCATATTTTTTGTGAAGGAACCTGGATTGTTGAATGGTGGGAACGTGCTCAGAGACCCTCACTCTTAAGTGTGCCACTGAGTGAGAATTTCCTCGGCTTATTTCGTCAGCTGATTCTTGAGCACAGACGTCTTTCCGATTTCTCACCAGCGATATCTGCCTGTTATCTGCAAATCCTGTGTATGGAAATCGACAGACTCATTACAGATCAGCCAGCGATTACGCCTAAAGGCTATCTAGCTTACCGAATGAAGCAATATGTTGAGGAGCATGCAACCTTACCTTTTCTGTTGGAGGATGTTGCCGCACATGTAGATATTTCCGTCTCCCGTGCCGTTCATTTATTTAAGGAGGCCTTCGGGACCAGTATTATCAAATATGTAAATGATGTCCGGCTAGAGATGGCAAGAGAACGAATAACCTTCAGTCCGATGCCGCTGGAGCAAGTAGCTGAAACCTGCGGTTTCGCGAACTATACTTATTTTCACCGTGTATTCCGAAGTCGTTTCGGCATGTCCCCTAGACAGTACCGTGTACACAGCAGAACTCAAGTATAATATAGAGGTGAATTGCATCAACAAAAATAGGGCTATCCCTATAGTAGATAAACTACTGAGAGGATAACCCTCGTTTCTATATTCAAACAATAGTCATGTTAATGAGATGATTATTCTTTTTCAGCTGAAATAATCAGGAACATCGGTCTGCGATCCTCGTCCTTCATCCACGGATCATCGCTCATTTCATCAGAAGGCTTAGGCTCCTTAACTGCTTTGATAGCAAACCCGGCTCCAATCAAGTCATTGAAGTAGGTTGAGATTGTACGATGATATTTAATCACATTTTCTGTTAAGAAGGTCGTTTCACGCAATCCCTCAGACTGATAATGATCTACAGGCCAATGAAGACGATTGCCTTGGTCATCCACATACCAATCCTGTTCATTTCGAGAAGTAAAGATGGGATGCTCCACTGAAAATATAAAGCTGCCGCCTGGCTTAAGGTAAGTATGAACCTTGCGACAGATAGCTTCAAAAGATTTTACATAATGCAAGGCCAATGAACTGATGACCACATCAAATTGTTCGCTCGCAAATTCAATATCCTCAATCGGCATCTGGATATAAGAAATAGCTGGATCGTCTGTTTTTTCACGCGCTTCTTGAAGCATTTTTTCAGAGATATCTACGCCAACGACTGAGCTTGCCTGCTGCTCGCGTGCATATAGACAATGCCAGCCAAATCCGCAGCCTAAATCAAGAACACTTTTATTATGTAAGTCTGGGATCAGAGGTTGTAATACATGCCATTCTCCAGCTGCTTCAAGCCCACCAATGGAACGAGGCATTTGTTTATAGGCTGAGAAGAAATTCGTATCGTCGTATTTATTTTGTTTCATCAGTTATATATCTCCTATCCATAATGTCTTCCATCAGTATATTCTTAGTGACACATTATTTTCAAATCGCCAAATAAAAAGGAGCATCATCTTGGAAGATCCGCTCCTTGTGTTTGTTCTTATTCAATTGCTGTTGTTTGCTCGGCGTTAACCGTACATGCTGTGAAATGGCGCCATAATCTCCATTGGATCTTCGACTTTGAGCTGCGCACCAGGTTCCTGAGCGCTCTGCCTTTAACAAGGCTTTTTGAGTCTTGGTTCGTGCCATGTGGCACCACTCTCCTATTCATAGATGAACTATTAGACAACTACAGTTTAACATAATACAGACTATGAGCGCAGCCAGAATTCCGTTACAATGAGATCACTGCTAGTTTTCTTACTTATCTAAATAGATTCGGAGGTTTTTAGTGATGAAATACGATGTTTTGTACGAGGGTGCTTTTGCAATGTTAAAGGTATATTTGGACCCCGGCGAAAGTGTTAAAGCTGAGATGGGCGCAATGGTTGCCATGTCTCCTAACGTAGAATTAAAAGGAACCGCTGATGGAGGCGTAATGCGGGGTCTGGGAAGAATGCTGAGCGGTGAAAAGTTCTTCTTCCAGGAACTCAGAGCTATCCGTGGTCAAAGTGAGGTACTATTGTCTCCAGGATCATTAGGTGATATCCAAGCTATCGAATTAGATGGATCCTATAAGCTGTTAGTTCAAAAGGACGGATTCTTAGCCGGTACGGAAGGCATTCAAGTAAATACCAAAATGCAAAATTTAACACGCGGACTTTTCTCTGGAGAAGGCTTCTTCATTGTAGAAATCAGCGGCAGAGGAACAGTATTCCTGTCCTCCTTCGGAGCGATCCACGCCATTAATTTAGCACCTGGTGAAGAGATGATTATCGACAATGGACATCTCGTCGCTTGGCCAGATTATATGGACTATAAGGTAGAAAAAGCAGCCTCGGGTTGGTTGAACAGTTTAACCAGTGGTGAAGCGCTTGTCTGCCGATTCCGCGGAGAAGGTGTAATCCTCGTTCAGAGCCGTAACCCTGGGAGCTTCGGAACGTGGATTAAATCCTTCGTGCCCACTCGAAGCTAAGAAAAATGACACAGGATTTCCCGTAAGTAGGATTTCCTTTAACAGTTTAAAAGGCATTGTAGCGCTTCTCTGGTTTTTAAAAAGCGCTGCTTTGCGTGCAAATTAAGGAATATCTCCCTATAATTCAGAGATTTCTGCGCATTTGACTACTAATTAGGGAAATCCTCCCTATAATTCAACTGATTTGTTGTGAAATATAGATATTTCGCCGATTTATAGGGAGGATTTCCCCATTTCCATTCATATCGGCCAATTATCAGTTATTTAGAGGGAGTATTTCCCTAATTACTCTCCGAAAAAGAGGCCGCCCCATGAGTAGCATTTACTACTTCTGAGGCAGCCTCTTCTTTTAATTAGAAAGCGGGATTATGAGACCGCTTTGTTTGCTTTTTCTTTTTTGCAGCCGGTTCGTTTACATGTGTCATAAGTACCCTTGAAATCTAGGCGGTGATCCGTGACGTTAAAGCCATATTCACGTTCCACTCTTTTCTCCAGCTCCACAAGCCAGTCATCCTTAATTTCCTCCAACCTGCCGCACACGCTGCATATCAAATGATGATGCATGTGAGAATGATCATTCCCGCGCAGATCGTAACGAGCGACTCCATCTCCGAAGTTCATCTTTTCTACAATGTGAAGCTCGCATAAGAGCTCAAGTGTACGGTATACCGTTGCCAGCCCTAAATGCGGATAACTGTTCTTGACAAGCATATATACTTCTTCTACGCTGAGATGATCTTTCTCATTATCGAGCAATATGTTCACTATGGCCTCACGCTGGGGCGTTAATTTATATTTTTGCGCCGCAAAAAGCTGACTGATATTTGAAATTTGATCCATTTGATCTCCTACCTTCCCGGAATGATTTAACATCCGTATCCACTGAGACGCACCCATTTATGCATCAAATATTAAACGTAAATAGTAATCTTTACGATATAATCATATCAAAAATAATCACGAATGAATAGAGCCTGACATCATTATAACATTTCAGCTCTCTTATCCAAAGTTCTTTCATCCATTCCTGCCTATTTTTCTGCCAAAATCTACTTTTTCGTGAAATATTATAGGTTTGACCGCAACCTTTCCATATTTTTCTGCGTTTAAGTTTGTGATAGCGGCCACGAGGCCTATCCATACAACGAGGTGAAATAACCATGAATATGAAAAAAAGAACATTAGCCGCGATTACAACCGTTACGATTCTCTCCTTCTCTTTGGGTGGCCAAATATTTGCAGCCGGAAATACCTTTAAGGATATTGATAATATAAACGGCAAAGAAAAAATTATTTCTTTAAAAAATCAAGGCTTGATCAAAGGGGTTAGTGAATCCCAATTCTTGCCCAGCTCCAAAGTAACAACAGCACAAGGGATCCAGTTCATTTCGGGTGGACTCCAGCTTAGTCTCGCGGCTATTGATTTCAACAAAGCTCCCGTTGCCAGTGGCTTGTTCACGAAAGTCAAGGATAAAGCTTGGTACGCTGAAGCCTTTATCAATGCGTATTACAATCATGTCGAGCTTCCTAAGGACATTGATCCAACCAAAACAATGACCAAAGAAGAGTTCACCAATTATCTAGTGCAAGGGGTCGAAGGCATTGGGAATCTGCCGATGATCAATATAGTGCCCGTAGATATCGCTGACGATGCTGCGCTGAATCCTTCTTATCAAGGCAGCATTCAACGTTCTCTTAAATACAAGATTAATAGTTTAGACGCCAATGGGAAGTTTAATCCAAAAAGTGAAATCACTCGCGCCGAAGCTGCGATTATGCTCTATAATGCTTTGGAATTTCTGAAGACCGGTATTAAATCCTAACCTAGAAGCGACACACCAATAACATTGAATGGTAAACAAGAAAAAGCAGCCCAGGTATAGTCCTGGACTGCTTTTTTGCGTCTTGATCGTCTTCTATACTTCTTCTCCACTAATTCTGTTCAGAAATTGTAGAGCACGAGGATGCTGCGGATGCTCAAGAACTTCTTGCGGAGTCCCTTGCTCTAGAATATGGCCTCCATCCATCAGAATGATCCGGTCAGCCACATCCGCAGCAAATTTCATCTCATGGGTCACTATCACCATAGTCATTCCCTCTGCCGCTAACTGTTTAATAACCTTAAGTACTTCCCCCACCAACTCTGGATCAAGCGCAGAGGTAGGCTCATCGAACAACAGCACCTCTGGATCTACTGCCATGGCACGAGCGATAGCTACCCGTTGCTGCTGGCCACCAGACAGTTGGTGCGGATAAGCATCCGCTTTGTCCGCCAAGCCAACTTTAGTTAACAACTGAAGGGCACGTTCGCGTGCTTCGTCCTTGGATCGTTTCTGGACCGTCACCTGCCCTTCCATCACGTTGCCTAGTGCAGTCATATG
The DNA here is from genome assembly GCF_050277435.1 of Paenibacillus sp. NPDC101420. Lineage (NCBI taxonomy): Bacteria > Bacillati > Bacillota > Bacilli > Caryophanales > Paenibacillaceae > Paenibacillus > Paenibacillus sp. NPDC101420. Next base: position 487,766 of record NZ_JBNNSE010000001.1, read on the forward strand.
CGGAAAAAGATTATAGGACTGAAAAACCATCCCTGTTTTATGGCGTAATGCCAAAATGGACTTCTGGGGGATTTTCTTGTTATCCGTGAAATTAATTTTAATATCACTGAGCGATAAGCTTCCTTGATCAGGGACTTCAAGCAGATTAAAGCAGCGTAAAAGCGTTGTTTTGCCTGAACCCGATGGGCCAATAATGACCAGTACCTTGCCATGTTCCATTTCGAGATCAATGCCCTTTAATACCTGCAGCTCACCGAAGGATTTATGCAAATTAAGTATTTCAATCATAATTGTCTCCCCCTTTAGCTCGCAGAGTAACGACTCAGTCGTTTCTCCAAGTAATTTTGCAGTGCTGATAACACTGAGCAGAATAGTAAATAGAACAATCCTGCCTCGCAATAGATCAGCAGTGGCTCATAGGAGGTGGAAGCAACCTGCTGTGCTGTTCTGAACATCTCCGTATAGGTAATGGTCGCTGCCAGTGAAGTGTCTTTGACCAAGCTAATAAAGGAATTCGATAACGGCGGTACAGAAACACGGGCAGCTTGTGGCAGTATAACGCGGCGCAGTGCCTGGGTACGAGTCATCCCAACGGAGAAGGCCGCTTCCCACTGACCTTTATGTATAGACAGGATAGCAGCACGTATAATTTCTGATGAATAAGCCCCTACACTAAGCGTAAATCCAATGGTTGCGGCTATGAAAGGGTCTAGCACGATTCCAACTGCCGGCAAACCATAGAAAATAATAAACAGTTGCACCAACAAAGGGGTTCCACGAATGACCCATACATAAAAGCGAGCGATCAGCTTCGGAAGTACCCACGGGGAGAGACGAGCTAATGCAGTCAATATCGCTAAGATCAGTCCCAGTGCAAATGATATCAATGCCAAAGGAATGGTAAAAGCCACCCCAGCTTTTAGCAGGGGTAGCAGTGAATCTAAGAAAATTTGTATTTTGCGGTCATCCATTTTTAGACATCCTTTTTTGGCTCCAAGCTGGTTAGCTTCTGAAACCTTGTATTATTTTGAAACGTCAGCACCAAAGTATTTCTCAGAAATCTTTAAGTATGTGCCATCGCTCTTCATTTCAACAATTGCATCACTAACTGCTTTTACCAACTCATCGTTGCCTTTTAAGAAAACAGCTGCGCTTTGCGAACCGTCAGGAATCTCATCTACCACTTTAATTTTCACATCAGGCTTTTGCTTTTTCAGGTCCAGATAAGACAAACCATCATTTACAGTCGCATCAATACGGCCTGAGGTCAATAGGTCCATCGCTTGATTGAACCCGTCTGTAGCAACGATTTCAGCACCGTTCTCACGGGCGATATCGGACAGGTTACTGGTTAGAGATTGTCCAGCTTTTTTACCCTTAAGATCTGCAAATGTTTTGATATCCTCATTGTTTTCACTCACTATCAATACCGCTTTAGATACGATATACGGTTCAGAGAAATCATATTTCACTTTACGATCTTCATTAATGGATACTTCGTTAAAAATAACATCAAAACGCTTGGCATCCATCCCAGCAAAAATGCCGTCCCACTGTGTCTCAAAAAATTCTGGTTCAACACCGAGGCGCTTCGCTACTTCCTCAGCAATTTCTACGTCAAAGCCGGTCAGTTTCCCCGAAGCGTCATGATAAGTAAAGGGTGCATACGTCCCTTCTGTTCCTATACGCAATTTGCCGCTAGCTTTAACAGCTTCCAGACTGTTTTGCGCAGTGGCTGTATTTCCACCATTCGTTCCAGCTGAAGAATTTTTAGAAGTATCGGTATTCGAATTATTGCCGCAGGCCGCTACAAACACCACGGTTAACGCCAATAGAATAGTTAAACTTAATTTTTTCATTATTAATTCCCCTCTCTTTACCCGGAATTCATCCGGTAAATTGTATACTACACTGGCTGATGTTTACCGTCAATGATTTTTTCCGATTATATTCATCGGAATTGTAATATTAGGTAAATCTCTACCCTTATATTACCCATTCTTAGAATAATCCTTCACAAGATCCTCTCTTTACATCTCAGAAAGATATGGTATATTTATAAACAAATTAAATATGGACCTGTTATTTCACTAGGGGAGTCGGCCGACTGAGACGGAGCTTCAAGCTCCGGACCCTTGGAACCTGATCTGGATCATACCAGCGGAGGGAAGTGGAGCAGAATTTTCATCCCATGCATTTTTAGTGTTCCTATGCTGAATGAACTTTTTGACCCATTTATTTCCCACCGGAAATGAATGGGTCTTTATTTGTTTACAATCAATCACAAAACTTAAGCGTAGGCTTCCGAAGCAAGTTTTGTACGATGCTTTCCAAGAAGCCAACGCTCACAAAACTTTTTAGGAGGTTCGATCATCACGACAATCCTATCCATTCAATGCTTAACCTACTCTTTTCCGGAATCAGAACAACCCCCTGTATTCGCAGATCTATCCATGGATATCAGGCAAGGTGAGTTTGTTTCTGTCATTGGGGCTAGCGGATGCGGAAAAAGTACGCTTTTCAAAACTATAGCAGGCTTGCTCGAACCCACTCATGGGAAAATAATAATTCATTCGAACTCGTCATCCTCTACTCGCTTAGGTCAGATCGCATACATGCCTCAGCAGGATTTGCTGCTGCCTTGGAGAACCGTGCTCGACAACTGTCTTTTGCCCTGGGAGATTAAACCAAGGTTTAGTAAACAACAGACGATCTCTCACATTCGGGAAATGCTGTCACGCTTCGGTTTGGCCGATGTAGAGAAGGCTTTTCCCCATGAGCTATCGGGTGGCATGAAACAGCGAGTCGCATTTCTACGAACGCTTGTAGCTGGCGGCGGGGCCGGTCTTATGCTGCTAGATGAGCCATTTGGAGCGCTCGACGCTATGAGCAAACGTGAGATACACCGTTGGCTGTTGGAGCTTTGGGATGAGCTGGATCAAACAGTGATGCTCATCACCCATGATCTAGAGGAAGCGCTGTTACTAAGCGATCGGATTTATTTATTGTCTGGAGGCGTGCATAGCGAATTACAGGAGATCATCGTTGATTTACCGAGGCCAAGACATTACAAGATGAACTATGAACCCCGGTTTATAGCGTTACGGGAAGAGTTGGAGCGGAGACTGTATGCATCCCATACCTTTTAAAAAATATTTAAACAATTACGGCCCCTTCATTCTACTGCTATTGTTCATTCTTGTGATCTGGGAATCAGCTGTTCGTCTTCACTTGATTCCAGCCTTTATTCTACCTGCACCTTCTTCAATAGGTATCGCATTGATCGAACACAGGCAATTACTCAGACCGCATTTAATGGCGACACTGCAGGAAATATTGGTAGGTTTTGTTCTCTCGGTTATCTGTGGTTCACTGCTGGGCACCGGAATGTTCTTGTTTCGCCCCCTTGAAAAAGCCATCTATCCGTTCCTTATTATCAGTCAGACGATCCCGTTAATCGCGCTATCCCCCATTTTTATTATGTGGTTCGGGTATACGCTGTGGAGCAAAGTGGCTGTTGTGTTTCTAACTGCTTTTTTTCCAGTCGTTGTGAGTACATATGACGGACTTCGTACAAGTGGTCAAGCCTACAAAGACTTATTGTTAACATTTGGCGCAAACCGCTGGCAACTGCTTGCTAAAACCCAAATTCCGCTGGCGCTGCCCTCTTTTTTCTCAGGACTAAAGCTATGCATTGTGTACTGCGTAATTGGAGCAACCATCGGCGAATGGCTTGGAGGCAGCAAAGGACTCGGTTACTTTAGCCGAAGGATGGCCGGAAATATGCAAAGTGCCGAAATGTTCGCCGCTGTATTTCTGTTGTCCGCGCTCGGTGTAGTGTTGTTTGTGATGATAGCTCTGCTCGAACCATTATTTTTAAAGAAAAGAGGATCTAAGCAATGAATGATTTGAATTTCCAAAGAAAATGGCTTATTCCCGTATTTCTCATATGTTCACTCCTAATCTTCACCAGCTGCGGAAAAGCATCCAATGTAAGTAGTCCTCCTGCTAATTCATCTAATAACGAAATTATACAAACACACAAGCTGAAGATTATGCTCGATTGGTATCCCAATGCCGTTCACTCTTTTTTATATGCTGCTGAGCAGAATGGTTATTTCCAAGAGGAAGGTCTGGACGTAGAGATCCAAATGCCCGCAGACAGCAATGACGCACTGAAGCTTGTAGCAGCGAATCAAATCGATTTAGCGTTTAGTTATCAACCTCAGGTGCTCATGGCACGCAGTGAGAACATTCCAGTACGTTCGATTGCTGCGATTGTGAGACATCCGCTTAATCATTTAATGGTACCTCAGGCTGGAGACGTTCATAGTCCCAAAGACCTCATAGGTAAACAGATTGGGTATTCTTCCATTCCTCTTTATGAAGCCATGATTCGTACGATGATCCAAAACGATGGGGGTGACCCTAAGGCCAGCAAATTAATAGACGTAGGCTTTGACCTTATTCCGGCGATTGCGACGGGGCAAGTGGATGCCATTATGGGAGGGTTCATTAACCACGAACAATTAATCTTGGAAAAAGAAGGTTATCCCGTGAACTCGTTCAATCCCACGGATTACGGAGTCCCCGATTATTATGAGCTAGTCCTTGTCGCCAGCGATCAAGGAATACAAAATTCTGAATCCTATTTCAAAAAGTTTCTAAATGCAATTACAAAAGGACAACAATTTGTGCAGGATAATCCGGAAAAAGCGTTAAATTTGCTGCTTGCACACGAAGATGAGACCTCTCCACTCGATAAGCAAATTGAAGAGAAGAGCCTAGCGATTCTACTACCGTTAATGAATGCGGGTGATCAAGATTTTGGATATCAAGCGCCAGCGTCTTGGGAGAAGGTAAGACAGTGGCTATCGGACAATGATTTACTGTCTACTGACATCAAAGCTGAGGATTCTTTTATTAATCTTTAAACATTAGCTATTCGCTAATAAAACTTGAGGAGGAATAAATCATGAGTTATCTATCCAAAGTACGGGAATCCAATCCACTGGTCCACAATATCACCAACATCGTCGTAGCCAATTTCTCAGCCAACGGTCTTTTGGCGCTGGGTGCCTCCCCCTTTATGGCGGATGCTCACGAGGAAGTGGTCGATATCGCCGCATTTTCATCTGCTGTAGTTCTAAATATCGGCACACTGAATGACTATGCCATTCAATCCATGGTGCTCGCGGGACAATCTGCGAATAAGCACGGCGTTCCCTTAGTTCTTGATCCAGTGGGTGCGGGAGCCACTTCTTATCGAACAGCGGTCACTCAAAAGCTAGTGAATGAGATGCAGATTACCGCTCTACGTGGCAATGTAGCTGAAGTTGCCAATGTCATTGGTGAAAGCTGGTCTATTAAAGGGGTAGATGCAGGCGAAGGGGATGGCGACGTAGTCGTCTTGGCTGAGACAGCCGCGCGGAAGTTAGGCTGTGTAGTTATCATCACCGGAAAAGACGATGTCATCACAAATGGATATAACACCTACATTGCCAGCAATGGTCACCCAATTCTAACGAAAGTAACGGGAACCGGTTGTCTGCTAAGTGCAGTAGTCGGTGCATTTCTAGCGGTAAGTGAAGGAGCATCTCTTGAAGCCGCAGTCGAAGCTCTCTCCTTCTATGGAGTGGCTGCTGAAATAGCCGCTGAACTAACGACTGGACAAGGTCCGGGGAGCTTTCAAATCGAGTTTCTAAATCAATTGAGCTTGGTCACAGCTGAAACTTACCAAGATAAATCAATAATCAAGCAACTCAGATAACAACCCTAAGGAGTGAACAATGATGATATCTAAAGCTTTAACTATAGCCGGCTCGGATAGCGGTGGTGGCGCTGGCATCCAAGCAGATCTAAAAACCTTTCAGGAGCTTTCTGTATATGGAATGAGTGCTCTTACGGCTGTGACAGCCCAGAACACCCTCGGAGTTCAAGGCGTTTATCCGTTGACACTGGAAGTTATTACTCAGCAGCTTGATTCCATTGGACTTGATCTGAAGCCGGATGCTGTGAAGACCGGGATGCTTTTTAGCAGTGACATTATACGTATCGTAGCAGAGAAGATCCAGCAATACAGCTGGCGTAATCTTGTAGTTGATCCTGTGATGGTTGCTAAAGGAGGTTCCACGCTGCTACAGCAAGAAGCTGTTCAGTCCTTAATCAATCATCTCCTCCCGCTAGCCTTAGTGACGACACCCAATATTCCAGAGGCTGAAATGATTACCAACAGAAGCATCACTACTATAGACGATCGTAAAGAAGCAGCTAAAATCATTCATGCCATGGGCTCTAACTATGTAGTGCTAAAAGGTGGGCATGATACTTCAACTAAGGCTGTTGTGGATCTCCTATATGATGGTCACGAATTCATCTTTATGGAGAGTCAACGAGTTCAGACTAGACACACGCACGGCACAGGCTGCACCTATTCAGCAGCAGTCACTGCCGAGCTTGCCAAGGGCAAAACCGTTCCCGAAGCAACACACATAGCTAAAGCTTTTATACAAGCGGCGATTGAAGACGAGCTGGGCATAGGGGCTGGACATGGACCTACGAATCATTTTGCATATCAGAATAGATTGCGAGGGATGAACCTTGAAGCAAATAGACAGTGATCAACTGCGGGATTTATTAAAAGTCTATTTCATTATGGGCAGTGTGAATTGTCGGATAGCCCCAGCCAAGGTATTAAAAGAAGCCGTCGCGGGAGGCATAACGATGTTCCAATTTCGTGAAAAAGGTACGGGGGCATTAACTGCCCAAGTTAAATTTAATTTAGGAAGACGGCTCCAAAAGATATGTCGTGCTAACGGAGTCCCTTTTATCGTTAATGACGATATTGATCTAGCCATCGCCCTTGATGCGGACGGCATTCATGTAGGACAAGATGATACCCCTGCGCTAGCGATTAGGCAGTTGCTTGGCGAGGATAAGATCGTTGGTGTGTCCGCTCATTCGCTCGCCGAAGCTCGGCAGGCGATAGCGGATGGAGCCGATTATCTGGGCATTGGTCCTGTTTATCCTACCTCTTCCAAGGAGGATGCCCAAGCTGTTCGAGGCACATCAGTTATTGAAGAAATACGAAACAGCGGCATTACGATTCCTTTGGTTGGCATAGGCGGGATCACGGTGCACAATGCAGCACCAGTACTAGCTGCGGGTGCGGACGGTATCTCCGTTATCTCAGCTATTGCGGGCGCTGAAGACATCGCCTTGGCAGCCAGAGGATTTGTTCACGAAGTTAATTTAAGCGGGTCATAAGCTCACTCAGCTCTTCTCCGCTCAAATGCCGCCATTGTCCTCGCTCCAAACTATCAAGTGTAATATTCATGATTCTTATACGCTCTAGCTTTAGTACTCTATATCCTAACTCCTTGCACATTCTGCGTATTTGCAGATTAAGGCCTTGAGTTAGGATAATTCTAAACTGACATTCCGCGATCCGAGAGACCTCACAAGGTTTTGTTGTGACGCCAAGAATATCCACACCACTAGACATGGCATGTATGAACTCTGACGTTATTGGCTTGTCTACATGAACTACATATTCTTTTTCATGCCCATTCTCGGAACGCATCATTTTGTTTACGATATCTCCATCGTTGGTTAACAAAATGAGGCCTTCCGAGTGTTTATCTAATCTGCCGATCGCAAAGATCCGTGAGGGATAACCTACAAAATCTATAATATTCCCGGCCACATTTGGCGCAGCTGTACAGGTGATGCCTATCGGTTTATTCAGCGCGAGGTATACCGGCTCCCCTTTACTGCTTGTTATGGGCTCTCCATCAATCCATACGATATCCTCTGGCTCTAAAAGAATATTCGCATCACAGACGATGCCGTTAACAGCGATCCGCCCTGCGGCAATGAGTCGTTTCGTTTCCCTTCTGGAACAGAAGCCTGTTTCGCTTATATATTTATCGATTCTCACTGATGGTCCTACTTTCCTTCTGATACTTGCATCTATCCATAAAAAAACACCTGATTTTAACGATCAAAATCAGATGTTAACCTTCAGGAATAATTGATTTCAAGGGAGCTATTTCGAGCTTCCGCTTTTTTTCACGTTATTGCCCTTGCTTCCACTTGCATCTTTAGCGCCTGGACCCGTGGTTGGAGCACCTTTTGCAGGTTTAACTGGTTTTGCTGTTTTGTTCCAGCGTGTCCAGCCCTTACTCCCCGTACCTCTGCCCGTGCCGCCACCTTTACTTTTTGCACCCATCATATCACTCCGTCAGTCATTCAGAATTCGTATAGTTTATACACTTCATCTATTTTACCACACTCTCAAACTTTCTGGTTAAGTAATAGCTCAGCTTCGACTAACGATACTCTGACTAATATTTAGCATCTTTATTCATTTCATGAATATCAAAGGTATCTTCATGTATTTCAATGGCGATGACAGTACCCTCTTTTTCGAAAAATTGCACATGCCCTAACCGCTTATCCTCCAGCTCCACCCAGCCAGCATCCTCTAATTTATTAAAATAGCTGTCAGGCCGGTAAAGACCTTGTTCTCCCCCTATATTATCCAATTCGTACTTTACGCCTATTTTTATATTAGGGTTACTTGAAGTTGTCGTCACTTCGATTTCCTTGGCGTTCTTCGGAACAGGAATTTCAGCATTGATAGAAGATATTCCGTACTCTTGCTCCACTTGAGTTGATGATGTACATCCGCTTGTGAATAGTATTAAAGGTAACCATAAAAAAGCTAATAAATATTTATACAGGCATATCAGCTCCTTCCCTAGCTTATTCTACCAAATAAATCCATTAAAAAACACCCCATCAAAGTAAGCTTTGATGAGGTGTCTATTTCGAATCAGCTTTACAGCTTATCCATTTTATTTAGGCTGAATATAACCTTCTGCTTTCAGAAGCTCAGCGATCAATACAGCACCACCAGCTGCTCCGCGCAGGGTGTTATGGGAGAGACCTACGAATTTGTAATCATAGATGGCATCTTCGCGAAGTCTGCCCGTCGATACGCCCATACCATTCTCAATATCACGATCCAGTTTGGTCTGTGGACGGTTCTCCTCTTCGAAATAAGTAATGAACTGTTTAGGGGCGCTAGGCAGTTCAAGCTCTTGAGGACGTCCTTTGAAGCTATTCCAGAGTTTCAGAATCTCTTCTTTGGATGGCTTTTTCTCAAAAGAAACAAATACAGCAGCCATATGTCCATCCGCTACAGGCACACGGATACACTGCGAAGTAATGGTTGGCGCTTCACTTTTTACGATACCTTCTTCTTGCACGCTTCCCCAGATGCGCAACGGCTCTTGCTCGCTCTTCTCTTCTTCGCCACCAATGTAAGGAATCACGTTGTCCAGCATTTCAGGCCAGTCAGCAAAAGTCTTGCCCGCACCCGAAATTGCTTGGTAAGTGGTGACTACAACTTTAGATGGGTTGAATTCTTTAAGTGCATGAAGCGCAGGCACATAACTTTGAATGGAGCAGTTAGGTTTAACCGCAATGAAACCAGTCTCAGTGCCCAGACGTTTTCTTTGCTGCGCAATAACCTCAAGATGCTCTGGGTTAATCTCAGGAATGACCATAGGCACGTCCGGTGTCCAACGATGCGCTGAGTTATTAGAGATAACTGGAGTGCCTGTACGAGCATAAGCTTCTTCGAGCGCTTTAATCTCTTCTTTTTTCATGTCTACTGCGCAAAAGATCAGGTCTACGTCCGCAGCTACTTCTTCTACCTTAGAAGCATCTTGAACCATAATATTCTTCACGTTCTCAGGCATTGGAGTGGATAGCTTCCATCTGCCCTTGGCCGATTCTTCATACGTTTTCCCAGCAGATTTCGCACTGGCAGCAATCGCAGTTACTTCAAACCAAGGATGATTCTCTAGAAGGGCAATAAAACGTTGTCCTACCATACCTGTGCCGCCAACTATGCCGGCTCTTAGCTTTCTTGACATCAGAAAATACACTTCCTTTTGATTAACTGTCCTATTGTGAATAATAGGCCGATAATTAATGATATACGGGTCGAGAACATTTGGCGAGTGTTAACATCAAAATAACATTAAAAAATTTAATATTTTCATTTAAACCAGCCTTTTTCCTTAAATCGAGTGATCGCTTCAATCCGATTTCCCACATCCAGCTTATCGAGGATAACAGAAATGTAGTTCCGTACCGTACCAGTGGTAATGTACAGCTCGCTGGCAATTTCTTTCGTATTTTTGCCATCGGCGATCAGGCCGAGTACTTCCTTCTCCCGCTGAGTCAATGGATTCACTTCACCACTGTAGGCTTCATCCATCAGCTCCGGTGCATACATGCGTCTGCCTGCCATAACATTCCGGATAGAGAGTGCCAGCTCTTCACTAGGACTGTCCTTCAGTAAATAAGCATGAACACCCGCTTTGAGCGCACGTTCGAAATATCCCGCCCGGGCAAAGGTCGTTAATATCATCGTTTTGCAGCCGCTAGTCTTCAGGGCTTCTGCAGCGTCGAGACCACTCATTGCCGGCATCTCAATATCCATAATACAGATATCCGGTTTAAGCTGCTGAACCATTGCAACAGCTTCTTCCCCATTACTTGCTCGGCCTACGACCTTCATATCCTCTTCTAAATCAAGCAAAGAAGCCAACGCCCCGAGGAGCATTCGTTGATCCTCAGCGATTACAATTTTAATCATTATAGGATGACCTCCTGTTCCTGATGTTTGAATGCATTGGGTACTTTAATCACAATTGTAGTCCCGCTATCTCTCACGATATCCATACAGCCATTCACAAATTCAAGACGCTCTCTCATGCCTTGCAGGCCATGGCCTTTAAAATAAAGATCATTCCCAGGTATACCGGTCCCATCATCTTTTACTTTAATGACTAGATCCGTCCGTGAAGGTTCAATCAGAATAGAGCAAGACTTTGCCCCGCTGTGCTTCACAACATTAGTGACAGCTTCCTTTATACACATGCTGAGGACATTCTCCGTAATCAATGAGGTATTTGTTAGCTTCGGGTTCCCCTCCAGCATATAATCAATCTCCGCAGCCGCAAGGAACTGCTGAATATGAATCAGTTCATCTTCAAGCCGAATGCCACGCATTCGTGTAACCATCTCACGAACCTCTTTCAGCGCACTTCTCGCCGTTTGTCGAACATCATTGATCTCTGCTTTTGCTTGGGTAGGATTAGAGTCGATTAGCTTTCCTGCCAAATCACTCTTCAGACCAATTAATGAAAGCTTCTGACCTAATGTATCATGAAGATCTCGCGAAATCCGTTGTCGTTCTTCAAGCTTAACGAGTTCGGATATCCGTTTATTGGCGTCCTCCAATTGGTCTTGCAGCTTCTCTTGATTGTTACGGTTGTAGGTAGTGATGGGTAGAAGAATCACTGCAATCATGCTAACAAGGACGAACGGAAGCTGGCTAATAAACACTGAATTACGCGAGAGCAGCTCATAATTGATTGTAATGATCGTAGTTAACAGATGTATGGAGTACAGTGTGAAGAACCCCACTCGATTCTGTATGTTCCCGATAAAAAAGGCTAGAAAAAGTGCAAAATACATATATCCGAACAAAAGCGTCATCGTTATAGACACTAATATTTGAACACTCGTCCAGAAATAAACCAGCCACCCCTTAGAAACAAAGGAAAGCACATAACAAACAAAAAATACAGCAATCATCAAGATTCCCCAAACTACTTGGTAGGTAGAGGAGGAGCGAAAAATAAAATAAAACGGTAGAATGTAAAAAACGACCCACACATAAGGGCTGAGACCTGTGCTTTTATGAAAAATATGATGCCACTTTTGCATGACCGCTCTCCTTTTTTCCATACATTACTCTCCTTATTCTAGCACAAATTCAGTGAAAATCTGTTGAACCACTACGATAAATAGAAAAAGATTAGAGCCACGAATGATTTCTCCGGCTCTAACCTTTCTATATAATCCTATTTTGTTCGAACCTATAGTTATTATTCTCCTTGGAGTCTAGTCTTATGAACTTGCAGGACTTCTCCCGCTACCTTAGGTTTGCTTAGTCTCGACTTTACCTCTTTAAAGCTGATGAAGCACTTATTCTCCTCATCCCAAAGACGGAAGTGTAGAGCCTTCAGGCTAGTGCTAAGCGTTATGGTCGTCGCCTTTTGCAATGGTGGCGTAGCATTATGTGCTTTTTCTAAATTATAGTTGGGTACCTTTGGACTTAAATGATGGACATGGTGGAACCCGATGTTCCCTGTGATCCATTGCAATAGCTTAGGTAGCTTGTAATATGAGCTTCCCTCTACTGCAGCCATAACATAACTCCACTCCGATTCATTCTCGAAGTAAGAATCCTCGAACTGATGCTGAACATAGAACAACCATATTCCGAGAAAACCGGATACAAAGGCTATTGGCAATTGCACCATGATAAAGGCTTGCCAGCCGATCGCCCAAATAAGCAATCCGTAGAGAGCTGCGATAGATACATTTGTTAAATAGGTATTCATCCGTTCTTTACGTCTAGCGCCTTTAGCATTAAAGCGATATTGAATCATAAAAACAGCAATAGGTCCTAAACCGAACATCACGAGTGGATTACGATAAATCCGGTAATACAGACGTTTCCAGGATGAAGCTGCTTCATATTCATCGACAGTCATAATCCATATGTCACCAATCCCTCTTTTATCGAGGTTACTGGAGCTGGCGTGATGAATGGAATGACTATGCTTCCACTGCCGATAAGGAACAAGTGTAAGTACACCTGTAATCGTTCCGATAATGTCATTCGCTCTACGATTTTTAAAGAACGAACCATGTGTGCAGTCATGGAAAATAATAAAAGTTCGGATTACAAATCCTGCTGCAGGAATGGCCAACAAAAGGGTGAGCCAGTAGGAAACGGATAAAGAGAAATAAGCTCCGCCCCATAACAGCACAAGTGGCCCTAAAGTATTAATGAGCTGTCTTATGCTCGCGTTGCGGTCGTTTTTTTCGTAAGGGGCTACACTTTTTTTAAGACTGGAGAGCTGTGATGTCTGTTTTGTAGTCATCTTTATCGTTTCCTCCTTGATGTGTCTGGCTAAGGATCTTTTTATCTATCCTAAGTATAGGAGATAAAGTGTCATCCTATAAGTCATAAACATCAAGTAAAGGGTATGATAAATGTCATACTTATGCCCTATTTTCCCCCTTTTGCTATGCAATCCGTGTACTTTTTCGTTAATTAACCTGCCTCGTATGCTCTTCACGATATTCCGTAGGCGTCTGACCGCTAGCTTTTTTAAAGACTTGAGTAAAATATCGTGGATCCTGATAACCAACTAGTGGAGCGATCTGATATACCTTCACATTACTACTTTGCAATATATCCTTCGCCTTCTCCATTCGACAGTGAGTCACATACTCCAAGAACGTATAGCCTGTTATTTGTTTAAATAAAGTACAAAAATGACTGACACTAAGATCGGCAAGCTCCGATACTTCTTCAATACTTAAGTCTTTATAGTAATTACTCTCGATATAACGTTTCGTCTTCTCGATGGAACTGCGTGTGTCTTCCCGATTCACAGGTTTACTACCTTGATCCAATCGCTCCCCAAATTCTTCCTTCAACGCAGACATCATTTCACTCAAGGTAACCAAATGGTGCAGCTTACTTAGTAATCCATGTAGAGACCAATCCGAATTTAGATTCAAATGTTCAAAATGTCTGTATAACACAACAACCATTTCCACAAGAAGACGTTCTGCTATCTCTTTAGGAATAGCTTGAGCCTCAATATATAATGCCAACTCATCAAACAATGATGACATTTGGTTTCTATTCAAGGTACGAATACTCTCTATCAACGAGGTCTCCAGTTCTTTTGGATATTTCACTTCTGTATTGCCTGCAAAGGTTGTTTCATCATCTATATACACCCCGGCAAGACCATAATAGAAACGTTGATACAAAGCCTTCGCAGCCAATGGATACACCGTACTTAATTGATCAATCCCTTGTGTACAGCGGCTGATTCCTACAGAGCAGCTTAACTTGGAATATCTTTTGATCCCTGTAATTAAATGTTCACCTAGTTCTCTTCTGCTCGCGCTTAAAGATCCAGGAAAGAGCAATATCCACTCCCCGTTATGAAAAGGAAAGACTGTAAGTACTCCATGTTCCAGAGACCACTCTTCAACAATATTACGGATCGCAAATAGCCACAGCCGCTTTTCTTCCACACTCCACTGCCCAGTAAGCACAGAATAATCATCCAATTGGACAACAGCCATGAAATATCCACTCTCAAGTTCACTGTTCTCCAGCCATTTCAGGTGTTCAAGCGGCCTTGCATTTCCCAAAGTAATTTCAGCAAACATCCGTTCACGAGCTAGCATCGACAGCATCTGAACGGAATGCATCATCTGATCGTTCTCTTTTTGCTCATCCAGCCTCGTTTTCGCTCGGTATAGCATTTCAACCAGTTCGTCATGGTCGATGGGTTTCAGCAAATAATCAAAGGCTCCTTGACGCAAAGCTTCTCTCGCATATTCGAACTCCCCATAACCACTTATAAAGATAAATACCAGCTTAGAATTCTTTGGTAATACTTCCTTCATCAAAGTGATTCCGTCAATCACAGGCATACGGATATCGCTGATTATAATATGCGGTGTAGTTTCTTCTATTAAGCGGAGGGCTAGTTCTCCATTTCGAGCCTCTCCCACAATTTCCATCTGGAGATCATCCCATGGAATAGCTACTTTTAGACTACGAAGAATAATCGGCTCATCATCTACGAGCAGTACTTTATATTTCTCTTCTATCTCATCCATTCCAGCACCTCCATGCTTATTGAACACTTGAGTTTTGGATCAGATTCCAGTATTCCATCGATGATGCCTGCACTAGCTTTAAAGCGTGATCTGCAGACATTTCTTCGTTAATCATTTTTTCGATGACACTTAGGAACATTTTCTTAACTTCAGGTGATAATACGTTATCGTAAGGCACAAAGCTCTTGCGGTTCACTTCCATCATTTCCATCACTTGCGCGAATACCGGACCGGTCTTCTCCGGATCAAAAGCAATACGAATGGATGGAATTCTCAGTCCTTCATATACAATTCGGGTCTGAACTTCCTGCGTGTAAAAAGCCTTCATAAGATCCAAAGCGGCTTCCCGTTTAGCTCCATTTAGTTCGGAGGAAAGACCGATGCCGATGGTATATCCCCCTGCAATCGAAGGCTCCTCTCCTTGCTTCAAGGCAGGAAATGGAATAACGCCTACCTCATTCTGAAAATCTGCTGGAGCCGCACTACCAGAAAATAAATTGATATCCCAGTTCCCGTTTAAATACATCGCAGCCTTGCCGCTTGTAAACAAACCGACTGCATTTTCAGTTGAGAGATCATTAGACTGGGGACTAAAGGCACCTTCTTTTATCCATTGATCCAAATGCTCAAAAGCCTTTAAATAGGACGCATTCTGAAAGCTCGCTTGATCTTCACCTGTGATTAGCTTTTGGAACACTTCGGAGCCAGCATAACGATCCATTAAATAATGTGCAAAGATCCCGGCAGGCCAGCGATCCTCGTTCCCGAGTGCAAACGGAATGTATCCTCCAGCCTTGAGCCTCAGTATGACATCATCGAGTTCTTGAAGCGTTGTAGGCGCCCCTAGACCAAGCTTGTTGAAAATAGTCTTATTGAAATACAGTGGTTCAGCGTTTCCTTCGATGGGCAATCCATAAATATGGTTGTCAAAGGTCCATAGATGCAGATCCTTGAATTGATTGGTTAGACCGTTCTCTCGAACAAAATCAGTCAGATCAACCAGCCGATTGGAGCGCACGTACGGCTCTATTTCAGCTCCACCAAATAAAACAAACATATCTGGTGGCGTGCCAGTAACCATCTCGCTTTTCAGCTTTTGTTCACGGTGTATCGTCTGGTCTAGTCCTTCAAAATTGACTTTCACATTCGGATGCGCAATTTGGTATTTATCCACGATCTCTTCAAAGATAGCCAGCAGTGGCCGATCATGCTCTTTGATCCAGAAGTGACGGAAAGTCAGCGTTATTTTTTCTGGTGAATTATCTTCAATCGGTTCGTGATCTCCTAACGTAATAAATAGAACAGCGCCAGATATCAGCACTAGATATATCCACATCCAGCCCCACTTCAATAACCACTTCATGTCAATCTCCCCCTGTTTCCTCTGTATGATCGATTATGGCAGTATTTTTGGTATTCGGATTCGAATCGTTGAACCAAATCCAGGGGATGAACACACAAGTAAGCCATATGGACTGCCGAATCTGATATTCAGGCGCTCATGAACATTCTTAAGCCCTACACCACTATCACTATATTTCTTCTGGCCGCCTCCCTCGTTATCCCATAGATTCATCATCTTGGCTAAGTCGAAGCCCGGACCGTTATCTTTTACGATAATGATCATATCCGTACCCATTTCATAGGCTGTGATTTCTATGATTCCAGGGTCCTCCATCGGCTCAATTGCATGGTACAATGCATTCTCTACAATGGGCTGAACAATCAGCTTTTGAGTCATAAACGTTCTAAGACTCTCAGGAAGATTTATAATATACGAGAATTTATCCTCGAAACGAAACTTCTGAATATCCAGATAATGGCGAACATGTTCAAACTCCATTTGCAGAGGTATCAGCTCTTGATTCTGACTAATACTGATTCGCAGCAGCTTGCCGAGTGAAATGACCATTTTACTAATATCTTTATTACCTTGCAGCACGGCCATCGAATTAATCGATTCCAGTGAATTATAAATAAAATGAGGATTAATCTGCGCCATTAATGCCTTCATTTCCGCTTCCTTTTTGCGACCCTGCTCCGTCTGCACTTGCACAATCAACTCGTTGATCTGTGTGCTCATCCGGTTAAAGCCATCAATCAGAAAATCACTTTCATCATCCGCACGATAACGTGTAGTGATAGGTGTAAATATCCCCTGCTTCACCCGCTTCATCCCGTTGACCGCGCTGTTAATGCTATAAACGAGCCTTCTAACAAAATATCGGTCAAACAAAATGGCGGATAACAATGAAACCGTACTCAAAATAATCGCAATATTACGAATAGATATAGATTCCGAAGAGATTAGATTCATCGGTGTAATCGCTGCCAAATACCAGTCTTTATTATGTGAAGGAAGGAAGGTTATGAGTGATTTTTCCCCCTGATAGTTGTCGATGTAATAGTTTTGTTCCTTGGCATAATCATTTTCTAAAAAAGGGAACTCCGTGCGCTGCCCAATATGTTCACCGGATTTGTTAAAAACGATATTCCCCAGCTTGTTCACCAGCAGAATATCACCCTTCTTAAGCGTTGCTGCCTCCCAGAAAATCTGATCCAGTAAATCAGGTTTAACATTAACGACCAAATAGCCTATATCTTCAAGAGAATAATAATCTTTGATTACTCTGGCTTGCACAAGTACCGGATGGCCCGATAACGCCGAACCGTTCTCACCAGGTCCTGACCATACAGGGCGACCCTCAGCACTTTCCATAGTATGAAACCAGCTCTGCTTCTTCATCTCCTCAAAGGACATCGGCGCATTGTATTGATAAAGCAACCGATCTTTACTATATAAACTAAATGAAGTAATCATCGGGTGATTAATGAGTAAATTGTTGAGTTCCTGCTTGCGATCATAGGTGAGCACAAAGTTAGTCTGCTTTAGCGATTGTTGAATAACCGGTTGTGTGATCGCAGAATTTGAGATCGAGGAGATCTCACTAAGGGCGAATTTGAGCTTTCGATCCGTTTCGAGTAGTGAAACCCAGTAGAAGTTACTTGATTTTTTCTCCATAGCGTTAGAGAAGTTAACGTAAGTAACAATCCCCATCAGAATCACTGGAATAAAGACGAGAAGAATAATAGCGAACAAGATTTTACGGCGGAGCTTCATGGTATTCCCCTTCCCCCTGCTGTCTCTGTCCTCTAGTATTCTTCACGAAACCGCCCATTCCCTTGTAAATGTTAAAAGTAAAATCAGCTCTTAATAGCTCCTGAGGTTAGTCCTGCAATTACCCAACGACTAAATAACAGGAAGACGATCAGCAGTGGCAAGGTCGCCGTAAACGTAGCTGACATGATCATTCCATAATCCAGACCGTCGCGATTGGAGAATAACTGCTGGAGCGCGATTTGTATTGTAAAATGTTCTTGGTTCTTTAACACAACCAAAGGCCAGAAGAAGTCATTCCATACGGTCATAAAATTCAGTATTCCTAATGTTGCCATAGCTGGAGTGATAACTGGAATGGCGATGTTCCAGAAGATCCGGAAATGCCCTCCGCCATCAATCCGTCCAGCTTCGATTAGTTCCGTATGTACAGCTGTAGAGATATACTGCCGCATCCAAAAGATCCCAAAGGCATTAACCATAGCCGGAACAATCAGCGCCTTGAAAGAGTCGATCCAGTGGAGCTTGGCCATAATTACATAAGTAGGTAACACACCAAGCTGCTGGGGTACAAATAGAGTGGCAATAACAAAGTAAAACAGAATATTTTTAAACGGGAATTCATATTTAGCAAAAGCATAACCAGCAAGTGTACAGAAAAATACGACCGATATGGTTACCATAGACGAGACGAATAATGAGTTTCCAAGGGCTTGGAAGAAATCCGTTTTATCCAGAACCCGCTGGAAATTATCAAAAAACTGGTTCCCAACCGTAAGCAAAGGGGGGACATGGAATACTGCGCCCCTATCATTTGTGCCAACTACAAACATCCAGTAAAAAGGAAAGATGGACACGAGTGCACCAAGAATCAGAATGAGATAAAATCCTACTTTGCCGAAAATCCCAAGATCATCCGGATCTTTTTTTAATAGACGCACAGTACTCACGCTTTACCCCCTCCTGTATCTCCACCCATGCGGTTTGAAACCAGCATATTAAGGACAGAAAATATAATCGTAACCACAAACAGCAGGACTGCCGTAGCCGCCGCCGTACCGAAGAATCCATTGCGGAATGCCTCGCTATACAAATAGGTAACCATAGTGATGCCTTCTTGGCGTGTAGATCCCGTTCCTGATTGTCCTAAGAATACATAAGGCTCAGTGAACAGCTGCAGGGCGCCTATAGTCGAGAGCAAAGTGACAAATACGATGAACGGTTTCAGTAATGGCAATGTAATGAAGGTTAATTGTTGCCTTCTGTTCGCTCCATCAATACGGGCTGCTTCATACAAATCCGTCGGAATACTTTGAAGTCCTGATAGAAAAATAATGGCATTATACCCTGTCCAGCGCCACATCACCATGGTTGAGATCGCGATTTTGACCCCCCACCAGCCAGAGTTGAAGGCCACACTATCAAGCCCTAAACCACTGAGCATCCAGTTGATCATCCCGTTGTTCCCAAACAGCGTACTAAACACTAGGGTAACCGCAACGATAGATGTAATATTGGGCATGAAAAAGAGAACACGGAACGTTTTCTTGAAACGAGTCATCCCCGAATTCAACAATACGGCAATCAAAAGCGCCAATAGGATCTGTGGAACAGTTCCGAGCAGTCCCATAATTAAGGTGTTGCTAAAAGAAATCCAAAAGGTAGGGTCGCTTGTGACCAATTCATAATTTTTCATTCCTACGTATTTCATAGGATTCAAGGCATCCCATTTAAAGAATGAGAGGTAGATCGTAAAGAAGATCGGATATAGTCCAAATATCGAGAACAGAATAAAAAAAGGAGAAATGAAAGTATAAGCGGTGATGCGGCTCCTTCTTTGTTCAGTTAAAAACGGGCGCTTGCTCTCGGCATGCGGACTCGAAATAACAGGCTCAGCCATGTCACACCTCCAGGTAATCTAACGTATTAAGCAAAAACATCTTCGGCGTCTCTATAAGGACGCTAAGCGTTTATGCCAGATAAATCCGAATTCATAGAGAATACCGTTCTCCATGAATCCGGACCTTCTAGAAATAGAGTGCTTTTATTAGAAATCTTAACTGCGTTCAGCCAGTGTTTTCGCTTGTTTTACAGCTTCATCCCACTCTTTATCCGGATCAGCCTTTTTCTCCAGCACATTTTTCAGTGCATTTTTGAAGAAGGTATCGGTTTGGTCATGAAGAGGACCGTAGTATACAGGTTTTACACGATTAGCAGCTTTACCAAATTCAACAGCCGTTTGTTGTCCACCGAAGAATTCATCCTTGAAATCTACGAATGCCGGATCTTCGTACAGGGCAGGTATAGAAGGCATCAATCCTTTAGTTTTAAATGATTCCAGTTGATTATCCTTGTTATCCATCCATGCGATAAAGTCATAAGCTTCTTTAGAATGCTTACCTTCTTTAGGGAGTGTCAAGAACGAACCACCCCAGTTACCAGCACCTTCTGGAAGCTGCGCGATTTTCCATTTGCCAGTGGAGTCTGGAGCATTACTCTTAACATTCCCTGCCATCCAAGCAGGTCCCATAACCACTGCAAATGATCCGTCGTTCATCCCTTGTCCCCATTCAGGAGACCAGAGCATCACATTGCTGATCCAGCCTTCTTGGATACCTTTAACTGTGAAATCATAAGCTTTGCGAACTTGCGGATTAGTGTCTCCGATAAAGCTGCCATCCGCTTTGCTGAAATAGATTTCATCCGCAGATTGGTCACGTAATGCGTTAAATGTAAGATCAGTAAGGTCTACAAACGGTTTGCCTGTCTTTTCCTTGAAAGCTTTGGCTACAGCTGCGAACTTGTCCCAAGTATCAATCGCTGCGCCAAATCCTTCGGAGTCACTTGGCAATCCTGCTTCTTCAGCCAAATCTGTTCTGTAATACACAACCGTTGGACCGATATCTGTAGGAAGACCCAGCTGGAAGCTTCCATCTACGGAAGAGGCTTGTTTCCATTTCCAATCCAGATAGTTCGCTTGAATATCTTTGGCTCCGAGATCATTCAGGTTATAGAATTTATCTTGTGCATTGATAAAACGCTCCATGAAACCGATTTCAAGTTGGAAAATATCTGGTGCGCCCGACCCCGCCGATAAAGCAGTGGTCAAATTATTATGGTGAGCCGTTTGGTCACCGGTATTTTGAACCTTGATCGTAACGTTTGGATGTTCCTTCGTGTACTCTTTCGCTAGATCCTCGTAGTTCACGTTACCGAGTGTCCAGAAAGAAAGTTCGATTTTCTCAGCAGGCTCAGTACCCTCGTCTTTTGTAGGTTCATTTGTGCTTGCTGCGTTGTTACCTGTATTTTTACTTGATGCATTATTCTCGGCGTTGTTGCCTCCGCATGCTGCCAGTGAACCTACAAGCATGATAGCGACTAACGAAAGCGCCAAGTGTTTTACTTTATTCATTCCCCTGTACCCCTTTCAAAGGTTTCTCTTACAAGATTTAGTGTACAGGGTTTATATTCTTTTTTTGAGGAGGCAAACTTCCGATTTATGGTGGAAATATTTACGAACTCAAGATCAGCTTAAATCAATATTTCATACAGACCTATGCCTACTAATAACAATCCACCGATAAGATCAGAATGTTTACCTAGCCAAGTTTTGGACATTCGATTCCCGATTTTCATTCCGGCAGCAACAGTGATAAACGAAAAGGCACCCACTGAGATCGCTGTGAATGTTGCGTTCACGCCGCTGATCCCTGCTCCAAAGCCTGTAGCAATACAATTGATAGCTAGCGCCACACCCAACCACACCGATTCTTGCCATTTTAAAACATGACGATAGCCAGTATCTGTAGATGATGTGCTGAGCACGTTGGCCTCTATATCCATGCTTACACTTGAAGTTGGTTTCTTATACACAGTTCTAATACTCCAGATTCCCATAAACAGAATCAAGCAGCCACCGATGGCATTGCCAAGTGCCTCCGAGAAATATTCTGATACATATTCTCCTGAGGTAATTGAAAGGAAGGTAGCCAGCATCGACAGAACAGCAATAATCAGATTAGAAAATGGTGTAATTCTTGTGGACCTAGCACCAAAGGAAACGCCTATTCCTAAGTTATCCAAATTTGAAGCCAACCCAATAATGATGATGGAAAGCCAATGCATATCTAGACCCCCTTAATACATTCATAACTATGTTATGTCTGGGATGGGCGTATAGAATTTTGTCCAAATGTGCTGCTCATAAAATGTTCGTCAGCTTCATTTATATTGGATTTCTCATGCTTCCACAGGTATACTATTTTTATTTCTAACTTCATTAAATGATCAAAAGGAGTTAAATACTTATGCCAATTAACCGCCCGCTGCTAACAGACAGCGATTTCCAAGAAGCCGTTGACCGCAAACTACCTGTTCGTGTATTTCAGGACGATCATTTGGTGAATTCAGGGGCCACTGTTGTCCGCTTCACCGATTCTGATGTAGTTATTCAGTCGAGGGTTAGCGATCTGACTTATTACGCTCGTAAGAGTTGCCAATTTTATGAGGTTAGACCCTAAAAAAAGCCGGAACACAGTGACCCTTGGGATCAATGCGTTCCGGCTTTTTTCAGCAGACATATGTAGTAGCTCTTACTTAATATTTTTGTATGTGCCATACACTTTCATTTTTTCATTCAAGACTTCCTGAAAACTCTGCTTCTTCTTATTAGATCTCTCTTGTTTAGGATTGACCACGGGCTGAGGTCTAAAAAACTGATGATTGTAAGCCATAAGATTATGTACCATCACATTCATTGAATTCCAACCTCCTTAGGTAATCATTTCCTGAAATACGCAGAGCAACCACTACTACTTAAAAGTTACTTACCCAGCAACATATAGACCGAAACAAGTTTATCACATGTTCATATGAAAACAACCTCCAAGCTGTAAAACAGCTGGAGGTTGTTTAATTTCTGTTCATTTTCTCAACGCTGTGATGGAAATCTAGCGTTCCCAAAATCTTTATTACTATGATCAACTTGACCTCTCATCAGTTCAAGCAAATATTCGGGATCAGAGTTCATATCTAACATTTTCAACGCATTTTTTGGAGCAAACCCTTCACTTACACTGTGAGTGATCATGGCTAACAGTGGATTAAAATAACCTCTTATATTCAGCAGCCCTATAGGCTTCTGATGAATCCCAATCTGCATCCAGCATAGAATTTCAAATAACTCATCAAAGGTTCCGAGACCACCCGGCAGGGCAATAAACGCATCAGCCATACCGCTCATAACGGCCTTTCGTTCATGCATACTAGAAACCTCAATCAGATTCGTTAGCCCAGAATGCCTGATTTCATCTTTAAAAAGATCCACTGGCATGATACCGACGACTTCACCACCATTTGCCAACACTCCGTCTGCCACCTGTCCCATCAGGCCATTTCTTGAACCTCCATAAACCAGCCTACAACCTTGTGCAGCTATATGATAACCCAACTCTCTAGCCATTTCTGTATATTCTGAATTAAGACCTGGATTCGAACCGGCGAACACACATATTGTAAAAGCCATACCTATCACTCCAGACTGGTTATTATGGTTCAATTGAGATAATTCACTTATTGTACATCAGAATATTAAAATAAGTGTTAAATGAAAGTCATCTTTTTGTTTGTATCGTTAATTGGTACAGTTTACTATTCCACTCTGCAGTAACACCTAGTGCCTTAGCCAAAGCTGCCGCTGGAACAAGTGATGCATAACTTACTTTAATGGCTCCCTCTTTAAAGATGGTTTTCTTACCTTCTTTCAAGAGCGTCATATCGCCGTCCCATGAGAGGGTGTAGCCCAGATTTTCCGCCACTTCCCTGATCGGTACTCTTACACTTCCATCCAAGAATATAGCAGATTGCGCGGAGTCGATCTTCTTCCCATCCACGATTACAGTAACAGGCTTCAAGATAGGTGATATAGTAAAAGGATGTGAATCAAGCGCACTGATACCAAGTTGACCAAACATATTCGTCCCCCAAGCTACTGCTGTCCCATCCTTCAAAACTGCATATTTACTATTTTCCCCCGTGGCAAAAGAAATCGGATTGCTCAAGCCTTTGATTTGTTTAGGTTTAGTAAAGACCCATTTACTGTCGGTTGATGATTGGGTACTCCAAGTCCACACGGTGCCATCTTTTTTAACAGCTACAAAGCCACCTAAATCCAGCGTAAGTTTGGAGATCGGCTTTATGACTGTGATCTTTTGCAGACCTTGCAATAAAGTGCCAGCTTTCCATACCCAGTATTCTCCTTTTTTATTGGCAACAAGATTGAACCCATTATTCGTCTGAACAGATACAATATCCGTAAGACCTGGCATCTTCTTCATCATGATTTCGTTATAATTATTGCTGTCAACCGTTGCCCAGACACTTCCAGTCTCAGTTAACGCCAGTATACTCCTCCAGTTCATAGAAACGGACTTCACATGGTATAAATCCTTGACTGGGGTCGGCTTCTTCACCGCTTTTGTATTCTCTATTTGCGGGTTAGCGCTCCAAATCCAAAGAGTACCGTTGGTGCGAATTGCGGCCTGATAGTCACTGTTACCGACCCACATTACCTCACTTAAACCCTGAACCTTGGTAGCAGCAGGCAACGCTGTAAAACCTACATCAGTGATTTCTGGAGGATTCCACTGTAGTACGCTTCCATCCTTTCTCAAAGCTAAGGTATTGTGTATGCCTGAAGCTATACTGACTACATCGGTCATCCCAGAGATAACCTGAGGAAGCAGCACCTTGTACTGTTTAGTGCTTACCCCATTGCCTGCTTCTATAGCATTCTTATCCCGGTAATCTCCCCAAGCTTTAACCGTCCCGTCTTCGTTCAGCGCAACATAATAAATTCCACCGATCTCTAACTGCTTCGTACGATCAAGCGCTGCTATGCTATGGGGAGTAATCGTCCACCCTTCAGGACCTGCAGTTCCATTTGCAAATTGTCCAAAAACATTGCTCCCCCAAGACCATACGGTTCCGTCAGTCCCCAGTGCGAAGGAGCTCCCTCCCCAAAATCCAGAAGTGGCAACAATCTCCTTAATTCCACTCAGCTTCGCGGATGAGGGATCCGCGCTTATCACTTGTGGGACTGACGTAACAGCCATAAAAGTAGAACAAACAGCCAAACTAAACAGCTGTAGCTTCCTTGCTAATAAGTTCATCTTGTTTTTCCCTTCTTATGATATTATTGTAATTATTATTCATCTTACACTAAGACGCTATTAAGCTGCTCAAAGTTGTATAATTTTAAAATCCTGGGATTCAGATTGCTTTGAATTATGTTATAATTACGCTGCCTTGGATCTACTCTTTTCAATCGCAATACCGGAACCAAATGATTATGGAGGGAAGTTATGCTTAAATTTATAGGTGTTTTACTGCTCTTCAGATTAGTGGGCAACCCTTTTCTGGCTATATTCATCCTGCTTCTTATCTTGTATTTCTTGGATCGGAGATATGTGGGCATCTTCCCCAGCATTACAAAGCCCTTCAAAAGAATGCGTCAAATTTCCAAGTTACGTACAACCATTTCTTTAAATCCTAATGATGTTTCATCCAAATTTGATTTAGCGCGGAGTTTGACAGAACGTAAAAAATACAGGGAAGCGAAGGATCTCCTACTGCAAATCGAGGACCGTTATGAACAATCTGCTGAATATTGGGTAGAACTCGGACATGTGAATCTTAAGCTAGGCGCTTTGGAGGAAGGCGAAGCACAAATGCTTCGTGGTCTGGAGATCAACCGTAAGGCTCGATATGGACAGCCATATCTTTGGTTAGCGGAAACTTTCCGCCATACGAATCATGATAAAGCATTGCATTACGTTACTCAGTATCAAGAAATCCAGTCTTCTTCTTCTGAGGCGTATTATCTGGCAGGCTCGATGTATAAAGCGCTTGGCAGATCAGAGGATGCGAAGCGAGCTTTCGAAGAATCCACCGCTGTTTATCGTTCACTTCCTAAATATAAAAAACGGCAGGAGCGCGGTTGGGCGTTGCGCAGCTTTTTCGCCAAGATGAAATAAACTTGACGACTCCTTAACCCAAAAAACGGAGATCACTTCTGATTATCAGAAATGATCTCCGTTTTTTTATAATAAATTGGGGGGGAAACGATGTTATTAGTTCGTCACTAATTTCCAAAGCGATAGTGCCGACTCCGGATTCCAGTTGGTATCACCGAAACTTCTAAATGTCACTCGAGCTTCATAAACGTTACCCTTGTATTCAACTTTTGTTCCTACAATGTACAACCCGGTTGCATTCCAAGCTGCTACATCTGGTAATACGGGTTTCACAAGGGTTGTGACTGTATACAAAGAGCTCTTGTCTGAAATATTACCAGCAGCGTCTACAGCTCTCACATGATAATTGTACGTAGTGGAAGCTTGCACCGTTAAATCCGTAAAGGAAGTTCCCTTAGTTTGGGTCAATTCAACACCCTCTCGATACACAACATAATGATCAACACCTACATTATCTTGGGCGGCGTTCCACATCAGATTAACACTATTGTGCTTCACAGACATGGTATGCAGCCCCTCAACCATCGAAGGCTTCAAAGTATCTGGTGTTTCCACTGGAGGTATAACCACTTCCGGGTTTGGTGTGCTAACAACAATAATATTACTTGCGCCTGACGTGTTTCCTGCACGATCCACCGCAACACTATAATATGTATAAATTTTACCTGGTTCTACAGTAATGTCTTTAAAGCTCGTTGTTGAGGATGTTCCGATTTGTTTCGCTATACCGACGCTATCCCCGCGATAAATCATGTAATGATCTACGCCTATGTTATCTGTTGCAGCATTCCACATAAGATCTACACTGCTCGATTCTACACTCATCGTGTGTAACCCCGTTACTGTTGACGGCTTCTCCGTGTCTGGTTGTACCCCAGGTCCTGATTCACTGTTCTTTAGATTCACATCAATGACTTGATAGAAGGCATTCGATGTATCATCGATATCCCACACTGCCAAAATAACATGGTATCCACTGCGGTCAGTTGGGACATTTACTTTGTGCGTCACAGAACGCTCAGGCTGTTTACCGCCATTTTCAAAAGTTCCAATAAGCTCTAAATCGGAACGTTTAATTGGCGTATTAGGATTCCAACCTTTTTTCGTAATATAGTAATGCCATTTTGTTGTTCTATGTTGTGCTGTATGATACCAAGTGATGTCATTGACTCCGCCAACCATATCGTGCTTAATCCAACGATCACTTGATTGTTGATCCAGAATTCCTCCGAACATGCCACCCGCAGATGCAATCTTCCCGTCCGCAGGTCCCGCCAATGGGAAACCCTTTGGTGCCTCTAGACTCTGTGGCTCATATTGAACTGAACCCACATTATTCGCTGCACCAAGCTTCGCACGACTTGCTGGTTCGGATACATAACCGTGTCCTAACGCTTTATCGGTATCGATAAGTCCTACTCCGGCAATAACCCCCGCAGTAATAACAAATGGAGCAACCTTCTTTGCGATACTGCTGTTCTTCATGCTTACTTTCATCATTCATCATCTCGCTTTCTAGTTGTAATTTGGAGACTTTGAAAACGAATCCAGTGTTATTATAATTTCCTAAAAACATAATAACAATAACCTAAAGAACCAGACGACAATGGATAAAAGACCCATGACAATTGAACGGATTAGTAGTTCTCCCCGCTAATAATGCCCCATCGAAACGATTCATTCTACTCAAATAAAAAGTCAGCCACCGATAAATATATCGGTGGCTGACTGCAAAAAAACAACTTGTTATGACTTCTGATTCATAAATGGGGTATAGTCCCATTTACATATTTAAATCCTGCTTGTTAGCTTCTCCGCTCTGTTTAACCGAAAATGGCCACCAATTCCCTCGGCCGAAGACCCGTACCATTACAGGGACAAAGAACGGCAGGAAGATTAAAGCATACAAGGCCAATCCTACGAGCACCACTGTAGCAATCTGCATCATCGACAATACCCCAGAAGGATACATCGAAGCGAAGGTACCACCCAGAATAACTACAGCTGAAAGGATAACTGTACCCATATTGCGCATAGCGTGTAGAATCGCTTCTTTTACGTCCCATGTTTTATTTTCGTTAAACCGGGCCATTAAGAAAATGCTATAATCCACACCTAGTGCAATCAGCATAACAAAACTAAAGAATGGCGTCGTCCATGTAATCCCTTCATAGTGCAGAAGATTAACGAAAATAGCCTCTGTAACGCCCAACGCTGAAAAGTAAGTGATCAAAAGTGAAATGATAAGGTAAATCGGCATTACGATTGAACGGAGCAGCAACACTAATATGATGAAAATACCGCTCAGCATCAAGATTACTGTACGCGTATAGTCTTCATTGGAAATATTCCGCAAATCGCTTTGACTGCTTGTAACCCCGCTAATAGCTGTTTCAGCATTTTCAAGCTTCGTACCTTTAACTGCACGATCTACTGCTGCTTGAATATCACCCACACTATCTATAGCCTCTGAGCTGTAAGGATTCTCGGTAAATACCACATCCAACGTCATCACCTTACGGTCATCAGACAAGTACGTATCAAATACCTGCTTTATACCTTCAGCTTTAAGTGCCTCAGCTGGTACGAAGAATCCGCTCAGCTCTTCATCCTTAGCCGCTTGAATCTGATTCAAGTATTCTTGTGCCGAGCCCAGACCGCTTGTAATTTGCTTCAATCCATCAGCACTATCGCTTAGTCCAGTGGTTAAGGCTCCAATCTGACCTGTCAATTCACCAAAACCATCTGCAAGCTGCTTCTGTCCGCCTTGCAATTGATCAAGCCCACTTGTGATAGATGGAATCTTATCTACGATCTGTCCTTGACCTGCTGCCGCCTGATCGAGTCCAGCTTGCAGCTGACCGATTCCAGCTACAAGCTTAGCTAAACCTTGTGCGAGAGCGGTTTGCCCAGCCGCAGCTTTGGCATAACCGGCATTCGCTTCATTTAAGCCAGTAGCTGCACCTTTAAGCTGTTCTGAAACCTGACCAAGACCGGCTGCTAGCTGCGCTGCACCCGTACCACTTTGTGCTACTGTACCTTTGATCGTCAAATAATTTACATCCTGAACAATTTCCGGATAACTGCTCTCTAGGCCAGCGAAGGAACCGTCCAGTCCTTTTAATGCCTCTGCAACACCTTGTAGCTGCTTCGGAAGCTGTCCGAGTCCTTCATCCAGCTGGGTTAAGCCTCCACCGATTTTTTTATAGCCCTCAAGTAACTTCGCATTTGCATCTGCTAACTGTTTAGCACTTGTTGCTGCCTGCTGAAGACCGGATTTGATATCTCCTGCACCCGCTGAGCCACTCTTAATCCCGCTCTCAATCTGGGTGAGCCCAGCGCCTAAAGCAACAATTCCGTCTTTGAGATCCGCTGTGCCCTCTGTCAGCTTAGCACTCCCTGCAACAGCTTCTGTAAGTTTAGGAGCATTATCGCTAAGCTGTTTACTAGCTTCAGACAAGCCGGTCTGAATCTTGGTCAGACCTTCGTTACTCTGGTCCAGTCCATCAGAAAGTGTACCGACCTGATTCGGAATCAAGAAATCACTAATCAGCTCACCTGTTGGACGTGACATGCTCCGAACAGATTTTACACTATCCACTTTTTCCAGCTCGCGGCTAATTTTCTCCGCAAGTCCCAGATATTCTGAATTGTCCATACGATCATCATTCTTGATAACGACCTTGCCAGGCATCGATTCACCTGGTCCGAAGCTCTCCGAAATAATATTAAAACCTTTTACCGAAGCATATTCCGAGCCAATTTCCTCCAAGCTGTTAAAGGACAGCTTACCACTATAGGTAACTAGAAATGGGGATACGATTACTGCAACGATTAGAAGTGCGGCCCACGGTCTTTTTAAAGAAAAAGAACCTGCCCATCCCCAAATACGGCTCTCACTATGCTCCAGCTTGCCACGGGAGGGCCAGAATAGCTTTTTGCCTAGAACAGCCATAAAGAATGGAACAATCGTCACAAGTGCCAATAGCATAACTGCAATACCAACTGCAACAGCTACTGCTGAACGATAAAGGATAAATTTCGATAACCCAATCGCTACAAAACCTACAAATACCGCTAAGCCCGAATAGAACACCGTTCCTCCAGCTTTTCGATAAGTTGCAATGATTGCACTTTTAGTATCTTCTGCGGTCATCAATTCTTCTTTAAAGCGACTGATCAGCAGAATACAATAATCCGTACCGATCCCGAACATGACCGCAACCATAAAGATTTGAGTAAACGTTGATAAAGGAAAATCATAACGATCCACCAAAAAAGCCACGACAGATTGGGATACAATATAGCTGATACCCACGGTCAGCAGCGGTACAAAAGGCGCTACGAACGAACGAAACACAACGAATAGAATAAGTAGGATAAAGACAACTGTAATATACTCCGACTTCTTTAGCCCTGCTTCTGAGCTTGCAATCATATCCTCTGTAATCAGACCTTCACTGGTCAAATAATGATCTGCTTTAACACCTGAGAGCATCTCATCCACTTTATCTGGCAGCGCAGTAACAGCCTCTCCTTCACCTTTTACGGACAACGCCACCATAATAGTCTTGCCATCTTTGGCAATCAGTGTATCTTTAAGCTCACTTTGTGAAAAAGGATCGGTGATGGAATCTAACTGCAGAGCTTCCTTATTCGCAGCCAGCTTCTCAACGCCTTGTTGAATACTTGCTGTTTCTTCCGCTCCGATTCCCTTCGGGTTATTGAACACAAGGGCTACTTGATGGAGTGATTCGCCTCCCTTGTCACTTGATGCTTCCTTCATGATTTCTGCTGCTCTAGATGAAGGGTATCCCTCTGGAACCGTAACCTGCCCCTTCTCACGGACAAGATCAGAGAAAGACGGGGCCGTCATCACTAGCACCACCGCTACAGCGAGCCAGATTGCGATAACCGCCCATCTTGCTTTTAGAATCGTCTTCATTGGCTCTTCCCTCCATTATCATTCTGAATTAGACTTGCCAGTTTCTCAAACATCATGATGAACGTCTCAATATCCTTCTTTTCAAAATGAAACAAATACGGGGCCACTACTTCATGTACTTGCGACTCAGCTGCTTCAAATACTCTTTTACCATGCTCTGACATCGATAAATACACCTGACGACGATCATTCTCGTCACGAGTTCGCTCGATAATGCCCGCTTGCACCAGTCTGTTGATTATTGCTGTAATGGAGCTTTTACCCACGCAAAAAGTTTCTGCTAGATATGTAGACGTACATTGTTCCTGAGCATTAATCAGACGAAGAATTTGATACTGATCATTCGTTGTATCTGCAGCAATGCTATCTTTAATTCTTGCGGCTACTTGTCTAGTCACCATCATATAAGCATCCATATAACGGTTAATCCAATGCTGAACTTCATCTTCCAAAGCTTCCTACCTCCAAATATAGTTCAACTGTAGAACAGTTTCATTGTCAAACTATAATCCCATTTATTTCAAAAGTCAACTTTACAATTCTAAGGAACAATTTAAGGTGACCCAACAAAAAAACAGGCCGAGATTTCATCTCGACCTGCCATTGTATGTCTTCTAAAAATTGTTTATTCCTCATCCTCGATCTCTTCTACTTCATAAACACATCTCAGTGTTTCAATGCCTGCTGCATTTTCGCCGAGGCTGTACACCATGAACCCAAGACTACGGTAGAAATCTGCAGCAATCTCATCCTCTGTTTCAGCTACCAGATAACGCGGGTGACGCGTAGTAAGCAGCTCCAGAATCATCCCCCGTGCATAACCTTTTCCTCTGTTCTCTGGCAATACAGCAATATGCCGAATATCCAAGGAACCATCTTCTGTTTCTTCAAAGCCTACAAGACCAAGCAGTAATTCTTCCTCTTCCCAGCCATATAACTTTAGCCCGGCTTGTTCGCTATACTCAGACGAAGTCTGCTGTAGAGCATTCGGATCATCTATGACCGCATAGGTCAGCAGCTCATTCACCTCAGATGTACCAATGAGGGGTTTAAGATCAATCAACATTCTTCACATTTCTCCTTCTTTGTTCCTTTTACAGCTAATCACTCGAAACAATCCGTAGCCTGTCCACACACCTAGCATGTTTAATAGTAAATCATCAATATCGAAGCTTCCCACATGCAGCAGCATTTGCAAGCACTCCAAAAGCAGAATACAAGGGACAGCATATAGCGAGATTCTAAGCCAAGACACAGGACGTATCTTTACTAATGGCGAAAGAAAACCAAATGGAATAAAAACTACAACATTTCCTAGCAGATTTACTAGCCGATTGATAAGTGATAAACCGTTATCCAAGTTGAAATAAAGTGACACCGTGCGAAATGGAACCAGATTATACTGAAGAGGACCTCCGGTATGTACCTCACGTCCAAATCCGATAAACATCCAATAGATAACAGTAGCACTATACAGAGTTAGCACTACCCGTGTCAATCCTTTTAGCGGCCATGAACGGTAAGTTTCTTTATGTCTGCGGTTAATCAATTCTTAGGTTGAGCTTCAATAATTTCGATAGTTCCATCAAGTTTACCTAGGATCGCCATCGCTGCAATTCCAATAAATAGGCCGTGATCTACAACACCCGGGATGTTTTGGATGGTCAGTGCTAGCTTCGGTGCAGCTTCTATCGCTTCAAATCGGCAGTCCGCAATGTAATTGCCATTATCCGTCTTATACAACTCTTCTCCGCTGCGACGCAATTCAGGTTGGCAACCCAGTTTGGCAAGCTCTGCCACAGTCCATTCCCAGGCGAAAGGAACGATTTCCACCGGCAACGGAAATTTGCCTAGCGTGTTTACAACTTTACCTTCATCGGCAATCACAATCATTCGGGTACTATTACTAGCTACAATCTTCTCACGAAGCAAAGCGCCGCCGCCGCCTTTAATTAGTTGCAGACTGCTGTCTAGCTCGTCCGCTCCGTCAATGGTTAAGTCCAGACTATCAATATCACCAAAAGCTACCAGTGGAATTCCCAGCTCTCGTGCTTGCTCTTCGGAAGCACGTGAAGTAGCTACTGCGGTAATTTTCAAGCCTTCACTGACGCGTTCACCGAGCTTGCGGATTGCCCAGTAGGCAGTTGATCCCGTACCCAGACCTACCTTCATTCCATCTTCTACATATTCCACTGCTTTTTCAGCTGCTAGTTGTTTAACGTTGATACTCATTTTAATACCCCCATGTTATCCATTATAAAGTTTTATAGTATTTTGCCGTAACAGAGACTATGCGGATCACCTATGTAGGGTCCAAATAAATCAATCGGTTGGTAGCCATGCTTGACGTAAAGCGCAATCGCTTCTGGCTGCTTAATTCCGGTCTCCAATCGGATCTCCTTAAACCCCGCCGCTAATGCTTGTTCTTCAAGGAATAACAGCATATTTGTAGCTATGCCCATTTTACGATAACTAGAATCTACATAAAAGCGCTTCAACTCCATCGTTGCGATCTCTATTCCGATATAATCTAATGGACGAAGCCCACCACAGCCCACTGGTTTTCCGTTTAAGTAGGCTACTACGAAAGTCATTTCTTTTACTTTGGGATCCTCGAAATCAACAACATAGATCGTCTCATGCGGATAACGCATCTTCAGTTCTTCATCCAGAAACGTAATAAGTTCTCTTAAATCAGCGTTCTCTGGATCAACTACTTCAAAATTCACTTCTGTTACGGGCGACACTCTATTTCCCTCTTTTCTTGTATCCAAATTCGTATTATCCTTCTTGCAGCCAAAAAAATCAATATTCTTCATTCTGTCTTATGTATATTGTAATTTCACTACATCCTCTAAATTTAGGATCATCTCTTTTTCAGCGTGGTTAGCAGCCCTATGTAAGTAAGCTTTATGCTCAATGAAAGCATCTGAGGGGGCTGCCAATTTAATGTGCTCCAGCACACTGCGTTCGACATCAGCGAGAACTAGATTTCCTCTACCCGCACTTACTCTACAAAGAATAATGATTGCTAAAGGCTTATTCACAACTGCCTGCCCGCTGGACTCCACAAAAACTGTGTATTGAACTAAAGGAATTACGTCTGGATCTTCCACACTAGCAGCGCAAGATTGGTCAAAGATAGAATACATTAGTGAAGGATTGCGTGATAAAGTTCCTAATTTTTTCTGATTAGATACCAATTTGCTGTTCTGGTAGGCCAAGAATCCGGCAACTGACAACACGAGCACAAGCAAAATAACTAATATCGAGTACATTTCATCACGTCCCACCCAATACTCCATAATAACAATGCCGATTATATATTATCATGGATAACTGCATAGACCAATCCTATATTATCAACACTATAACAAGTGTAAGCGATATTCAATCTATAAAGTTATTTTGAAATATTCAAAATAACAGTTGAAACTTCGTTTGACATGTCTCATAATGAAAATATGAATATTGTTTGTCAATCCATATGGAAATCAAGGGAGGAAACTTAAAATGAAGTTTTTCTTGGACACCGGAAATATTGAAGAGATCAAACGTATTACTCGCCTCGGATTAGTGGATGGCGTAACGACTAACCCGTCGCTCATTGCTAAAGAAGGAAGATTGTTTAAAGATGTTATCAAAGAAATCGTAGCAATCGTTCCAGGTCCTGTAAGTGCAGAAGTAATCGGACTTACAGCAGAAGAAATGCTTAAAGAAGCATACGAAATTGCTGAGTGGGCTCCAAACGTTGTCATTAAACTCCCTATGACTGAAGATGGCTTGGAAGCTTGTTATGAGCTTACAAAAAAAGGTATCAAAACTAACGTAACGCTTGTCTTCTCAGCGGCTCAAGGCTTAATGGCTGCAAAAGCAGGCGCAACTTATATTTCTCCTTTCGTAGGACGTCTGGATGATATCGGTGTTGACGGAA
Organism: Paenibacillus sp. NPDC101420; assembly: GCF_050277435.1. Taxonomy (NCBI): domain Bacteria; kingdom Bacillati; phylum Bacillota; class Bacilli; order Caryophanales; family Paenibacillaceae; genus Paenibacillus; species Paenibacillus sp. NPDC101420. The sequence goes on from NZ_JBNNSE010000001.1 coordinate 522,598, forward strand.
TGAAGCTGATCAAGGATCTGAAGACCATCCTAACTAACTACGGTATGACTTCCGAAATTATTGCAGCATCCATCCGTAACATTGCGCATGTTGAGCAAGCCGCTCTTGCTGGTGCTCACATTGCTACCATCCCAGGTTCGCTCCTGCCTACCCTCTGGAAGCATCCGCTGACAGATAACGGTATCGAACGCTTCCTGAAGGATTGGGAATCCGTACCACAAGCATAAGATTGTCTTTCATTCTTTTATCAAAGGGCTATCCCGCAAGCTACGGCAACGCAGCTTAAGGATAGCTCTTTTTTCCATCTAAAGTCCTTGCAGAAGTCTGACGAACACGCTTTGACAAGAGTCGCGCATCTACCTGCTCCGTTTCTTTCACGTCAGATTCTCCCTTGCTCCCCTTGCTTGGCGTTACTGCAAATAAGGTCAGCAATCCACCAATTGCGCCGACTGTAGCCATCAAAGCGAATAATACCCAATGACCACTGCTTAACAGCAGCGATACCACTGGCGGTCCTGCGGCTACCCCTATAAACCTCATACTGCTATAGAGAGCGGTTATCGTGCCGCTATTTTCTTTCTCAATTCCCTCCGTGATCAAAGCATCCATACAAGGAAGCACAATCCCGATTCCAACACAACCTAAGCCCATAAACCCGACTAAGAAATAAATACCTTTATTGAACCCCGCAAAGATCATTGCTGCAGTAAGTAACACCATTCCTCCAAAGCCCAGCCATTTCATTAGCGTTTTGTTCTGACCAATGATCTTTCCTGTTCCATATGAAGACAGACATAACAAGGCTAATGGTATTGCCAGCACAAACCCCTTCATTGCCCCATGCATATTAAATTTAGATTCCAGCATTTCCGATAAATAGAATTGAACGCCAAAGGTTACAAACATACAGATACCGCCTATGGCAAAAATAGCATACAACCATCGTCCCTTTTCACGCAAAATGCTCACAATTCCGGATAAAAATTCTCTTATACCCTGTTTCTCAGGTTGTTCCTTCGCTTCCGGCTTTCGAACCAGAAAAAGAACTAAAGCAAATGAAATTAAACATAGAACAGGAATAGCGATAAAAGGTGCAAACCAAAGCCATATTCCAAGATAAGCTCCAAGGATCGGACTGAGCACTTTACCAAAGGTATTAGAGGTTTCAATAATTCCCAGACTTTTGCTTACATCCTCTTCTTCCTTGAATAAATCACCAACGAAGGGCAGCACAATAGGAAAAGCACCAGCCGCACCTATCCCTTGTAATAAACGTCCGGCCAGAATGACCCAATAGGCGCTAACGCCCTTCATAACCCAAGCCGCCACCACGCACACAGCTCCACCAATAGCAGCAATGATCAGACTCGGAAGAATCACCTTTTTACGTCCATAAGCATCAGACAGGTACCCTGCAATTGGGATCATCACGATAGCCATCAATCCATAAACAGTAATCAGCATACTCACCTGAAAAGAGCTAATGCCTAGTTCTTTAGAAATCTGCGGCAAAATAGGAAGCAGCATGGAGTTACCGAGGGTCATAATTAGTGGAATGGATGCCAGTGCAAGCAGATCCCATTTTCTTTCCTTCATGAACTGACCACCTTTGTCATTGTTTGCGACGACTCTCTATATTGTGGTTTGTTCATCCCTCTTTATTCATACATATAAAAAGACCGTCCCCTCGCCAATGCGAAAGGACGATCTTATGATCAGAAGATGGTGCTTTACAGCGAATTTGTAATCATGGTCTTCGCTTTTACAGATGGAAGAAACCGGTTTGGTTCTCCTAGGCTAAAAATATGCAGTAAGTGCATCGCTCGAGTGCAAGCTGTATAGAACAGTTTACGCTCGCTTTCTCTGCCATATCGTTCAGCTGAACCATCATAAATGATGACAGCATCAAACTCCACACCTTTAGCTAAGTAAGCAGGTAACACCAATGTTCCCTTCTGGAAATTCGGCGTTTCCTTCGTAACGAGTCTTACTGGCAGCCTACTATGTAGTTCATCATGAACTCTTGCGCTTTCTTCTGCTGTTTTACAAATGACAGCCACATAATGATACCCCTTGGATTGCAAATTCCGGATATCCATTTCAACAGCATTCAGAAGCTCATCCTCGCTAGACACCACACTTAGCTGAGGTTCTTCTCCTCGTCGATTAAACGGCACAATTCTTTCCCCTCCAGGAATCATTGAACGCGTAAATTCTACAATTTCAAAAGTGGAGCGATAGCTTCGGGTTAACGAGATCACTTCTGTATTCTCTTCCCCATAAATGCTTACCAAACTAGACAAATCACCGAGCACCTCACCTTGTGCATAGATCGCCTGATTCAAGTCACCCAATACGGTCATTTTTGCCCTTGGAAATAAACGGCGCATGAACTCTAATTGGAAAGGTGAGTAGTCTTGTACTTCATCCACAATCACATGACGAATTAGCGTATTGGTACGGAAGCCTTGGCTTAACTCCTTCAAATAAAGGAATGGTGTAGCATCTTCGTAGGCAAGCTCGTTCACTGCGATTGATTTTAGTGTTTGTTCACAGATCTCATCCCATATTTCCGGCAGAGAATTAACACCATTCAGACGTTCCATAAGCTCACGATCAGTAAACAGCGTACTGTACAACCCCTTAACATCCACAAAACGACCTCGTTTAGTCCATCCGCGCAGCGGTTTTAAGCGTTGGCTGACTACATACCGGGATAACACTTCTTTTTCAGTATCAAAATCATCAAAACTATCCTGCGTGGCTTTCTTCTTACGTCGCAACATCTGATATGCACGATGGTAATCACTGGAGTCTAATAGCTCAATTTGATCTTCAACCCATGAAGCATTTCTTTCCTCATGGCTAAAATCAGCGATCTTCTTCAGTAACCAGCGTGTCATTAAGTCTACACGGTTCGCAAGCTTAATGGCGGGATCATAGGCATAGAAATGACGTTCCATTTCTTCTTTACTGACTACCGCTCTACCTTGAAACATTAAAGGCTTGAACAGCATGCCCTCATGTTCCAGCATCGTAGCATACCGACGAATCACATCGAGAAAAGGTACAGATGATTTATAAGCGATGCCTTCTCTGCGTATACCCACTTCAGGGCCATCAGGGGCATTCAATAGATTTTCCGTCTGACTAAAGACATCTTCCAGCTGGAATTCATGTCCTAAACGATGCTCAAGATACATCTGAAAAGTGGTTTGTTGCATATTTTCTTCACCTAGCTCTGGGAGCACAGTTGAAACATAGCTATTAAACAGCGGGTTCGGCGAGAACAACAACATCTGGTCTGCTTGCAGAACTTCACGGTATTTATACAAAAGATAAGCAACCCGCTGCAATGCTGCAGAGGTTTTCCCGCTTCCTGCGGCACCCTGAACGACCAGCATTCGGCTTTTGTCGTTACGGATAATCGCATTTTGCTCTTTCTGGATGGTAGCTACAATACTCTTCATTCGATCATCGGCACTATGGCTAAGCACTTGCTGCAAAAGCTCGTCTCCGATCGTTACCCCAGTATCAAACATAACTTCAATAACACCATCAGAAATCACAAACTGACGTTTAAGATTCATTGTACCGGAAACAAGTCCACCAGGTGTCTCATAAGCTGTTGGGCCAGGAGCTCCGTCATAATATAAGCTCGATATAGGCGCCCGCCAGTCATAGATCAAGAAGGTGCCATCATCCTCCATCAAGGATCCAATTCCCAGATGAATCTTTTCCGTTTCTCCATTTGGTGCTTCTGTAAAGTCAATACGCCCAAAGTAAGGAGAGACGAGTAGCTTTTTATATTTTTTTAGAGCCTTGCTCGACTGTAAATGATGGCGTTCACGTTCATTCAAGATTTGGGATTGTTGGCGCAGACTTGTTGAAGTTTCCCCTAAATCATCTGGACTACTGAAGTTTACTGTTACCTCTTCCCAGAAGTCTTTCCGCATATCCACCACATCACTGCGATGGAGTCCGAGCTCCTCAGATAGTCGCCGGATATGGGCAGACAAAAGCTTAGTCACTCCGTCAACCCGCTGCTGTTCCTCTTTCCATTCAATTTCATGATTCTCCACTACATTTCATCCCCTTTGGAAGGTTGATATTTCAAGTGAGGATACTCTTAATAGATGAATCCTTAAGCTTATATGTTGCACATCACAAGGTTATGTTTTAAGCTTCGCGATCCGTTTCTTTTTCCTCAGTCGCTATACGGTTCATCTGATCTGCCACTTTATCAAGCCGTTCTAATTGATATCCGTAATCGTAAATAGCTGCGGCTACAACATACAATCGTAGTTGACCTATTTTCTCCGCATTATACCCCAGGATCGTTGAATTCAAAAATCCATCATTCTCGTCTCCCAAGGGTTCCGATTCATTAGTGTTTGGTTTTAGTTTATCTTCAAATTTCAGCAAGATCAGTTGATGATATTTGATTAACTGCTCCAAATGACTGTCAAACAATGCATCTGTCTCTTCACTTCGATCCGCTTGAAAATAATGCCGATCCACAGCCTCAAGAACATCGAAGCCCTTTTGCAAAGAAGATAACAGGTTCTTATAGACAACCATTTGTCTAGTCTGACTGTACTTCGCCCTCTTTAGCTGTTTCTGCTCTTCCTCAAACAAAGCGTACTTATCCGCTAAAGATTTAATAGATGACTCCAGTGCAAGTTTTTCATCACGAAACACACTTTCCTTCATCTCATGAGATACAGCCGTTCTTAGCAGCAAGGAAAGACTGGCAAAGACGTTCTCAATTTGCTTGATGTACTGTTTCCGTGGTTTCGGAGGAACTACTATAATATTGATTAGAAATGCAGAAACAATCCCTGTCAATGTTAATAAGAAACGATTCAGCGCGAACTGCCATTCACCAGAAGCCTCCATCACTGTTATAACGGTGACCAGTGTCAAGCTAATAGTATCCGCTCGGTTAATTTTCATACTGATCATAATGACAAGAATGCAGACCAACCCAACCGCAATTGGACTATTGGATAACAGCATTCCTCCCAGAAGAGCGAGTACCGCACCCATTGTAGTCGTTGTCAGCTGATCAAGAAAATAACGCCAAGAGCGATAAATAGATGGCTGCATAGCGAAAATTGCTGCAATCGCAGCGCCCACAGAAGATGGAAAATGTAGCAGTTCGGCTAAATACAAGGCAAGCGTGACTGCCATTCCTGTTTTAAATATGCGAGCTCCAAAAGCCAAAAATATCCCCCCTAAAAATTGGCCCACTCTGCAATATGGACATCTACGAATCCCTCATTCCTCTAATTACCCAAGCCTAATGTTGATGAATTTTATGATCATTTAAGCTCTCACTTATGATTCTTTCAGCTTTCAGGGAATACTAATTCAAGTAAGTACCTATCACATATAACATACGAGGTGAGTGAATGAATAACAACATCAAAAAATTAGTGACCATCACAGCTGTTCTTTTCCTCAGTCTGTCTCCAGCACTTGCTCCTACTCGGAGCGTGTCAGCTGAGAATGTAACCTCCACTGCACCTGATTCTGGGCCTTCGGAAAAAGGTCATAGACCCCCACCAGGGAAAGACGGGAAATTCAGAGCCGGCGGACATTTCATTATTTTCGAAACAGCCAAGCTGCTTGAGATGGATCGTACGGAGCTAATCAATAGCCTAAAAACAGGCAAAACCCTCCCCGAGCTTGCCCTTGAGAAGAAAGGCTGGACAGAAGATCAATATATTCAAAAGCTCAGCGAATCCGCAAGTAAGCGGCTGGATCAAGCCATCAGCGAGGGACGTCTAACAAAAGACGAAGCTCAAAAGCTAAAGGCTGGACTTCCTTCTATGCTGAAGAAAAAAATAAGTAAAATGGGTCATTTCCAAGATCATAAATCTTCGGAACATCATGTGATGAACCCTCAAGCAAAAACGCCTTCGGTGTCCTATTTAGGACGGTAAGCGTTTATGCGAGAAATATAAGGATAATGTATAGCGTGAAACATATATATTCTTATATTTTAAAATATCCCCACAAAAACGGGTATCTTCATTTCTTATGAGGATATCCGTTTTTTATAGGCTTCAAATAGACTGATGGATAACATCAGCCACGCGCCACTTGCAGCATAACCACCAATTACGTCGCTAGGATAATGAACTCCCAGGTAAATACGACTCCAGCCAATGCCCACAGTCATGAATACCGCAAACGTTATTAACAGAATTCTTTCACTTCTTCGCGGCAAATGACGCCACAGTAAATAGGCAATTACCCCATAGAGGGAGAAGGCTGCCATGGAATGTCCACTTGGGAAACTATAACCGAGCTCTTGGACAATACGATTGAAATTTGGACGCTCCCTTTGAAACCATAACTTCATAAGTGTATTCAATAGCTGTGAGCCTAGTCCAACCCATAGGAACAGAATTAGCTCAAGCCGATGTTTCAGCAGAAAATACAGCAGTGCCATCGTGCCGATAGATATGCCAATCGCTACCTTAGAGGAACCAATCAGAGATAGTCCTTTTGCGAATGTGGTCAGTCCAGGTGATTCAGCGGATTGAACAAAATGAATCAAATAATTATCAAATGATGATACCTTATTCATATGAACTAGGATCGCAATAACGACGAAACAAGCAGCAAACCCTATAAAATAACGAAAACCTCTAGACCAGTTCTGATAATAAAGCATAAATACCTCCGTGTCTAATTTTGTGCCTGTCGATCACATTTCCTGAGAAGCTATAACCCGTGCTATAATTATAGAGAAATAAATATACAAAAAGATGGAGTGCTGCCAAAGTGGAGAGTCTAAAATTGCAGGAACGTTTGTTGAATCAGTTTATTTCCACAAAGGTGCCCGTGACGATTTTTACAACAAATGGTGTAAAAATGCAAGGCGTCGTAACCTCGTATGATGCATTCACAATCACTTTACAGGGTCAAGGTGATGGCAGACAGAATGTGCTCTTCAAATCTGCAGTATCCACTATTGTACCTCTTAAGCCCGTCTCACTCAAATAGTTCACACATTCATTAAACTTCTTCATCCTATTTTCAATAATAAAGGGAACACCGGACTACATCTCCGGTGTTCCCTTTATTATTTTCTTAAATTGTCTTATTCACTCTTCAAAACGAGTTTCTTTTATACTGGGAAAATCACAGGCTTCACACACACCGGCTTGGATACATCAGCAGTATTCCCAGTAAATACGAGACGACCACTGGTCTCTTCAATAGAGAACACAACCAGGTTATTAGCGTCACGATTTGCAACAATAAGATAAGCCCCATCCGGAGTTAATGAGAAGTGTCGTGGATGCCCTCCACGAGTAGATACATATTCAATTAGTGTAAGCTTGGCAGTAGCGTTATCCACTGCAAACACTGCGATGTTATCAGCTCCACGGTTAGAAGCGTAAAGATATCTTCCATCTACTGAAGTAGCAATTTCAGCGCAAGTATTCTCTTCCTTAAAATCCTCAGGCAAGGTTGAAACTGTATCTACCGTGTGAAGAGTCCCTGTAGCACTGTCATATGTAAACGATGTTATCGTGGAATCCACCTCGTTTATAACATAAGCAGACTTTCCATCTGGATGAAATGTAAAATGACGAGGTCCGGCCCCTGGATGAAGCGCAGTATCTCCGTGAACTTCTAGTTTGTTCAAGTCTCTATTGATTCTATAGGACCGAATAATATCAAGCCCAAGATCAGAAACAAACAGATACTGTCCGTCCGGACTGAAAATAGCCGAATGGGGATGCGGGCGATCCTGACGTTCAGGATGATGACCATGACCGGAATGAATCGCGACATCCGCCAGTTGATTAGCAACTTTTTCTTCATCTAATGTGATCAAGCCTACACTGCCACCATGATAACTACATACAACAATGTATTCATCGCTCAGATCTCTTGAAATATGGCATGTGGTCGTTTGACCATTACCTGAAGCAGGCATTGAGGCTATTCGATTCAATTCGCTCAATTTCCCACGCTTAGCATCGATAGCAAAGGTAACGACTTCTCCCTCTTTTCCACCTTCACCATTTGGCTTTTCTCCTATGGCATATAAACGCAGGGCTGTAGCATCTACATTAACAAAGGTGGGGTTAGTTAGACCCTGAACCGAGTCGATTAATTTTAACGTACCTCCTGCTTCGCCATCGAATTCAAATACCTGCACACCGCTTTCCGTGGCACTTGCATAGGAACCCGTAAACAGCAATAACTTAGTCTGCTTTTCCATCTCTACATCCTCCTCCAAAGTATTGCTATTATATAATTTACAATTTTTAAACGTTAAAGACAAACTATAAAGTAAAAAGTGTGACAAATAGTTCAAAAATAAGGCTTTCCAATGATTAGGGATTGTGCTATAATGAAAGCGCTAACATTAGTCTTTTATTAAGTATAAAGGGGGAACATGAATGAGTAGCATCCTGCTGGAAGCCAGAAATGTATACGAGGACTTCGAGGTGGAAACAGACATTCTGTTCTTTAAGGTCGGGGACCATGATTTGGTCATTTTTCACGGCAGAAACTACAACATAAAAAAGAGAATGACTGCCGAGCAATTAAAACGATTGTTATCCAATTCTACTTACTATCATGTGTACGGTGGCTGTTATGTCAATCTAAACAAGATCAGTTCTATCGAAGACGACTGCATTTATTTCGGAGAAAAGGGCCTATTCGCTAAAAACGTACGGGTCCCAAGACGGAAACAAGAAAGTATTCGTCATCTATTGAAAGGACTGAAGTAAACATCTTATTCCCATAAGCCGGAAGGGCATGTTACCGATGCCATTTCCGGCTTTTTGCTTTTTATTAATAGAAACTTAAAAAGATCCTATCTTTTTTTATACTTTCTTAAGGTTTAGGATCTGGATTTCTGTTAAAGTTGTAAATAGACAAGCAACACCTATATTGAAGGGAGTCATTACTAATAATGGACAAAAAAGATCTGAATGGAAATGAGAACTTAGAAAACAACGGTACTCCGGAAGAAGAATTGAACACTACCGAGAATACCAATGAAGTAAATGAAGTGGAGGTCGTAGCTGCTGAAGAACCTGTGAATACAACAAAAGAGGAAAGTGTTCCAGTAATGAACAAAGTCGGCAGCAACAATAATACGACGCCACCTGCTCCACCAGTTTCTCCTAAAGGTAACAAGGGCTGGATGATTGCCTCTGTGGTTCTGGCTGCGGCACTCATCATTGTATTGATTAAGCCTCCATTCCAAAAGGACGACAGCAGCACAGCTGTTGCTAGCGTTAACGGAACTAACATTACTAAAGAACAACTTTATGATAAATTGATCGAAGCAGGCGGAGAAAGCACACTGCAAGCTATGATTACTACTGAACTCGTTGATCAAGAAGCTAAAAAAGCCAACGTAACCGTTACTGATGAAGACATCAATGCTGAATTAGAAGACCTTAAGGCACAATTCGGCGGAGAAGCTGCATTTAATGCTGCATTGCAACAAAGCTCAATGACCGTTGATGACTTGAAGAAGCAAATGCCGCTACAAGTTAAACTGCGTAAGATTCTTGAGCCGCAAGTGACTGTAACGGATCAAGAAATCAAAGACTACTATGAAGCAAATAAAGCTACTTTCAATGAAGAAGAACAAGTTCGCGCTTCCCACATTCTCGTTGAGACTAAAGAAGAAGCAGATGCAATTCTGAAGCAATTGAAAGATGGAGCTGATTTCGCTGAACTAGCAAAAGAAAAATCTTCAGACACTGGTTCCAAAGCTAATGGCGGAGATCTAGACTTCTTCAAACGTGGAGATATGGTAGCTGAATTCTCCGATGTAGCCTTTAAACTTAAAGTTGGGGAAACAAGCGGTGCTGTGAAATCCGATTACGGTTATCACATTATTAAAGTTACCGACCACAAAGACGCTAAAAACTACACCATGGAAGAAAAGAAAGATGAAATCAAAAAGACGCTTGTGTCTCAGAAGGTTTCCACTCTTTCCACCACTTGGTTGTCAGATACAACTGCAAAAGCAAAAATCACAAATTCACTTACGGATGCCAAAAAAGAAGCAACAGCTTCTCCTGAGCCATCTGCAAGCGCAGAAGCAGGAACTGAATCTGCTAAATAATATGACTGTAAAAAGCAGGACAAGCGTTAAGCGACGCTGTCCTGCTTTTTTTGTACCTCTATTTTCGAACTTTTAATTAATGTCCTTTTTTACGGACCTGCTTATCACGATTCTCTCCCCACTCTTTCGCTTGTGCGGTAGCAATAGAAATCGCCCTTCCCTCTTCATATCCATCTTCTAGCAGTGCATTAGCAATATCAATCGCCTTATTACGAATAGGTGCAGTAAAGTTTTTGAGTGAATCTGGATAATCTTTTTTGTTCCACGGCATACAAAAAACCTCCTTAACCTGACTATATAATTAATTAGCCTGGTCTAGGAGGTTTTAAACACTCTCTTAAGCTTATTTAAAGACTTTAACGCGATCTTCAACCGGTTGGAATTGTTTCTCACCTGCTGGAGTTACTGTCTTACCAAATGGCAATTGAGCAATCAGTTTCCAGTCTTGCGGGATGCCCCAAGCTTCTTTCACTTCGTCATCAATTAGTGGGTTATAGTGCTGCAGGGATGCACCTAAACCCGCTTCAGAAAGTGCAGTCCATACTACGAATTGCAGAATGCCTGAAGATTGGTTAGACCAAACTGGGAAGTTCTCGGCATACAAGGCGAAGTTTTCTTGAAGGTTCTTCACTACCGCTTGATCTTCAAAGAACAATACGGAACCGTAACCTGCTTTGAAAGATGCTAATTTTTGTGCTGTTCCTTCAAATTGTTCAGCTGGAACGATTTTGCGCAAAGTTTCTGTCGTGATATCCCATAATTTATCATGCTGTTCACCTAAAAGAACAACCGCTCTGGAGCTTTGGGAGTTGAATGAAGTTGGGCTATGCAAAACCGCTTGCTCAACGATTTCAATAATTTGAGCATCGGCTACAGTGGATTCTTTACTGATGGCATAGATGGAACGTCTTCCTTTAACTGCTTCAAGAAAATTGTTAGACATAAAATAACTACCTCCATTTATTTAAGTAACTTACTTTTGTACATCTTATCACCTTTTTTCTGAAAACACAACATCTATTCACAACTTATTTTGTCGGATATACAATTAGCCTCGGTTAGTAACATCTCCCCTTCACTTTTCCGATATACATTTCGGCTAAAAATAAGCTACAATAGTGCAGCAAAAGTACAGAAGGAAGGTTATATAAATGAATTTTTCAACAGATAAAGTTCTTATTCTACATAAAAAAACAGTCATATTCTCTTGTGTAGTGCTCTTTTTCCTTAGCTTGGCACTTACTGGCTGTAAAGACACAAAATCGTCTAATTTAAACGCTGTGGAACTTGATCAAGCTGAGCTTAAACCTGTATCTTTCTGGGTCGCCACAGACACTCACTTTTTGGATAAGGATCTTCAGGATGGTGGGCAGGCTTTTCAGACCTATGTCACTGGAGGCGATGGAAAAATGCTGCCCTACAGTGATGAAATGGCTGAAGCTTTGGTCTATGACGCTGAACAGAAAAAACCTGCGTTTATCATCCTCAGTGGCGATTTAACTAATAATGGAGAACGCAGCAGCCATCAAAAGTTAACCGAAAATTTAAAACGAATTGAACAACAAGGAACCTCTGTATATGTCATTCCAGGCAATCACGACTTATTTAATCCTTGGGCTAGATCCTTCAGTGGCGATAAACAGCTCCTTACGGATTCAATTACAGATAAGGATTTCGTCAAAATGTATGCGGATTTCGGCTACAAAGAAGCTGTATCACGTGATAAGGAATCACTAAGCTATATCGTCAAGGCAGCCCCCAACTTATGGATTCTCATGATAGACAGCAGCCAATACCTTAATAATAAAAAATACGGTTTCCCTCAGACCGATGGGCGTATTGCTTCCTCTACGCTTTCATGGATGGATGAATCCGTTAAGCTTGCAGCCAAAGAGCACGCTTCTGTGATCACGGTGATGCATCATAATTTATTAAGTCACACTTCTATGTCTGTTTCAGGCTTCAAGCTTAATAACAGCCAGGAAGCTATAAAATCCTTACGGAAGAATGGACTTAATCTAGTTCTCTCAGGACATATTCATATGCAGGACATTCAAGTAGATCCAGCAGACGCGAATGAAGATACAGCATCCTCTGAACAAATGCCAATCTATGATATCGCTACGAGTGCGATGGCCGTCAATCCGCATCAATATGGAGCCATGACCTTCGATCCCGTCTCGCGAACCGTAAATTATAAAGCAACGTCTTTGAACGTAGAAGGTTGGGCTGAAGCTAATCAGATTACAGATCACAATCTCTTAAACTTCAAGGCTTATGCCGAAGAAGCCTTTGCTACTAACTCCTATGACAAAGCTATGGATAGTCTTAAGGAAAGCCCTTTAACGGAGTCTGAAAAAGAATCCATGGCGAAGGTAATGTCCAAGATGAATGTACGATACTTCGCAGGAACTGCAGGTACCTTTGCTAAGGATATAAAAGCGTTGTCGGGCTACAAGCTTTGGGAGGAACAGCAGGACGGTTTCTTAGGAGGGTATGTCCAAAGTATGGCTGAAGAAAAAGCGCTAAGTAATGTCGACCTAGAAGTGGTTTTAACGAAGCAATGAAAAGATGCCATATTTCATATAAAAAACCCAGCTTCACCCGCATTTCTGCGAAGTTAGAAGCTGGGTTTGTTTGTGTTATTTAGCCAATGAGGATCGAACTAACTATTTACGTGTAATAGTAATCCAACCATCTTCATCTACATACACAGTAGCATGAAGTGCTTCAGCAAGCAGACGCAGCGATACATAGGCATCACCATATTCGTCAACAAATACAGGCTCTGCAAGCTTCACTTTTTCACCGTTAATTACTGCTTCGGAAGAACCGATTTTGAATACCAGCTTATCACCGTACACACCATCAGTTACGATAATAGCACGATTGACTGTATCCCATTCCACAATAGCATCTAAATCTTCTGCAAAATACCGAAGAGGAATGTACGTCGTATTATTGTCAACGATCGGATAATAATATTCGTCGTCTGGTTCGATGACAATCGTTCTCTTGGTGATACCAAGATCGTCTTTCAATATACGATAGACGTTAGAATTTGGATCAAAATTGTTCAAAGTCTCTCCAGGAGTCAGGTCACCAGAAGAAACATCAAGTGCTCCTTCAGTACTGATTGGATCTGCCGTTACAGCACCACCAATGTTCCAAATCTGACTGGAAGCCTTAAGAGAGAAGCTCTTTAATGGCATATCTTCAGTACCTGGAAGCGCCACTTTCAGATCAACATTCTGTTTACGAACATGTAGTCCACTGTCTACAAAAATGTCGACAGCAAGCTTCGTATCCTTACTCAGAACCGTTTTAAGCTCAGGGGTAGCTTTGTAAAGACTGTCTAGTTGATTGTCATAAACCAGCAGTAACGCATCCACAGCCAATTTTGCTGCATCATGTAGTACAGTTACAACAGCTTCTTTATCACCCAGAGGAATGACTCCAATACCTGGAATTTCATAATCACCGGAGGCTTTTTCGTCCATAGCTTTAATCACAGGATATAGATAGTCATATAGACCACCAACCAATTCTGTAAAGCCTTCCGTATCTTTAGAGATCGATTTCAGGAATCCTTTTAACAATGCCGGAAGCTCATCACCCGTCACTTCGGTATGTAACTTCGTCATATTCACCTGCTGGCCATACACAGCCTCACTAACGGGTGTTACGCTAATTGCGCTTGGATTAGGAAGATTCTTCACCACAAACTTCGTTAGCAGCTTACTAAGATCTTCAGCTTTAGTCAGATCCAATCCAACTTCAGCAAAGACCTCATCATAGCCTTGAACCGGGAAGTAAAACGGTTGTTTTGCTCCTTCAACCGTAAAGACTAAAGTTTTTTTGTCCATAAACAATGAGAATGGAATATTCAATTGTTTATAGCCGATCGTTCCATTGGCAGATACATTACCATTCTCTTGTAACTTTGCATTGCTAATACTCAGGGAAAAAGAATTTATGAGATCGACCATTTCCTTATCTTCTGCGCTAATTCCTTCTGAAGGTTCAGCGTTCATAGAAAACGTCATGCTGGATTCTGATGATTTAACATCGACATCCCCGATCAATGCCTTATTAACATCGAAACCTCCAACCGATTGACAACCGGCCAGAACAAGCAGCAGTGCGACAAAAGGAATAAACCATTTTGCCCTAGCTTTCATTCTCCTCATAGCAAGTCTCCTTTTTTAAGATTTTTTGAAATCAATCCATTATCTCAGCAAAGGCAACATTTGTAAATCAAAGTATTGCTTATTGTAAAAACACTATAGATTCAACAAAGTTCGCCATTCGATAGAAACCCATTCATTGTATATTACGCCTTTAAATAATGCTAAAATCAGTAAATGCGCAGGATAAAAAGACCACCACACCCAGCGTGGTACCCGGTGATGCTCTAAATATCCCCAAAGTGCAGGCGCCAAAGCAATCAACAGCGTTGGTAAAATACTAAGCATTTGCACAACCCAATAATTATAAAACATGTAGAATAGATTAAGTGCCAAATGTGCTACAACAAGCCAAAATGACTTCGTATAACGGAATATCAATACTAGCAGCAGGCCGTACGCATTATAATCTATCGGGAAATAATCCATTAACGCGATAGCTGCAATGACGACTGGTATTCCAAGCCATGGAGTAGGTAGTTTATCTAAAATAACCAATACGGTTGCGGATAACAAAAGCGTAAACACCACGTTCCATCCACCAGGATTAATCGCTAAATTGTATGGGATCTGCGCAATAATAGCGATAATGAGCAGTCGGAACAAGTATTTCGGTCTGGATGATGTATGGATATGCCCCTGCACAAGCCCGTAACAATAGATTGGAAAGGCTATTCTTCCTACATATCTCCAAGCAATATCCTCTGGAAAAAAGATATAGCCAATATGGTCGATTAGCATCGTCAACATGGCGAGAATCTGCATATCAAACCTCCTTAAAATAAGTTGATATCATACATTCGCCAATGAGTACTTCATCTCCTTCGCCTGTACACAAATGATGACTGCAATAAAAGAGAACTGAATTTCTGGTTTCTTGCCTCTTGACTTTATGGGGTGCAATTGAGTACTATGAACGAGCAACATCATATGGCAATGATCAGAGACATGATTTCCTATACGAACTGTCCAGAGAGAGAGGTCTAGGCTGAAAGCTTCTCCAGTACACGATTGTGAAGTTACCCCTTTGTAGCCGTGACGCTGAATCCGCCGATCTAAATTTTGCGGTAGTATGTGGCACCGACTTATCCACGTTAAAGGATACCAATGAGGTCCTATCCTTGTGATAGGTCGAATTAGGGTGGAACCACGAGCTGAACGCACTCGTCCCTTTCTGGGAGAGATGCGTTTTTTTGCGTTCACCACTAACAATTTTTGAGAAATGGAGGCTAACAATCATGGAGATCAAGGTAACACTGCAAAACGGAACAATTAGAGAGGTACTGCAAGGAACGACGATTAAAGAAGCAGCAGGTGCCATAAGTACCAGTCTGAAAAAAAATGCTGTAGCTGGAATAATCGATGGAAGATCCGTTGATCTAAACCAAACGATCGAACATGATTGCCAGCTCGAAATTGTTACGTTGGATAGCAAAGAAGGCCTGGAAATTTATAGACACAGTACAGCACATATCATGGCGCAGGCCATAAAACGTATATATGGAGACAAGGGTGTCCAGCTCGGCATAGGTCCAGTAATCGAAGATGGCTTCTATTACGACATTGATATTGAGACACCTCTATCCACGGATGATCTTGTAGCAATCGAACAAGAGATGGCGAAAATTATTCAAGAGAATCACCCGATTGTCCGCCGTGTCGTTCCCCGCGCTGAAGCAATCAAGCTTTTTGAAGCGATGAATGAGCCCTTAAAGCTGGAGCTTATCCGTGATCTACCGGAAGACACAGTATTATCTATTTATGATCAAGGTGAATTCTCGGATCTCTGTCGAGGCCCACATCTTCCCTCAACTGGCTTGGTCAAGGCTTTTAAGCTGTTGAATGTAGCAGGTGCCTACTGGCGTGGAGATTCGAATAATAAAATGCTGCAACGTATTTACGGAACTGCTTTTCCTAAGAAAGCTCAACTTGAAGAGCACTTACTCTTTCTTGAAGAAGCTAAAAAACGTGATCACCGTAAGCTCGGCAAGGAACTGGAATTGTTTATGTTCTCTGAAGAAGCTCCAGGTATGCCCTTCTATCTTCCCAAGGGGATGACTATCCGCACAGAGCTTGAGAATTTCGCACGTGAATTACAAAGACAGAGAGATTACGATGAAGTTCGTACACCACTGATGATGAACAATCGGCTTTGGGAGCAATCCGGGCACTGGGATCACTACAAAGACAATATGTATTTCACCAATGTAGACGAAACAAAATTCGCACTCAAACCGATGAACTGTCCGGGTCATATGATGATCTACAAAAATAACCTACATTCTTACCGAGAGTTGCCTATCCGAATTGCCGAATTTGGTCAAGTACATCGCCATGAGTTCTCTGGGGCACTTAACGGGATGATGCGTGTTCGTACTTTTTGTCAGGATGATGCCCATATCTTCGTATTACCAGAGCAAATTGAGGATGAAATAAGCCGGGTAATCTCACTGATTGATCATATTTATCAAGTGTTTGGCTTTGAGTACAAGATTGAATTATCTACTCGCCCGGCAGATTATATGGGATCAGAAGAACTATGGGATCTAGCTGAACAATCATTACAAAGTGTATTAGACAATCTCGGGATCGAGTATCGTGTGAATGAAGGTGATGGCGCATTCTACGGACCAAAGATTGATTTTCATATTTTAGATGCGCTAAAACGAAGCTGGCAATGTGGAACCATCCAACTAGATTGGCAAATGCCAGAGAAATTCGATCTTACTTACATCGGGGAAGATAACCTTAAGCACCGCCCGGTCGTAATCCATCGCGCTGTTTATGGCTCGATTGATCGTTTTATGGGGATTATTACGGAGCATTATGCCGGCGCATTCCCGCTATGGCTAGCACCCGTCCAAGCGAAGTTATTGCCCGTCTCTGAGAACTACGTTGCTTATGCGTTTCAGGTGAAACAATCCTTAGAACAAGCTGGCATTCGTGTAGAGGTTGATATCCGAAATGAGAAGCTAGGTTACAAAATTCGTGAAGCCCAACTTGAAAAAGCACCCTATATGCTCGTTCTCGGTGAGAATGAGAAAAACTCTGGCAGTGTTTCTGTAAGAAAACGTGGTGAGGGTGATCTTGGTTCAAAGAGTATCCAAGAGATTATTGAGCAGATTAGTGAAGAAATAGTTAGTAAAAAATAAAGTTCTGCGTCAAATTAAACGTTAAAGGGCTGTCTATTCGTAGAAATCTACGAACAAGACAGCCCTTTCTTTGATCACATATTAATATTCACAGGGACACTATTTCACGTACAGACGACTGCTTTCATCCCAATACTCGCCTGGTTTGAGACTGAATAAGCCGATCTCATCCGCTGGCAGATCTACCATTGGTGCATTAACCAAGTTGATTTGCGGCTCTGGGCAGAAGAACTGCTCAGAAGCACCATTATTCCAGATCATCCACTGCTTGTATGAAGTCCCAACGTCATAAACTAAAGTGACTCCAGCTTTGCTGTCGGTAAGCTCCATCCGGTTACGTCCATTCTGAGGTACAGCTGTATAATGGTTGTCCATCGAAGCGAAATAAGGATTCACACCTTCATCACGAAGCTGAGCTTCACCTGGCTCCAGCTCTTGGAATTTACCAGTCGGCAGCATACGGTCATTTAATTCCCAGCGATTACCGATGGTCGCTTTTACAAGGTAGTCTTGTGGTGTGCTACCTGGTGCGAATGGAGCGTTAATCGCGGTATGGAATGCCAACAAGCAAGGCATCTCTTCATCACCATCATTATGCACTTGTACCTGTTGAGATAAGCCACCTTCACCAAGGGTATAACGTAGTTTCATTGTGTATTTAAACGGCAAGTATTGATAAGAAGGATGGCTCTCATCCACTTTGATGAATACGGTTACGAAGCTTTCGGTCTTACCGCTACCGAACTCTTCCACTTCCCAAGCTGCCGTATGTAAAAATCCATGTAAATGGTTGCCTGTTGCGACTTCATTTACCGGGAGTTGATAAGTTTGACCATTCCAAGGAAATTTGCCATCTTCATAACGATTCGGAGGAAATAATACAGGAATACCATGGATGCCTGGACTTGCTTTGAAGGCTTCCATTTCCTCAGCTCCCGGTTCATGCAAGAAACGGTAACCGTTTTCGGTATCACGGAAACAGATCAAGTTGCCACCGATGCCTGGTAGGATAGCTGCCTCATAATGGCCGGCTTTCAACCAGATGGCTGCTTCTCCTTCATATTGTCCTTCATAGGCTGTGATAGACATAATAATGTGTTCTCCCTTCCAGTGTCTGATAATTGTCTCTACTTGATAGATTACCACATCTGGTCATGACGTGACATGCCCTTTTTTACAGCTGTTCCACTTCAACGCTCATGACATGATCAATTTTCTTCACATCATAATAGATCTCTGTTGCGTAATCTTTATCCGGCGCTGAGATCACCATATCGATCATTTGTCTTCCATCTTCCAAATCCTTAATTTTCATTCTACGGATCGCCCGGGATGGACTTCTAGTACTTCGTTGGGTACTAACCTGGGGTCTCTCAATTTTTTGGATCACTTCAGTAAGTACAAAATTAGCCTCCATGATGATCCTCACCGAAACTTCATGCTTGTTAAGAACTTCAGGACCAATTGAACGAATTAAATGAGGAACCAAATTCACCGCAAACATTAGAAGAATAACCGCATATGCTGCTTCAATATAGAATCCTGCTCCCACAGCTATACCAATCCCCGAAGCTGTCCAGATGAGTGCTGCCGAGGTCAAGCCTGATATCGCATCACCGCCTCTACGCAGGATAACACCAGCCCCCAAGAACCCTATCCCACTGACAATTTGAGCAGCGAGGCGCATCGGATCCATATTTGGATGCTCAGGACCTGCAAACTTATCAAAGGCATGAATAGACACTACGGTTACAAGACAAGAGGCAATACTAATGACCATACTGGTCCGAATCCCCAGCGGTTTCTGCTTGATCTGTCGGTCAATCCCGATGAACAGCCCGAACAGCATGGCCACTAGCAGCTTAATTAATGATTCAATATGAAAATCCATAGTTCATTCTCCTTTCTCCACAGATACTCCATTATAACGGAAAACGGAGATTATGATTAGCTTTATTTTACAGCAAAAAAACGGCACTCCTATCCTCCATGTATATGCGCAGACAGCTTATAAAATCCGCATAATGAAGAGGATAGAATCCGTTTTGGTGAAAGATTATTTAACCATGAAGCAACGATTCTGCACCGTCACAATAAATCTCAGTTCCTGTAATATGATCGGAATCCTCGGAGGCCAGAAAAAGTGCCAGCTTTGCAACTTGATCAGGACGCCCAGGACCTTCCTCTAGCGGTTGATCCCCTTCCGGAAATTCGACAGGGATTTTTACCTCTTTGAGATCCTCGGATGGAAAAGTGTTGTCATCAATATTGGTCTTAATAGCCCCAGGACAGATCGCATTTACGCGAATTTGAAATTGAGCCAGTTCTAATGCTGCCATCTTCATAAAAGCAACCTGACCTGCCTTTGTCGTACTGTAAGCAGAAAAACCGATGTTAGAAAATACACGATTTCCGTTAATGGAGCTGTTAATCAGGATGCTGCCACCGCTTTCTTTTAGATGCGGTATCGCATATTTAACAGTCGCGAAGGTTCCACGAAGGTTGATGTGAATCGTCTGGTCCCAAGACTCAATATCCATCGTTTCAATGGGCGTCATGGCTCCATTAATCCCTGCGTTTGCAAAAACAACATCAAGACGACCCCATTTCGCGGCCGCCTTGTTTATGGCAGCTTCCACTTGCGGGGGTTCAGCAACATCGCATTCAATTACGAGGGCTTCTCCGCCTTCTTTCTCCACTTGTTTTCTAACCTTTTCTGCGTTCTCAACAGTTCTATCCAGCAACACAACTTTGGCTCCGTTACGAGCGAACTCAAGCACAGTTGCTCTTCCAATGCCGGAACCACCTCCTGTTACAATCGCTACCTTACCTTCCAGCTTCTTATCTGCCATGTTTAAGTATCCTCCTTCTTGTCATGCAAGCCTTCCAGTTAAGTTCTTTCCTTAACCTTAACCTCGCATACAGAAGTTGAATCGATAGATCTTTAATACCCCAAAGGATTATTTTTATTCACCCTGCCGAAGATGGATAATGAGATCATTTAAACCGGCTTCACGGATGCCCTCTACAATAAGATCAGCAAGCAGACGTGCTCCTAAAATCTGAAAATGTGTATTGTCTTGTACGCCAACTGGATGCAAGATATATTCTCCCGGATAGGACCACATGAACAGATCCTTCGTTCCTTCCACACCATAGGCTTCAAAAAGCTTACGACTCTTCTCCGCCAAATCGATTAGGGGGATCTGCTCAGTCTCAGCCAACTCTTTCATTGCCGTTAAATACTCTCCATGACTGTCTACTATAGCTTCTGCAGGATCAAATCTCCGCCTATGTACAGCGGTCACCAGTACCGGGTAGGCTCCTGCTTTCCTAGCAACTGTAATCATCCGCAGCAAATATTCTTTATATGTAGTGAAAGGTTCGGTGTGTCTATGTTCATCCCCTTTTGAATCGTTATGACCAAACTGTATGAACATATAATCTCTGGGCCGAAGCACAGTAGAAATGTTGTCCAAATGCCCTTCCTCAATAAAGCTCTTGGAGCTACGTCCTGAAATGGCTCGATTATCCACTACAAGACCTGCTTTGAAGCAGCGAGGCAGCAACTGGCCCCAGCCAGCATAGGGATAACCAGCTTCTCCTTGATCGGTCACCGTAGAATCACCAGCCAAATATAAGACAAGCGTTTCGTTGTCAGGCTCAATGTCGAGAGCATTTATTCGAGGCGCAATACCTGAGAAGGAGAGCTTTAGCTGACCACCCATGATTCGCATCGCAAATGATTCTCGTATATACTGACCTGCCGGGACGTTCAATGTATCTAATACGTACTTACCATCACCTGCTCGAATTATTGTACTCGTATCTGCTAAGGAGTCACCAAGTAACAAAGAAATCCGGTAAATCCCATCAGGAATATCTAACAGGAAGGCTGCCTTCTGCGGAATGCAGAAATCACTTCTTAATGGATCTGCTCCTCCCCTGGAACGCCCGAATACTGCTGAGTCTGAAGTAAAACCAAATCGCGCATCCGGAGAGTATCGTGAGTCCGGCCGAATTTTGGTGTAGCCGGGCACTGTATCTTTAATCCCAAAGTCAAAATGATAGCTATCCAAATTCAGCCGCACCTTTCTTCATTAGATATTTTATCCTTTCAAACCACTGGTGCTGATTCCTTCCACAATCTGCTTTTGAAAGATAAAGAAAATAATCATGACGGGTGCCAAGCTAAGAACGGACATGGCGAACATGGGTCCCCAGTTGGACACGGACTCACTGTCGAGGAACATTTTCAGCCCCATAGAAACTGTATATTTAGATGGAGAGTTCAGGTACAACACTGGCCCAAGCAGGTCTTCCCAGCGCCAATAGAAGGAAAAGATCGCTGCAGTAGCCATAGATGGACGGATGAGTGGGAGAATGATTCTGAAGTACAGACCAAATTTCCCGCACCCATCAATCGTAGCCGCTTCGTCAAGTTCAACAGGTATTGTCCGAATAAACTGCAGCATTAGGAAAATAAAGAACGGAACACCGAAGAACTGTGGAACCACGATCGGCTTGATACTATCGAGCCATTCCAATTTCGCATAGATGATATATTGCGGGACTAGCACTACATCTGAAGGAAGCATAAGCGTCATCATCATGATACCGAACCATAAGCCATGCCCTACAAACTTATTACGTGCAAATCCGAAGGCTACCAGTGAAGAAGAAACCACCGCTCCTAGAGTGGCTACAACGACAATAATTAATGAATTCTTTATGAAGACACCAAAGGAATATCCGGCAATCCCTTCCCAGCCTTTAGCATAATTCCCCCATACCCATGGATCGGGAAGAAGCTGCTGAGCGGTAACGAATACAAGCCGGCTCTCTTTAAAAGAGCTCATGATCATCCACAAAATCGGATACAGCATAATGATAGCGAGGCCACCGATAAGAATGTGATACAGCGGCCATTTCAGTTTCATTTTCGCCATGGATTATTTTCCTCCTTCCGATTCGTAGAAGACCCACGATTTGGATGTCTTGAACAAAATTCCGGTCATGATGCCGACTAGCAACAACATCACCCACGCCATAGCTGAAGCGTAACCCATGTTATTAAACATAAAGGCCTGACGGAATAGATATAGAGAATACAACATCGTACCGTCCATTGGTCCGCCTTCACCTTTAGAGATAATATAAGCTGGAACAAAGGTCATAAATGCACTGATCGTCTGCATGACTAGATTGAACAGAATAACTGAGCTTAGGAGGGGCATTGTAATCTTAAAGAACTTTCTGAAAAAGCCTGCTCCATCTACACTAGCTGCCTCGTACATTTCACCAGGAATATTCTTTAGACCTGCCAGAAAGATCAACATGGATGAACCAAATTGCCACACGGATAAAGTGATCAACATAATAAGCGCAGCGCTCGGATTACCAAACCAACTTACTGGACCAAGGCCGAAAAAACCGAGCATGCCATTAATAATTCCAGTATCACTAAAAATATTACGCCACATGATGGATACCGCCACACTGCCACCTATAATAGAAGGTAAATAATAAGTTGTACGATAGGCTCCGATCATGCGCGATTTAGTATTTAGAATCATAGCCACAAATAATGCAAAGGTGAGACGTAAAGGCACACCAATAAATACGTAAAGCAGCGTCACCTTTAGTGAATGTAAATATTTCGGGTCATTCGAGAACATTTTGATGTAATTATCAAATCCGATCCATTTAGGTGGAGCGAACAAATTGTATTTGGTAAAAGAAAGATAAAGAGAAATGATCATCGGGATCAATGTGAAGCAAAGGAAGCCAATGACGAATGGACTGATAAAGGCATATCCTGTAAGGTTGCTTCGTAAACTCCGGCCTGTTAGCTTCTTTTTCTTAAAAGCCAGCGGATTCGAAGGAAGGGGATTCGTGGATGCCAAGGGTCTCCAACTCCTTTTTATGTGAATAATAAGGGAAACGGACTGCCGCCTAACCAAATGGCATGCCGTTTCCCATGTTAGACGCAGTGTAGTTATCTGTTACCTTCTATTACCGGCTGGAGAGAATAGCGTTCGCTTCTTTTCGGAACTGTGCGGCGGCGGCGGCTGGGTCAATCTTGCCGAAGTTCATTTGTTCAGCAAGGTCTGTAAGGAGTGCTACTACCTCTGGCGATCCAACTGGCGGACTCATTGGAGAAGTAGTAGGCTCCATGTCAGCTACGAATTTAAATACTTGCTTACCGGAATCCGTTAATTGTGAAGCTACAGATTCTTTGATTTTGCTTGAAATTGGCACACCACGTTCGCCTTTGATTAGATTGTTGGCTTCGGGATCATTAATCCAGAAATCAACAAACTTCGCTGCTTCTTCCTTCACTTTTGAGTTAGAAGTAACCGACCAATACATACTTGGCTGCATGTAGAGTCCTTTTTCCATATCCGGACCAGGCATTTGTGCCAGTGCCATAGGGCGATTTACAGCGATTTGCAAAGCAACATATTGGTTCGACCATTGCCATACGCCGATGCCTGTTCCTTTAACAATATCAGACTCTTCGATAACGCCTTTGTTTTGGCTCAGTTTGTCTTGGGATGGAACCGCTCCATCTTTAATTAAACCAGACAACATTCCGAAAAAGTCAGTGAACAAGGCATCATCCTCATATCCAAGCGCTGAACCATCATTGTTATAAAGTGCCAGCCCTTTTGTACGCAGATAATAGTTGAAGAATACGTCAGCTGCCATAGAACCGTCGATATACAGTCCAGCTGATTTAGCTTTCGCAGCAATTTCTTTGTACTGATCCCAAGTCCAGTTCTCAGGAATGGAATCCACCCCTGCCTTCTTCAGCAATTCTGGGTCATATTGAAAACCAAGTACGTTAACGCCTAATGGAATTCCGAATTGCTTCTCATTGATCACCCCAGTACTAAGGACGTTCTCATTCACATCGCCGACTTGGATCTGAGAGTTCAAATAAGGCTTCAAATCTTCGAGTTGTCCGTTAGACCCATATTGATTAATATAAGAAATATCCATTTGAACGATATCAGGAAGTCGATTCGCTGCTGCTTGAGGCGCAAGCTTCTTCCAATAATCATCGAATGAAGCATATTCAGGCTCAATCGTTACATTCGGGTATTTGGCTTCATACATATCAATCACTTGTTGTGTATAAGAATGCCGTGTATCTCCACCCCACCAAGCTATACGCAGAGTTACGGGTTCTGCTGAAGTTATAGCTGCGGGTTTCGTTTCTGAAGGCGTGTTTGTAGCGGAATCCGTAGCGGCAGCACTATTATTGTTATTACCTCCACCACAACCAGCTAACATCGATGACAACAACAATGGTACGGCTAGTAAAGCGAATCTCTTTTTCAAATTCATGTCCCCTTTTCCTATAATAGTATAAAGGCTCTGATCCCTTTAGGTAGCGCTTTCATGTATAAATCTTCTCAAATATTCAATGATTGTTGAATACAAAAAACCGTCTTGTTTGTTCAATAATCAGTTCCCTTGAGAGGGTTTCATAAATTCTGTGGGTGTCTGCCCAGTTACTTTTTTGAACACTTGACTAAAATACTGTGCATTCCCACCGAAACCGAACATTTCAGCGAGCTCAAATACTCTTACATCACCACTGTGCATAATGTGTTCTGATGCTTTAGTAATCCGGTAATTGGTAACGTAATTAGAGAATTTCTCCCCCGTGATTTTCTTAAATATTTTCCCGAGATAATCAGGATTCATATATAACATCTCAGCAGCGACTGAGCTAAGTGACAGTTCCGCATTCTTATAATCATCCGCAATAATTTTGAACATTTTATCTACGATTAAGGATTGGCGACAGCGAAAATGACGATCATACATCGCTGTCAAACGAGCAGCAGCATCTTTTACATAGGCTTTAAGACCACTTAAAGTCCTGATCTCCGCCAGTTCCACCATACTTGAAGTAAAGGTATTTCTTTCATCAGGGACGGCTAAACGTATCATCGCAGAATACAATTGCAAAACATAAGATCGCGTTACATTAATATCCACACGCTGCTCAGCTAGCAGATTAAATAACCGCTCTAATTCAAACTCTACTGCACTTTGTTCGCCCGCCTTAATCAGCAGACAGATTTGCTCTTCATCTAGTTCAATGTCATTTCTTCCGCTTAGTTCATCACTAGGAATATCACTTCCTGTGATCAAACCTCCCTCTTCCATATAAAAACAGTGGTTAAGGCATTGCAGAGTCTGACGATACAATCTCCGTGAATGTATCATGAAGTCCGCGTCACTAATCGCAATGGTTACATCCACTTTATAAAATTTGTAGAACATTTTCCGTACATCAGAAATTCGTTCAAGCAGTGTACTATTCAGCGCAGCCTCTCCTTCGACTTCCATTAGTGTCAGAATAAATCCGCCTATCCTTGTACTAAGCAGCGTTTCTTGCAGCATATCCTGTGCAATATTTTGCAAAGCAAATAGTTGCTCATATTCATAAGAACCTTCCAGTCTGAACAAAATCAAACGCACCACTTTGTCATTTAATTCGATGCCTAGCAGCTCCTGATAATACTCTAAATCTTGACTCCCGTACGTTTTGTTAGAGATCCATTCCTTCAAAAATTGTTCCTTTACATGCGGTAGAACTTTAGTAAAACGTTGCTTCATATCATTTACAAATTCCGTCCGGCCCTTAAGTTCATCGAGCTCTGCTACCAGTTCAACTAACGCATCATGAATTTGATTCTCGTTGCACGGCTTAAGCAGATAATGTTTCACTCCATGCTGCATAGCGATACAAGCGTAGTCAAAATCCTTATACCCCGTCAACATAATGAACTTTACCTCAGGAAACCGATCACTGCATTTCTGCACCAAGCCTAGTCCATCCAATCCGGGCATGGAAATATCAGTAATCACTATTTCAGGGCGAAGCTCCTCTATTTTCTCTAAGGCTTCTATCCCGTTTCGTGCAGTACCCACAAGTTCCGTTCCTGCCTGTGCCCAGTCCACTACCTGAGATATGCCTTCTAGTATCAACCGTTCATCATCAACCAGCAGTAACTTATACATTCTCTTGCACTCCTTTTAAATAAGGTATACGTACATGTATTGTCGTTCCTTGACCTGGCTCACTTTCAATCACTGTACCCCATTCTGGGCCAAATACGATTTGAATACGCTCTGCGATGTTCGCTAACCCAATGCCTTCGCCACGTGTCTTAACTCTTCCCTGCTGTAAATCTTTGATGAACTCGGCACTCATCCCCGGCCCATTATCACTAACAAGAATATCAAGGCCCTGTTCTTCCTCACTTACGGTTATAGAAATCGTGCAAGGCTCGATATTAGGCTCCAATGCATATCGGATCGCATTCTCGATCAACGGCTGAAGCGTCAGCTTCGGAATTAAAGCGTCATGCAAATGCTCTGGAAAATCCATGCGGAAATCAAGTCTCTCGTCAAATCGTGTCTTCTGGATAATGACATAATTGCGCACAATGGTGAGCTCTTTTTCAATCGTAATCAACGGGTCTTTAAGACCAATCGAACTGCGAAACAAATAGCCGAGCGCTTCTACCATTTCTGAGATTTTAGCTTGCTTGTTCATCTTCGCTAACCAATTGATCGATTCAAGTGTATTGTACAAAAAATGCGGATTGATCTGTGCCTGCAGTGCTTTAAGCTCGGTCTCTCTAATAATGAGCTGCTTCGCATAATTCTCATCGATAAGTTCTCTGATTCTGCGGATCATCATTTTAAAGGTTCTGTTAAGCTGACTTACCTCGTCCTGCGCAGTTTGTGAAACGACACCAAGCGACTGTTCCTCCAGATTATCCAGATCACCCTTCTCGATTTGTTTCATTTTTTTGGTCAGCTTTGAAATTGGGCGTACAATACTTCGGGCTAATCGATAGCCTAAGAGCAATCCAATTAGTAATATGAGCGCGAATATGATGACGACCAATTTTTTTACAAAAGTAATATGTTTGAACATCTCATTGAAGGGGGTCGCATTGATATACATCCATTCCATATAAGATGATTTAGTCTTCGTTATAAAATATGTTCCTTCTTCATACTTAGCCGTACGATAAAGCTCGGAACGTTCCGTTTCCGCTTTAAGCTCATTTGGCAGCAACATCGGAGTTTGGGGATAAACCGCTAGCCCTGAAGTCGCATCTGCAACAATCAACTGATCGCCATCCGAAGTGTTACTAGTGCTATCTGCAATAATACGATCAATCCGAATTCGAATGACTAACGTCCCTAAATCGTCCAGCGTAAAGGTTGATCCGGTGTAAGATTTAATCTGCCGAACAGCCAGGAGTGAATTCTTATTCCCTTGGGGATACCACACAATACTACCGCTAGCTTCCTTAGCCAGAGGCTTTAATTGATCCTGGAGATCCTGTGATACACCTTCCCGATTACCCGCAGTCATAGCTCCGCCATTCGTATCCAACAACATCATGGAATAAACGTATTTCTCTGCTCCTGCAAAGGCAACTAACCTGTTGATGATTTTATTATGTAGGACCTGCCGTTCATATGGTTGAGGATCATCCTGTAACTGGCGAAGACATTCCTGAATTTGCTCATCAGAGACCACTGTAAAAGAAAGTTGTTCCAGCTCTCTCAAAGTACTCTCTATACTGATAGATGACATTCCCAGCACTTCAGATGCCTTTTCATAGATTTGCTTGTCATAAATTCGATAAACATACTGCAGGACGGTTAAAGAGAACAGAAAGGACAGCAGCAGCAAAAATGAAATGATCAATATCATTTTATTAAAAATACCCGAACTCCTGTAAGCGCTAACATTCTTCCAAAACATAAGCATCCTCCAATTCACTCCAAACCCTTATTATGGGAATAATATTTATCGTCACTATATCCTATCATAAATGATATTGAAGCATTCGGGAAAACTTACAACAAAAAGGACTTAAAGTGAAATCCAGAGTCAGAATTCACTTTAAGCCCCTATCCTGAGCCTAAGATACTCCTATACAAAACTAACCAAGCATCATTCGATCATCCGCCAGTTTATGACCACTGATGGTCTCAAATTCTCCCAGCAGGCGTTCTACCGTAAGATCCTTTTTCCTTGTTTCATCAATATCAAGGATAATACGGCCTTTATCCATCATGATAAGACGATTGCCAAGACGTATAGCCTGCTCCATGTTATGGGTAACCATAAGCGTAGTCAGCTTCATCTCACGGACGATAGACTCTGTCAGTTTAGTAATCAGCTCCGCTCGTGAAGGATCAAGTGCCGCTGTATGTTCGTCTAACAGCAAAATTTGCGGCTGGGTAAAGGTTGCCATTAGCAAACTCAGTGCTTGTCTCTCCCCACCAGATAATAATCCTACCTTAGCTCGCAGACGATTCTCCAATCCAATCCCGAGACGACTTAACTCCTCACGAAACACCGTCCGTCTCGCTGCATTTACACCAAACGATAATCCTCTACTCTTCCCTCTTTTAAAAGCCATCGCTAAATTTTCTTCAATCGTCATCCGTGGAGCCGTACCTGCCATCGGGTCCTGAAAAACCCGTCCGATCCAGCGACTGCGCTGATATTCTGCTAAATGGCTAATCGAATTCCCTTCAATACTAGCTGAACCAAGATCCGGCTTCATCACACCAGAAATAATGTTCATTAGCGTTGATTTACCAGCACCATTGCTTCCAATAATGGTAACAAAGTCACCAGGAAGAAGCTCCAAATCAATGCCAAGCAGTGCGATCTTCTCATCCGGTGTCCCAGGATTAAACAGCTTAGATACGTTATCCAGTTTAAGCATCGATGGTGCCTCCTCTCTTGCTGCTAAGCGCTTGTTCAGCTAATTCAAGCGAACGTTTACGCGCCATATTCTTCTGCTTCAAGAAACGCTGAATCGATGGGAATACAAGTGCGAAAATAACGATAATCGCCGTAATCAGCTTAAGATCCGAAGGTCTCAACCATGGTACATACAAGGCTAATGCAACTACGATTCGGTAAACAATAGATCCCAGAACAACTGCCAACGTCGCAAGGAATACATTTCCAGCACCGAAAATGGCTTCACCAATGATTACCGAAGCTAAGCCGATAACAATCATCCCTATACCCATTGAGGAATCCGCAAAGGTAGAATACTGAGTGATCAATGCACCTGAAAGTGCCACCATTCCGTTGGATAAACTGACGCCGAGAATTGTCGTGTTATCTGTGTTTACACCCAGACTACGGATCATTCTTGCATTATCTCCGGTAGCCCTTAAAGCAAGCCCAAGATCAGTACGCAAGAATAAATCCATTAGAATTTTCACAAATAAAACAATAAAAGGAAGAACAAGAAGCGGATTGATGGACGAGAACAACGTGGTATCACCCATTAGTGACCAGTTAGGCTTACCGCCAAAAATTCTCAGATTGATGGAATAAAGTGCGATCATCATTAGAATCCCGGATAACAATCCATTAATTTTGCCCTTCGTATGTAGTAGACCGGTACACATTCCTGCCAGCATCCCACCTGCAATAGCAGCAAGCGTGGCTAACCAGGGTGCATAACCATTGGTAATCATAACGGCCGCAATAGCACCGCCAGTAGTAAAGCTTCCATCTACAGTCAAATCAGGAAAATCCAAAATGCGAAAAGTAATATACACCCCTAAAGCCATAAATGCATAGAGCAACCCCATTTCCACAGCCCCGAGCATTGAATCATACATAGAAGTCTTCTCCTTTCAAGCATCAAGGGGCGCCCTCATGGAATCGCCCCTATAGAATGTCTTATTGAATAATATTGTTAGCTTGATCGGCAACTTCTTTTTTCATCGCATCCGTCACTTCTATGCCTTGTGCTGCAGCCGCTTTAAGGTTAAGGATAAGATCGAGCTTTTCTTGCATCGTTACTTTCATATCTGCTGGCTTTTTACCATTCTTCAGAATGTCCACTGCCATTTGTCCAACTTGGTAACCATGGTCGAAATATTTGAAGCCAACGGTTGCAAATGCGCCTTTTTCAACGGTATCCCGGTCGCTGGAGAAGAACGGAATTTTCTTATCATTAGCTGTTTGAATAATCGTATCAACAGCACTCACTACTGTGTTATCCAAAGTAATGTAGAATGCATCTACACGACCAGCTAGTGATTCAGCAGCTTGCTTCACTTCAGAAGTATTTGTGATGGCTGCCTTCACAAGCTCAATACCATGTTTATCCAGCTCTTTCTTAGCAATATCCGCCATAATTACAGCATTCGGTTCACCTTCATTGATAACAATGCCCAGCTTCTTCACATTAGGAAATTGAGTAGCAATGAATTGCATTAATCTATTAATAGCTTCAGGATTCGTATCTGATACACCAGAAACATTTCCACCTGGGTGCTCCAGATCAGTTACGATCTTTGCATCGAGTGGATCAGTCACTGCTGCGAACAGTATCGGAGTGTCCTTACTTGATTTACTAAGCGCTTGAACAACCGATTGAGCAGAAGGTGTTGCAATAGCCAATACCAAATCATTAGTGTCAGCTGCAATCTTCTGAGCAATGGTCAAGTTATTCGCAGGGTCAGCTTGAGCATTCTCAAGGTCAACCTTCAGGTTCTCTCCTTCAACAAGCCCGGCATCCTTCAAAGCAGCAAGAATACCTTCGCGTGTAGCATCAAGTGATGGATGTTCTACGTATTGGGAAATTGCGATTTTGTACGTTTTGGAATCAGCGGTTCCAGCATTCGTTGGCGCATTTCCAGTGCTTGTTGCGTTTCCTGAGTTTACAGCGGCATTATTGTTGCCACAGCCAGCAGCTACTAGCATGAAGCATAAGCTTAAACCTGCAAAAATGTTTCTCTTTTTCATTAAAGTACCCCATTTCATTATATTATTAACGCGTGCATCAATGTGAGCGACTCAGCATTATCACTTTTATCGATAAAAGCATTAAAGCATAAGCTTACACGTACCTCACAATAATGATAGAAATCTATTAAACCTATATTATATGGAGGTTGTTTATCCGTCAATCACTTATCCTACTTCCATAGATTACAAATTTTATAGCGCATAACTCACCAATATAGGAAGGACTTGGTTATGTCTTACAGTGATTGCCTTGGTCCCCATTACATAAAAAAAAGCCCCCTGCACAAACTTAAACTACAGTTTGAATTTGGAGCGTGTCATATGCCTAATAACCACAAAAAATTACTATCCACTGCTACTGTATTGCTCGCTGCCGTTTTATCAAGTACCGCATGCGGTTACTCTTCACAATCACAAAAACCCAAGGTAAACGCCGTAACTCCCGATGGCATGCAAGCCTCAAGTTATTATGAAAAGTCCGCCATCACCGATGCTCAAGGAAAGTACTGGATTCCACTCAAACCTGCGATTACTTCACTTGGCTATCGAATGAAAGATGATGCTACTCATGGTGGATACACCAAAATTGGCTACAGTGATGTTATGTACATGCTGCGCCCTGGCTCTACTCAAGTCTTCTCCCTCGGTGAGAAAATCACACTACCGCAGGCACCTAGACGACAAGAAGGTCAAATCTATATCACACCGCTAGCTCTATCCAAATTTCTTCAAACGGAGGTGGGTTGGAATCCTCAGTCTGGTGAAATCAACATAGCCACACCGACCGACCATGAAGCTATTATAAAAACACCATCTGCTAAATCACTGGATGGATCAAAACCATTTCACATCCAAAGCATTTCTGAAGCAGACAAGAAGGAATTAGTTACTTATGCCAAAAAATTCTTAGGTGTGCCTTATGAATTTGGTAC
Source organism: Paenibacillus sp. NPDC101420 (assembly GCF_050277435.1). Classification (NCBI taxonomy): domain Bacteria; kingdom Bacillati; phylum Bacillota; class Bacilli; order Caryophanales; family Paenibacillaceae; genus Paenibacillus; species Paenibacillus sp. NPDC101420. The sequence continues at coordinate 554,826 of NZ_JBNNSE010000001.1, forward strand.
CGGGCCTTATGAAGAGACTAAGAAATTTGATTGCTCTTCTTTTACAAGGCATGTATTCAAACAATTCGGTGTAAACTTACCGCGTCTAGCCAAGGATCAAGATAATATAGGTTCTCGCGTGCAACGCAGTGCACTAGATGTCGGCGATCTTATATTCTTCACTGTCCCAGGTCGGTTTGAAAGTGATGCTATACCCGGACATGTCGGTATCTACATTGGGGATGGAAAGTTCATTCATACCTGGGGTGATCCCGGGGTTCAGATCAGTGAGCTCGACTCAGGGTATTGGAGCAACGTAATCCTGCATATGCAGCGCATTCTGTAACCTACATTCACTGACTAAAGGCACCTATAAAAAAAGCCTGAATCCTCCGCTATGGAAGGGTTCAGGCTTCTTTGTCGCAGCATAAAGCGGTATTCTTAATCCCAATTCTTGCCCTTGCCACTTAAACGTACAAACAGCTTTACTAACTCTACAATCACTATAATTGCCAGTGCTGCAGCAATTACAATTCCCCACTGTAACCCGCTTAAATGTGAGACACCAAACCAGTCATTCAGTCCTGGGATGATAATCACCAGCACCAGCATAAGTGTAGAGATCAGTGATGCCCACAGCATATACCGGTTGCTGAACCAGCCAATCTGGAACAACGATTTCGTATTGGATCTGACGTTAAATGCATGAGAAATTTGCAGCAATCCTAATGTGGCGAATGCCATCGTAACCGCAATTCCCTCATTGTAATGGGTATGTGCCCACTGGTATACAAACAGCGTAAGCGCCGCCTCTAATATACCCTGGTAGATGATCCCGATTCCCACGCCACCAGCAAAGATACTGCTGCTGGCTTTGCGTGGTTTCTTCGACATCAAATCATCCCCCGCCTTCTCAAGCCCAAGAGCTAATGCCGGTAGGGTATCAGTAACAAGATTAATCCACAGAATATGAATTGGCTCGAGTATACGCCAGCCGATCATGGTTGCAATGAATAGCGTAAGCACTTCCCCAAGATTGGCTGAGAGTAGGAACTGGATGGCCTTACGGATATTGCTGTAAACCTTCCGTCCTTCTTCAACAGCAACAACTATGGTCGTAAAGTTATCATCAGCTAGCACCATATCTGAGACGCCCTTAGCTACATCCGTTCCTGTGATGCCCATCCCGACGCCGATATCTGATGATTTAAGCGCAGGAGCATCATTCACACCGTCACCCGTCATGGCAACAATCTTCCCTTTTTTCCTCCACGCCTTAACGATCCGAACTTTATGTTCAGGAGATACACGTGCATAAACCGAATAATTAGTGACTTTCTCAGCAAATTCCTCTTCACTGAATTTATCCAGCTCACTGCCGGTCAATACGCCTGTCTCATCTTCGATAATACCTAATCTTTTAGCAATGGCCGCTGCAGTATCTCGATGATCTCCTGTAATCATTACAGGTCTAATCCCCGCTTTACGGCAGATAGCTACCGCATCCCGTACTTCCTCTCGTGGAGGATCAATCATACCGACTAAACCGATAAATACAAGTTCTTTCTCCGTAGCTTCCGGGGAGAGGTTAGTCGGTAGCTGCTGTTCATCTCTGAAAGCAAATGCCAGCACCCGCAGTGCATCATTCGCAAGCATTGTATTACTTTCCATGATATGTCGTGAATGTTCATCATTAAAAGGAACGATCTCTCCATCCACATAGATATGGCTGCATTTGGACAAAAGCACATCTGGTGCACCTTTCGTTAACACACGATAACGTCCGTTCTCAACTTCATGAATCGTCGTCATCAGCTTGCGATCGGAGTCAAATGGCAGTTCATTTTTACGTGGGAATTTCTTTTCTAAATCCCTTTTGTCAGTACCTATACTGAGCGCGTAGTCCACTAACGCTGTTTCCGTAGGATCCCCGATAATCGCTTTACCACTCTTAGTTTGCGGGTCCTTAGCTCCATCATTCCCTCCAGGTTCTTCAGAGGAATTCCCTTCGTCAATGCTGGAATCATTACAAAGCGTCATAGCCTGAAGCAATAGTTCACCACCCGGTGTCCCTTCAAGACCTTCAGCAGCTTCTTTCGTAGTTCCATTGACATGCACTTTTTCGACAGTCATCTTGTTTAGAGTCAAAGTACCTGTCTTGTCAGAGCAAATAATTTCGGTGCTTCCGAGCGTTTCTACAGCGGGGAGTTTGCGAATGATCGCTTTACGTTTAGCCATCCGCTGCACTCCGAGTGCCAAGATAATCGTCACAATTGCTGGCAGCCCTTCAGGAATCGCTGCTACTGCAAGTGAGATCGAGGTGAGAAGCATATCCAGCAGCTCTCTACCCTCAAATATACCGACGGCAAAAATGACTACACAGACACCAAGAATAATAAAGGTGAAATATTTTCCTAGTTCATCCAGTTTCTTTTGCAGCGGTGTTACATCATTCTCTTCCTCCGAGATAAACCCAGCAATCCTGCCGACTTCAGTCTGCATTCCTGTAGCTGTGACGACACCAACCGCTCTACCGTAAGTTACATTGCTGCTCATATAAGCCATATTGGTACGATCCCCGATAACAATATCGCTTCCTTCAAGCACACCTATCTTCTTTTCTGAAGGTAATGATTCTCCGGTCAATGCGGCTTCCTCTGTTTTCAAAGAAGCAGCTTCTAACAGTCTAATATCCGCCGGAACTACATTTCCAGCTTCCAGCAATACGATATCCCCAGGTACGAGATCTTCACTTTTAATCTCTGAGACCTGACCTCCACGCCGCACTCTGGCATGCGGAGAGGACATACTTTTCAGGGCATCTAGCGCCTGCTCTGCCTTATTTTCCTGAATAACACCAAGTACCGCATTCAGGATGACTACCAACAAAATAATGACTGTATCTGTCCATTCTCCCAAAACCCCAGACAATACTGCCGCCACTAGCAAAATAAAGATCATTACATTTTTAAATTGTTCAATAAATTTTCCTAGCAGAGATTTAGTTTTTGCTTCTTGAAGTACGTTCTTCCCATACTGCTCCAGAAGTTTAGCGGCTTCACCGGAAGACAAACCATCTTTCCTAGTTTCCAGCCTTTTGAGCACTTCTTCCTCACTTAGTGTATGAAAAGGTACCTGCCCCTGCGATTTTGGATCATTTGAGTTCAAGACAATAGCCTCCTTCCGGGATTGAGATTCTGGTAAAACCTCTCATATGAGTCTTACCCAAAAAAGGCACGGTGATTCTAGAACGTTATGTACAATTTTAGAAATTAAGCTGTTCCGTCTGCTTGACTCGATCAAAGCTCTTGAATCTAGTCCCTTGATAAAGGAGTTCTCCTCGATCCCCTTCTACAATCAGACCAAAATCCTGATCTCTAACCTGCAATTCCAAGCGTCCACCATCCTCAAACTCAAACGTCACATAATAACTAGTATGTGCGCTCGACTCACCCGAACCACCCCATACCTCAGTCCGTTTCGTTACAGCTTTAGAGCTAGCTTTTATCAAGGGACTTGCGTTGTTGGCTATCCAGCTTCTCACTGATTTATAAATTATAAAGACGAAAACACCTAGAATAAACAAAGCAAATAATTTAAAAAATAGGGGCATCTCATGAATGAAACTTCCGAAAAAGCTTCGTTTATCAAAACCGTTAAAATCCTGCCATTCGCTCAAATTCATTCCTCCTGACTGATACAAGATAATAAAAGTCTTCTTTTCTACGAAATACGTCATTTTTCCCGTCCGGTTTCTTGTTTTCATCGTTTTCAAATGAATTTTTTTCACAAAACAATTTGGAATCAAATGATAAGGTATGGTATGCTTTTTATACTACATACAGTTGGGAGGTGTTATTTCGGTGCAATATATAGCGCGCTTGTCACTACTTTGGTTTCTTCGTATAGTCCTAATTCTGGGAATGATGTTTTCTTTTCCACCGGTTTGGTCTGGAGGATTATTCACTACGGAGCAAGAATCAAAGACAACCGAAATTGAACGCTACGAGCGAAAGTTTATAGCTCCCGTAAGGACGGTACCCCAAATAACTCCTCAAATAGGAGCCATCAAAATAACTGAACAGTGGGGAACTAAATCTATTGCGGTAGCCGCGATACTCCCTGTGCTTTCTTTTGTATTCCGTCCTGTGATCTATAAATTCTTGCTTCGACTGCGGCTGTACCTGTTAAAATTCACTTCTCACTTTCTAATATCACGCAATGCGAATTTCATATCTACCTTAAATGATTGTTACTGAAGGTCATTTAGAACTTCCATTGATAAAAATTCGAAGAAAGCGAAATAATTATAAGACACCTAAATGCAGGGTAGACTTTCGTGGATTATAGAGAATCGGATTTACCAGGAATCGGTAAAAATTTGTTATGCAAACTTACTTCTAGCATAGGAATCAAAATGGATCTATAAATTATTGGATACAGTATATAAATTAAAGAAGTGACATGCTGCTAAAATTATCCCAAAAAAAGCTGTCGCTCCCTACGAAAATGAATAAAGTTGTTTCCCCTGCTAAAGGAGGAAAAACATTGCAGACAAAGACAACACAACATAAACAATTACGTAAAAATTCAGTATTCCGAGTTCTAACCGTTATTGCAGGAGCACTACTTGCCGCAGTAGGATTAGAGTTATTTCTCATACCACATGGGCTTGTAGTTGGTGGAATCACAGGTTTATCGGCATTATTCGCTCATACCACTGAAATGCGGTTGGGATTGTTTCTTTTTCTATTCAATCTACCTTTTATATTCATGTCTCGAAAGCAAGTGAATCTTCGCTTTGCTCTGTATACCGTTCTAGGATTAGCTTGCTTGACCATCGCTTCTCTTGCTCTACACCGTTTTCCTGCAGTGATTAGTGATCCTTTACCTGCTGCTATGGCAGGTGGCATATGTTTAGGACTCGGTATCGGTATATCTGTCCGATTCGGTGGTGTGAACAAACATGCAAGTGATCAAGGATATTCACTTCTGAGTGGTGGACCGCCAAAGTCAACCGAAGTCGTCATCATGATTCTAAACTGTGCTATTTTGCTTATAGCAGGCACACTATTTGGCTGGGAGCAAGCCATGTACTCCATTATTGCTTACTTATTGGCCTTCGAAGGTGTGAGATTCTCACTCCGAGGGTTATCCGATTCACGCGCTGCATGGATTACCAGCAATAGTTGCATGGATATCCAGGAAGCTCTCGAAAACTCATTAAATCGAGAAGTTGGGCTTGCTGAAGGCTCCGGGCAAAATGGAGAGCTGAGCACATTGTTTTGTCTCATCAACAAAATGGAAGAACATCAATTGCGGACCATCGTCCTTAATTGTGATCCTGACAGCCAAATTGTGCTCAAATCAGCTGCCAGTGATCAAAGATTGAGTAATCTGCCATCCTAACTATCAGGGCAGAATGATGAGCATGATAAGTATGTTGATTAAGCCTTCTTTGTTTGAAGGTAAACTTTATTATTCCACGTAAGATAAATAGCGTTTCTCCCGTGTATGGGGGGAGCGCTACTTTTGCGTTATCAACCGGGATTCTTTCGCTGGAATTACGATATCCTGCAAAAGTACATCTTTTGGCTCAGACATCCGCTCCATTAAGCCCAAATCCTGCAAATGTACAGGAATATCCTCATTTATGGCTCGAAAGCTTCTTCTGATGCAAGAATTCCTGCAGATTTGCAGGAATCAATACATTAACCCTCCTCGTATCATCTAAAGATGTACTATTGCAGGATTCTCGCCGGAAAATTATTGGTTAGTCTACGTTCGTTAATCAGTGTTCGTCAGTCAGCGTTCATTAATCAACGTTAATGAGCCAGTGTTTGTTTGTCTGCTTTTCACTAGAATTCATCCTTGATTCACACAAAAAAAGCTGTCTCAAAAGCAGCATTCACTACTTTTGAGACAGCCTCTACTCCTTTAGCTAGCTGAGAATCAAACCTAAGATCTAGCCTATACTCGCTAGCACACTTTCCTAACGGAACATTCCCCACAAACGGATCAAGTGGAAGGTGTTGTTTGGATCAATTTTCTGAGCGATAATAAATTTCACAATTTGGTCTTCCTGCGTCGAGGTCAATTTCTCGTTCAGTACACCAGACGCATTCCGTACCAGCCTGCGAACAACTGCCGTGTCCTGTAGCTCTTGTTTCGAGACGCCGTTAATCATATTTTTAATACGATCTTTGACAGTCGCGTTTTTCATCTTCAGCTTGATGCGTTCCACGAGCTGAGGGCTAATTCCGAATTGTTGATAACCCAAGTGTAGCACCTCCCGTCATATCCAATCTTTCACAGTATATGAGGCTTAGGAGCTAGATGTGCCTACTTAGTCAATTAATTCCCCTTGGAAAATTTGCTCGCCTTGTAAATAATGCCGAAGAGGTGCATATTCAGGAGATGTCCAGAACTTCTCATCCTTAAGCAGCTCTGCCACATCATCACGCGCCTGCTCCAGCACTTCAAAGTCAGCCGTCATATCCGCCAAGCGAAACTCCGGTAATCCACTCTGCTTGGTTCCAAAAAAATCACCTGGGCCACGCAGCTCCAAATCTCTCCGCGAAATCTCAAATCCATCATCGGTGTCCGTCATAGCAGTCATTCGTTCACGCCCGATTTCAGATTTCGGATCAGCCACTAGTACACAATAAGAGGCATGCTGACCTCTACCAACCCGTCCACGAAGCTGGTGCAGCTGTGATAATCCGAACCGGTCTGCATCCATAATAATCATCAACGTGGCATTAGGAACGTCTACACCCACCTCTACAACCGTTGTGGATACTAAGAGTTGCAGTTCATTGTTGTAAAATGCTCGCATCACTTCATCTTTTTCAGCTGGAGACATCTTTCCATGCAAAAGCCCAACTTTATAGTTAGGAAAAGCTTGGCTCATCTGAATATGTAAATCTATAGCATTCTGTACATCCAGTTTCTCCGATTCTTCAATGAGCGGACAGATCAGATACGCCTGACGTCCCAGCTCTATTTCACGCTTAATCAGATTTAGGACACGATCCATGAGATCATGCTTGACCCAATAACTAGTTATTGGCACTCGGCCTTTCGGTCTTTCCGACAGCGTGGATACATCCATATCTCCAAAAACAGAGATCGCAAGTGTACGTGGAATAGGTGTTGCAGTCATCGTAAGTACATCCGGATTATATCCTTTACGCCGCAATACACCTCGCTGGTTTACACCAAACCGATGCTGCTCGTCCGTAACTACAAGACCCAGATCACGGAAAAATACATCCTCCTGAATCAATGCATGCGTTCCTACAACAATATCGAGCATCCCCATTTGTAGTGAAGCTAACAATTCTTTACGTTTCCGTCCAGTTACGCTCCCTGTTAACAGACCAACCGTAATTCCAAACGGCTCAAACATCTTCGTAAGTGAACGCATATGCTGCTCTGCTAAAATCTCAGTGGGCACCATAAGCGCACCCTGAAAACCAGATCGCACGGTTGCAAAAAGCGCGACGGCAGCTAGTACCGTTTTGCCGGAACCCACATCACCTTGAAGCAGTCGATTCATGCAATATGGTGATCGCAGATCATGTAAGATCTCCAGCTCCACTCGTTTCTGAGCATCTGTAAGCTCAAAAGGTAAGCTGCGAACAAACTGGCGCACGGTTGCGTTATCTACGGTATGGACTACACCATCCATCCTACCGCGATTGAGTACCCGGAATGCCTGCATCTTCAACTGGAACAGAAACAACTCCTCATACACCATCCTGCGGCGTCCCTGCTGCCCTTCACGCGTATCCTCTGGCCTATGAATGGTAGCAATCGCCCGTTTACGGGGCATAAAATCATATTGCCGCATAATAGAATGTGGTAGTATCTCAGGAATTAGATCTCCATACTGCTGAAGCGCCTGATTAATACTTTTCCTGATCCACGACTGCGTGATCTTTCCACCGATGGAATAGACCGGCTGTAGAGTCCCTGTCTTCCCTTCCCCACGATCGGGGAATTCAAAATCCGTCACTGTAATTTGATTTCGCTTCTGATCCCATTTACCTGTGAGTACAATTTCTCTTCCCACAGTAAGTTGCTCACGCACGTAATGACGATTAAACCATGTAGCTGTGAACATCCAAGGCTCAGCAACCATTTTACAACTAAGTCGTGACTTGCCTCCAAAACGTTGCAGTACAGGGATACCGATCACTTTAGCCTCTGTAGTCACTTTATCCCCATGTTTGGTTTCACTCAGCGAGCGCGGGCGATAATCCTCATAACGGAACGGATAATACTCTAACAAATCCTTTACTGTAAAGACGCCAAAGGCGTGAAGCTCGCTTTGCTTTTGAGCACTCACGCCAGTTATGTTTTTTACTTCAATTTGATTTAATGACAGTGTCATATTCATCCCTCATTTTGCAGGCCAAATGAATACAGCTAACGTACCGTTTCCGACATGGCTGCCCACGACAGGGCCGACGTTCGTCAGCACTTTCTCTTCTAGTGTAAAATGTCCTGACAGCTCTTTCAGGAACTCTTCACCGGAAGCCGGTTCAGCCGTATGACCCACGGCCACATTGATTTTGTCTACACCTTGAATATCCTTCTTAAATAATTCAATCATACGGGCAATAGCCTTCTTACGGCCTCTAACTTTCTCTACCGCATATATTATTCCTTCTGCATCAATAGACAGGATCGGCTTAATATTAAGAAGCGTTCCCAGAATGGCCGAGGCCTTTCCGATTCTCCCGCCTTTTTGTAAATATTCAAGTGTATCTACCAAGAAGTAAAGCTTACGAGATTGGCGCAGACTTTCTACAGCTTCAAGAATCGCTTCGGGACTCTTATCTTCAGCAGCCAATCTGGCGGCTTCCACCACCATAAATCCAAAACCGTAAGAAGCGGAGAGAGAATCTACTACAGTGATCCCTTCTCCCTCTTCCTCCAACATCGATTTAGCCAATAGTGCTGATTGGTACGTACCGCTTAGTCCAGAAGAAATATGAAACGAAAGGATAGGACTTCCCGGGTAACGTTCCAAAATATCTCGATACACATTCATGTATTCAACCGGTGAGGGTTGAGAAGTAGTCGGCAACTGTGACGAGCGGGGAAGTCGCTCATAGAACTGCTCCGGCGTCATATCCAGATTGTCCCGGAAAGCCTCTTCGCCGAACATCAAGGTCAAAGGGACGACCTCAATGCCATACGTTTCCGCCATTGCTGGCGGGATATCAGATGTGCTGTCGGTGACGATAATGGTACGATTCATGGATTATCTCCCCCATACTATAATTTTGCCAACTACGTAATTAGCAAGTTGCTCCTGAACTGTTATAGAACCCTCAGCATCTACCTATGGCTCTACGGAGAAAAGATAATAATAAAGGGGTTGGCCACCCTCATGAATCTCTACTTCCACATTAGGGTAAGTCTCTTCCAGCCACTCGCTTAAGGAATCTGTGACCTCAGAATCAGTTTCTGCTCCACTAAGGATCGTAACGATTTCATCGCCATTCTCAAGCATATTGGACAGCAGCGCCTGACTTGCAGCTAACAGATCATCTGCGGCAGCGACAATTTTGGAGTTCGAAATTCCGATAAATTGCCCGGATTTAATCTCCAGATCATCAAAGCTTGTATCACGGACAGCATTTGTTACTTGTCCTGACTTGACCTGTGAGATTGCTTCTAGCATGTTCCCAGAATTAGTCTCCTCAGAATCCTCTTCTTGGAACGCGAAGGCTGCAGCGATTCCTTGAGGAATGCTTTTGCTTGGAATAACCGTAATCTCACGTTCGCCTTCCAAGAGCTCCTTAGCTTGCTGAGCGGCAAGAACAATATTAGAGTTATTCGGCAGAATGTAAACATGCTTCGCAGAGATGGAAGAAATCGCGTTCACGAAATCCTCTGTGCTAGGGTTCATAGTCTGACCTCCAGCTAGGACTACGTCCACACCGAGGCTTTTGAAAATATCTGCAATCCCAGCGCCTGATGATACTGCGATGAATCCGTAAGGTGCCAAATCATCTGCTGGTGGTTCGGCTGGAGCTGATTGTACCCGGCTCTGTTCATCCGGCATATCGGCGAAAACATCTGGCATAGGTGCAATATCCATCCCTGCAGTTAACAAGTCACGGTGTTGCTCACGCATATTGAGAATATGAATCTGCGTAATTTCCCCATAGAGGAGTGCCAGATTCAAAACTTCACCTGGAGCCTTGGAATGCACATGCACTTTAATGGTTTCATCATCCGAAATTACAATAATGGAATCTCCATTTACTGACAACGCTTTCCTAAAGGTTTCCTCATCAAAGTCCGTTCTCACGTTACCGCCTAACTGGCGATTAATGAAGAACTCCATATCATATAGAAATTCTATGTCCTCTGTTGAAAGCTGTGATTGCGCAGAAGACTGTACAGAAGACAGTTCGCTTTCAGGTTTCTTTAACACCGGTACCGGTGTTGGCACGACTGGTGCCTGAGGTTGTCCTTTTACAGGTTCAGATACACCGGAGCTTCCGCTCGTCAGATGCTGGTGAAACCCTTCATAAATATAAACCAGTCCTTGACCGCCAGAGTCTACGACACCGACTTGCTTCAAGACAGGCAATTGTTCCGGTGTATAGGCTAAGGCTTCCTTTGCTTTGGCCAATACCTCTGTCATGAGCTCTGTAACATCTGTAGTTCGGCGAGCATAGTAGAGAGCATGTCTTGCAGCCTCTTTAGCCACTGTAAGAATAGTTCCTTCTACAGGCTTTACAACTGCTTTATAGGCTGCGTCCACTCCGCTTTGCAATGCAGCAGCAAATTGCTGTGTGTTCAGCTCATCATGTTGAGCTGCAGATCTGCTAAACCCTCTGAACAATTGAGATAAAATAACTCCGGAGTTCCCCCGTGCGCCCATTAACAAGCCCTTAGAGAGTACACCTGCACATTGACCGACAGACGTTGTATTATTTTTCTTCAATTCATTCGAACCTGCGGTCATCGTCAAATTCATGTTAGTTCCGGTATCTCCGTCTGGAACCGGAAAAACATTTAGGGAATTGACGTGTTCTGCATGCTGTTGCAGCTTATCCGCTCCAGCCAATACCATAGCGGTAAAATCTGTTCCGTTTATAGAACGCTTACTCAATTGAGAATTCCCCTTCCTAACTTCATGCCTAATCATTCTATGATTAACAGGACATAATGCACTAATTTACATTGTACTATAAGTATTAAAAGAAATAAATGTTTTTGAATCGGTTGACGTAGCAAAATTTGCTGTGATATTATAGATAAGTATTGTTTTATGCAGGTGTTAGGAATAAGGAGGTGTAATCTATGTCCCGCAAATGTGCAGTAACAGGCAAGAAACCGAGCAGCGGCAACCACGTGTCTCACGCCAATAACCGCAACCGTCGTTCTTGGGGAGTTAACGTTCAGAAGGTCCGTATCCTCGTGAACGGTAAACCAAAACGCGTGTACGTCAGCACCCGTGCTTTGAAAGCCGGTAAAGTTGAACGCGTTTAGTCTTTTGCAATTTTAAAGACCGAGCGATCACTCATATGAAGCAAAAAGCACCCTTTACATTTGTAAGGTGCTTTTTTTCATGTTTTCTTTTCTGTTCCAAGCCCAAGATCAACTCTTCTGAAATGTGTTCAAAATCGCTTTAACAAAACCTCCCAAAAACCTTGGCAGCTTAAACGTGTAAAATTTCATGGTTTACCCTCCCATCAATTCATGCCGTACGCAGGAGACTTTCTTCTTGTTCTAACGGTAACGTACTGCAGTCCTCCCTGCCAAAACAAAAAAGGCTACATGAGATTTCTGCTCATGTAACCATATTTATGCGTCGAGGACTTGGCCTATACCTTTAGTCGTAATAGCCTATTTTTTTAACGAAGTGCCGCTTCCGCTGCTTCTCGAATCTCAAGGATCGCTGCAGCACGATCACTCCGGCCAAAAACTGCATTTCCTGCAACCAAAACATCCGCTCCTGCACCGACAACCAATGGCGCTGTAGCTTCCGAAACACCACCATCGACTTCAATAAGTAGATCTGGATTGACTTCATTCGCCCATTCTCTAATTTGAGTAATTTTGCGCAACGTGTTAGGAATGAATGCTTGACCTCCAAAGCCAGGATTGACGGTCATCACGAGAACCATATCCACATCCTCAAGCACCTCACGCACCGCTGATGCCGGAGTGCCAGGATTAATAGCTACTCCTGCCTTAAGACCCAATTCCTTGATCTGATGCACCACACGGTGTAAATGAACGCAAGCCTCAGCGTGAACAGTAATCACACTAGCGCCTGCGGCAGCAAAATCAGAAATATAACGTTCTGGAGACTCAATCATTAAGTGAACGTCTAGTGGAAGCTTGGTATGTAACGAGACCGCTTTTACGATTGGTGGACCAAGCGTTATATTCGGCACAAAATGACCGTCCATTACATCCACATGGATCCAATCCCCGCCACTGACCTCAGCTTCTGCTACCTCTGAACCTAAACTTGCGAAATCGGCAGACAATATAGATGGTGCTATTCGTATCATGACTTAGTACCTCCGCTTTTTATCTTTCATTTCATTAAAAAATAATTTGTAATGTTCATACCGGCTATCAGCGATATTCCCAGCTTTCCATGCCTCGATGACTCGGCAGCCTGGTTCATGCTGATGACTACAACCTCGGAATTTACAATCCCCAGCATAGTTTGCAAATTCACGGAAACAAGTAGAGAGCTCTTCAACCCCAAGCTCAAGAAAATCAAGTTGACTAAAACCAGGGGTATCCGCTACAAAGCCGCCCCCGCCAATATCCATCAATTCTACATGGCGGGTAGTATGACGACCACGGCCCAGACGTAAGCTGATCTCACCTGTCTCCAGTTTAAGTCCTGGCACAATACGATTCAATAAGGTCGACTTTCCTACCCCAGATTGTCCGGCAAATACACTAATACCACCAGTAAGCCGCTCTCTTAGTTCATCACTGCCAGCTCCTGTAATTGAGCTTGTAACCATCACTTCATAACCAATATCTTCATAGAGCTCTTTAACATACTTAGTGGCTTCACCATTATCATTAGCCAAATCCTGTTTGGTCAGAACGATTAAAGGTTCCAGTCCCGAGTGCTCTATATGAACTAGGAACTTGTCCAATAGATTCAGGTTCATATCAGGTTCCCGCACAGAAAATAATAGAACGGCAAGGCTTACATTCGCTACAGGTGGACGAATTAACTCAGATTCTCTAGGGAGAAGCTCATCCACCATCCCTTCACCATGCTCAGTCAGCATATAGATCACGCGGTCACCTACAAGAGGAGCGATCCCCTTTTTCTTAAGTATACCTCGGCCTCTGCATTGAACTGAAACTTCCTCTGTTGCAATTAATCCTTTACGAAGCGGTTTTACGTAATAATATCCGCTTAACGCCTTTACTATTATTCCTTCAGGCATACATAGTGAGCCTTCCTCTCCTGATTTTGCGAAAATGACCCAAGTTTGAACATCCCCGGGTCACTTCGCTGCCACAACTATTCAAGCACTTCTGTCCTGATTAGTTATCGCTTTTATCTTTAGATTTGTCTTTGTTTTTATTATTATGCTTGTCACCATTTTTATTACTGTTCTTGTTGTTACCACTATTGGTCGATTCATTATTCACCGAATTGTTAGTAAGGAATCCCGTCTGATTGGCTGATCCAGTATTAGTAGACCCTTCGTTGTCTGAACTTGGAGGCAGGATCTCAGGCTCAATGGTCGGTTCAGCAGTAGGTGTAGGATCTATCGGTGTCTGAGTCGGCTGCGGAGTCGGAACCGTCGGTGGTTCAGGTTCTTGCACCGTGCCATTCTTCGCATCAATATATGGAATCACATAAGTGTCTAAAAGCACACCATCTCGGGTAACAATAACAGAGCCATCTTTATTCGGAGCAAGCACTAGATTAACGGACAGCACTTGGCTCTTTCCAATGGTACGCGTTCCCCAATCTTGTTTCTCACCATTATTGCGCGCATCAACGAACTCAATTCGAATCTTGCTCTTCTTTCCATCCTGTGCAGGAGCTACTGGTACATTAAAGGTATAATTCAGGGCTTCAGGTGGATAACCTGTACTTAAGTAAATCGTAATCGCTGTTCCAGGTGGAACAGAGGTACCTTTCTCATAAGCCCAAGTTTTCGTTACCTTACCTTCATCAACTGTGAAGCTGGATTCTTCCTTTACATCTCCGAGAACCAGTTTGGATTCTTCCAAAAGCGCCTTAGCTTCACTCTCCGTCTTACCGATGAGGTCTGGCATCGTGACACTTTCTTCTCCTTTACTAACGTAGAGGGTGATTGAAACCGTCTCAGGATCAAACTCGCTGTCAAAGGCTGGGTCTGATTTTACAACCTTACCCACCGCCGTATTTTCATCGAAGAGAGGTTCATTCTTAATTTGATTTTGAGGTACACCCTTTGCCATCAGCGCTTTAACAGCTTCGTCGAAAGTGTAATTCGTTACATCTGGCATCTTAGTTAATGGTTTCGCCGTATTCACAGTTAGTATTAGGGAGGCTCCCTTTTTCACTTTGGCGTCCTTTTCCCTACTTTGCTTCATGACCACATTTTCTTCGAAATTCGGACTGTAGTCATACAGTATAGGATCAGCAACCTCAAGCCCCAAATCCTCAAGTTCAGTCTTCGCTTGTTCCAGCTGTTTACCGACCACGTAAGGAACCGATACCTCAGGAACAACTAATTGGGATTTAACGTACCACACGAGACTGGCCATAGCCAGCAGTAACACTAAAGTTAAACCAATCCATAATGCAGGTTTAGTCCATTGTTTTTTACCTTTTTTCACAGGTACCGGATCGTCATCATCATCTTCATCATTATCCATCCGGTCGTGGCGATGATTACGATTTCCATTGCTTCTTTGGATCGGTTTAATCGCTGGTATTACCCGCGTTCGATCCTCGTCTTCCTCATCGTTAAAAAGAACTTTTGCTTCACTACGGCGCTCAGGCAACAAGCAGGTTTCTAAATCCTGCAGCATTTGCTTTGCAGACTGATAACGCTCTTCCGGATTTTTACGCATCGATCTTAGAATTACATTCTCAACGCTTTGCGGAATAAGTGGATTTATGAGCCTTGGCTCTTCAAACTCTTCTTGCAGATGCTTTAGAGCTACGCTAATCGGACTCTCCCCTAAGAATGGAAGACTTCCGGTAAGCATTTGATAGAGTACAATCCCTAATGAATACAGGTCGGATTTCTCTCCTGTTGAGACACCTTTGGCATGCTCTGGTGAGAAATAATGAACGGAACCTACTACAGAGCCTGTCTGAGTAATGGTAGTAGATGTTACCGCACGAGCAATACCGAAATCCGTTACCTTCACCCGGCCATTGCGCCCGATCAATATATTATGTGGTTTAATATCCCGATGAATAATTTGATTCTGATGAGCGTGATCAAGTGCATCACAGATTTGTGAAGCGATCCTTACGGACTCGTCAACCTGTAATGGCGCTCGTTCTTTTATAATTTCATTAAGATTCTTGCCCTCAATATATTCCATGACAATATAATGAATTTCGTCTTCTTGTCCTACATCGTAAATACTAACCACATTCGGATGAGACAAAGATGCAGCTGATTGCGCCTCACGCCTAAAACGGCGGATAAATTCCTCGTCATGAACAAATTGATTACGCAATACTTTGATGGCGACGTTTCGGTTTAAAAGAATGTCATGTGCTCTATAGACGAGCGCCATTCCACCTCCGCCGATCCGTTCGATGACTTGGTAACGGCCGCCCAGTTCGTGACCGATCATCAATCCCACTCCTTTGTTTCGGGCACAGCGGCCTCTCCATGATGTTCTAACAAAGCGACGCTAATATTATCGCCGCCGCCAGCAAGCAGTGCCAACTGAAGTAAGCGGTCCGCTCTTTCCTCTAACGGTATCTCATGTATTCCCGCTACCTTGCCCAAATGCTCATTGTTAACAAAATTACTTAAACCATCACTGCAGAGAAGCAAAAGTTCCCCAGGTAGCAGGGTAACAGGGGCTAAATCAACCAGCACCTCAGCATCTGTTCCAAGTGCTCTCGTCAGCACATTCCGTCTCGGATGATTATCTAATTCCTCCACACTGATCTGACCGTTCTTGAACAGCTCATTGACTAGCGTGTGATCTTCGGTTAATTGAACTGCTGCACTGTCCTTTATTAAATAGGCTCTGCTGTCTCCGATATGGCCAATATATCCGTTTGAACCATTCATCAGGGCAGCAACGACAGTAGTACCCATATTGTGGTACTTATCGTTGCTGGAAGCCTCCTTGAAGACAGTGCTGTTAGCTTCCAAAATAGCAGCTGATAACGCATCACGCAGTGCTTCGTCCTGAAGCTCAGGCAGGAGCCCGTCTAGGGTATTCCTCATCGTCTCCAAAGCAAGCCTGCTCGCGGTTTCACCAGCCTGATGTCCACCCA
Source organism: Paenibacillus sp. NPDC101420 (assembly GCF_050277435.1). Classification (NCBI taxonomy): domain Bacteria; kingdom Bacillati; phylum Bacillota; class Bacilli; order Caryophanales; family Paenibacillaceae; genus Paenibacillus; species Paenibacillus sp. NPDC101420. Next base: position 571,291 of record NZ_JBNNSE010000001.1, read on the forward strand.
TCCCATCGGCAATTATGCCGAGTGTATAACCGTGGCGCGTCGCGCCGATCCAGACCGAATCCTCATTGACAGAGCGCACTCGGCCAATATCGCTGGCATGAACTGTTCTGATCAAATATCCTCACCCCAACTCCATATGTTTGGCACGCAGCTGTCCGCATGCGGCCGCGATATCATGGCCTTGCTCACGGCGAATGGTAACATTCACGCCGTTGTCAGCCAAAATACGTTGAAACTCAAAGATATCATTGCGTGAAGTACGTACATATTTCCGCTCTGGCACGTGGTTTACTGGAATCAAATTGACGTGGCACAGCATGTTCTTAAGCACACCTGCTAATTCCTCAGCATGCTCCGGCTGATCATTCACCCCGCCGATCAATGCATACTCAAAGCTGACCCGTCGCCCCGTCTTAGCTTGATAATAACGTAAAGATTCAATCACATCATCAAACGGAAAGCGGCGGTTAACTGGCATTAGCTTCGAACGCAGTTTGTCGTTAGGTGCATGAATCGAAATCGCCAAATTTATTTGTGTATCTTCTTCTGCAAATTTATAAATGCTCGGCACAATCCCGCTAGTGGAAACAGTAATATGCCGTTGTCCGATATTTAGACCTTTCTCATGAATCATAAGACGCAAGAATCTCATTGTTGCATCATAGTTCTCAAACGGCTCACCAGTACCCATGATAACAATACTGCTGACACGCTCACCCCGCTCATCCAAGATCTGTTGAGAGCGTACAACCTGAGCTACAATTTCACCCGCTGTCAAATCACGTTTCAATCCACCAAGCGTAGAGGCACAGAAGGTACAGCCGATTCGGCAGCCTACTTGAGTTGTTACACAAACGCTATTTCCATAATTATGTTTCATGATAACTGTCTCGATCGCATGATCATCATGCAATCCAAACAGGAATTTTACTGTTCCATCTTTCGATTCCATTTTAGTAATCTCAGTGAGCGCTGCAATGGAGAATTGCTCGTTCAGCTTCTGACGAAGTCCTTTAGACAAATTGCTCATGGATTCGAAGTCACTTACACGTTTTACATACAACCAATCAAAAATCTGTCCACCACGAAAAGCAGGCTCACCGTTATCTTTCGCCCACTGCTGTAACTCTTCTAAAGAAAAATCATATATTAAAGGTTTCATTATTATTAGCACCTGTTCTTTCATAAGGATATGCGTATTATTTCTCATTCTTCCTATTTTAACACAAATTTCAGAGACGGTAAAAGAAATAGCCCGCCGTACGTTAGCCCGGCGGGCGGAAGATACAACGATTGTCAGTAAATTTGCTATATTACAAGACTCTTTGAAGCTTGGAGATATAGAACCCATCACTGCCATAATGATGTGGCAATAACTGAATCCCCTCACCTGCAGCCAGCGCAGTACCTTCCAATCTCCCCCACAGCGGGGAAGCAAATGTTATAGAAGTGAAATCAGGATTTTGCTCCAAAAAAGCAGCTACAACCTCACTATTTTCCGTTTGTTCAGTCGTACAGGTACTATAAACCAGAACACCACCCGGTTTCAACAGTTTAGAAACCGACTGCAGCAGCTGACCCTGCAGTGATGCTACACTTACAACATCCTCAGGCTGCTTACGCCATTTGAGATCTGGCTTACGGCGGATTACACCAAGCCCAGAGCAAGGCGCGTCCAAAAGAATTCTATCGTAGGAATGATGCTCTAAGGTATGCTCCAGCTCCAGTGCATCTGCACTGCCTGTTACTACGCTTTCGAGACCTAACCGTGCAGCTTGATCCGAGATAAGCTTAGCTTTATGTGGATGCAGATCGTTAGCGAAAATAGATCCTTCATCTTTCATCAGCTCGCCCATGTGGGCCGTTTTGCCCCCAGGCGCGGCGCAGCAATCAAGCACTCTCATTCCAGGCTCAGGTGCAACAGCTTCAGCTACAAGCATGGAGCTTTCATCCTGAACAGATAGATATCCATCCCGGTACCAGGATGAAAGAGCCAGATTACCTCCGCCTTTTACAACAATACCATAAGGACTTACTTCAGAAGCAGAAGCTTGCAGACCTTGTTCAATCATCTGACTCAATAGGGCTTCACGGCTAATCATCGTAGTATTTACGCGTACACTGACAGCGGGTGGCTCATTGTTAGCAGCGCAAATAGCTTCCGCAGTGTCAACACCATACTCCGTAATCCAGCGCTTCACTAACCATATAGGATGGGAATACTGAATAGATATCCGCTTCGCAGGACCCAATCCATCAGGTATTATCGGCAGATTTCCAGCGCGCAGCACACTACGAAGCACGCCATTAACCATACCCGAAATTCCTTGATGGCCCTTTTTCTTAGCTATATTAACAGCCTCATTTACAGCTGCATGAGATGGTATGCGATCCAGGTACATAATTTGATATAAGCTTAGACGCAGTAAATTACGCACCCAGGGCTGCAATTTAGCGATTCCTTTGCTAACAAATTCCTCGAGCACATAATCAAGTGTATTCATCCGAGAAATGGTACCATAGACAAGCTCTGTAACTAGTCCAGCATCTTCTCTGCTGAGTGCAGACTTCTGCAGACTGCTGTTCAGCAATAAGTTGCTGTAAGCCCCTTGTTGTTCGACCTTAACCAGGATATCGAGAGCGATATCGCGGGAAGAAGCTGTAGCAGCTTTACCTTTATTTCCGCTACCGCCCTTTTTACCACTCACTGCTTTATGATCGTTACTATTTTTATTACCAGAGTTATGACTTACTCCTGATCGGCCCGCACCGTTACCGCCCGCGCTCAACCTAGCACCATCCCTGGTTTCATGACACCGCCACGGCTAAAATCCGCAGCGCTCATCGCTTTTTTACCCGCAGGTTGAACCGTAGTTAGCAGCAGACTTCCGTCTCCTGTCTTAACCTCGACACCATGTTCAGTGACCGAAAGTACCGTTCCTGGCGCACTATCAGTTGATTTCTGCTCAGCAGGAATTTTTGAAGCCCATACTTTGAAGGTCTCTCCATTCCAAAGCGTAAACGCACCGGAAAAAGGTACTAATCCACGAATTCGATTATAGTTATCACGTGAGCCAGCGTTCCAATCCAAACGCTCATCCTCACGATTTAGGTTAGGAGCAAAGGTCGCTTGACTGTCGTCTTGCGGAGAAGCTTGAACAAGGCCGTTTACTAATCGCGGCATTTCAGACTTCAAGAGATCACGTCCAGCAAGGCTAAGCTTCTCGAACATCGTGCCGGAAGTATCCTCATCCTCGATAGCCACCTCGACGCGCGAGATCATATCTCCAGTGTCAAGTCCTTCAGCCATATACATCAAGGTAACGCCGGTAACCTTCTCACCGTTAATGATACTACGTTGAATCGGTGCGCCACCCCGGTATTTAGGAAGTAGTGAACCATGAACATTCACACAACCATTACGCGGCAAATCCAATACAGCTTTAGGCAAAATTTGACCATAAGCCGCTGTAACAATCAGGTCAGGCTCATATGCAGCTAGCTCTGCGACAGCCTCAGGTTTGCGCATCCGTTCAGGCTGGAGCACAGGTAAACCGAGAGATAATGCGGCTTCTTTAACTGGTGAAGGAGCCAAGATCTTTTTACGTCCTTGCGGTCGATCTGGTTGGGTGACGACTGCTACAACTTCATAGCCTTCATCCATCAGCATTTGCAAGCTTGGTACCGCAAAGGCTGGGGTTCCCATGAATACAATCTTCATATCCTCACTCCTCAGTCTCATTGCGTTCAGCTGTCATCTCGTATACTTTTTCAGCGATATCGGTAAACAGTACTCCGTTCAGATGGTCAATCTCATGTTGAAAAGCCCGAGCAAGTAAACCACTGCCGGTAATGGTAATTTCTTTTCCTTCACGGTTAAGACCACGCACGGTTACTGTCTCTGCACGGCGTACATCACCATTCAATCCGGGAATACTAAGACATCCTTCAGGTCCTAGCTGCTCCCCTTCTGTACCGATGATTTCCGGATTAATCATTTTGATCAGCCCGTGCTCTTCATCTGCATCCACCACAATTAGGCGCTTCAAAATACCAACTTGTGGAGCTGCCAGCCCTACACCTTCAGCGTCATACATCGTATCAGCCATATCATCTAACAATTTTTTAACATTAGGTGTAACTACAGTTACTTCTTTTGCTATTTTGTGCAACACTTCATCCGGTTCCTTAACGATCATACGTATCGCCATTAAAAACACCTTCCCGTTCTGTACATCTCTATATTTAGAGTTTATTGATCTAGCTCTTTTTTTACATTGTAACATGATAACGATTTACATCAACATTTGCGGATCAACATCAATGCTGATCTGGAGCCCTGTATCCCGTACAGAATCCTCCAACTCCTCAGCCACTTGTCGAACAAGCCCTATCACATCGATGGCGCCGCGCCATTTTATCATACATTGGAATCTATATCTACCCTTTAAGCGAGGGATTGGAGAAGCTACTGGACCTAACAGATCTAGTACATCTGTGGTTAGCTTATCTAGACTCCCATACCATCTTAGATTTCTGGCCTTCCCCTGCAGATTCATAGCGTAATTCTCTGCCATCCGGAGTAGTAGCGGTAACTGCTCATGGGATAATGTAACGAGTATCAGTCTGCAATAAGGCGGATAATGTAGCCCTCTGCGATGCTTCAGCTCTTCCCTTACAAAAGAGAGATAGTCATGCCCGCTAGCATGAATAATAGAATAATGCTCTGGTGTATAGGACTGAACAACGACCTCACCCGGAAGCTGATGCCGACCTGCTCTTCCAGCAACTTGTGTAAGCAATTGGAAGGTCTTCTCCGCTGCACGAAAATCGGGCAGGTTCAACGCTGAATCTGCTGTAATTACGCCAACAAGAGTTACGTCAGGAAAATCCAAACCTTTTGCTACCATCTGAGTGCCTAGCAGAACATCCGCTTTTTTGTCTCTGAATTGATTCAGCAGCTTCTCATGCGAACCTTTTTCTGTCGTTGTATCCACGTCCATACGAATCACCCGTATCCCAGGAAACAACTTACCAAGCTCTTCTTCCACCCGCTGCGTCCCCGTTCCGAAGAACCGGATATGCTCACTTCCACACTCTGGACAAAGCTTAGGTGCCGGTTCAGCATGACCACAATAATGACAACGCAAATTGTCACTACGACTATGGTACGTTAATGAAATATCACACTCGGGGCAGCCTGCTACATATCCGCAACTCCGGCACATAACAAACGTCGAGAAACCTCTACGGTTAAGCAATAACACGGTCTGTTCTCCACGTTCCAGTCTTTCAGCCAATGCAGCATGAAGCTTTCGACTGAACATTGAGCGATTACCTTCTTTAAGCTCTTCCCGCATATCCACGACATTTACCTTCGGTAGTTCGTTACCAAGCGCGCGGGTAGGCATCTCTAGAAGGACTGGTGAAAAATGAATATCACTCTGCGCTCTGGCAGCATGATAGCTTTCTAACGAAGGCGTGGCGGAGCCTAAAATCACGGCTGCCCCACACTGTTCGGCTCTGCGAATAGCTGCATCACGGGCATGATATTTCGGATTTTCCTCCTGCTTATATGAGGTTTCATGCTCTTCATCCATAATAATCAAACCTAGGTTAGAGAACGGGGCAAACACCGCTGAACGGGCGCCAACGGCAACCGTAGCCTTTCCTTCACGGATTTTGCGCCACTCATCGTAACGTTCGCCAACAGATAATCGGCTATGCATTACCGCGACACCACTTCCGAAGCGCCCCTTAAAGCGCTCCACCATCTGCGGCGTTAATGCGATTTCTGGGACGAGCACTACGGCCTGTCTACCCTGATCCAAACAACGTTTGATACATTGCAAATAGATTTCTGTCTTACCGCTCCCCGTAACGCCATGTAACAGAAAAACTTCATGGAGCTGTTCTTCTAGCGTTCGTGAAATACGTGTGTATACAATCTCTTGTTCTGCTGTAAGTGGCAGAGGCGTAGTAGGCTTAAAATCACGTCCTTGATAAGGGTCGCGATAGACTTCGATTTCACTGATTTCGATAAAGCCTTTTTCCTCTAAACCCTTCACGGTGCTTGCCGTCACTTGAAGTGCAGACAAGACTTCCTTAAGCGCCATTGGGAGTGTAGCTTCCCTTTCAATCAGAAAGCTAAGTACTTCCTTCTGTCGCGCGGACTTTTTGGGGAATTTATTCAACGCCTCACGAGCAGCCGTGATCCCTATCGCAAGATCTACTGCTTTCAGCTTCTTCTTGCCCATTTTATCTTTAATCGATTGGCTCTCTACAAGAACTCCACGTCTTAGCATGAACTTCACCGTCTCCGCAGCCTCCGGAAATGCACGGGTGAGCTGCTTCATGGAAACTTCGCCATTACGTCCGATAAACTCAGTAATTAGTCGTTCCTCATTCCCTGTATCTGCAAACATAGGGAATAATTCATCATCAGAAAATGCTGCTTCTTCTTCCACATCTCCTAGCGAAATCAGTCGTTCTGCCTTCCCTTTTAGAGCAGTGGGCAGCATCGCTTGCAGGGCTGAAATTCGTCTGCATGCATATCTTTTACTCATCCAGTCCGCTAGCTCAACTAATTCAGGAGATAAAGGTGGAAGCAAATCCAGCACCTCTTGAATAGCCTTAAGACCAGGATTCACTACTGTTTCACCTGACTCCAGAGAAACGACAAAGCCTTGCACCGTGCGGTGTCCAAACGGTACTGCTACTCGGCTGCCCACTTCAATCCATAACTTTAGTGATTCTGGAATACTATAATCAAATGGCCGGTCAGTGCTGCGTACAGGCACATCCACAATGACCTTGGCAATATCCATTATAATGAAGCTCCAGTAATCCGCTCTGCCACGAGCGTCAGCAAGCGGCGAGCGACCTCATCCTTAGACAATTGTGGCAATTCGAGCACCAATCCATCTACATCATAAATCGATACAATATTCGTATCCGATCCGAATCCGGCTCCTGCAGCCGCTACATTGTTTGCAACAATGAGATCGCAGTTTTTGCGGACCAGCTTGTCCTTTGCATAAAATTCTGTGTTTCCCGTCTCCGCAGCAAAGCCGATCAAGAACTGCTTGTCTTTGTTCTTACCTAGCGTTTCCAGAATATCCGTTGTTTTTATAAGCTCAAGTGTCAGTGTATCTCCACTTTTTTTAATTTTGGATGGCTCACTTTGCTTAGGCCGGTAATCCGATACAGCAGCCGCCTTGATCATGATATCGCAGCTATCCCACTGCGCAGTAACCGCATCGTACATCTCTTGTGCAGATTGAACACGAATGACATTCATATCCGGGTCCTGCGGAGGCGCTTCATCTGTTCGCGCAGCAATCAAGGTAACCTCAGCACCCATAGCACGTGCAGCACGTGCCAATGCAAAACCCATCTTACCGGAGGAATCATTGGAGATATAGCGTACCGGATCAATCCGTTCTACTGTACCACCAGCTGTGATGACGATCTCTTTACCCTTGAGTGGACTAGACTTCACACTTTCTTGCAACGCAAAAAAATCCTCAACATTACTTACAATAGTCTCTGGTTCCTCTAAACGTCCTTTACCCACGTAACCACATGCCAGCAGACCTTCTCCAGGCTCAATAAACTGAATACCTCGTTTAGCGAGGGTATCCAAATTGCTAAGTACAGCGGGATGCTGATACATATGAACATTCATAGCCGGTGCCACCATTATAGGTGCAGTAGTAGCGAGTAACGTTGTGGATAACATATCATCCGCAATTCCGTGCGCCATTTTAGCAATAATATTTGCAGTTGCTGGTGCTACTATCACAAGGTCCGCCGAATCAGCCAAATCAATATGCGAGATGGAGGATGGATCCCGTTCCTGGAATGTATCGCTATATACTCGTTGCTTCGACAGTGACTGTAGAGTTAATTCTGTAATGAACTGCTTTGCCGAAGCTGTCATAATGACATGAACCTCGGCTCCTTTTTGGACAAGCTTACTGGTCAGGGCTGCTGCTTTGTAAGCGGCAATTCCCCCTGTAATCCCAAGTAAAATAGTCTTCCCCTTTAAGCTCTTCAACATGATCTCCCCCCTGTTCCCTTCTCTTACAACGAATGATCTATTTCTTAAACTTCTTATATTTTGAGAAAAAAATAACAACCTTCCGGTTGTCAGAAACAGCCCGGTCTTGGGCTATCAGCATTCATTAAAGACCCATAATTGCTCCATAACCCAAGAAGAAACGGCATCGCCTAATAACAAATAGGCGGTATCCGTTTCTACAAAAGGTCATATCTAAATAGGCTTGAGACTACTCTTCACCACGGGTAAGCGTAATGCGATCTTCGTAAATTTCCTCAAGAGCAACACCGACGAATTTATGCGATCTAGGGTTCTTCACATCTGTCTTGCCACCCTCACGCAATTGTCTAGCACGACGTGCTGCGGCTACAACGAGCGAATACTTACTGTCAACCTTGGTCATCATTTCATCAATTGATGGATATAGCACAGGGACACCTCTTCATAGTTTACTGGTAATACCTTCAGCCTTGCAGCATTCATTATCTAACTTTACAATGTTCGGCGATAATAATGCTTTCTATTCTCTTACAGGCCAGATCAATCTCATCATTTACAACAGCATAATCATAATGCTGCATTAGATTAATCTCATCCTCCGCTACAGTCATGCGGTGATCGATCACATCTGGATGTTCCGTACCCCGTCCGCGTATGCGGTCCTTCAGCTCATCCATAGAAGGTGGAAGAAGGAACACAAAAATACCTTCAGGAAATTTTTCTTTAACTTTGAGAGCTCCCTGAACCTCAATTTCGAGAATAATATCTTTGCCGTTATTGAGAGTTCTCTCTACAAAATCACGTGGAGTACCGTAAAAATTACCTACGTACTCCGCATATTCAAGCAGTTGATCGGCTTCTATCATAGCCGAAAACTCCTCTTTGCTTTTGAAAAAATAATTCACGCCGTCTTCCTCACCCGCACGCGGACTGCGAGTAGTAGCAGAAACTGAGTAGACAAGTTCGGGCATCTTCGGTCGTAGCGCAGTACATACAGTACCTTTACCCACGCCGGAAGGTCCGGATAATATGATGAGCAATCCTTTTGACATAATACACTCCATTTAGTTGTTATTCGTCGTTGTCGTCATCTTTACTGGATAAGCGATGCGCTACAGTCTCCGGCTGTACAGCCGACAGAATGACATGATCACTATCTGTAATGATTACGGCACGAGTCCGTCGGCCATAGGTGGCGTCGATCAACATATGTCGATCTCGAGCCTCCTGGATAATGCGTTTGATTGGTGCAGATTCCGGACTGACGATGGAAATAATGCGATTGGCGGACACAATATTCCCAAAGCCAATGTTGATAAGTTTGATTGCCATGTTCCGGTAGTTCCCCCCATAAAGTTCTATGCTATTGCCTGTTCCCGGTTACTCTATGTTTGCCGCTTGTTCGCGAATCTTCTCCAGCTCAGCTTTCATGTCTAGCACAAGACCCACGAGTGTTAAATGATTACATTTCGATCCGATTGTATTCGTCTCCCGGTTCATCTCCTGAATGAGAAAATCCAGCTTGCGTCCTACCGGTCCTTTCCCCTTCAGGAGGGTTCTGCATTGTTCGAAATGACTATACAACCGGGTCAACTCTTCATCAATATTACAGCGATCTGCAAAAATAGCGATTTCCATCCCGAATTTATGCTCATCAAAAGCGAACGTCCCATCATTTAACTCATTTAATCGATGACGAAGCTTGTCACGATATTCAATGATTACAACAGGTGCAAGTTCGACCATTTCAGCATGCATGGATTCGAGATGATTGAGACGCTGTTCAATATCAGCGGCTAGAAAACTGCCTTCACGGGCGCGCATCTCTAGCAGAGACTGCAAACTCTGCTCAAGTCCCGTCTCCAACATTTCAGAGTAGTCTTCTAAGGCCGCGGACACGGCACCCGCAGCCTCATCTTTGCTTTCCATAATACCGGGTATAGAAAGTATATCACGTAGAGTCAACTCACCGGACAAACCATACTCGTTCTTAAGCTGATCTGCTGCCTTAAGATAAGTCATGACAGTAGAGCGATTCAGAACCGGTCCGGAAGACGACTCATCGTGCTCTCTATTGATGGTAACATCTATCCTTCCCCGTTTGACGTGCTGCTGAACCTTTCTTCTCAGCACATCCTCATAACCCGTCCAATCCCGGGGCATCCGCAGTACAACTTCGCAGTACCGGTGATTCACCGATTTCACTTCGAACATAATCTTGTAGCCGCCGAATTGCAGGGACGATTGACCGTATCCGGTCATGCTAAATGACAACGGAATCACATCCATTACACTATTGTAATTGATTATTACTAGCGAAACAAGGGGGACAATTTACGTCCTGATTTCTCCCATACATACTCGATCAGCTGTGCGCTCATATCATAGAACATGAAAGGTGTCATTAAATAGATCCCATTAAAATGGGCTGTAGCTACATCTAACAATTCCTTGGCGATGGCGACCCCTTCAGCTCTTCCTGCTTCTCCTTCAAGTCCCTTCATTCGATTCCGGACATCATCCGTAAGCTGGATTCCCGGAACCTCGTTATGCAGGAACTCTGCATTACGCCCACTAGCCAGTGGCATCACACCAATAAACACGGGAATATCCAGATGTGCAGTTGCCTCAGCGATCTTTACGATAAGCTGCTGATCGTAGACAGGCTGAGTCATAATATAATCTGCACCAGAGGCAATTTTCTTCTCCAGTCGCTGTACGGCCTTATCTAAATGTTTAACATTCGGGTTAAAGGCAGCACCGATAACAAAATTTGCTTTCTGCTTCAAAGGTTTACCTGAAAAGGAAATGCCATCATTCAACTGCTTAATCATACGAATAATCTCAAAAGAGGTTAAGTCGTAAACCGAACTTGAGCCGGGAAGATCTCCGAATTTCGCTGGATCTCCAGTCACCGCTAACACATGATCAATTCCTAGCGCATCAAAACCCATCAAATGCGATTGGGTACCAATCAGATTGCGATCGCGACAAGCAATATGCACTAGTGGACGGAGTCCAGTTTTAGCATGCACCAAATGGCCCAAAGCCATATTGCTCATCCGTGTAACAGCCAGTGAGTTATCGGCGAGTGTCAGCGCATCCGCACCTGCTCTTCTCAACGCTTCTGCACCCTTCATGAACTTGCCGATATCCAAATCACGAGGTGGATCAAGCTCAACGATAACTGTATGACGTTCCTTGACTAGATCAAGCAGGTTCGGCTCACGACCATCTCTTCCCTCATCTTCGCCAAAATGCTCCTGCAAAGATACACGCTCCACAGTCGGAAGCGTCGGTTCTGGAAGTGGCTGAGGTACGTAATCTTTCAATGCGGAAGAAATTTCAGCAATATGCTGCGGAGTAGTACCACAGCAGCCCCCAATAATTCTGCAACCCATTTCTGCAAAAGTAACTGCCATTTGTCCGAAATATTCCGGTGAGGCTCCATACCGATATTCTCCATCTACATAATCCGCAACGCCCGCATTCGGATAGACCGAGGTAGGTAGAATAAGATTGCCTTGTACCGCTTTTAGTGCTCTCTTAATCCCGTTTGGGCCAGTATTACAGTTAAATCCGATGATATCCGCTCCATCACCTTCTAAGATCCGGAAAGCCTCTGGTAAAGTCAATCCATCTAATGTACGTGCCGATTCATCCACAGCAAATTGGCAAATGACTGGGAGAGTACTATGTTTACGTACTGTTCTTAGCGCAAGATGCAGTTCCTCGACATCGTAAAAGGTTTCTAGCATAATACCGTCTACTTCTTCTTCTAATAATGCTGTAATCTGCTGTGTAAAATACTTTTTCAACTCTGTCGATGAGAGATTTGCACGCTTACCGGCGCGAATAGAGCCTACAGCACCTAATACATAGCCTGTATCTCCAGCAGCTTTACGAGCGATTCTTACTCCGGCGCGATTAATTTCTTCAACCTTGGACTCCAAACCATATTTGGACAGCCTGTCAAAATTCGCTGAGAAGGTGTTGCTTTCTAGCAGCACTGCTCCTGCATCGATATAGCTGCGATGGACATCTTCGATAACCCCCGGAGAGGTCAAATTTAATTCTTCGTAGGAAATGCCGACAGGGAAACCCTTCTGATATAAATAGGTACCCATCGCTCCGTCTCCGACCAATACTTTGTTTCCCCATGCGGAACGTAAATCCGGCTTCACTGCAAGATCCTCCCCTGTCACATTAGGTTCTACTTTAGTTTCATACTAATGTAACATAAATCGCTATGGATGATAAGCTTTCATAAGAAAAGCAATCAACCCCCAGTGGTATGAATGATCAAGTATTAAAAGCCTCATACTAACGTTAAAAACAATAAAAGGGGTATTTAAGTGAAGAAAAAAACAAGAAAGTTTCTGATCCGAAAATACACGGTAATTCTACTCTTATGCATTCTCTGCTTATTATTTCTGTATTTGGGAGATTGGATGTACGGATATGGTCTGGGCAATATCGGTTATATTCTAAATTACTTGCTATATACCCCCTCTGAGAAAGTCGCTGCTTGTATTTTATTGCTATGCCTGATTATTCCCGATATCCTAGCCTGGAAGACGGGGCATCAACCAGAACGAGGAGGGGAACTGTGACTTCTTATCGCTGTAATAATAATTAGGAGCAATGGAATCAACACCATAAAGAAGGGAAAGACCGTGTATAGCAGTTTCCCTCCCTCTTCAATATGTTCTGTGAAGCTTCGGGCATTCAGCATCGAACTGAACAGGATTATGAGAGCTACCGGATACACCATTCTTCGGTAAGGAATCTTGAACAATTCTGAAATCCCAATAAGTGCTGCTGCAAAAAAAACAGACAATTTGAAAAAAACACCGATTATTAGCACCATGACAATTAGAATATCCACACGTTGAATAAAATCGGAGATAGAGATCTTACTGATCGTAGGCATTAAGGGGAACGGAGAACGCCTGACAATATCTGTACCAAGCACCGATATATTTAAGGCCATGGTCATACTTAACAGTATACCTGATACAAATATGCCCGCTGCGATTACCCAAGGACCTTTTTTAACGTTATTCAGATAGGGCATAAGCATAGTAAAACAGATCATTTCACCAAAAGGGAAAATGTAGTTTTGATGTAAAACAGAAGAAACAATTGGCTTAATTCCATTCTCAAAAACAGGGAGCAAACGGTTCAAATTAATGGAGCCCGAGAACATTAACATGCTCGAACAAAATAAACCGATTAATATCACAATCACCGCAAACACCAACGAAGTTCGGGACAGCACTTCTACTCCTTTATGCAATACATAAGCACTAGATAATACCATTAACATCGCTACAATGAATAACGGCGTCCTGTGCATAGTAGCCATAACTAGCATAGAGCTACCATCTCGCAGATCACGACCAGCCAAATTAAGAAATATCACGATATAAGCTATGGATATCAACGAACCCACATATTTACCAAATAGTTGCCGGATATATGCCGTAAGGGGCAGATTCGGAAACTTTCTATAAAGATAGGCATATCCTGCAAAAACAATTAATCCTATCAAATTCCCCAGCAATATGGAAATCCAAGCATCCTTATCAGACTCCATTCCAAGATTCACTACCAGCGCCGTCCCTAGTTCAAACAACACTGTCAGGGTGAAAAATTGAAGTAGTCCTATTTTTATATTTCCCATAGCTGCCCTCCTAAATTATCATTTCTTTTTGGACTGAAAGGAATCACTCCGCATGTCGGTATGCCGAATAACTATATCCACATTAAACTTGATCTCACAGGTTGCAAATATGCTATCCCAATGATCTTTTACTTGCTTCCACCCCCGCGGATTCTCTCGTTCTACAACTTCACCAAATCCAAGATAATCGCTTTTTAACGAACGAGCTGCTGAGACAGCTGCATGTAACTTATCATTGATACTCTGTTCTAGAAGTTCCGAAAGATTATTTAAGACCTTGGGATCTGTCAAATCCAAAGCATTAGGCGATTCTTTCAAACCTGCCTGCTCAGTGATATTTATTGTGATTACCGGATGCTCCGCGTCCTTCGCATCAGCATGAATATGTACCTGAGATAAATACACGATGAACGCTACATATTCATCCTCACCAATCGAAACCACTACTGGAATTTGTGTAATTTTATTCTTTAGCAGGGCAGTGCCTATAGCTTCATCACCTCGTAGCCAGCCTTTCAGCTTGTCCTCTTTAAATGCAGCGAAGTCTGTAACTCTAAGAATGGCCTCAGGATCTATATTTTTCAAACTGTCGTTATTATCTTTTTTGTCCAATTCGCCTGTTACCATTACCCCATTGACGATAGGCCCACCACCTGGAATTTGAATACCACGAATTATATCGTCTACTTCCATCCGGTAATTATATCCATACTGTTTAGAGGTCGTCTGCAGCTTCTCCACTAGATCATTGGCGGGTATTTTACCAAACGTAGTCATGGTCGTCATACTATCTACCGCCGGCTGTCCCTTTGATATAAAAATAAAACTGCTTAGCCTAGTTTCACTCTCTCTTTCTAGGACATCCATCATATCTTTGATACCTTCGCGAGCAAACTTCTCCGAAATAACGATCACTCGGATATGTCCTAAGGACAAGAAACGCGCAGTCTGACGCGAGGCATTAGCCAACGCTTCAAACATTGTACGTCCACTGCCTTTATATACTACGACTGGCGAAGTACCTCTGGCGTTCTCGCCAGAGATTTCGTCAGCAATTATAATCTGAAAAGATAATACATATTTTTCCTCATCTGTAGGACCTCTATCAATAGCCACTCCAGAAACGATTGCCCTTCTATTTAACTCCACACTGTCCCAGCAGCCTGTAAGACTGAGAAATATCAATAAACATAGCAGGACAACCCCAATAAAAATAGTGCGATTACTCTTCATCCTGCGCTCCTTTTTTTGGATGCTCTGCCCCAGTAGATTTTTCAAGGATTTTAGGAGAAACATTCTGTTCATGTCCTGTTGAGATCTTCTTTCCTTCCGAAATGCCTTCTTGCCTCTTTGTTGTAGAAACTCGCTCCGTTCTCAAAGCCCATAAGGGCAGTCTTAAGAACGCATCTTTTTGACCATGTGAGGATATAGGCACAATAGGGGATAGATAAGGGACACCGAATGAACGCAGACTATTCATATGTGCAAGCAAAACAATTAAGCCTAAAGTAATCCCATAAAAACCAAACATACCGGCCAGTACTAAAAATCCGAAACGGATAATTCTTCCTGATATCGCCATGTTATACGCAGGTATAGCAAAGCTCGCAATCCCTGTCAGCGCTACTACAATAACCATAACCGGTGTGATAATTCCTGCTTCCACTACTGCCTGACCCAAAATAAGCGCCCCTACAACGGATACAGTCTGTCCCACTGCACGCGGCATCCTTACTCCAGCTTCTCTAATGATCTCGAACGCTCCCTCCATCAGGAGTGCCTCCACAAAAGCAGGAAAAGGTACATTTTCACGTTGTGATAATAGATTGATTAACAGGGTTGTAGGAATCATCTCATAATGGTAAGTGGTTAACGCTATATAAACGGAAGGCCCAAGAATTAGTACAATAAAACTGATATATCGAACAAGACGCATGAGAATTGTAATATCGAACCTTTGAGCATAATCCGAGGCAGACTGAAAAAACAGTGTAAATACCGCAGGCAAAATCAATACAAACGGGGTGCCATCTATAATGATCACAACCCTACCCTCTAATAGGTTCGTCGCTGCAACGTCAGGCCGTTCACTATTATTAATGGTTGGAAAAGGTGTGAAGGTTTTATCCTGAATCAGCTCTTCGATATAACCTGATTCCATGATGGCATCGACATTAATCTGTTGTAGCCGATTTCTCACCTCTTCTACCAACTTCTCGTCTGCATTGTCTTTAATGTACATGAGGGCCACATCTGTGTGAGTTACCTTTCCGATCTTTAAATGTTCTAGTCTTAGCTTAGAAGACTTAATTCTTCTCCGAATCAAGGAAATGTTCGTAGCTACAGATTCAACAAAACTATCCTTTGGGCCTCGCACGACTAGTTGGGTGGATGGTTCGCTGACGGAGCGAGCTTCTCCTCCCTCGGTCTCACACACAATTGCACTGTCATAACCTTCAATCAGAATGACCGTTTTGCCAGAAAGGATCGCCAGTAGAACCTCATTCCACTCCTCTTGCAGCTGTGCTTGACCTATTTCCAAAGCACGGTTCAATACGAATTCCTTAAGATCATTTGTTGCAGAGATGTTCTCTTTGAGCATTTCGTCTGTGATTCCGAGTAACGAACCGATTACGAATTCATCGACCGTTTCCTTGTTGACAAGACCATTAAGATGAATCGCTGCTGCTTGAACGGGGCTCTCACCTCCGATCTTTACCTGACGAATTTTGAGATCAGGACTATGACCCAACTCATTATCTATTTGGTCGAGCGTTTGGTCCAAATCATCGGTAAGCCTCGGAATTCGAGTATCTTCATGACCTGAGGCTCCTTGTTGTTCCTTAGCGGATTTGTTTCTTCTGTTTATCCCGTTTATGTTCAACAAGGTCCCCCCTTTTTTTCAATCTTAGGGGTATTATTCTCGGTTATCCCTTCCATTATTCGGCTACATAAAGTCGCAAGGATGTGGAAACACAAAAAGACAGCCCAAGAGATTACTCTTAGGCTGCCTTTTTAAGTGTTTTTCTAAATGTCTACACTGCCTGTGAATGCAACCTCGGCAGGACCTGTCATATACACATGATTATCCTCTTCGTTCCATTCAATATAGAGATCGCCACCCTTTAGACTAATCCAAGCCGCCCGGTCTGTCAGACCATTGAGTACAGAAGACACTAAAGTTGCGCAGGCTCCAGTCCCACAAGCAAGTGTTGGTCCAGCTCCGCGTTCCCATACCCGCATATCTACTCTGCCTCGATCCAGAACCGTCGCGAACTCGACGTTTACCTTTCTCGGGAACAATGGATGTACCTCTAGCTTAGGTCCCCATGTCGCAAGATCGAAAGAAACTGCATCTTCTACATAGATAACGCAATGAGGATTACCCATAGATACTGCAGTAAACTTAAATTCGGTTCCATCCGATTCAATCCGCTCTGAGAGCACGGGTTCTGCATCAATAGCTACCGGAATTTGAAGACCGGACAATACAGGTTCACCCATATCAACCGTTACAGTTTCCACTACACCGTCTTTTACATTCAAGGTAACCTTTTGTTCTCCGGCACCAATCGTTTCAATAACAATCTGCTCGGAGTTTACCAGGCCATGGTCGTAGACATATTTGGATACACAGCGAATGGCATTTCCGCACTGCTCTGCTTCCGAGCCATCAGAGTTCATAATGCGCATCATGTAATCGCCGCGTTCAGACGGAAGGATGTATACAAGTCCGTCCGCTCCAATTCCGAAGAATCGATTGCATAACGTTACAGCAAGATCTGCTGCATTGCTTGGTAGCTCTTGCTCGCCGAAAACTACGATGAAGTCATTGCCTAGGCCGTGCATTTTTGTGAATTCCATTGAAAGTCCACTCCTAAAGGTTATGTTAAGTTAGATACGAGCTGTTAACTGCAACAAGTATACCTTTAGGAATGGAGCGTTACTATTAACTTTATGCCGAAATTTTTGTACTTTTTATCATCGAATTACTGCCGCTACGACCACGATTACGTTTACCGCCCCAAACACTGCCAGCCCCCATCAAGAAGGTCGGAATCCCCGCTGTTACAAATACTAGACACCATTCACGGAAATTAAGCGGCACTGTTTTAAAGACGGGTTGGAGAAATGGAATATACATAACAGCCAGCATCAAAATCACGGATGACAATACAGCAAGAACTAGGTACTTATTCTGGAACGGATTTCGATGGAACACCGAACGAGAACTGCGGCAATCGAAGACATGAATCAACTGAGCCATAACAAGTGTTGCAAAAGCTACAGATTGTGCTCGAATCAGCTGCGCTGGATTCTCTGGTGCTACACGTAAGGTTAGCCAAAATGCTCCTAACGTACATAAACCGATTAAAAATCCACGGCTTATGATCTTCCACCCTAAACGACGGGCAAAAATATTTTCCTTTGCACCACGCGGCTTATGCTCCATTAAGTCCTTCTCAGGCTGGTCAACACCAAGCGCCATCGCTGGCAGTCCGTCTGTCACCAAGTTGACCCATAAAATTTGAATAGGCACTAATGGCAGAGGCAGACCGAGCATCATGGCAAAGAACATGGTCAAGATTTCCCCTACATTTGATGCAAGCAGGTATCGAATGAATTTACGAATGTTCTCATAGATGTTTCTACCCTCTTCAATGGCCGCAACAATGGTTGAGAAGTTGTCATCCCCTAACACTAATGAAGATGCTTCCTTGGTCACATCTGTTCCAGTGATCCCCATAGATATTCCTATATCTGCCGCTTTAATGGCTGGAGCATCATTGACTCCGTCTCCGGTCATAGCCACAACATGACCACGGCGCTGCAAAGACTTCACAATACGAAGCTTATGCTCTGGAGATACGCGGGCGAATACGTACACATTATCCGATACTTTATCCAGCTCATCATCATCCATCCGAGTCAGTTGAGCCCCTGTTAATACTGTGCCCCCACGTTGCAGAATTCCTAATTGGTGAGCAATGGCCTCTGCAGTCGTTCCATGGTCCCCAGTAATCATCACAGTCTTAATTCCTGCTCGGCGTGTGACGCTAATGGCATCGCGAACTTCACGCCGTGGCGGATCAATCATTCCAGCCAATCCGATAAAGACAAGTTGGCACTCCGCATCCTTTTCACTATCCACATGTTCACTTGGACGCATATCACGATAAGCCATACCTAGGACACGAAGTGCACCTGAAGCCATTTGCTCATTGGCATCAAGTACTTTCTGCCGCAATGTTGGCGTTAAAGGCACGACACCGCCCTCCCAGAGCATATACGAACAGCGATTAAGCAGCACATCTGGCGCGCCTTTCGTACATACCATCCTTCCTCCGGGATGACCAATAATAACTGACATTAACTTCCGCTCGGAATCAAAAGGAAATTCCTTCTCACGGGAGTAGGTTACGGCTAGCGTCTGGGCGGTCAAACCCATCTTCCCTGAAAGCGCTACTAGAGCTCCTTCCGTTGGATCTCCTTTGAGTTCCCAGATCGATGAGCTGTCAGAAGATTTATCAACTACAATCTCCTTATCCTTCCCTTTACGCTTACCTCGCACTTCGGTCGGAAAGGTCTCAATAATCTCCGCATTACTGCACAAAGCACCCACCTGTAGCATCCGTCTTAAACTTTGATCATTTTTGAGATCTACCGGTTTACCTTTCTCCAGAACCTGTCCGTTCGGAGCATAACCTTCACCTGTTACTTCAAGGCCACGTCCGCCCGTCCATAATCGGGTCACCGTCATTTTATTCTGAGTCAATGTACCCGTCTTGTCCGAACAGATGACGGATGCGCAGCCCAAGGTTTCCACTGAAGGTAATTTACGAACGATGGCCTTTCGTTTGATCATCCTCTGCACACCCAGCGCAAGTGCGATGGTTACAATGGCCGGAAGCCCTTCCGGAATCGCAGCGACCGCCAAGCTTACCCCGGCCAAGAACATTGCTGTGGCAGGCTGTCCATGTAAAATACCGGCTGCTACAACTACAATAGTTAAACCTAGTGATACATAGATCAAAATTTTTCCTAACTGCTCGAGACGATGCTGAAGGGGAGTCTCCTGAGACTCTGTATTCTGGATCAGGTCTGCAATCTTACCCATCTCTGTGTCCATACCCGTACGAATTACGATAGCTTTACCAGTACCCCTGGTTACCATTGTGCCCATGAACCCAAGATTCTTCTGATCGCCGAGCGGAATCTCCTCCGCGCGGATCACATCCGAATGCTTCGAGACAGGCAGTGATTCCCCAGTTAGCGCGGATTCCTCCACATATAGAGAACTGCAATCCAGCCATCGTATATCCGCGGGTATTCGATCACCACTCTCCAGCAAGACAATATCACCTGGTACTAACATCTTTGCTGGAATGACCTCACTGTTCCCCCCACGCAGTACTTTGGCAGAAGGTGCGGAGAGCTGTTTTAAAGCTCTTAGCGAACGTTCGGCGCGGAACTCTTGAACAAACCCAAGGGCTCCGTTTAAAAGGATAATCGCGATGATCGTGATGGCATCCAAATATTCGCCAAGCAAACCGGATACGAGCGTCGCACCCATAAGCACAAGCACCATGAAATCCTTAAACTGGTTCAACAGCAGGGTAAACGGGGATACGGTCTTTCCTTCGGACAGCTCGTTATACCCATTTTGCTTCCGTCGCTCCGCGGCATCCTCTCCACTGAGGCCCGTCCTCGGATGGACATTGAACATTTTCTGCAGCTCTTCTGCACCGAGCCGGTGCCAACTGTTTTGTTCCATGACTTTTCTTTCCCTCCCGGTCGTTTCTTGACTTCCGGCGGCGCACAGCTTTTCCACCTGTTCATGACCAAGTGTATTCAAGGTCGTCCAATAATATCACCGCCTAACCAATTCCCCTTTTGCACGAATGTCCCAAAGTATGGCATCATAGAGAGGTAAGCTTAAACGTCTTCGGTGTTCTTATAAGGGCGGTAAGCGTTTAAACAAGAAATATAAGATATAAAGTATGATGTGAAACTTATACTTTCTTATATTTTCAGAAATTCATTTCACGTCGACAGGAGAGCTTTATCATGGCATTAGACGGCATTGTTACCCGAGCTATCGTGCACGAACTGCAATCATTCATCGGTGCGCGTATAGGCAAAATATATCAACCGAGCAATCACGATCTTATCTTCAACCTGCGGGGTGCCGGTGGCGGCGGCAAGCTATTGCTCTCTGCTAATCCGACATATCCGCGTCTGCATCTTACAGAAAGAAGCAGCATAAACCCGTCAGAAGCACCTATGTTCTGCATGCTCATGCGTAAGCATTGTGAAGGTGGGGCTATTGAGAGTATCACTCAGGTAGGCATGGAACGAATTATTCACATAAATGTTAAGACTAGAGATGAGCTTGGAGACGTCTCTGCCAAAAAGATCATCATTGAGCTCATGGGACGGCATAGTAATATCATCCTTACTGAGCTCGGCACAGGAACGATCATAGACGGCATTCATCATGTTACTCCATCAATCAGCAGCTACCGGATCGTAATGCCCGGTGTCGCTTACACAGAGCCTCCTCAGCAACACAAGCTGAACCCTCTGGAGATCGATAAAGAACGATTTCTCAATTTGATCTCAGCTGCTGAAGAATCCGCTCTACTGGAAGAAGATGAGAAGGAGGCCGAACCGGAAGAAATCATTGAAGGTGAGCTCGCCAACCTGATTACAAAAGAAGAGGTTGAACAGAAACCTGACGGCTCAGGCGGTCCTTCCCCATCAGCTGACCCGGTAGGCTGGATGGTGCATGCCTTCAGCGGAATGAGTCCACTTGTTGCCGGAGAGATTGCTCTTCGTCTCAGAAATGACCTTGCGATAGGTGATACACAGGGATCTGCACCAGAATTTCCAACAAAGTTATGGGACGCCTTCCAGTCTGTAATGGGACCTGTCCATAATTGCGAATTCTCTCCTGTTTCAGGTGCGAATGCGAAAGGGAAAATGATTTTTTCCGCGATTCCTTTATCTCTATTGGGTGAGAATGCGAAGCAATATAACACGATTAGTGAGTGCATGGAGGATTATTACGGGGATAAAGCTGAACGTGATACGGTGAAGCAACGGGTAAGTGATTTGATCCGTTTCCTGAGCAACGAACGTAGCAAAAACGTTAAGAAGCTTGCCAATCTACAGAAGGATCTAGACGAAGCGCAAGACGCAGATCGCTATCGTATTTGGGGTGAATTGCTATTCGCGTCCTTACATGCCGTGTCCAAAGGAGATAAAGAAGCCTCTTTGGTCAATTATTATGACGAAAATCAGGCAGAAATGGTCATCCCACTCGACCCTTTATTAAGCCCATCGGATAATGCACAACGTTATTTTAAAAAGTACAACAAATATAAAAACAGCCTCCTTGTCATTAATGAGCAGCTGATTAAGACCCATGAGGAAATATCCTACATGGAAAGTTTACTTCAGCAGCTTGCCCATGCCTCATTGAATGACATTGAAGAGATCCGCGATGAGCTTGTAAGTCAAGGATATCTTCGCGACCGAAGCAAAAAAGGCAAGAAAAAGAAAAAAGCAACCAGACCTACATTGCAGGTCTTCACCTCGTCTGAAGGCATCGACATTTATGTCGGAAAAAATAATTTACAGAACGAATACGTCACTAATCGACTGGCTTCACCTAATGACACTTGGCTGCATACCAAGGATATTCCTGGTTCTCACGTTGTCATCCGTAGTGAGGAATTTGGAGATGCCACACTGGAAGAAGCCGCCCAGCTTGCCGCTTATTTCAGTCAGGCGAAGCAGTCAAGCAGTGTGCCTGTAGACTGTACACTAATCCGCCATGTCCGCAAACCGAGTGGCTCGAAACCCGGATTTGTGATCTATGATCATCAGAAAACATTGTTTGTCACTCCAGATGAAAATCGCATTAAGAGTCTTCCAAATACGCTGAGAAGCTAATTAACAAAAAGAACCGGCTGTCGTCCATTTGTGGATGACAGCCGGTTTTCGTTTTTTTGTATATTATGTGCAACTGATTGAACTTAGTTTAGACGTAACATGCCAGCAACCTTCTTCAACTGTTCCAGCGCTTCAACAGAAACCGTAACACTACCGATATCTCCATGGAATACAACACCTTGGCGGGCACCATGAAAATCCGAGCCACCGGTTATAATTAAGCTGAATTCTTCAGCCATGGTTAGGTAACGCTCTGAATCAGCGGGTTCGTGATCCGAATGATAAACCTCAATCCCTTTAAAAGCCCCCCGCTCCATAATCCCTCGTACTAACTGGTCGTCACCATATAGGCCTGGATGCGCCAATACTGGAGACCCACCCGCCTCGATGATCCAATCACAGGCATCCTCGGGCGTGATTCGTGGGGGTGACACGTAAGCCGCTGCACCTTCGGCTAAATACTTATTGAACGCATCTCTCATATCCGTAGCTGCTCCAAGACGAACCAGCTCATCAGCAATATGTGGTCGCCCAATACTCTCATCAGGCTTCAGTTCCCGTCCAATTCCCGCGACAACTGCCTCAAGCGTAATTTCAATCCCAAGCCCACGTAATTTTGAGAGGATCGCCTCATTCCTTAGTGCCCGGGTTTCTCTTAGCCCTCCCAAACGGGAAAGAAACAACTCATTTGCTGGATCTATGTAGTATCCAAGGACGTGAATATCTTTTCCTCCAGCACGAGTGCTGATCTCTACACCCGGTACAACAGTGATTCCGTATTTCTCTCCTGCTTTGAGAGCTTCCTTCACACCAGCCACAGTATCATGATCCGTTATGGCAACTGCGATTAGTCCCTTCTCTTTAGCGAGGCGTACATTTTCCTCCGGTGGCTGCATGCCATCAGAGGCTTGAGTATGCGTGTGAAGATCGCATCGTGAGGCGTCAATATTCTCCGGTCTGTCGCCCTTCAGTTCATCCAGTCTAGTTTCATTCTCCATTTCTATCACCTCTATCGCTAGTTTCTAAGTTTCCTGCCTCTGGTCATATTGCTTTAGTTATCATTCGAATGCTCGCGCAAAAAAGTCAAGAACGTTACTGCAGAAATTGGCAGCAGTGTCGATTTTAGATGAATGGCGTAGAATTGTCTTTTAAATGAGGCATCCGAGATATTCACGATTTTCAGTAGTCCAAGCGCAACCTCATGTTTAACAGAAGAAGTCGAGATAATAGTAACCCCAAGACCTGCCTCCACTGCCGACTTCACAGCACCCGTACTACCAAGCTCCATCACTATTTTCATCGATCCCGGATCAAGCCCCTTCGAGAAGAGCTGCTCTTCCATCACACGTCGCGTTCCTGAGCCCTGCTCACGCAGAACAAAAGGGTGCTGAAGCACCTCCTCCAAAGTGACCTCTTGCTGCTCTGCAAGCGGATGATCATGGGGCACAATCAACTTCAATTCATCCCCCATCACCGGCTCAATCACCATATCAGGATGTGTTACCGAGGCTTCAATTAAACCAAAATTCAACTGATGTTTTAGGATCTCCTCCATAATTTGCGAGGTATTCATGACCTTCATCATGATTGAAATGTTCGGATATTGCTTTCCAAAAGGACCTAAGAGCCGTGGCAGCACATACTCCCCAATGGTAAGGCTTGCCCCAAGCTGCAAGCGCCCTTCCAACATATGCGTAAACGCCGACATCGCTTGATCCGTCTCCCGCATCAATTGGATACTGCGCAGCGCGTATGGCATTAACGTATGACCTGCTTCGGTGAGCATGATTTTTTTGGTAGAACGATTGAAGAGCTTGGTTCCAAAATAATCCTCTAGCGCCTGTACTTGCATTGTCACTGCTGGTTGAGTCATATGTAGTGTCTGTGCCGCTGCCGAGAAGCTTCCTCGCTCTAAGACAGTATAAAAAATATGTAATTGATGAAAGTTCATGCTCTGCAACTCCTTGTGCTATCTATAAAAGAAACTTAAGGGATTATGTACGATATGAAGCTTATATATTCTTATTTTCAAAAAGGACATGCAGCCACCGCCGCATGCCTCCTGTTCGTTCTTTATACACTATTTACGTTTACGCTTCTTCTTCGTTAGCTTAGTGCGGCGGGAATTGCGCAGCAGCGAAAAGTAAGTTTTTAAATCTCTCAACTGTGGAGTCGCAGAGATTCTCCCAAGAAACGAAACGATGATCATAGAATATAATGGCTGACCTGAAATATCTTTTTCACCTATCAATTCCGTGAACTCAGCGATTACTACAGAGTCATCGTCAATTAAATACGCGTTAAAATCACTGTCTGAAAAGGGCTTGAGCCGATTCTGCATCAGGCACTGCCACATCCATGCGGCGACCTCTTCGTCATCGCTTACACCTTTACTGATCCGGTCCAAATAACGACTCTTCGCATGATTTGTTATAACGATGTCAGCGACCCTGTAGTCGTTCAGCATGATGTGGAAGGGCTCGTAAGAACTGGGCCAATCCGTCCCTTTGTTGCGCATCATCATCACACTCCACCATAAGGGTCTTTGTATGTACTTAATGTTGTCATCTTACCTCATTGCTGAAAGTTGTACAAGTTCCAGAGCACGGAAGAAACCGCGGTTACCCGAGATCTGCGCATAAAAAAACAGGTGCTACTTAAGCACCTGTTCATCTCCAAGAATTACATACCGTAGTTACGGGACTTGTCCGGCCCATTACTGGTATACTCTGTCTTAATTTCGTTACGATAGGATCTTTCGATCTTACGAACGTAGGAGAGTCTGCGGACATTCTTCATAACCTCCTCGGCACGTTCTGCATTTACATACATCACTGCATAATGCATTTTCCGAGAAACATAATGTAATGTTCCGTATTTCTCAAGGTTACGTGCCGCTTTAACGTCACTTACCCAAATGATGTATCCTGTCCGTTCCGCAAACATAAGCTAAACCGCCTTTCTCTCTCTAAATCCTAAGGGAAGCTTATCCGCAGGAGCATTTTCCCCCGCTACCGCATCCACCTTTAGGGGAAGGATCATTGCTTGGTACTTTAATGCTATCCGATACTGAAAAAGCAATCGCTTCCGACATGGAATGCAGAATGTCATCAAGAGTCTTCTCCGCCTGCTTAAAACGAGCGACCTCTTCAAAATTCTCCAATTCCGCTTCTACTGCCGAAACCTCATCCTTCGCTGAATGATAGTTCGGATGAAAATGTCCGAATCGCTGTGTTTCTTCAAACAACTCCTTCTTGGCTTGAAGCTGTTTGACCATGGCCTGAATTTCTGGGTTCGAATCAACCCGTCCTTTCCAGTATAAGTAATCCGACACTTCGGCGGATTGATTAATCATATCGCCTAATTCATAGGCGTATGTCAGCACTTCAGCCATATCGACCGTATTTAATTCCGCTACGCTCATGAACTCAGCTCTTTTCTACGTTAATGTTCTACCGAATTCAGTAGACTTTTCTATCATACCATAATCACTCGCTTCAGCAGAAGAGGAATTTCTTCGCCTTTTGGGAATTACTAACTTCATTTCCTTCCAGTCTTCAGGGGCCAGCTCTATTTCCTCAACCGTTTCACCATCGTTATACAGCAGATGGCCTTCCACTTTCCAAGGATTACCTTTTATTCTGGAGGGGATGAAATCTAACATTTGGTCCTTTAAGGAAAACCGCACCTTAATTCCCCATTTCAGCCCTTGTTCCATTACTTTCTGAGCGGTTGAGCTATGATAATGGCGCCATTCCTTGCTCCAGATCTGTGGCACATTTTCTCCACCTAATAAGATATCCTCCTCCTGATCAGGAGAAATAACTGGTAGGTTTAAAAAGGGATTCCCTCTGTCGAGTAGCTTTAGTTCAGCATTTAGTTCTGGAAGTGAATACAACGCTTGCCCGGTTTCGGCTTCTTGATGAAATGAAGTCCATTCAGCATCCACCTCTTCCTCACGTCCTCCAATCATCCTAGAAGGGGCCAATCCTGCTAAGAACAGCTCCTTACGCATCTGTTCCACATTCTCCGGAGATACAAGAAAATGAAGCGGTCCGATACGTTTAAGGCTCTCTTGCAGTCGCGGATGGGCTGCAATAGCCCCTCCGTCCTCCTCCGTCTGACAAGTCAACAGAATCACTTCAGAGAGTGATGTTCGGCCAATGCTCTTTCCCCATTGCTCTAAAGACAGCTCCACCACAGATGGCAGACCACCCAGTGCATGATCTTTAATCCAAGCTATCGCTTCTTCTGGAGGCATCCCTCGCTCTGATGCATGCACTAGCATCTCACGAGTCAGTCGGAAGCTCCACATCGTATCTGTTTGCAGAAGTTCAGCGCATTCAGCTAAAACCCAGCGCACAGTATAGAGAACATCCGGTGGAATCAGGACTTCAAAATCGGGTTGCACAATAAACTGGTCATTCGAATGCTCTGCCACAGAATCAGGGAAGGACTCACTACTGTACATCAGCTTCGGTTTTGCAGCAGTCCAGCGAAAACACTGGATACCCTCAGGCGTGCTCCCCAGTTCACACCATCCAAAGCCTGTTAGACAACGAAGCCAGTTTAAGCTTGATTGTTCCAGCTCTTTTCGGGCAACTGTTCCGGTTAAATTCATATCTGCCATCCAGTCCAGAAGCTCAGGCAACACTGTCCATTTCTCGGGTACAAAAGCAGTGCTGGATATTAAATAGCGAAAATGCTGATCGGCAGGCCCAATGCTTCCAAAACGATGAATAACAATCCCATACAGGATGTCAGTCATTCTTGTCTCAGGAAGTTGCAACCAACGTCCCAGTATATCCTTGTCAAGTCTATAGCCTGTTTTCAGCTTGCTAATAAGCCCAAGACACAACATGATATCTACTACAAGAGCCGCTGACAGGGCATCCACCTCATTCGAAGGATTACCCATAGAGAGCCCCGCTAAATGCTTTTCCTGAAAAGAAAGCTGAGCCGCTAAACGATTTAAATTCTTTTTATGAATAATTCCCTTAGCGGTAAAAGGCAGGCCTTCACGAGCCATGAACAGCAAGGCCCGAAACAGATCTACTGCCAGTCCAGCACCCGCCTCCATGGATAGATTTACTGAATAACCCTCAATAAACTTAGGCTGGTATGGGAAGAATTCTTGTTCTAGCACTAATAATTGTTCAACTGGAATTTGGTACAGCTTCTCCCCCAATATTTTATGCCTCGCAGTTAACAACCCAGCGTGCCGCAGTTCATTCATTGCAAGCTTTTGCTCTGCCCGGCAGAGCGTCGAAGGACGCCAACGCTCTTCTTTTCCCTCGTCAAAGGGCTGGGCCGCGTAAGCAGCACATAATCGCTTTAAGACCTCTAGGGCTTCCGCTGATAGCTGGTTCAATGGATCGTCCGCTCCTTTCCGTTCGGCACCATTTTAACGACATATTCATACCCCTGTTCTGTTAAAAACATCCGTCGGCGCATAGCGAATTCCTGCTCCCGGCTATCTTCAGATACTAGCGTATAGAAGTACGCTTTGTTCTCACCCGCCTTCGGACGCAAGATTCGACCCAAGCGCTGGGCCTCCTCCTGCCTGGATCCAAAAGCTCCTGAAACCTCAATAGCAATCGACGCATCTGGCAAATTCACCGCAAAATTCGCTACTTTAGAGACAACAAGCACCTGTATTATTCCCTCGTTAAAAGCTGCATACAACTCATCTCTTTCTCGCTGCTTCGTTTTACCCGTAATCAGAGGTGCACCGATCTTATCCGCCAGTTCAATTAATTGGTCGAGATACTGTCCAATAACCAGAACCGATGATCCCTGATGGGCTTTTAGAAGCTCGACTATAACCTCAGCTTTTGCAGGATTGCATGAGGCCATACGAAATTTCTCTTTCGCTTCCGCATACAAATACTTCTGTCTCAGCTCAGAGCTCATCGGTACGATCATCTCGACACATTCTACCTCTGCAATCCAGCCCTGCTGCTCCAGCTCCTTCCAAGGCATGTCGTAACGCTTAGGCCCGATCAATGAGAATACGTCCCCTTCCTTCCCGTCTTCTCTAACCAGAGTTGCAGTGAGACCTAGTCTTCTAGTAGCCTGAATATCTGCTGTAGCCCGGAATACTGGAGCTGGAAGCAGATGAACCTCATCATAAATAATCAAACCCCAGTTGCGTTCATTGAACAGCTTCATATGGAGAAAAGGACCGCCTTTGGATTGACGGTGCGTTAATATCTGATAGGTAGCTATAGTAACAGGCCGCACTTCTCTTTTTTCACCGGAGTATTCGCCAATAGACTCATCAGCCAAATCGGTTCGCTCAAGCAGCTCATCTACCCATTGTCTTACCGAAGTTGTATTTGAAGTTAAGATCAGTGTTTCGCATTGTAGACTTTCAAGAACGGCCAGTCCCACTACCGTCTTACCCGCTCCACAAGGCAACACTACTACCCCGCTGCCTCCCTGCCCTTCTATGCCTTGAAACATCTGGACAGCCTCCTGCTGATATTCACGCAGTCCAAAAGCTTCACCTTTCGCTCCATCCTTTGCGTGATTGTGAGACTCCTTCCAGGTCAAACTTAGAGCTTGTCCGACATGATAACCAGCATAATCCAGTACAGGGTAGCCTAGTCTCATCAGCTCTTGCTTTAAAAGCCCTCTGTTCTCCGCACGGCATGAGCTTTCTAGTGGATTTATTCTCTGCAAACCTAACTCCTTTAGACCTGATTCATTAAATAGTCCATTCAGAATCTCAGCTGTCTCAGCCCTAAGCGTAATGATCTCATTCGAAGTCTCCTGACCGTGAAGGGTGAGCTTTCCATACCTAGAGAGAAGAGTTGCGATCTCATCCTCCAGCCCGGCAGGAACACCCCAGCGCGCGAGTTGATGCAGACTCGAAATAATCGTTTCAGCTGTATAATTAAGCGCTGCAGCATTCCATAATGATAATGGAGTGATTCTATAGGTGTGATAAGCCGGAGGACTCTTTACGAGCTCTGCAAAAGCTCCTAGTTCTTTCCTAGCCTTCTCAAAACCAGGATGTGCACATTCCAGTAGAATCGTCCGATCCCTTCGCACAATGCAAGCCCCTGTTTCATTCATAACGTTCCCTCCCCAATCATTAATTTTATTCAAGCCTGCGCTATGTAATCTGCTTACATTCATACAAGCAAAAACGCCCTCGGCGTCTCAAAAGGACGGTAAGCGTTTATGCGAGAAATATTAGGATAATGTATTGTGTGAAATCTATATTTTCTTAGATTTGAACAGGAAAAAGCTCATCCCCGCATAACGGTCATGAGCTTCCCTATCAAACTATTTAATGTAAATGCTGCTGCGAAATATCATGAAGCGCTTCTCCAGCCTCGTCCGCAAAAATGTTGCGCACAGCCAAGTCACCGATGGACACTACACCCATCAGCTTCTGGCCACTAGTCACAGCCAATCTGCGAATTTGCCAGCTCGACATCAGTTCTGCAGCCTCATCTACAGATGTATTCTCTGAGACGGTCTGAATTTCTCTACTCATTACCTTTTCCACAGCTGTTGATCCAGGGTGTTTAGCCGCGTAACCTCTAATCACTAGATCACGATCTGTAATTACACCGAGTAATGTCTTATTGTCTTCATTATCAATGACTGGTATAAATCCAGTGTCATGCTCTCTCATTTTAACAGCGACTTCATACACATTATCCAGTAGTGTAACTGTTACTGGATCCTTCGTCATAACCTCTTTCACTGTCTTCAAGAACGAACCCTCCTAAACGTAATCTCCATGTTATGGAATAGGTTCTCCTCTATGAAACGAAATTATACGATTGTCTTCTCTTGCAAACAGGAATTCGCCATAGCGATTAATAATTTCATCCCATGCAACATAGCATCCTCGTCAAAATCAAATTTGCTATGATGATGCGGGTAAGCTGCATCTTTATCTGGATTCCCAGCCCCTACGAACATAAAGCAGCCAGGAATTTCTTTTACATAGTAGGCAAAATCCTCAGCTGGCATCAGCTTTTCCATCCGAATCACTTGAACAGCTTCTCCTAGTGCTCCTGGTGCCACCTCGGAAAAACGCTGGTATTCGCCCTCGTGATTTACGAGTGGCGGATATCCCATCACATAGTCTATCTTAGCTTCTGCACCGTATGCGCCAGCTATTGAAACTGTCATTTCTTCGATTCTGCTGCGGATCAGATAACGGGTCTCCTCGTCGAACGCCCGTACGGTTCCTGTAATGCGACAATGCTCAGCAATGACATTCTGGGCGAATCCCCCTTGAATGGTTCCTACACTAAGAACAGCGGGCTCCAGCGGGTTCACAGAGCGGCTTACGATGCTCTGAAGCTGAGTCACAAGCGCCGCCCCGGCCACAATACTGTCTATCGTGCGATTCGGCATACCGCCATGTCCACCCCGGCCGATGATATCAATGAAAAATTCATCAGCAGATGCCATAAGAGGTCCTGGCGCACTGCCCACGGTCCCCATTGGAAGCGGAGTCCACAAATGCAAACCATACACCGCATCCGCGCCTTCCAGCATGCCTTCGGCAATCATCCCCTGTGCACCACCCGGGCATACCTCCTCCGCTGGCTGAAAAAGAAAACGCAGCTCCCCTTCTAACTCTTCAAGGCGGCTGCTATAGTAAGAGGCTACACCCAGCAGTATTGAAGTGTGTCCATCATGCCCACAGGCATGCATAACTCCTTCATTTTGCGAAACGTAGTCATTCTTATTCTCTTCTTTAATAGGTAGTGCATCCATATCCGCGCGAAGGACTACCGTTTTCCCCGGCCGATGTCCTCGCAATATACCCGTTACACCATACCCAGACGTGCTTCTCCTAACTTCAATGCCGAATTCTGCTAACTTGTCTGCTATAAATGCTGACGTTTCCTTTTCATGAAAAGACAACTCCGGATGACGGTGTAAATGGCGTCTCCATTCCACGATCTCCGGCATGAGAGAATCAACCGCTAAGCTCTTCATACGTTCTCCATCCCCTTCTTCATAAACCCGCATCAATAGCATGCGACAGCAGTCCTGTACACTTTGTTCCAGCCGTATACGGCTATAATTCTTTTATTGTAGCAGAAACGCAAAAAACTGGGTATCGTTAGGAGGTGCCTACTCTTGCACAACGTTTAGAAACATACTATCATGAGGTAGAACATCAGCAAACGGATCATGAATTCATCATTATACTTCATAAGGGGGATATGCGTGCTATGATTTTTGAGAACACGGGCCTCGTAGGATTGAAGAGTGATCTTCTCTATCTGGACGAGAGTGCGACAAAGGCTGGCTTCATTCGCTGGCAATGGGAATACTATCGTGCCACTTACGACTGCAAAATTGAAGACCCACAGGATGGTGGCGAATACTTTCTACGCATCAACACTCGCGCTGTCGAGGGGAAGCTGGAGAAAGCTGATGCCGTACTTGCAATTGAAGCCGTATACTTAGGGAAAGCAACATTCCCCCATGGCCTGGAGTATGACTCCCCGGTGCCTAAACCAGTATTGGACACTGCTGCTACTCGGATTCTCGAATTAAAGCAGCTGTTGGAGGCTTGAGTAACAGAAAGGGAAAGACGAAACAAAATGTCAGCCTGCCCAAAAGAGGAACACCCGATTTCCAACTACTCATCTTAACACTACTACTTGTGGGTTTCGGTCTAGTCATGGTCTTCAGTGCTAGCTCCAGTTTGACCTTAGCAAGCTCGAAGTTCGGTAATGACCCTCTATATTTCATGAAACGCCAAATGATTTGGATCGTACTTGGAATCGTTGTTATGTTTATAGCCATGAATATTCACTACAGTAAATTCAAAAAGTGGTATGTCCCTATCTTCATCATCACCGTTATTCTCCTGCTAATTGTAGCCTTCTCCGAAAGAATCAATGGCGCCAAGAGCTGGTTAAGTATCGGGAAGCTAGGGATTCAACCTACCGAGCTGGCCAAAATATCAATTATCCTGTATCTCTCTGCACTGATTACCAAAAAAGGTGAACGGTTTAGAGATTTCCGTACAGGATATATCCCTGTAATGGTCATTGTGGGTATAGTTGCCGGACTTATTATGATGCAGCCAGATTTGGGCTCATGCCTTATTCTCGTGGCTACCAGTGGACTTGTCATTTATGCAGGCGGTGCCAGCATGAAGCATATCCTTGGCTCTATTGCACTCTTGGTGCTAGGTGTAGGAATTGTTATGGGGGCTAAAGCAGCGATTGATTCTCTTTCCCCCGCAACCGACAAAGTAGCTGCCAATCAGGACTATAGAAAAGGCCGTATTCAAGCTTTCATAGATCCCTATCAGGATGCTGAAGGCGAAGGATATAATATTATTCAGTCTTTGACCGCTCTCGGACAAGGTGGAGTCAGTGGCTCTGGCTTTGGCAAAAGCATTCAAAAGCTGGATTATCTTAAATACCCGTATACGGACTTTATTTTCCCCGTCATTGGTGAAGAATTCGGCTTTGTAGGAACGGCATTATTTCTGATGTTATATCTGTATTTTATCTGGCGAGGTATTTTAATCGCATTAAGGTGTAAAGATCCCTTTGGCACACTAGTGGGCATTGGTATTATGGGCCTCATTGCCATTCAGGCCTTTGTCAATATTGGTGGCGTAACGAAGACGATTCCGCTTACTGGTGTAACCTTGCCATTTATCAGCTACGGCGGTTCTTCACTTCTTGTGAGTATGCTGTCCATGGGAATTATGCTGAGCATTTCAAGAGAGACTAATCTTCCAGCTAAAGAGGAAGTCACGAAATCTGTAACTACAGTTAGACAAGTTCGTTCCCGGTAAGATTCATAAATCCGGATGTAATGGAATATATAAAAAAGCAGTCCAAGTTAAATATCTTGGACTGCTTTTTTGTGTACAAGCACTTTTGCATTAAGCAATTTCATCGTTCTTAAAGGCTACGCCTTCAACTTTGACATTCACTTCAACAATATGAAGTCCAGTCATGCTCTCCACAGCTTCGCGTACGTTCTGTTGAAGCATCCGGCACACTTCATGTATCGGAGTTTCATAGAGAACTATTATACGCAGGTCTACTGCTGCTTCTAGCTGTCCCACTTCAACGGTAACGCCCTTTTGGACGTTCTTGCCACTAAGACGCTTTGCCCAGCCCTCTGATAGGCCACCTGACATGGCTGCAATACCTGGAGTCTCCAAGGCAGCCAATCCGGCAATTTTCGAGACGACGTCATTTGAAATTCGTATATTTCCCATTTCCAATTGAAGTTGTTCTGCCATGCCATATCCCCCCTTAACTCATTATCAATTATTGTAATTCCTAAACAGGCTAAAAAGCAAATCAGTTTCTCGCTTTCTCGTTTACACTTAGGAATAATTTGGGTATATTGATTATGAATTGATCCTGAATACATAGATTGGAGTGTACTTTACATTGAAAAAATGGATTTCACCAGCTTTGCTGGCAATCACCTTTATCCTTAGTGCCATAGGACATTATGCAGATTGGGACCACACGCTTCAGTTCGTTCTCTCTGCAGTAGCCGTTGTATTTGTGGCTGGCTTTCTGGGCCGCGCCACAGAAAGTGTAGCACATTATGCTGGACAGCGGTTAGGCGGCTTCCTAAACGCTACCTTCGGTAATGCCGCAGAGCTAATCATTGCCTTTTTCCTAGTGAAGGAAGGACTGTTCGACATGGTGAAAGCCAGTCTTACCGGTTCCATTATTGGCAATCTGCTGCTTGTCCTAGGTTTAAGTATTTTCGCTGGTGGAATGAAGTTCAAAGTACAGAACTTTAACGTAACCCTTGCCGGTATGAATGGTTCCCTTATGATCGTAGCGGTGATCGCTTTATTTGTACCGGCTATGTTCTTCAATACCCATTCCATAACTGAAAAAGATACAGACGTGCTGAGTTTAATCGTTGCTGGGCTGCTCATCGCTTCTTACATGGCCTGGCTGGTCTTCTCCATGATTACGCACAAGAAACATCTAGAGGACGTTACAGAAGCCGGTAAGGAAGAAATGGCTCATGAGCATGCGCCTAAGTGGTCCAGAAACAGATCCATCCTTTATCTACTTCTTGCTACCGTAATGGTAGCCTTTGTGAGTGAGTGGCTGGTAGGGACGCTTGAGACACTAACTGAGCGCTTTGGATTTAGTGAACTGTTTGTAGGCGCCTTCCTCGTGGCAATCATCGGTAATGCCGCAGAACATAGTGCAGCCATTATGCTAGCCATGAAGAACAAAATCGGTGCGGCAGTAGAAATAGCTGTCGGGAGCAGTCTTCAAATTGCACTATTTGTAGCGCCTGTACTTATCTTCGCCAGTTATTTCATGGGTGATACTATGGACATTGTGTTTACAACGATCGAAATTGTCGCCATTGGTGTCGCCGTCTTTATTGCCAAATCAATCACTCAGGATGGTTCGACCAACTGGTATGAGGGTCTCTTGCTATTAACGGTTTATCTAATTCTCGGAGTCTCCTTTTATCTAGTATAAATACTTCCCTATTCATTCTATAATTCTCAAAAAAAAAACGCACATGAGTGACGAAAGTCCTCATGTGCGTTTCTATGAATACTATAAATCAAAACTTATTCTTCTTTTGCTTTGTTATTCAATGCCTCATAGAGTACTGCTAAATTCCGCTCCAGCTTACTCAGCACCATTTTACCGGTAATCTCTGGCACCAAACCTGCTCTAACCGCAAAATCGACCTCTCTTGAGAAACCGTACATTTGGGTATCGAGCACTTCCTCATAGAGAGGGCAGTAGCGTGTTGCCAGATTTTCCATCTGCACTTCAATAAGTTGCTGAATTTTATCGGCATCTTCTTGTAGAAGATTGATCGCTTTAAGATTAAACTGTTCCTGTAATTCCGACGAAGTCATGCCTCTTCCCCCCCATGTCCAAAAGTTAAGCTGCTTTTACTATTTTACTTAATATTAGTCGAAATCGGATATCAATACAACAATTCTGTTTATACTAACCATTTATTTGAAAGAAGCAGCTATGTTGTTTATAAGGGCTGGCATTAATTCCTCATCTATTTCTAGAAAAAACGCCCCACCGTAAATCGGTAGGACGTCTTTACATACAACTATTACTCAGCTACAACTGTAAAGTTCAAACCGTGTTTAGCAAAAACTTCACTCATTGCCTTCTTAGCTTCTTCTGCATCTGTTCCGTGAACATGAAGCTCGTAGCTTTGGCTTGATACCAAAGTCGTGAACAAACCAAGGATACTCTTAACATCAATGTACTTGTTGTCCGCTTGAAGAACGATTGAAGAGTTGAACTGACCTGCCGTTTGAGCAATATCAACGATTGCCGCATTGTTACTGGACATAGAAATCCCTCCGCAACTTGATTATGAAACATAAGTCATTTGTAATCATTTCTTATGATACCTTGAATCCGCTTACTTGTGCAAGGTGTTTTCTTACTTTTACAGCTTATTTCAAGTTTTCAGGATTCAGACCTTCCAGTTCTGGTAACACGAAGATTCCATCCTTACGGATTAATACATCGTCAAAATATATCTCCCCGCCGCCATAGTCTGGACGTTGGATTAATACAAGATCCCAGTGAATGGAGGACCGGTTTCCGTTATCTGTAACATCATATGCTTGTCCTGGTGTAAAGTGCAGGCTGCCTGCAATTTTCTCATCGAACAGAATGTCATTCATTGGGTGCAAAATGTAAGGGTTAAAGCCTATGGCAAATTCTCCAATGTGACGTGCGCCGTCATCTGAATTCAGGATTTCATTCAAGCGAGCGGAGTCATTGCTTGTTGCTTCAACAATTTTACCGTTCTCGAATTTGAATTTGATATTTTCAAAAGTCACTCCGTTATAAACGGATGGTGCATTATAGCTGATCGTTCCATTTACAGAATCACGAACAGGAGCGCTGTAAACCTCGCCATCCGGAATATTCTTTTGTCCAGAGCATTTCTCTGCACCGATTCCTTTGATGGAGAACTTAAGATCTGTTCCAGGACCTGAAATATGTACCTTATCTGTTCTGCGCATGAGATCAGCCAATGCATCCTGAGCCTTGTCCATTTTGGCGTAATCCAAATTACACACTTCGAAATAAAAGTCCTCAAATGCTTCTGTACTAATATTTGCAAGCTGAGCCATACTCGCATTGGGATAACGTAATACTACCCACTTCGTATGCTTCACGCGTTGTTCACTATGCACTGGATGGGAATACAAAGAATTATACAATTTCATATTTTCTTCTGGAACATCGGACAGGTCATTTACATTCTCACCTGCACGGATGCCGATATAGCAATCCATTTGCTTCATCCGGTTCAAGTCAATTTCAGCCCATGTCTGAAGACTCTCACGTGTTGCATATTTAAGCATGCTGCGTAGGACTGTACGATCTGTCAACTGAACAAAAGCATGACCGCCAGCTTTACCGATTTCCTCAACAACAGCTTTGATTAAATCTCTTTCATTGCCAATCATTTCTACAAGCACGTTCTCGCCTGGCTGAACATCTACGGAATAACCTACAAGATTTGCCGCCAGCTTTTGAATTCTGGGATCTTTCATTGTGTACTCTTCCTTCCTCTGTCTGAAAAATAAGCATGCTGTTCTATTGTAGCACGCCCTTTATGGAGCGCAAGACCTGCATAACCATATAAAGATTAACGGTAACCTGTGAAATCCACCTTAGATACATAAGTTTCATTTTCAGATATATTCATCATTTCACCGGAATAGCTTACTTTTCGATTCAAGGTAAGTCTTCTGGGAAGATTATGCTTCTTATCAACCGTTAGGTGGTAGACCGTTTCTACATTAGCCTGTTTCAGCTTTTGCTGTAGCTCATTATTTTTCTTCTGCCACAGCTTCTCCAAAGCTTTCGTCACTGCCTGATCAGCCTCTGAGTTGTTCTCAGCGGATTGGGGGACTTTAGGACGAAGGTTCTGCATTTCTTTCTCCAATTCAGCAGACAGCTGCTTCCTAGCCTCTGAAGGCGTCAATTCGATTCGCAGCACACTTGTCCCTCTGCCTGCTCCAGCCTCTTCGGTTACACTCGTCTCCATGGACTCAAGCTCCTCGAGTTGCTTTAGCGGATTTAGCGCAGGTAATGGATTTCCCTCCTCCGAGGAATTTTCAGTAGTCTG
The DNA here is from genome assembly GCF_050277435.1 of Paenibacillus sp. NPDC101420. Lineage (NCBI taxonomy): Bacteria > Bacillati > Bacillota > Bacilli > Caryophanales > Paenibacillaceae > Paenibacillus > Paenibacillus sp. NPDC101420. Next base: position 609,129 of record NZ_JBNNSE010000001.1, read on the forward strand.
AAGTTCCCATCTGCCCTCTTTTTTCTCTAACTGACTGTAATAAGATTTCAGAGCATATGCGCTACTCTTTAAGTCTTTAATGCCATCAGCTGCTGTTTTTTTGGTCATGGATTTATCTGGAAGAAGCGTGTACAGCTTGACCTTTTTATGATCCTCCACTGTGCCTCCGTAGAACAATAAGGATTCAGGAACCGTTGTTCCCCCTCGTTTCAGCATATTCGCCCCTTCAAAAACAACCTCATCACTTCCAGCCATCCCTGCCAACGCCAAACTTAAATCTTCCTTCGCAGGTTTGTCTCTTATGACGCTACATCCGCTACATAACAGGCAATACAGTGTCAGAACTAGAGGGACTCCTCCCTTAAGTAATAATAGCTTTCTCACGGACCTCAGGCCTTTCTCGGAGTATTTTACTTAAGTACAACCCACGTATAGGGTTCTCCCTTCCTGCAAGCCTTATACCGCAATTAGAGCCAGAATAACTGTGCATATAAAAAAAGAACCCATGAGGCTTACCTCACGGATTCTTAATATTGCTATCATTTTCTTTCGTATCATAAACAACTTGGTTCCGGCCGTTATTTTTAGCTTTATACAGCGCCATATCCGCTCGATAAAATAATGACTCAACACTTACTCGATCGTCCATCCAGCTCCATTCCGCTATTCCGCAGGATACCGTTACACTAGGTTCGGTTTCTTCCATAACGCGTTTGCGTATACGCTCAGCTACATAACCCGCCTGCTGCATTCCCATTAACGGTAAATAAACGGAGAGCTCCTCCCCACCCCACCTCGCAGCAATGTCGCCTTGACGGATGGAAGATTTCACAATTTCACTAACCTCTTTTAGAATCTTATCGCCTTTTTGATGACCATAGGTATCATTCACGATTTTGAACTGATCAATATCCACAACAATTAAACAACCGCAGAAGTCCGTAGACTGTCTTTCTTTTATCTCTTCGTCCAAATAATGACGAGCATAGAGACCTGTTAGGCTATCTCTATTCGCAAGACGTCTGACTTCAGCATGTAGCCTGGCGTTACCTACTGCTAGACCAATATGTCCCGCCATCGCCTGCAATAGCCTGTAGTTGTCATAGGAAAAATAATGAGAATCTCGATGTGCCAGCATAATCGCACCTCGCACTTCTCCACCTACACTAAGAGGTGTGGCAATCAACGACTGCGAACCGGTAGCATTCATTAGTCGGGAAGTTGTCTTAGGATTATCTATGTAGTCAGACATGATCAGTGACTCACCTGTGGAATACACCTTTCCACCTAAACCTGCCCCTACTTCTAATACTTCATTCTGCAATGAGGGATGGTTGCAGGCAATAACTTCTAGGCCACCCTTTTCCTCATTCATATGTAAGATACAGCAGTAATCTGCACCAAACATTTCAAGTAGCTCTTCAAACGCAAATTGAAAAATATCGCCTAAACGCAAGCTTTGATTCAAACGTTGGGTAAGCTCATTACTCATGCGAAGCTCACGGATTAACTGATTGGAGCGCTCATAAAGCTTGGCGTTCTCAAAAGCAGTCCCTGCCGTATCGGCTACCATTGTGAGAAACCGTAAATCAACGTCAGGGAAGATTGGATTATCCATCACCATATGGAATACTCCATAAACCCCCTGCTTACCACCTAACGGAAGCCCTATTTCTACATTTCGGTGATTTTCATTACTAGTGTGCAGCGCAACACGTCCATCCTTGAACGCCCTTGCACAGACATCATCACTGGACATGTGGAAAGGTAATGGTTTGACTTGCGGATTAGTGCTGCGGTGATCTTGTGACATATACAGGTCGAGTCTGGCTCCAGGATACATCGCAGAAATGCTATCAATGACTTCCGAAAGTACAGCATCTACATCAATATTGTCATGCATCCGCTGGACAATCTGAAATAACAATGAACGACGATTACTTTCACGTTCTGCATGAATATGGGTACTTGCAAGATCAGCTACAAATATATGTTCAAACTTATGATAAAAACAGGTGCGGTAATGCAGCGACATAGCTTCTGCAGTATCTCGTCCACCCATTTCATATTGTTGCGTAGGCATAGAACAGCCCAAAAACGCAAAAATTTTATTGTCGACGCGAGTGAATAGCGGTATGGTAAAAAAACTCAGATCCTTACCTTCTACGGTTAACGGAACGGCAGAGATTGTTTCTGAAATCAAGCTTGAAGCCGCCGCCTGTTCCCACTGCTGCCTCCATAGTTCTTGTTGATCCAAACTATTGTTTATATATTTACCTTCAAAATTCAGCACACACCATTCCCATGATCTAGAGAATGGAAGGACATTGAGCCCACCAAACCATTCATTGAAACTGTCTGCAATCAAATTTGCTAGATAAGGGAAGTCATGCGTTACTATTTCCGTTTCCCTAAGCCAGGCGGTGGGATCTTCGGAATCTCTACTAGCGTGTAAGTTGTCCTGTAACAGCATACGGCTGTCTTTATGGACGTATGCTTTCTGCTCTGACATAACGAAGATCCCCTTTGCATCTTGATTAAGAAAACTATCTTCCCTAGTAACAACTAATTAACTATATTTTACTCCCTTTCTTTGTGCATTGCATTATATTTTCATCATTTCCGGGACTTTTTTTTAGGACCAAAGAACTATCGACAAAGATTGACAAAAACTCTTTTAATAAGCGCTTGACTTTATATGCTGTATTCATATAATATTTATTGTTGAACAAGACTGTAACAAGTCTTACTTGGGCGTAACGTTGTGTCACCCTCACGCATTTCGTTACTGCCAGGGCAGCGGCTGAACTTCCCTGGCAGTGTGGAAGCCATTAATGCTAATCACGGATACGAAATGCGGCGCAAATAGGCCCTACCCTGAAATTTCAATTATAAAGGAGTCTACTATAACATGGCACGTTACACCGGACCTAAATTCAAACTCAGCCGCCGTCTGGGAATTTCCCTTAGCGGTACAGGAAAAGACTTGAAACGCCCTTTTCCACCAGGACAACACGGAGCTAACCAACGCAGAAAAGTAAGTAACTACGGAATGCAGCTTTTGGAAAAACAAAAACTGCGTCACATGTATGGTTTGGGAGAGAAACAATTCAAAACTCTCTTCACTAAAGCACAAAAGCTTCCAGGTCTTGCGGGCGAAAACTTCATGTTCTTGCTTGAAAGCCGCTTGGACAACCTAGTTTACCGTCTTGGATTTGCTAACTCCCGTGCTGGTGCACGTCAGTTGGTATCCCACGGACACGTAACTGTTAACGGCAAAAAAGTCGACATCGCTTCTTACCGTGTAAGCTTGGGCGACGTTATCGGTCTTCGCGAAAGAAGCCAAAGCATGGCTTCCATCAAAGAAGCTCTTGCTAACCGTTCCCACCTTCCAGCTTACCTGGAATCTGCTGAAGGATCTTTCGAAGGTAAATACATTCGTTTGCCAGAACGTTCCGAGCTTTCCCAGGATATCGATGAGAAACAAATCGTCGAGTTCTACAACCGTTAATATCTCGCTTATAGCGAGTATGACCAAAGCCTCCGGATTTATCCGGAGGCTTTTTGTTATTCTAATAGGTAATGAACACTCCGACTGCATTCAAAATCGCCAATTTGTGCTATAATAATTCCGTTAAAAGGAGGAATTATCGTCGATGGTTCAAGAGAACAAGAAAAAAAACGTAAAGAAGCCTTCACCCCGCAGATCTGGGCTTAGCAGGTTCGGTTCTGTAGTTAAGTGGATGTTTATTCTTGGCATAATAGGCATTCTGTTCGTCGGTGGTGCAGCAGCAGGATATGTCACTTCCATGGTGAAAGATGAACCTGTTCGCTCTGAGGAAATGATTCAACAGCAAGTCGGACAAAATGCGATCACCGGATTCGCATACTTCCGTGATGGCGCACCGATCGGCCAGCTTCGTACAGAAGAAGATCGAAGGCTCATTCAATACAACGACATCCCCCAGATTATTATTGATGCAGTTCTCGCTATAGAGGACAATAATTTCAATGAGCATAATGGCGTGGATTTCAAAGGCACCTTACGTGCCGTCAAACAAAAGATATTAAATGAATCCGTTCAGACCGGAGGCAGTACACTTACTCAACAGCTCGCAAGACGTGTATTCCTCAATCTGGATCGAACAGAAGATCGTAAAGCAAAAGAAATTCTACTTTCACTTAGACTAGAGCGCTTCTTGACCAAGCAAGAGATTTTAACAGCTTATCTGAACAAGGTTCCGTTCGGAAATGGCTCGAATGGCTATAACGTATTTGGGATTAAAGCTGCATCCAAAGGTATATTCGGTCTGGATGATCTAGACAAGTTGAATATTGCCCAAGCGGCGTATTTGGCCGGTCTTCCACAGCTCCCATCCGCTTATTCAGCATTCAATGGCGTTGGAGAATTCAACGCAAAGGCGTTCAATAGAGCTATGGATCGTCAACAGCTTGTACTTCGTCGTATGCTAGAGGAGAACAAGATCACTACCTCCCAATATGATGAAGCACTCAAGTTTGATATTAAAAGCTCTCTCGCTCCTCACACTAAGAAAGCCTATGCTACATATCCATACCTAATGATGGAGACGGAGCGTAAAGCATCTGAGATTCTTTTGTCACTAAATGAAAAGAATAACAGTACAGCTGATACCAATAGCTCTAGTGATAATGCCGTACTTCTTGAGGAAGCAAGACAACAGTTAATGACCGGCGGTTACCGAGTCTATACCACGATTGATAAGAAAGTATACAGTGCAATGCACAGTATTTCCGAAGATAGTAGTAATTTCACCAAGGACAGCAAAACAAAAGGTGTTGAACAGACGGCGGGCATTTTGATCAACAACAAGACCGGAGCCATTCTCGGTATGATTGAGGGCCGCGATTTTAATATCGAGCAAATGAACTACGCAACCCAAATGGTCCGGCAACCCGGCTCAACGATGAAGCCGATTTCAGCATACTTACCTGCCTTAGATGCAGGACTGATTCAACCTGCTGGAATCTTAGATGATGCTCCAATCATTTTGAAGGATGGCGGGAAAGGCTTCCATATCCCTAAAAATGCTAACAATCGCTATCAGGGTTTAGTTACGGCTCGCTATGCACTTAATAAATCCCTCAACCTACCGGCGCTTAAACTTTTTAACGAGAAGGTCGGAATAGAGGATGCTTGGGCCTTTACTAAAAAGCTAGGGATCACTACACTCACCGAAGATGATTACAGAGCGCAGACTGGGGTTATAGGTGGTCTTCGATACGGTACATCCGTTGAGGAATTAACCAATGCCTATTCCGCCATTGGCAATAAGGGAGCATTTAATGATGCTTATATGATTGAGAAGATTGTGGATTCGGAAGGCAAGATCGTTTATCAGCACAAGGTTAACCCTGAACAAGTATTCTCTGAGCAAACTGCTTATCTAATGACCGATATGCTGCGTACAGTAATCACAGAAGGTACTGCAAGCACAGTAAGAAGAGATTATAAACACTTTAAAGACGTTCCGATTGTAGGTAAGACTGGCTCCACTCAGAACTATGGCGATGTCTGGTTCATGGGCTACACCCCTGATGTCACACTCGGCATGTGGGTTGGTTATAAGGAACAAATTAATACCCTTACAGGAGATACACAAAAACGACAAGCACAGACCTTATGGGCTAAAGTCATGAATGCTGTTATTGATAAGCAGCCAGACTTGTTCGTTACAGACAAATTCACACAACCTGAAGGAATTACCAAAAAGACAGTTTCCGCGTACAGCGGTAAGCTGCCAACGGCTCTAACTGATAAATTTACAACGGATCTTTTCAATACGAAATATGTACCTAAAGAGAGCGACGATGGGATTTCCAAAGCCAAGTATATTACTTACAATGGCGTCAACTATATCCCACTCGAAGGTACACCGGAGGATTTCCTGAAAGAAAAAATCGTCGTTAAACGTGAAAAGCCGATCCAGGAATTAGTTAAGGAGCTCTTGGCAGCCTTCCCTAAGATGAAGGAGCATAAATCGCTGGAGTATTATATGCCAGCCGATGCTAAGACAGATTTCCCTACTGAAGTCGATCCACGTGTGGACGATGGTGCTTCCCCTTCTGCTCCTGGGAATGTTAGTGTCTCATATAGCACTGGAAAAGCTGTGATCAGCTTCTCCCCAAGCGGCTCTCCAGATGTAGTAGGGTACCGCTTATACCGTTCTTTAAACGGCGGGTCTTTCCAGAAGCAAGCTGTAATTATGGCTGACGAGAGCAAGGTATTCTCGCCAGGAACGCCTGCGAGTGCCAATGCAACATTCTATGTCAGTGCTGTTGATGTCGCAGGTAATGAGACAGCTTCTGGCAGCGTTGCTGGAGGCACTACACCAACTCCGGAAGCAACACCAACTCCAGATCAGCAACCGGAGACAACGCCTCCTACAGGCTCTGAGAGTACACCAGGAGAGGATATCGAGATTCCTGGAACCATTCTACCTACGCCTACTTCGACGCCATCTGGTGAAGGTAGCAGTAACGGAAACAGTAATAGTGGTACAGCCGGCAATACGACTGGAAACCATTAACCGGTAGTCCGAAGAATAACTTCACACAACAAAACACCGTTCCCTTAAATTCATTAGGGAACGGTGTTTTTTTATGATCCATTCTAATCTTCTATCGTTGATAAATCGCCAGTTGGGAGATGAAGCTCCCAAGCCTTTAATACACGCCGCATGATTTTACCTGATCGTGTCTTAGGAAGTTTATCCTTAAATTCGATCTCTCTCGGCGCAGCATGCGCAGACAGTCCGGCTTTAACAAATGCCGCGATCTCCTCTTTGAGAGCAGCTGTAGGAGTATAGCCTTCTCTCAGCGAAATGAAAGCCTTGATAATTTCCCCACGCACCAGGTCTGGTTTACCAATTACACCCGCTTCTGCCACAGCAGGATGCTCTACCAATTTACTCTCCACTTCAAAAGGTCCTATACGCTCACCAGAAGAGTTGATAACGTCGTCAATCCGTCCTTGAAACCAGAAATATCCATCATCATCCATATAAGCAGAATCACCAGAAATGTACCAACCAGGAATGCGGAAATACTCCTCATACTTCGCCTTATTGTTCCAGATCGAATTCATCATGGATGGCCAAGGCGTCCGTATTGCAAGATTCCCCATTGAGAATGGTGGGAGAACATTGCCTCGATCATCTAAAATCGCTGCTTCAATGCCTGGCAACGGACGGCCCATAGAACCTGGTTTGATATCCATTCCAGGATAATTACAGATCAGTTGCGCTCCCGTCTCTGTCATCCACCAGGTATCATGAATGCGCTGGTTGTAGAACTTATCTCCCCATCGCACGACTTCAGGATTTAACGGCTCTCCAACAGACAGGACATGGCGCAGGCTGCTCAAATCAATTCCCTGAATTGAACTCTCTCCTGCCCCCATCAACATACGAAATGCTGTAGGTGCACTGTACCAAATACTAACCTTATTTCGTTCAATCGTCTTATACCAATCCTGAGGACTAAAGCGTCCCCCTCTCACGACATTCGTTACCCCATTTAACCAGGGAGAAAATATTCCGTAAGATGTTCCTGTCACCCAGCCTGGATCAGCAGTACACCAGTAAATATCATCTGGACGTAGATCCAGCACCACTCTACCTGTATAATAATGTTGAATCATTGCTCTTTGCACATGATAAACGCCCTTAGGTTTTCCTGTAGAACCAGATGTATAATGCATGATAAGGCCATCGTCCAGGTCAAGCCATTCCAATTCGAGCTCAGAAGACGCGTTATCCATCTCCTCAGTGAAACCTAAGTTACCTTGCTCGATATCAGTGGTACCGCCTACTAGAAAAATATGACGCAAATTCGGAAGCTCATCACGCTTCACACGATGAAGAAGCTCAGGTGTAGTAACCAAAGCAACCGCACCACTATCTTCCAGCCGATCCTTAACTGCTGTCTCCATAAAGGCTTCGAACAGAGGGCCTGCTATTGCCCCAATCTTCAGAATTCCTAGTAAACTAAAATATAGTTCCGGTTGACGAGGCATAAAAATAAATACCCGATCTCCCTTACCGATACCATATTTACGCAATACATTTCCGAACCGATTCGACCGTTCCTGCAGATCGGCAAATGTATAGGATTCATCCCGCACCGCATCACTGTAGAGCAGGGCCGTTGCCGCTCCCCGTCCTTCTTGAACGTGGCGATCCACTGCTTCATGTGCCATATTAACCTTTCCAGTGTCATACCATGAGAAGTTACGTTCAACATCCTCCCACTTAAAATTGGCTACTGCCTGGGTGTAATCAGACATATTGGAGCTCTGCACACGGCCAGGCAAAATTTCGCTATGGACTTGACCCATCACTCTTGCCTCCCTCACTCGTTTGATTTAAGCTTTAAGGGTAAGACTCTCCTCTTAGATAATGATGTCAATGCAATGAATGTGAATTTTTTATGTCTGAATTAGTATAACATAGCAAACGTTTACATTCCATATTTTATCATCCGAAAGGAGCACGGCTATGGAGCATCGTAAAATCCCTGTTACCCATACGCTTTCATATAAAGGTAGAACAATAACAATAAGTGGCCCCCGATCTCCAGAGGACCTTAAAGCCCTCCACATGCATCATGATCTTGATGCCTTCCGCAAGCCGATTGAACAGCAAGAAGCTCTCATAGAGATTGCTAGCTTGCCAGAAGGACGTATAATTACAGCTGTAGAAGATGGCACTATAATAGGCTATGTAACCTTTCATTATCCAGATGAAATGGAGCTTTGGTCACAGGGTGGAATGATGGATCTAATTGAGCTTGGAGCTATTGAGGTGAGTAATGATTATAGGGGAGCCGGACTAGGCCGGCTGCTGATTTCCACTGCTTTTGAGCAAGAGCAATTGGAGAATTGTATCGTCTTTACAACAGAGTATTATTGGCACTGGGATTTAAAAGGGAGTGGGCTTGATGTGTGGGCTTATCGTCAAATGATGGAGCGGCTAATGAAAACTGTAAATATGGTTTGGTATGCTACGGATGATCCTGAAATCTGTTCACATCCAGCAAACTGCCTAATGGTTCGTATTGGACAAGAGGTACCTATGTCCTCACAGGAGACTTTCGACAGAGTACGCTTTAGACAGCGCTTCATGTACTAAACGAGTATTAAAGATGCTGCAGCATATATTCTAAGATAGAATGTGAGCGCCCTGAGGCTTCCACCGTGAACTCCTTAAAACTCACATTTGCTGACCCGTCAGACTTATCAGACATCGAACGAATAATAACAAAGGGAGTGGCGTTCATCACACACACTTGTGCAACCGCCGCCCCTTCCATCTCCACGCACGCTCCGTCCAATTCCTCTCTTAATTTGGCTACAATCTTCGCATTAGAAATGAATTGATCACCTGAAAGTACTTTGCCGACCAAGTACTTTTGGCCTAACTCGTTACACGCCCTCTCAGCAAGGAGTACCAATGAAGGGTCTGCCTGAAAGACAGAATTATCCTGATAAGGTATTTCACCTTTTGAAAAGCCAAGTGCTGTAGCATCCATATCATGCTGAACACAAGTAGATGATATTACAATATCTCCAATATTCAATTCAGGGTGCACAGCCCCAGCAACCCCAGTAAACAACACACGAGACACACCAAAGGAATCAATTAGAATTTGTGTCGTAACTGCTGCATTTACTTTACCTACCCCAGATTTACAGAGCACTACAGACTTTCCTAATATATTTCCTATGTAATAATGAATTCCTGCCTTGACCTTCGTCTCCTTATTCTCCATCCTTTCTAGTAATAGCTTAATCTCTTCATCCATCGCACCAATTAATCCGATTATTTCAGGCAAAGATAACGCCTCCTCCGATGATTTACTCTGTAAAAAACATAAAAAGCTCCAAAAGGAGCTTTTTACGGAAATACTGTTTAGTTCTTAAATTACTTATTCAGATGATTAACAGACAGGCGGAGAATCGTTTCATGAGGCAAGATAACCCGCGGATTCTCAACCGTCTCTTTCTTCATGAGTTTCGTCAAAAGTCTCATTGCTACCGCACCTAGGTCATACATAGGCTGGGCTACAGTTGTCAACAATGGACGAACCATCGAAGCCATACGGATGTTATCCACACTAATAATGGAGAAGTCATCCGGTACCTTCAGGCCTTCATCCTGAATACTGTGAATTGCACCAATAGCCATCTCGTCGGTTGCGGCAAAAATAGCGGTTGGCTTCTTCTTGAGTCCAAGGAAATACTTCATGGCTTCGACACCAGATTCATAGCGGTAGTTACCGATACGTACCAAGTCTTCTTGATACTCGATTCCAGCCTGTTCAAGTGCCTTCTTATAACCATGGAAACGTGCATATCCATTCGCAGGATCCTGGAGTGTACCACTGATCATTGCGATTTCTCGGTGACCGTGACGAATCAAAGTATTCACTGCATCAAAAGCAGCGGTTTCATGATCGATGTCAACGGAAGGATAAGTTCCCTTCTCATCCCGTGTAGCACATAGGACAATCGGAACTGCAGAAGTCTGGAAAGCTTGAATATGTTCTTCGGTTACCGTACCACCCATGAAGAGCAGACCATCGACCTGTTTCTCCAAAAGGGTATTGATGACACGGATTTCCTTTTCTTTACGCTTATCCGCGTTACACAATATAATATTGTAATGATACATATTCGCGATATCTTCAATCCCGCGTGCAATTTCTGCAAAAATCGAGTTTGAAATATCAGGGATGACAACCCCAACGGTTGTCGTTTTCTTACTGGCAAGCCCTCTCGCCACGGCATTGGGACGATATCCCAAACGCTCAATCGCTTCAAAAACTTTCTTCCGGGTCTGCGGTTTCACGTTAGGGTTATTGTTCACAACCCGTGATACCGTAGCCATAGATACGCCTGCTTCTCGAGCTACATCGTAAATGGTTACCGTCAAATTACTCTCTCCATTGCGATAAATTTTATCGTTCGACTAATTAAAAATATGATACGACACTTTGTACAATTGTGCAATGATAACGCTTCATTTTCCTTTCAAAATTTCTTTCAAGGCTGAAGACGTAACCCCTAATTACAATTTTTGACTAGTGTAGGTTTCCCTATTCACGAGCACAATAATGTAACTTCTATCTATCGTAACAAAAAGTGAGTGAAAAATCCAACATTCCGTGAAAGTTTTTCATTATTTTCACAGAATGTTTTAATAATTTGCGTTTTTAGTCGTTTGGAACGTTAATTGAGACAGTCTTCGACTAGTTTCTTCCATCCAATTCTGGTCTTTAAGCCCCTCAGCTAGTCGGTATAGATCAAGTAACATATCCACTCTAGCCTGAATTGTCTCTCGGATAGCCAACTCTAATTCTTGAAATCCTCCGACAACAACCTCTGTCAAAGCTTCTTTTAGGACACTAGCTAATTCATTTCTTTGAGTAAACGAAAAATCTTGTCTTGGCACATCCGCGTTCAATTCTTTCACTAGCTTTCCTAGATCTGCTTTAATAAACGACAAGGGCTCATAACTAGTACATTTCGGACAAGTATAGACAGGGACATGTGTAATCTTCACCCTCGTATTAAAAATCAATGAATGCATATGTAAGTTCATGAGGCCACCGCAGCTGCACAACTTCTCCATTAAGTTATCTGTATACATCTTCTACACCTCTTGCAAGAAATGAATTAAGTACAAAGTATGACTTTTCAATTTCTATATTCGACCTCCCTCGATTAAAACCCTCCTTAATTGCATATAATGATTAAATTGGCAATTCGTCTATAATTTACAACCCTTCAGATGACTTCGTATTTTAAATTTGATAGAATATGAAGGATCATGTGATACGAAAGGAGCTTAACAAAATGAGACTAGCTGGAAAAAAGGTCATAGCACTCGTAGACGATGAATTTGAAGATTTGGAGCTCTGGTATCCCGTGTACCGAGTTAGAGAAGAAGGCGCTGAGGTTCACTTGGTAGGTTTGGAAAAAGATAAAACATACATCGGCAAATATGGTGTGCCTGCAAAAGCGGAGTACTCCTGGGACGATCTTAATGCCGCAGATTATGACGGGATTTTAGTTCCTGGCGGCTGGGCTCCTGATAAAATCCGTAGATACAGTGCCGTACTAAAACTAGTACAGGATTTCAATGCAGCTAAGAAACCTATTGGGCAGATCTGCCACGCAGGCTGGGTATTAATTTCCGCTAAAATTCTGGAAGGTGTAACCGTCACCTCCACACCCGGCATCCGTGATGACATGGAGAATGCCGGAGCGATATGGAAAGATGAAGCTGTGGTTACGGATGGACATATTATTTCTGCTCGTCGCCCGCCAGATCTGCCGCCCTATGGCAAAGCTTTTTGTGATGCGTTAGCAGGGAATAAACAGTAGAAATAAAGTTTAAAATCAAACAAGCCCTGTCTCTCCATTTGAGGAACAGGGCTTTTGATTTGATTCGCTCGACTTTGGAGCTACTTACTTAATTCTAATGGACGCTTTCTCCTTGATTTTGTTTGGATAAGAATTAAACCAGAAAGTCAACGGTTGGGGTAGCTTTTCCTTGCCTACATTGAAGAGATAGGTTACTGTAGTTCCCCTGCTATCTTCATTAAACTCTTTATATCCTGAGTAGCCATCTTTAACCCATCCTAACCAATGTCCACTACCAGTGCTATCCACAAAATTATCGTCCAATGCAAAACCGCTATCAGCAAACGCCTCCATATCATCTTTAGGAATAAAGTAATCCAAAACCAGAATTCCCTGCTCTTCGTTCTCCATCCGCTTTGAAATCGTTAGATTGTTATCCGGTGCCTTTAGAATCTGCTGTGTTTCCGTGTCAATCACGAGCTCGACCTTTGATTGATCTAGAGCGGAGATTCCTTCAACTTCTAGTTTGATTGGTTCAGCAGGTCTCATATTGTCATTGTTGAAAATATAAGTTTTCAAGCCCCCTACTACTGAAGAAGCACCACTTACCCTCATTAACTCCTCTTGATGCTCCCCTTTCCCGATAACCAGCTTAGGTGAAATTATATTAAAAATCCTCATTTTATTCTCTTTGTCAAAGGTTTCCCGCATGTAAATACCCGTAGGTCCAATATAGATATTGTCCATTTTGATTTTCTGTCCACCAATAGACAGACTATCCTTCAGATCAACAATCTCTCCCTTAAAATAGTTGTTATCGTCTTCCAGCGGAATTTTAACACTTAGCTTTTTAATATCCATGCTCGAGCTAGAAGGGTCCTTGGATTCTGGATATAGAGATAATGTAATATTCAACTCATCTGTCAGATCATCTCGATATTTATCCCAGACGATTTGTTCTAACATGCGGGTCGTCCCAGGTGAACCTGCCTCTTGTGCATTAGAATTGCTAAACCCGCTATATCCGGTGAGGTCGTAATTATTCTTTTGATTTTTTTTCAATGACAGGCCTATCATTTGCATCTTCTGATCTGTATTATTCTGGATTGTAAAAAGCACAGCAATACCTCTATGATCTGCCATGATTCCGTTAACCGTCCACTGTATCCCATCCATCTCAGGAGAGGAGATATTTACCTCCTTCAGTATACCTGCATCAAGTGCTGATTTAATCGTCAGATTATCAGCAACAATGGGTCTAAACACTTCAAGCGATCCCCAGCTTTTTGGTGGTAACTGCGCACGAACAGGATTGGCCATCTGATGTGCCCAAGGTACAATAATTAATAAAGCGATGGCTAGGACCGCCAACGCAACAACAGCGTATCTTTTTCTAAAAGAGAATCTTTTGTGGCTACCTTGCTGCATCCCCTTGCGAATCGCGGCATCCAGCTTAACATCCGGGATCTCCTCAGCCTCGACATCAATTCTCTGAAAATAATCGTTAAGCAGCTTTTCTTCAGACTCAGCCATAAAATAGATCCCCCTTCCGTTTCATTCTGTCACGCAGCTGTTTCAGACCTTTATTGAGCCATGTCTTCACGGTGCCCTCCGGTTTATCCAGTACCTCTGCAATTTCTGCAAGGGTCATATCCTTGTAATATTTGAGTACAAGCACCTGGCGATACTTCGGCTTTACCCCTTCCAACGCCTGTTCCATGTCTAATCTGCGGTCGCTTTTCATTTCCATGATCCCTACATCACTTCGAGCAGCTTCTGTGACAGCGTTCCTCTTTCTGCGCTTCAACTCATCGTTACAGCAATTGATCAGAATACGTGTTAACCATGGAGCAAATCTCTCGAAGTCTTTTAAGCTTTTACGTTTAATCCATGCACGGCAGGTTGCCTCCTGTAGAACTTCCAACGAATCCGCTTCGTTTCGTAAATAGCTATAAGCAATGCTGTATAGCTTTCTTTTCTGTTCAGCTACCAGCTCATAAAATATGTCTTCATCCGTAGCGACTATTTCCATTTCGTCATTAATAATGTGTTCCATGCTTGTTTTGTCCTCCCCCCTTGCTTTCACGCATAAATCATTCCTGTACAACTCGCTCTATGTATAGACTGCGCCGAAGCGCAAACGGTTTTGTTTTTTTATAACAATCTAGTACAAAAGAAAAAGGCCCGGCAAGAATGCCGAACCTTGATGTGGACTTGATGATGTAGCGCTTGATAACTATGAAGAAGCTTTCTCCTTTGTTTCCACGCTCGTTCCAAGCGTAATACCGCTTTTCTGAGCATAAGCACTTAGGATTTCTTCCGTTTCCGAGCTTGTACGATGATGGAAGCAAGCTTTGGCAACCCTTGTAGCGTCTATAGCCAGTGTATTCAGGGTACGGTGTTTAACCTTCAGCAGTGCCTGTGGTGACATGCTTAGATCACTAATCCCTAACTCCAGCCAAAGTGGCAAAGAACGCTCATCTGCCGCCATTTCACCACATACACTAATATCTATTTTTGCATTACGCGCTGCTTCTACAGTCATACGGATCATTCGCAGAACCGCTGGATGATATGGATGATACATATGCGCAATTTGTTCATTCATTCGGTCTACAGCTAGTACATATTGCACCAAATCGTTCGTACCGATACTGAAAAAATCAACTTCCTCCGCCAGTAAATCCGCAATCATAACCGCAGCTGGAACTTCAATCATAATACCGACTGGAATATTCCGATTAAACGGTATGCCCCGTAGCTCCAGTTCAGCCTTCACTTCTTCCAGTACAGCTTTTGCTGCTTGTACTTCTTCTACGGAAGATATCATAGGGAACATTAGCTTTACATTCCCATATGCGCTCGCCCGCAAAATGGCTGTTAGCTGAGTTTTGAACATATCCTGTCGATTTAAGCTGATTCGAATGGCACGATAGCCAAGGAACGGATTCTGCTCTTCTGGCAGCTGGAAGTAATCCAGATGCTTGTCCCCGCCTATATCCAGCGAACGGATCACAACCATATTACTGCCTACCTTCTCGACAACCTGTTTATACACTTCGAATTGTTCATCCTCCGTCGGAAAAGAACTGCGATCCATATAAAGAAACTCTGTACGGAATAGACCTACACCCTCGGCTCCATACTTGAGCGCTAAATTCAGTTCTTTGACGGAGCTGATATTACCGGCCAATCGCAGGTTAACGCCATCTTTAGTGACGGCATCGACTGTAGCAAGCAATTCCAGTTGTTCTTTCTTTTTATGTTGCTTATTCCGAAGAGAAACATATTCATTGATCGTTACCTCATCAGGATGAATTTGCACTGATCCGGTGTCTCCGTCTATCACGAGCATGTCTCCGGTCTGAATTGGGTTAGATAAATTATTCTCCAAACCCGCTACGAGCGGAATGCCCAGCGCACGAGCCATAATGGAGGAATGTGAGGTTTTACCGCCCATCATAGTAACAATACCTAGAACATAAGTTGGGTTCAAGTGAGCTAACTGGGAAGGAGACAACTCCTTCGCTACGAGAATATACGGCTGTGTATCCGATGGCAGCGTGACCTCAGGGGCACCTAAAAGATGCTTTAACAGACGGTTACCGACATCCTTGATATCCACCGCCCGCTCCTTCATGTATTCATCATCCAGCAGATCAAACATCGCTACAAAATGATCAATCGCTTCCTTAACAGCCACTTCCGCCGCCTTATACTGGCGTTCAATAATCCCCCGGATTTCGCTCATAAACACCGGATCATCCAAAATCGCCAGATGAGCATCAAAAATGCTGGATTCCTCCGGACCGACTACTTCTCTGAATTCTTTTTTGATGAATTCAATCTCGTCCTTAGAGGTACGGATACCTTCGTATAAACGCTCAAACTCCTTAGCTAGATCCACTGGGTTCACTTGTGTGTCTGGTAAGCTCCACTCCCAGTTCGGTAAGACAAAGGCCTTCCCGATAGCTACACCTGCTGCTGCGCCTATGCCTTGTATCATCCTTCTATCCCTCCAACGTTACTTTCATGTAAGACTACGGACATTACTGAAGATTGCCCCTTTTTAACATTTTTAAATGGAGCATAGCTCCATGATTTTACTCGATCAGGATTCGTAATCACCATTGGTGTAGCCAGTGAAGCTGCATGCTCACGCAAATAAGCGAGGTCGAATTTAACAAGCAATTGACCTGGTTCCACACTGTCGCCTTCTTTTACAACCGCCTCAAATGGGCCTTTAAGCTGCGAAGTGTCGATCCCTATATGCATAAGCACCTCCAGCCCTTCCGGCGTAGCAATACCAACGGCATGCATTGTAGGATAGACGTGCATAACCTTCCCGAATACAGGCGAAGTAAGCTCCCCTTTTTCCGGCAAAAATGCAACTCCATCACCCACCAGCTTCGCTGCAAAGATGTGATCCGGCACTTCCTCAATGGGCATCATTCTACCCTGCATCGGAGAACTGAACAATACCTGAGGCAAATCACGAAGCATTAGCTTATTAATCTCCTCGCGGATCAACTCTGAATACGTACCAAATACTACTTGGACATTCCCGCCACCGAGCTTGATAATCCCAGCGGAACCAAGACCTTTAAGCGCCCCTGTATCTATAAATCGATCATTATGGACGGTTAGCCTCAAACGAGTGATACAGGATTGTACTTGTACGATATTCTCCTTGCCACCAAGCGCCTCCAAGATCAGTGGTGCCTGATAAGGGATATTGCCTGCCCAATCACCAAGTTCAGAACCTTCTTCACGCCCTGGTGTCGGGATCTGAAAACGGCGAATCGCCCAGCGGAACAAATTATAATACACAATCCCATAGCCAATACCGATCGGAATCAGAAGCCAAGCTCTCTGTGACAGATGCAAATTCAAAAAGAAGTCAATTGCTCCTGCCGAATAAGAGAACCCGTGATGAATCCCCAACATGTAGGTAATCACCATAGCAAGACCGGACATTACTGTATGTACCGCAAATAAGTAGGGAGAAGCAAACAAAAACGCAAATTCAATCTGCTCCGAAACCCCGGTTAGAAAACAGACCAGAGCCGCCCGCACAAAAGTCTTTTTAATCTTAGGCTTCAAGTCCTCGCGCGCTTCCTGAATAATTGCAAAAGCAATGGCTGGCAGTGCGAACATCATAATCGGAAACAAACCCGCCATAAAAATGCCCGCCGTAGGATCGCCTGCAAAAAAACGTGGCAAATCCCCCTGAACGACAGTGCTACCATCAGGAGTTGTAAAGTTTCCAAACTGAAACCAAAACACATTGTTGAGAATATGGTGAAGACCGAAGGCTGTTAGTACTCTATATAGCACTCCATAAATAAAAACGCCAAAGCCGCCTGTCTGCAATATCCCTTGAAAAAGATCATCCAGTCCTCTTTGCAGCAGTGGAGAGATCCCTAACATCACCCATGCAAAGCCAGCCGAAAACAATCCCATGAACAGCAAAACAAAACGCGAACCTCCAAAAAACTGTATCGCCTCTGGAAGCTTGATATTTTTGAACCGGTTTTGAGCGATACCGGCAACTATACCCAGCAAAATTCCGATAAGTGTTGCAGGTTGTACAAGCCCGTCTCCCATATGGGTAACAATCCGGTCGTAAGTGAACATTCCAGCCAGTGCTGCAAGACCCGCCGTTCCAGCTTGATTGGATAATCCCCATGCTACACCCACAGCGAACAAATAAGGCATAAAATAAAAGATTCCTTGCCCAGCGTATGTAGCCACTTCGGATACCGAAGAAAGTCCCCATGCAGACCAAGGTAAGCTGCCCAAACTAAGCAAAATGGCTGCCGCCGGCAGTACCATGGTAGGAAGCATTATGGCTCTGCCCAATTGCTGCAATGATCCGAGCCAATTCAAGGCTACCCTCTCCTTTCTTTCTATATTGAATGGTAAGCGCTGCGGGGGTTTTTGTCAAAATAAACTGAAGGAAAAGATCAGGTTATATTTAAAACAAATAAACACTCACTCCACAATAAAATCACCTAGAAACACCATTCTCTGGGCTCAGGATTCCAAAGCACTAAAGCAAACAATGCTAAAGCTGGTTAAAACCGATAAAAAGTTACTCCGTATGGATGCTGATAATGCTTCAAGTGAATGAGTAATATTTTATTGAATTAAGTTTTGTCTGCTGACTGAGTCTCTTTCTTTCGCTGCCGCTGATTAGAAAAGAAGTTAATTGTACTTTGTGCAGCTATTTATATCCTAGAAAAACTGAAATCCATATAAGTGTACTTTGTGCAATTATTTTTAATAATTTCACCCTTTTTCTTACCTTTGGTGTGTAATAAGTGTACAAAGTACAACTAAACCACAATAGAACAGAGATATTTCCGATATAGTTGTATATAGTGCAATTATTCTCCCTCTCCTACCATATTTGATCTGGTCGCATAGCTTTCACTTCGTATTGTCGAACCCGTTCTCCCGTAATTACAGGCGTTATTAGTCCCTTCTCACTCAACGAGTGCAACAATCTGCGCGCCGTTCGAAAGTTAATGCTGAAATGAGTGGTCACATCCTTTGGACGGATCGCCCTACCCAGTCGCCAAGCCAACCGCAGAACCTCCTTCTCCTCAGACAAAATATCCACGCCTGCAGATTTGCGCGCCAAATGAGGTGCCAGCACCAATTGCAAAAGCATACGGCACACCTCGGGGCGGTGCTGAAGATCATCAACAGAAAAATGAATCATTTTCCACCCCATTCCGGTCAGAAAAGTGTCCCGATTAACTGCGTAGTTGAATCTCTCGCGGTCCATGTCCTTCACATGACTTTGAAACCCGTCGCACTCAATCCCGAGACTGCCGCCGCTCTGCGGAAGAAAAGCGAAGTCCAGAAACTGAGATTTACGATTCCAGTCGTACACTTCGTATTCTGGATGCAAATCATCAAGGCTCTCAAACAATGGCCACCATACATTCTGCAAGAACAGCTTCTCCGCATAATTATGCCCTCTAACCAGCCTCCCCCTTCTTTCTCCTGATCTTTCAGTCAAGTGCTTGTTAATGAACATACCATGTGCTTCTTCAAATTCCATTATGGTATCCTCCCCTATAAAAATAAAAAAACGCCCTTCACCGCAAATCATGCGGATAAAGGACGTTCTTCGTCTAACTTCAGTATAACAAGCTCAGTTAGTGATTTGCATTAGAAATTGCACAGTCTGTACAACCAAGATCAAACGATGCTTTTGATCTTAGCTGTTCTTTAACATTAAAGTTGCAACTACTTCAGCGTCAAAAAATTTAGTTCGCTGGTTTGTTAATTCGTTCTTTTGTCTGTCGGCTCGCCCGTTCATTGTTCTCTCGTTGTAGGTTCGTTTGTCGGCTCGTAAGCTCATAAGCTCGTCAGTTCATCGTTTGTCCGCTCGTCGGTTCGTTCGAAATCCCTTGATACACGCTCAGATCATCATTTTTTCAATAGTCAGATAAAGTGTTGAATTACCGAACCTTATGCCCGACTCCGCCCATGCATCGTGATCGCTTCTTCCACCTTGATACAACGGTCCATAATCACCGTCATACCGTGCTCAGCGGCGATTTCAGCAGCTTCCTGGCTGATTATACCCTGCTGGAGCCAGAGCACACGTGCGCCGATTTCAGCGGCCTCCTGTGCGACCTTTGCGCAGTATTCGCTTCGACGGAACACATTAACAATGTCCACCGGCTCTGGAATTTCCGCTAACGTATGATAGCACTTTTCTCCCAGTATTTCACCATCAACCAATGGGTTTACAGGAATGATCCGATATCCCCGACTTTGCATAGCACCCGCAACCATATAGGAGGTACGGTCTGTTTTGTCAGACAGGCCAACAACTGCAATATTACCGGCAGATGCAAGGATATCTCCGATCTGCTCCCGGCTTGGATTCTCAAAGCTCATACACAGTGCCCCTTTCCATAGTTACACTTTATGATCCTGATTTACTTCACTGAAGACTGAAGCTAAATTCGCTAGCTCCCTTACTTCTATTGTACCCACTCCACATTCGCACCAAGCGCACGCAGGTGATCAAAGTATTGCGGATACGACTTAGCGACATGGTGAGCATCCTTGATCAATAGTGGTTTACGGGCTCGTAAACCTACTACTGACAGCGCCATAATTACACGGTGGTCGTAATGCGCGTTAATGGTTACACCACCTTCGACGCCTTCAGGCATGCCGTGAACGATAATTTCATCGCGGCGTTCCTCAACATTGGCTCCTGCACGAGTCAATTCTGCCAAGTAATCAGTTATACGATCACATTCCTTATACCGAAGGTTCTCAACGTTATAGAATCGTGAAGTGCCTTCAGCAAATACTGCAGCAGCTACCATAGCCAGCACTGCATCGGTTGCAGCATCTCCGTCGAATTCAACAGCTTTTAGTACGCCGTTCCCTTGTACGTGAACTGTTCCCTCTTTATGAGTAAGCGGTACTTCCATCATACGCAACACATCAACAATGGCTCTTTCTCCCTGCTTACTCTGTTCCATAAGTCGATGTACCTTAACATCAGACTTTGTCACAGCAGCAGCCGCAAGAATAGCCGCAGAGCCAGGATAGTCACCTTGCACAGTATACGTCTTAGCCGCGTAGGCTTGACGACCCGGCACTTTAAAGGACATATAATCATCTGCCGCATGAACCACAATTCCTGCCTGCTCCAACACTTCTAGTGTCTGACCTACGACAACCTTTGATTTCAAATCATCAAGGACAATAATTTCACTATCTTCTTCAAGCAATGGTGTCAAGAATAATAGAGCACTTAGGAACTGGGAGCTGACAGCACCCGAAACTGTAATTCTACCCCCAACAGGTTTGCCACCGCGGATCGTGATCGGCAACTTACCTTCATTATGCTCTACCTTCACACCAAGCTGTTCTAGAGATACGATCAGGTCGTCATGTGGACGTTTACCCAATGAGTCAGGATACGTATTTACGAATGTGACCTCAGGGCTTAAAGCAGCTACAGCCATTAGAAAACGTAATACTGCTCCAGCATTCCCCACATTAAGTTCCTTAACATCCTTAGGTTTGCGTCCAAAGCCTTGAATCACAATCTTCTCATCATCTTCTGTGAGTACAGCTCCCAAATCTGCAATACAACGACGGATGGCATCGCTATCTTCACTATGTGCCGGATGATAAATCGTACTTACGCCTTCTGACAATGCGGCAACCAGCAAATAGCGAGTGGTATAGTTTTTGGAAGAGAGGGCCCCAAATTCTCCTTGCAGGGATGGCGTTGGCCTAACAATAACGTCCATAATATAAACTCTCCTTAGTAGATATAGTTGTATGTAGTGCTCGTTTGACAGGGTATTCCATGCTTGTGTTATCATTAAACCATTCTTCTGATGAAAAGAGGTCACAACCATGCATAATGTTCCACAAATTACACCGCAAGAATTGCGGCAGTGTCTAGAGACAGGGGAAGACCTTGTACTCATCGACGTTCGTGAAGACGAAGAGGTTGCCTTCGGGATGATTCCCGGTGCACAGCATATCCCCATGGGAGAAATTCCACACCGCACTGAGGATATTCCAAGCGATGCCAAAGTGATCTTTATCTGCCGTTCCGGTGCTCGAAGCCAGCGTGTCTGCGAATATCTACAACAGTTTGGCTATCATGCTACAAATTTAAGCGGCGGTATGATTGAATGGAATGAAACACTCTCTTAAAAGCTCAGCCGCGGTAATGCATTAAAATATATTGCGACACTTCTGCCGCTGTCAGTCCCGTTGTATCGACCGTGTAATGCGCGAACAGGTAAGCTTCTCGACGGTCTTCCATGATACGTCTAACCCGTTCTTCTGCATTGCCGGCGAGCAGCGGACGATTCTGATCTCCACTAACGCGGGTAATAATCTCTTCTTCTGTTGCCGTTAGCGCAACCACATGCCCTTTACTCAGCATTAAATCTGTATTCCCCGGCGCCAATACCGCGCCACCACCAGTAGATATTAATTTATTCTCAGACTCTAACATACGCTTTAGTACTGCTGTTTCCACGCTTCGAAAGTAATGCTCTCCATCTTCCGCGAAAATTTCTGCAATACTTCGGCCTTCAGTTTCAACAATGACATGATCCAGATCAACCAGCTCGTAACCCAGTTCCTCGGCCAAAATTGCGCCTACTGTTGACTTCCCCGTTGCCATCATCCCTACTAAAATAATGTTCTTATTTCTTTGCTCTTCATTGAACTTTTTAAATTCTTCTGTATCCCCAGCCATGTCTATCCTCCAACCGCGATATTTGTCATATCATAACACAGGGTCAAAACATTAGACAATCTGCTTCACATAGTAAATATACATCAAAACTTCAACAAAAAAGGCCCGAAAGCCTCCCCATTTCTGGTGAAGCAATTCGGGCCACTTTTTTAAAATATAAGAAAGTACAAGTTTCATGTTATACATTAACCTTATATTTCTCGCATAAACGCTTCTTACCGTCCTTTAGGGACGCCGAAGGCGTTATTGCTTATAACCGTAATAAACTAGATTATTCTGCAGACATCCAGTTGTGGTGGAAAACGCCTTCTTTGTCTACACGTTTGAACGTATGTGCGCCGAAGTAATCGCGTTGAGCCTGAAGCAGGTTCGCAGGCAGTCTCTCTGTACGATAGCTATCATAGTAAGCCAATGCGCTGGAGAATCCAGGTACTGGAACACCCATCGTTACAGCTGAAGCGATAACTTTACGCCATGCGGATTGGTAATTGTCCATAACATCCTTGAAGAAAGGATCAAGCAATAGGTTCTTAAGATCTGCATTGTTCTCGTAAGCATCCGTGATGTTTTGTAGGAAACGGGAACGGATAATGCAGCCGCCGCGCCAAATTTTAGCCAACTCGCCATATTTCAGATCCCAACCGTATTCGTCGGAAGCTACACGAAGTTGAGCGAAACCTTGAGCATAGGATACGATTTTACTTGCAAACAATGCTTTACGCACGTTCTCGATGAATTCAGCTTTGTCACCATCAAATGGTGTAGCTTCTGGTCCGTTAAGCACTTTGCTTGCTTCTACGCGCTCATCCTTCATTGCAGAGAGGAAGCGTGAGAATACGGATTCGGTAATCATGGACAAAGGTACACCAAGATCCAATGAGCTTTGGCTTGTCCATTTACCAGTTCCCTTTTGGCCAGCGGAATCAAGGATCACGTCAACCATTGGTTTACCAGTTTCTTCATCATACTGAGCAAAAATATCTGTAGTAATCTCGATCAGGTAGCTGTCGAGCTCACCGCTATTCCACTCTTTGAAAATGTTGTGAAGTTCTTTTGCATCTAGACCTAGAACGTCTTTGAGCAGCTGGTAAGCTTCACAGATTAATTGCATATCACCATATTCGATACCGTTGTGCACCATTTTAACATAGTGTCCCGCACCGTCTGGTCCGATATATGTACAGCAAGGCTCACCGTTAACTTTAGCTGAGATTGCAGTTAGGATTGGTTCAACTAGCTTATACGCGCTTTCTTGACCGCCAGGCATAATGGAAGGACCTTTAAGAGCTCCTTCTTCACCGCCAGAAACCCCAGTTCCGACAAAGCGGAAACCTTTTTCTTCCAGATATTTACTGCGACGAACCGTATCAGGGAAATAAGCATTTCCTCCGTCGATAATAATGTCGCCTTGATCAAGATGCGGCAACAGTTGCTCGATGGTAGCATCAGTAGCTTTACCAGCTTGAACCATGATCAGAATTTTGCGCGGTGTTTCCAGCGAAGCTACAAATTCCTCAACGGAAAATGTGCCTACGAGGTTTTTACCTTCCGCCTCAGCAAGAAGATCATGTGTCTTCTCCGGTGAGCGGTTAAACACGGATACGGAAAAACCTTTGCTTTCGATATTTAGAGCCAAATTCTTGCCCATTACCGCCAAGCCAATAACGCCGATTTGTTGTTTTGCCATCTGGTCCTCCACCCTTTGCACCCTATATTTTTGGGAAATCCATTTCTCGCAGTATAAGAATACCACCCTTTATCAGAGACAGCAAAGCCTGCCCTGCGAATAAAGATCAAATTCATCGACAAATCCATTGCCAATATGAAAATGATCACAATGACTATTTTAACGTTTTTAGCACCAGAAGTGAACCCCTGTCTGCAAGTTCTCAAACAAATCTAAGACACCCCGAAATTCGGGGTGCCCCTAAGCAACTTATTTCGGCACCTTGTTTACCATTCTAACATATACAATTCCTTCGTCAAAAAGGTAAGCTGAGCTCGGCATTTCTCCGCGCGAATCATATCCTCAGCCTTAAGTGCATCATTTAATCGATCCAGCTGCTCATCCACTTCAATCCGGCGCTGGCGAATTCGTTCCTCTCCTTCAACAGAATAATAGAGCTTGGTCAGCTCCTCATCGGTGAGCATAGGACCCTTCTGGTATAAGACTCGCTGCTGATAACCCGAGATTTCAACAAGACGAATCACTTCGCCGAACAAAATATTTTCAATAATAATCTGACGGTCTCTGAAGCGCTTTACAATGGCATGGCCTCGCATGTCCCCAATTAACTTCTCCATCCATTCTGACAAGCGAGCATCACGAATCATATAGTCACCCACGAGTTTATAGCCATCTTTAATCCTTTGAAAACGTAATTTCACCAGTTTACGACCCGTACGGACCGAAATTACAAAGACCTGTTCGTTCTCGCTCCAATATAGGGAATAACCTTTTTGAATCAAATCCTTGATCAGGTCCTGGATATGCTGTCTGTCGAAACGCAGCTCCAGGTTACAATACTCCACCTCGTCGTTTTTGTTCACGGCACTCCCCCCTAACTACTTCACATCTGCAAAGCCAACACAATTGTTCAATTTCCGATTATTTATGGCTGCCGGACCTCTTCAAGTAGTAGTTACTTTTGCGTTCGTCTTAGTCTTATTTTATACTTCAGTTTATGTAGCGGTAACTTGGTTTATTGACTATTTTTACCCGCAACACACTTTCTCCAAACGCTGATTGAATTTTTATTTCTTTTAGTCCTTTTAATTCCTAAAAAAAGCCGCTGACAACTAATTCTCAGGTTGTCAGCGGCTTTTCACATCTAAGGTCAACTAGTTTTAAATTTCAACTTCGTTCTGTGTACAATTAGTAAATGCAGCCCAAAGAGTATCAACATAACAATTGCACTCATCAGAAACGGAACACCGTGACCTACATGGTCCCATAGTCTCCCTGATATCACTGGTCCTGCCACCATCCCTGAGCCTTGCAAGGTCAAGAAAAGCCCCCAGACAGTCCCTCGTTCCCCCTTAGGCACTTGCTTAGCCAGAAAGGCGTTCCATGCCGGGAGAATAAGCGCGTAGCTTATACCGACCAATGCCACCGCGATAAAAGCAAGCGGGAGCCAGCGTACCTGTGAGAACAGGGCAAGGGAAAAGGCGGCAAGCAAAAAGCCAATGTTCAGAAACACAGTTGTTCCTATTCGGTCCACCAGCTTGCCTGCTGGAATTAGAGCAAGCACCGTAATTCCCCCACCTGCAATCAGAAGCAGACTAAATTGATTCGGACTAACATGAAGCTCCGTACGTGCAAACAAGGTAACTACAGGCGTCATCAAGCCAATGGCAAAAGCCTGAAGAAATAAGGCCGGATATAGTAGGCGACTGACTTTAAGCGTCGTTCTGACCTGATGCAGTGTTCTTTTTATACTTTCTAATGGACTGATTTTTTTACGCTCAATAGCTCCGCCGAGCCCCTGCATGTCCCTTACAACTGCATGAGTGCCACTTGACGAGATTCTTTTAGGTAGAAAAAGCGCAACTACAACTACTACAGCAGCACACCCTAGCAGGACCAAAAAGGCTACACGATAGCTTTGTCCACCCTGATCCATCAAAAAATTCACTACAATCGGACCGATTCCCGTTCCTGCGAGCGATGCCATCTCTACAGCACCCATAGCTGCTCCACTGCTGCCGCTTTTAGTAGATCCCGCCAATTCCGTTATTCCGGTCATCACACAAGGCCAAAGCGGGGATGTCCCGATCCCAAGAATAAGACAGGCAATCGAGAGCGTAACTGCTGTTTTGGCATATATTATCATTCCAACAGCTACTAGGATCAACAGCAAGGCACTTGTCATGGTCCAGCGAAATCCTATGCGCTCCATAACCCAGCCAGAAGGACTGCGGAATAGATTATCCCCCAAATACTGGAGTGCAAAGGCAAAGCCTACTACCGTAACAGATAGACCCAAAATATTCTCCATATATACGGGTAACAAAGCGACAAGTAGCGACCCTTTAACAAACTCAACTAAAAAAATAATTACCCACATCTCCATGATAAATGGCGACGTCAAACTGATATGTGTACGTTGCGCAGCTTTTGTGGACATTCTATCACATCCAAATCCTAGTATTCTGTAGATTGTTTTGTTATACTGATGCTTGCCTTAAATTTTAATATTCGCGAAAGGTTGTGACAGCATTAAATGAATCAACACCGTACTCCCCTCTTCACAGCTTTAAAAAAGCATGCCGCCGGCAATCCCGTTCAATTTCATATCCCGGGGCATAAGAAGGGGCTAGGAACCGATGCCGAATTCCGTGAGTTTATCGGCGATAACGCTCTATCCATCGATCTAATCAACATCGCACCGCTTGATGATCTACATCAGCCAACTGGAGTAATCCAGGAAGCTCAGAAGCTGGCTGCGAAGGCTTTCGGCGCCGACTATACGTATTTTAGCGTACAGGGCACGAGCAATGCCATCATGACGATGATCCTCTCTGTCTGCTCACCGGGTGATAAAATAATTGTGCCGCGCAACATTCATAAATCTGTGATGTCGGCCATTATCTTCTCCGGAGCCAAGCCTGTGTTTGTCTCGCCTGTTCAGGATGAGAATCTCGGGATAGATCACGGCATAACGACCAGTTCGCTGGAACGAGCGTTAAGGCGTCATCCAGACGCCAAAGGAGTTCTAGTAATCAATCCCACGTACTTCGGTGTATGCGCCGACCTGCGTTCGATTGTCGACCTGGCTCACCGTTACGGTGTACCCGTATTGGTGGACGAGGCACATGGAGTACTGATTCATTTTCATGAGGATCTGCCGGTATCGGCCATGCAGGCCGGAGCGGACATCGCTGCCACTAGTGTGCATAAACTTGGCGGCTCCATGACGCAAAGCTCGGTACTGAATCTTAATGCTAAGACGGGTCTGATTAACCCGCAACGGGTACAGACCATTATGAGCATGCTGACTACAACATCTACCTCATATATTTTATTAGCGTCTTTGGATACATCAAGACGTAATCTCGCGCTGAACGGTCATGAAATGGCGGAAAGAACCATCAGACTGTCCAACTATGCACGCGAAACGATCAATACGATCGAAGGCCTGTACAGCTTTGGAAAAGAGATCCTTGGGACAGAAGCTACATTTGATCATGACCCAACTAAGCTCAACATTCATGTGCGCCATTTAGGGATCACAGGATACGAAACCGAAAACTGGCTGCGCGAGAAGTACAACATCGAAGTAGAACTAAGTGACATGTATAATATTCTTTGCCTTATTACCCCAGGTGATACCCAAGAATCAGTAGATAAATTATTAGCTGCACTTCGGGTGTTGTCCGCCATTCATTACAGCAAGGGTGAAATCTACGAACTTAAGGTTCAGGTTCCAGAAATTCCACAGCTTGCTCTGATTCCAAGGGACGCTTTTTATGCGGATACGCAGTTAGTTCCATTCCGTGAATCTGCTGGCTACATTATTGCAGAGTTTATATATGTATATCCGCCTGGAATTCCTATTCTTCTCCCTGGCGAGGTTATCACTCAGGATAACATCGATTATATTATTGACCATGTGGAGATCGGACTTCCGGTTAAAGGTCCTGAAGATCGCAGCATCACGAACATAAAAGTGATTGTAGAAGCCGATCCTATTTCCTAAGCCCCATCATTTTCCTAAAAAACTTCATTCATTTATACAAAAACCCGATACCATAATAAGTATCGGGTTTCTGTATATAAACATCAACTGTCATATACACAATAGAACAGCTTAATTTAGTCGCTAAAATCTATTCTTGCTGAGCAAGCAGATTGTTGTAAGCTTCTTCAACAGCTTTCCATTCTTCTTCATCTTCGATATTGTACAATACCATTTCTTCGTCTTCTTCTTCCATACGCAGAATAATGCCATCCGCTTCAGGATTTTCCTTTTCTAACAGCAGCGCGTATAGTTTCTCACCGATGTCGAAAGTTTCAACCAATACCATTTCAACATCTTCGCCCTGCTCGTTCGTCAAGGTCAGCACAAACTCCTCGTGCTCATGGTCGTGATCATGCCCGCAACCGCATGCTTCACCATGCTCATGTTTGTGATCGCTCATTGTAATACCTCACTTTGAATTGTATTATCCTACATCTGGTATACTACCACGTTAGATTAGTTCAGGTCAATTTAGAACCCTTAATTAAGAGCTGTAATTACCTTTTCTGACACAAGAACGTAATCTGCATTTTTGGAAGCTTTCATGTAGAAGCCTACCCGATATTTGCCGGTTTCTTTAAAATCATAAGTAAACTCCGAGGTCGGAAACCAGAAATTATCCTTCTGCGAGCCTTCAAGCTCCTGCGACTGAATATCCTTAACATTACCAGAGGGGTCCGTTATGGCTACTTTTACAGCTGAAACCTCTTCTGTTAAGCTATCTACCTGGGTTAATATTTTAATCTTAAGCTTGCCTACGTTTACGTTACCAAAGACCGTATTATCCTTAAAAAGAACAATATGAACATTAGGCTTAAGAATCGTCACTTTTCCAGATCCATCCCAATTCACTACCCCGCCCGCTTCTCTTGCGGGAATATATGTTTTTCCATCAATCAAATAACCGCCGTCTACAATTTCCGTCCCGTTGCTCCATACCCTGATTTTCTTACTCACAGAATCGGCGAACAATAAGGAGCCACCCATCAAGGAAAAAGCAAACACACATAAAGTGACTTTTTTCCATCTATTCATTTGAAACCCTCCAAATAATTCATGCTATTAATGTATACTTACTTTGTCTCAGCAAGTTGCGCTAATTGTAGGTAAATATTTCATTCATCTTCCGAAAAATGATATTATGTACTTGTTCAAAGTTGATATATTAGCTAACAGCGATTTCAGGAGGGTACTTTCTTATGAGTCTGAGCCTACAAATGCTAGGAACTGGCAATGCTTTTGCAAAAAATTTTTTCAACAATAACGCCCTGCTACTAGCTGATGATTATACCCTACTGATTGATTGCGGGATTACTGCCCCACTTGCCATACATACCATCGGGAAATCCTTCAGTGACGTTAACGCTACTCTAATTACGCATATTCATGCGGACCATGTTGGAGGTCTAGAAGAGCTAGCACTTACGCTAAAACACGTATACGGGAAAACAATGAGATTACATTTACCAGAGACGCTTGTTGAGCCACTTTGGAACAACACCTTAAAGGGTGGATTATATCAAAAAGATGCAGTAGCCTCCCTGACCGATATCTTCGAGGTTAAACCTATGAAACCCGGAATTACGTACAAGCTCGCTCCTTCTCTTTCGCTCGAGATCATACATACGCCGCATATTCCTGGCAAAGATAGCTATTCCCTTCTAATAAATAATGAGATTTTCTACAGCGCGGACATGACTTTTCAGCCGGATCTACTTATACGCCTTGTCCGTGAGCATGGCATCCGTATGATTCTGCATGACTGTCAGCTTGGTGGATCAGGTGTTGTTCACACCACGCTGGAGGAGTTAATGTCTTTACCTGAAGATGTTCGACGTATCATCAAGCTCATGCATTATAGCGATGAACAACCTCAATTCGTCGGACTTACTGGAGAGATGGAGTTTATTGAGCAGCATGTAATTTATAAACTCTGATTTGATAAAAAAAAAGACCGTACATTGACGTCCGATGACGTATGTACGGTCTTTGCCTTTTGAACTATGAGAAACTCGGAAGATTATCCAAATTGTTGGTTGGATCCCCATCCGCGTCGCCGCGAATATAAGTTCCTCCGTCTTTACCTTTAAAAGCATTCACTCCGGCAATATTTCCGGCCTGTACTTCTTGAAGCGCTTGGTCATACGCCAGGACACGTCCTGTAGAGGTCTGGAAACTGGTTAAATCTCCGTCTCCATTTTTCTGTACAGCTACGAAACTTTCGCGTTCGTTATTTGGCACTTCAGCTCGCCCCTTGCACTTGGATTTGCCATCATATGGCACATCCTAGCTTGCTTCATAGAACGGTAAATTATGTGCACTATTTTTAAAGAGTTTTCTGCATCCGTACATGTAGAATACCTGCGTCATAAAAAGGTTCCGTAGAAATCACTTCATATCCTAGCTTCTTGTAGAAATTCTCAGCTTGGCACTGTGCATCAAGAATCGAAGCTTCCAGTCCAAGCTCCCGAGCAAGCTCTTCCATAGCTAGCAACAGAACACGTCCGTATCCTTTGACTCGATAATCTTTCAGTACGGCGATACGCTGCATTTTGGCTGTACCTGCTTTGTAATAAATCAATCTTCCCGTAGCCACAGGTACACCTTCATCTATAATTAGAATATGGTGCGCATTCGGACCTATAACATCGTATTCATCAATTTCTTCCTCAGCCGGTACCATTTGTTCCTCTACAAATACTTTAGTACGAATATCCAACCCCATCTGAAGCTGTTCCTCTGTAGTTACCCGTAAGATTTCTGCCGCCATGTTAGTCCCAAACTCCTCTCTCTATGTATCCAACGATAGTTGTCTATTATATAAAAATTCGACTAGAAAGAAAAGCCTGAGCATGAGAAATCATCTTCTACGCTGCTCTAATCTGCAGAATATACTTCTTCAGGAATCGAACGATTGTATGTGTCTTGCATCACTGGTGACAATGGAGGGTACTGACCTTTTGGCTTTCCATCTAGGTTAGTCATTTCTTTGATTTCCATGACTTTTGTTGGCTTCGCCTCGGAACATCCTCCCAAGACCATCAGTAACAGCAGACAAACGCCGACTTCCCATTTCAAAAATTTAAGCATGGTTTTACTCCTTTCACCGTTCAACTGCGGTTATTCTCATTACAGCTTTGACGGTTCATGAGTTTTATAAACCATTGGATCACTTCATTGCCCGATTCTAACCCTTATAGATTCACATTTCCAACGGCATGGACCATGTACATCATTCCTCCCAAAAAGCCAGCTAATACAAAATAAGTGATACCGTATTTCCAGCGTGAGCTAGCCGGCACATCGTAATACTTGTCGTTCTCATAGACAGAATAGCTGATATCACAATTCATCTTTAGATGAAGCCCATTCTCTAAGGTCACAGGCTCTAGCTGCGAGATACGTACCTTTTCAATGATGCATTGCTGCGGAAGCGCAGCTCTACCAATGTAGTTCAGTTGATCCCATCTCACCCCTACATACTGCTGTCTTTCCAAATCACTGTAAGTAGTAAAAGGTAAATCTCTTCTATGCTCTGGTCCTGGAATCATGTAGCCTGCATCTCTAAGTGGCTCTACTGGAATTAAGAAACTCTTCGTTACAGAATAAAGGCGATTGTTAGTGCGTCTCTTCACATATTTGTTATACAGATCGTAAGCAAATAACGCCCAAATAATAAAGAACAAGATCGAACGCATATAGATGATGATGGCTAAACCACCCACGAGCCCCACAAGCCACAGCCAGCGCGTCACCGCGGTTGCAATACGGCCGCCGTCAAGCGGGTGAATCGGCAGCAGATTGATCAAATTAAGTAAAAAACCTATATAAGCCAAGGAATAGAGAAGTGGACTATCCATGTAATAAGCCGCCCAAAAAACGGCTGTAGCCCCAATGGTTCCTAAGATCGGACCTCCAAAAGCAATATAAGCTTCCGTCTGGGCATCCAGCGGTTGTTTTTTCATTGTAATTAAAGCTCCCAAAAACGGTATAAACAGCGGAGCGCTGACTGGAAGCCCGATCCGTTTCGCTGCTATTACATGTCCTAATTCATGGACTAGCAAGAGCAGGACAAAGCCCACGGCAAACCCCCACGGGTAAATCAAAGCATAAGCCCATATTGAAATCATCATTGATATTAACGGCCCGGCAATTTTACCTATTTTCAGAAGAGACAAAATCGCCTTTCCTTTAATCAGGAGCATCGCCGCCCCGCCCCCCAACCATTTCCATGGCGTGGAAGAATTCTTTTTCTGCTCATTTTGCGGCAAGATCTCAAGCTCCTTTTTCTTTCAATTTTTATCTAACTGCTGTACATTACCCTCCATTTTATCATAAGTGCTTAAGGAGTATTTCCATAAAAAAGCACTCGGCTAAGTATACGACGCAACTTTTAGAATCGTTTCAAGGTCAAACAAACAGATAATGGATAATTTTCACTATTATTTAAGGGAAGAAAGTGATTCCGCTCCAATACACAACCACCACCTCACACAAAATAACCCGAATTTTATGGTTACCCTATAGGCTAACGCCGTGAACGTTATAGGCTACGAACCATAGACTGTTATCAGGGTTATTCAATTGAGGAGGTTATTTATGGATACAAATGCAAATTTACATCAACAGGTCAGTTGGAATTGTATGAACAAATACGTTGGTATTACAACGACTGACGGTCAGTCCTTTGATGGCTTTATTGCCCATGTAGATCAAAACTATGTTACTCTTGCGGTTCCTAGCAACGAAATGGTAGAACGTTTAAACGGAATGCCTACACACGAATCGGCGTATAGACAATTTGGCTTCCGGCCTGGCTTTTTCCCAAGACGTCGCTTCTTTCCACGACGCATCCCTTTTTTCGGTATAAGCGATATATTTCTACTCCCGTTCTTTATCTGACGTGGCTCATGGGGATGGAGCGGCATCCCCTTTTCTTATTATTTTAAAGACTATGTAAACTATCATCCCTATAGATTGTAAAAAAAGAATTGCCATCCTACTCTATCGTATGGTATTATGAAATTCGTCGCAGGACGGTAGCTCAGCGGGAGAGCACTATCTTGACAGGGTAGGGGTCATGGGTTCGAACCCCATCCGTCCTATATGTGAAAGCCTTGATATTCAAGGCTTTTTTTGTTTTCTATTCACTTATCATTCTATTAAAAATCCCTGTGATACGAATTTGATACGAATCGCGTTTACTTTTCGTATCAGTTCATGTGATCCTCTGGGAAAATATCATCGCTTCTATCCTCCAACCAATTCCTAAATTCCGCTTTACTGATATATAATTTCCTTCCCACTTTTGCAACATGAAATACGTGGAAGCCTGTTTACAATCCTTTCAATTCTATCGCTGTCCATGCCATCTTCAGGCTCATGGAATCAGAGCCAAAAGAGAAAGAAGCCGCTACTGAAAGCAGCAGCAATATTCCTAGGAGTAAAAACAGACCGAAATACGATTTCCCTCTTAAATTAGGGATAACAGCTGTTTTATCATCTAGATTTCTATTTTTTTCATACGTTGACACTAGCTTCTCAACTACAAAATCTAGCTGCTTATCAAGAGATTAGATATCGGAATAATATGAAAAATCAATATATAGCCTTGCAGCTTGTCCCCAGGCTCCATCACAGCATGTCGAATATCCAGCACTTTAACGGCTGCATAATTCCATGCGGCAATATGATCTTCCAACTTCATCTTGCATTTCACTCCGATCCGTTACACAATCTGTTTAAGTTAATTACATCTTAAACATTGATAATGATTATCAATTATATCTGGAACCGTTTATCTCTCATAATGGGGCATCATGCCTATGGTTCCTTATATAAACGTTACTTGAACTAAACAAGAACAATCTCTCAATATTGCATCCCCTATAATTTAGCATTAATATAAAATAATGAGACTTACTGAAAATCGTTAATGAGTATTGTTTTGAGGATTATTGCATTTTCGCAAACTCACTAAGGAGTAGGAGTGTTTTTTATATGT
Organism: Paenibacillus sp. NPDC101420; assembly: GCF_050277435.1. Lineage (NCBI taxonomy): Bacteria > Bacillati > Bacillota > Bacilli > Caryophanales > Paenibacillaceae > Paenibacillus > Paenibacillus sp. NPDC101420. The sequence goes on from NZ_JBNNSE010000001.1 coordinate 643,547, forward strand.
TATAGGGGAAAACGAATATTGGGACCAATGACTGAAGCTGATGCTCTACGTGAATGGTTTACTCTTTCCGGTACAGTGAAGGACATTTATATTATTGAGGTTGATGAGAACAATAAAGTAAGGCGCCAGATTGGACCCACAAAGAAGAAAAAAAAATAAGCATAGCCTGCAGCAACCTACTATAACTTGATTGAAAAAGAGATAAAACGTAAAAAAGCCCCACCGACCTTTATTGGTTGATGGGGTGTTTTATTAAAATGGAAATTTAGTAAGCGAGAATATTAAGAGTACCATCCCAACAATCGAAGACAGAGCAGCCATTTTATCTTTAGTTTTAAAATAGGTAGCTCCTCCATTAAAAATCAGAGCTCCACACATCCCCATCATTGTCCAAGACATGATCACTTGATCCTGACCGCGGAAAAATAGTATTGCCAGAATGATTGTTGCTGCACTAAATAAAATACCGAACAACCTTAGTGCTTTCAGCAAAAAATCCCCTCCCGAAATTAATGGGCTAATGAATTTGCAGCTTACTCGATATTACAAGAAAAAATGTAGCCAATGGGCCACAAAGCAAAGAAATTAAAAACCAGTTTAATCCACTCCTATTTTTACCTTGTGCTAACCCGGCATTTATTAATGCCAATGTACCCCATCCAACAAAATACCCGTTATCCATCACGCACACGACCTTTCAACATCATTTTATAGGAATACGAATATCCAATATAATGGTTTCATCATAAGCAAATGTTGCAGGGATTTGTTATACATGCTGAGATTTCAACAACTACTTTATTCTTGTGGCGATAAGCTGTATCGTTTCATCAGAGTCTTTTACAAGACATTTCAAAGTAATGCCCAGGACAAGTGAAAATAAAGAGATCATAAAACTAATGACTGTAATCATTGCTCCTCTTAAGTCATTTGTGAAATTATAACGCAAGATTTCTGAGAAGCTGCTAGTAGAAAAGAAAATTATAGTCAAAATAAAAAACAATCCAAAAACACAAAATAAAATGTTTGATATTTTATTAACTCTTTCAAAATAGCTCATATATTCAACTCCTCTGATCAAGATAATAATCCACCAAGACATAAATGGAACCGGCAATACCAAAAAGGATAATGGCTATACTACTATTCAAATGATATTCCTGTATAAAGCGTTCATCGTATGCCTTGTAAAAGAAAACATATCCCCCGATACCACTCAGAAGCAATATCATTATGCGGGTAATCAAAGGATTTGCAATCATTCGAACAACCCAAGAGAAAGGAAAAATTATAATTGGGTAAAGAACGGCTGAAAAAAGAAATGCTAAGAAAATAAAAACAAACCCTATATTTTGAAACCCATAGTATTCAGTCGTACTGATCTTATTTCCTTCCCATAGCTCTAATCCAAAAGTGGCCAAGGTGAATAAAATCGTCGAAACAAACCATAACATGATATGCTTTACTACACGCAAAGTAATCCCACCAATTTTATGCTTTATATATCAGCCATTTTATTCATAAGTTCTATTGTTAAATCTGCTTCCAATAATCATTTAGCACTTGGTTCTATTGAAGTTAAAAAAGGTTTTTGCCCTATTCTACTATTATAGGAAACAAAGTACTCCTCATTTATATTAATCAACTTAAATATTCCTTTTGGGATTGTGACTGTAGTTTGATCACCGCTCATATTTTGTACTACTATTTCTCTTTTATCTACTGACACTACATTAACAACAGCAGATGTACTTGCCATCAAAAGGTACCATATTATAAATAAAAAAATGATCAAAGGAAGAAATGAGAAGATTTTACGATTATTCATATCTATCACCTCAGAGTAAGGATCATCTAATGGGCATGGTAGTTACCTCCTATCCATTGCCGAACAATTCTTGTATGTATTTTTCCGACATATATTCTCTAAATTCTTTATCTAATAAGTATATTTCATCTTGTTTTATCCACTGGTAGTTAAAAACAGTTCCACAGTCCTCTCCTTCACCCTCTCCAGTGAATCTCCACTTTTCAGGTAATCTTGTTTCTGGAATCAGAAGGTAGTCATGTCTTTCAACATTTGCATCTATATAATCCTTATAATAATATTGTGTTCCTATTTTCTTTACTAATTTAAATTGTTTAAGTCCACTTTCTTCTTGAATTTCCCTGAATAAGGCTTCTTCTTCTGTTTCCCCGGCATCGACATTACCACCTACTAATCTAAAGGGTACTTCTGGTACATTAAGATAAACTAATAAGGTCTTTTCTCCAACTTCATTGTCTTGCAAAATAAATCCGTATACCTTCTTTCTAATCGGTTTCCCTATTTTCATCGTGTCCCCCTTATTTAGCTTTTTATAAACGAAAATAAAAAAGTATTTGATCATTGATCAAATACTTGCTCAGTCGTACGGTGTTATGAATATATGCTCCCTTGTGGTCATCTACGTTTACGCTATTCGAACATCCATAAATTTACTTTATTGTATTCTGAAAACCTGAATTAAACAAGTGTAACTCTTTAATTCCCACCGCTGATCAAAATAGCACTCCGCTTCTGTTTAGCACATTACAATCTATTGTGCATTTTATATAGAGAAGCTTAATAGAAAGGGGTGGATCAGAATGGCAACTCGTCAACCTGATTTGGTATTGATCACTTGGAGCAGAAATCCTTTGGTTCGTGGCTCTGCACGTAGGATTATCTCTGTCCGCATCATTGGAAATGCTGAGCCTTGTCGACCTAGCTTAAGACCCAACGGGCTACTTGACACCGCCTTAGCTTGTTTATTAGATAATGACATTGGTTTTAAAGTTGTGTTTCGTAAAAAAACTTCAAGGATTAGCGGCTATTTGCTGTTACAACGCCATTAATATTTTCAGAGGGCAGCTAAGTTGCTGCTCTTTTTTAACGTTGAATAGAACCTGAATCTGATCGAAATTAGGTGAGTCCATGAACTTACAAGATGTAAAGAAGAGCTATGATTTAATCGTAAACTTAGGTATGTCTTGTGCTCCTGCTATAAATATGCAAAGAAATAACTTGAGAACATTCTCCATGCCTCTTGACTGGATGATTTCTTATTCATTAACTGATGTAACCAGACTTTATAAGAATAGATTTCAGAATTTCATGGAGTTCACAAATCTGAAGATGCTCGAAGAGACACATTTTTTTCTAGAGGATGGAGTGCCCGCTTATCCTAATGGAAACAAGAAAGCGTTAGTGAAATCGTATTTTATTCAGGATACCTTTTATAACATTATCTCTGTACATGATTTCCCAATCACTTTGGGTAAACATTGGTCTACGACCTATCCATCTTATAAAGCAAAGCTGGATTTACGAATTAAGAGATTTTGGGACAAATTACTAAGCAGTAAAAAAATTCTATTCATTAGATGGTTCGCCACATACGAACAGGCTGTAGAGCTACAAGCGATTTTGTCTGATATATTAAAGCCGAACGAATTCACTGTCCTTATCCTTTATCCTGTTCGTGAATTAACATCAGTACGAGAAATCCATTGGAATATTAATCATATTTGTGTGTTAGAATTTCCTGATGATATGAACGATTATGATAACTGGGATTATATTTTGAAAGATATACAAGTAACGAGCGATTAATTTATCTCTTATTAAAAAATGACCCTCTCATGGGTCATTAATGTTGACGGCTTCGGTCAATCAAATGATTAATCATTTCTTGCGCAGCAAAAACATATGGATTCAGATATAACCTACTGATACCTACAAATATAGCAATAGGGTTACTGACTCCAAAATCGCTTTGGCTCCAAAGTGATTTTGGATTTGTAAGTTCAGGCTCTACAAGATCATACTTTTCCATCAGCCTTTCCTTTGTGTCACTTTCCATTACAGCTCCGTTTCCTTTATCCGCAAAGACTGCTCCTGATGAAAAACACGCCATGATCAGAACAAAGGAAATGATGAGTGTTGCTAGTTTCTTTTTACGCATAATACAGCTCCTAATTCTTTCTTTGGTCTACACTAAACTCTAAACCTTGTACCAACTCAAATATTTCTCGGGTAATCGCAGGAAATCTATGTATTCGACATTCTTGATCAGTTCTAGATCATATTCTATAAAAATAATGGGATAAAAAGTATTAAATTCTATAATACACCTTTCTTCATATAAAAACAAAAGCACCCCACAGTTAAAATTAGTAGGGTGCTTTAGAATAATTCTCCGTATTTACAATACCAACATCCCACTAAATATTCTATGGGGTTGGAGTTCCGCCATTGGCATTTAGCGTTTCGCCACTAATATAGCTCGATTCCTGGCTAGCAAGAAATACATACGCCGGAGCCATCTCTGCAGGCTGTCCCGGACGACCTAGTGGTGTGCTCGCACCGAACTCCTTCAGCACTTCCTCTGGTTGCCCACCCACCACCTGAAGAGGTGTCCATACGGGACCTGGCGCCACTACATTGACTCGAATCCCCTTATCAGCTACTTGCTGAGCGAGAGATTTACTGAATGTATTGATCGCAGCCTTGGTCGTCGCGTAGTCCAACAGGATGGGCGAAGGGTTATAGGCTTGAATGGAAGAAGTGTTGATGATGGTGCTACCCGGTTGCATATGTTTCACTGCCGCTTTACACAGCCAGAACATAGCATATACGTTCGTTTTAAAGGTATCGTCAAAATGCTTCGTAGTAAGATCAGCAATATCGGGGACGAATTGCTGTTTGCCCGCTACATTGGCTAAAATATCAATCCCACCCAGCTGCTTGACTGCAGTATCGACGAGCTGTTCACAGTACTCCTCGTCCTTAAGATCACCTGGGATGGCGATTGCGGTTCGTCCTGCTTCCTGCACCAGCTTGAGAACCTGCTTTGCATCCTCTTCTTCCTCCGGCATGTAGGATAAGACAACATCTGCGCCTTCACGAGCAAAAGCAATCGCAACAGCTCGGCCTATCCCGCTGTCTGCCCCTGTAACAATCGCTTTTCGTCCAGTCAGACGTCCGGTGCCTTGATAGGTATCTTCACCTGTATCAGGCACGGGATTCATCATCTTCTGAAGCCCCGGCTCTTGTTGCTGCTGTTGAAATTCAGGTCCTGCCTTGGTGTACTGAGTGGTAGGATCTTGCATCGTATATTGGTTAGACATCGATCAATTCCTCCTTTATTTTTAGAAAACCATTTTTTATTTAACGAACTCTTTTTTATGTAAACACAACAGTACACCGCTAAACATACCTCATCGATAGCATAGTCCTGAATATTTCCACAAAAAATACCCCAACTACCTGTTAAGGTAGCTAGGGTATCTCATACTTTAAGTATCATTAATCATTTAATGGCCTTAAATTTCCTCTGATCTGTCTGGAACCGACTCATAACGAGTACGTATTTCACGATTTTTAGCGTAGATGTATAAATCTAAAGCCGCTATTCCTCTACGTGCCAATTTTACTAGCAGAACGAAGAAGTAGATTCCCAAGCCAATTGATATCAACCAAATTAAAAAGAACAAAACACCTACTCCCCCTCCGAAAAAAAGACCTGTGTGTTCCATACGATTTATCCGCTCCTTAAGCAATTTTCATTTTTTATCAGTCTATATTGCATAAGCTTAAATAAATATATGGAAACTCACACATGAATCGGGACACCCTCCATACAGTTTCGCGTATACATTACATAAAGGAGTGATAAATCATGGGCTTTTTTATTTTCCTCTTTGTTCTGTTAGCGCTACTTAACATCTTTTTCCCACGATTCGGATGGTACATGAGATACGGATGGATGGTCAAAGGTGACGTTGAGCCGAGTGAGGCTTATTTATTAATGACCCGCGTCAGCAGTATAGTGGCACTTATTGTCCTCTTTTTTATCTGGTCTAGTTTCTGACTTATCCTAACGCTCTTAATACATCCTCAATCTTACGCTGATGCGACAATACGCCGTAATTCATCCAGGCCATGAAATCCACCTCATATACGCTGCCGTTACGTACAGCAGGTAAGTTGCGCCAGAGTTGTGTATCCAGCAGTTCCCGTCCTCCCCCTTCAAGCTGATCAAAGGTAATAAACAAATGATCCGCAGTCAGATTGGCAAGCTCTTCTTTTGTCAGGTTCACCCGATTCTTTCCACGGGTCAACTTCCGAACCAAGCTATGGGGTTGCAAGCCCAAATCATGATGAAGCACACTTCCTGTATACCCCAAATGCTCACATCCATAAAGAGTGATTCCGTAGACTGAGATTCTTAAACAAGCTATGGTCTGACTATGGACGGAACGGGTAAGCAGCTGCTTGGCTTGCTGTGCCTGATGCTCATAATTGTCGATCACTTCCTGGACACGTTCCGTTCTGCCAAAGACGGCTGCTGCGGAATACAAAGTGGCACGCCAATCCTCTTGATGAACAGGCAGCTTGAACAACGGAGCGATCCGGCTGCACTCCTCCAGATGCCAACGATGAAAGCCATTATCCAGCAAGATCAATTCGGGCGTATACCGGGAGAGCTCCTGCCAATTACGAGTCGAAATATCTACCTCAGGCACATTGTGGAGAGCCAAGTACTCTTGTTTCCCCCACTCGGCGTGAGAATATTGCGCCACAGGCGTAATATCCAGAGCCAATAGATAATCTTCCAAAAAAGGAGCAAACACCCTCAATCCATCCTGATGGAAGCTTCTGTATTGGCCTGGAGTAACACCCACCGATCTTTTAAAACGCCGATTAAAATAATACTCATTACTATATCCGACGGATACCGCGATATCATGCATACGGTCATTCGTCAGCAGTAGCTGCTGCTGTGCTCTTTCGATACGAAGCCCGTTCAAATGCTCCAAGGGAACCCTCCCTGTCACCTCTTTAAATGTTTGTGTGTAACGCGCACGTGTAATACCTGCAACTTCAGCCAACTGATCAACGGTTACGGCTTGGTTATAATGCTCCTCCATATAGTGAATGGAACGCTGTATTGCCTCATGATCACCCGTGACCTGAACGAAAGAGGAATTTGCACGCATGATTAGCAGTAGCAGCTCCTGAAAGCGCGTATGGCCTGCGAACCATTCGATCTCATCTGTGCTTCTACGGCTATGGTAGATAGCCTCTAGCAGTAATTTACATTGTGAAAAGGGTCTACAGCTTAACAAACCAGATCGAAGGAGGTCCTCTTTAGTCCTTCCTTCTATTTCACTCTGCCTGTTTTCCCCGGTTTCGATGATTTCAAAAGTAAGCCGATAAAAGCTAAGCCCCCGCTCCTCGGCATTGATTTTGCTTAATAACCCTGGTTCGAACAAGAACCCATTACCTTTTTCCAGTGGAAACTGCCTCAACTCAGCCTCAACATACCCCTGTCCTTCCGATACAATGAGTAGTGTATGATCCTGAAACACCTCACTCTGTCCGCTTCCTGACAGGGATTGGGTTTCTATATTTATCAAGCTATAGAATAGCTTCCTTCTATTGCTGTCTTGCAAATCTTTTGCCATTCTCCCGCCCCCAATTGAGAACCATTTTCATTCACTTCAGTGTAAAACAAAAAAGAAGGTCTATCAAGGGTGCTGATAGACCTTCTTTTTGCTATTCCTTCAAGGCAGCTGCCATTTATTTCACCATAGCTTCCAGCAGGTCATCAAGCTTCATCGAATTGGCCGTGATGGCACCAGTCTGCCAGTGGGAACGTTCCATTCTATAAACATTCCCGTTCTTCACTGCGGGTAGGCTCTTCCACAGCGGCCCATCAAGAATTTGGATCGCTTCCTGATTCGCTTCAGTATCCCAGCCCCCGTTGTCAGGGAATACGATGATATGATCCGCTTCGAGCTGAGGAATAAGTTCTTCGGAAATAATAGATTGATATTCGGTCATTTCTGCAGCCATAGGCACGGGTGTCAGGCCAAATTGAGAATAAATCACACCGATAAAACGGTTTTTAACACCGAACAAAGCAAAGGTCTTATCCGCTACGTTGAGCCGGATCACTGCTACTTTTTCTTGCCCCAGAGCCTGTTGCAGTTTAGCTTTTCCATCTGCCACTTTCTGATCATACTCGGCGAGCACAGCCTCAGCCTTCTCCGGAATACCGAGCGCATCTGCAATCGCTGTAAGCACTTGTCTTGAGTCCTGCAGCGCCGCCTCAGGGAGACGATACGTTGGTGCTATCTTGGAATATTGTTCATACCTCGCCGCATCCGCGCCTCCGTCCGCAATAATCAAGTCAGGGTCTTTCTCCAACAACGCTTCCAAGCTTCCGGTGATATCAAATTCTGGCACATCGAGATTTAAGTAATCCTGTTTGCCCCAGCTTGGATGATACCACTGAACCACCGGGGTAATCCCCAATGCCTTCAAATAATCTTCAAGGTAAATCCCGGCCACCCGTTTAGGGTTGACTGGAATCTCAACATCTCCGAATTCTCCTGTAATCGTCCGAGTTGCAACCTCTTCCGAAGCATTTCCACTTCCTTCGCTCGGTGTGCTGCTAGCTGAGGTTGATTCCTCTGCATTCTCTGTTTTAGCAACATTATCTTTTGTAGTATTGCTATTCGTTCCGCATGCCGCCAGCGCGGTCAATGCCATAATAAGTACTGCTGACCATAAAAACTTCCGACCCCATCTTACCATTATCCCTTCACTCCAATGCTATATTTTCATTGATTATCATTCTCAATAATCATTATCACAATAGTAGCATGACTTTTATAGCTTTCAATGCACTTTCTCTGCAAAAATCTTATACAAACTATTAACTAGTTTCTTCCCTTCTTCACAAATTTCTTATTATTTACGATTGATTTATACAATGCTATCGCTTACAATAAACTCATAAACGCGCGTTTATGAAAAGAGGGGAAACATGCGCAGCGAAGATATAGCTAAGTTGGCCGGGGTTTCCCGAAGTACGGTATCCCGCGTGATCAACAATTATTCCAACGTCCCTGAAGAGACCCGGGCCAAAGTGCTGCGGGTGATTGAGCAACATCAGTACGAACCGAACAGCTTTGCAAGGGCTTTAGCCGGTAAGAAGACCGATACGATCGGACTCTTCGCCATCAGTATGAATGAGAAGGAGAATACTACCCGAATTTATCAGAACAATTACTTTGCTCCATTCGTTGATGCCGTAGTCGACACCTCGAATGCCCGAGGATGTTATGTACTGATTCATACAGTTTACTCTCCCGACGATTTCATCAAGGTAAAGCAAGCTTTTCTTCAAAAACGGATTGACGGCGGTATCATTGTCGGCACTCAGAAGGATATTAATATCGTCCGAGAAATGGTAGGGCTCGACTCTCCTCTCGTATTAATTGATTATGATATTTCTGAGATTATGTCGGAGCATCTTGACCGCAATCATCTGGCCATTGTGAACTCCAAAGATTACGAGGGCACCACAGAAGCGATTGAATATTTGATCTCTCTGGGTCATCAAGAGATTGGCATCATCTGTGGGCAAATGAATACGTACTCTGGACGAGAGCGTTATACGGCTTATGAAGATACGCTGAAGAAACATGGCCTGCCTGTAAATGAGAGATTTATTCTGAAAGGTGATTTTCTGAAAGAGACTGCTTACGAAGAGGTTAAGAAGCTCCTTGCTTCTGGTGAACCTTTGCCAACGGCCTTCTTCTCCTCCAACGATGATATGGCTATATCAGCGATGGAAGCGTTCTCCGAGCACGGAATCATTGTCCCTGAAGATCTCTCCATGGTTGGATTTGATGACATTCAGCTAGCATCCCGTATTCAGCCTAAGCTGACCTCTGTACGCTTGCCGATCTATGAAATGTCTAAGGCTGCAGTTGAAAAAGTAATCGAGCTGTGTGATTCACAGCAGCCGACGTTTAGCACGATCAGCTTTCCAGCTCGTTTAGTGGAGAGAGATTCCTGTCAACCGCCGAAGAAATAGCTTAAGATCAATCCTTCGCTGAAGAAATCTACATATTTTTCCGTGAAGCTGCTATTTGATTCGGTATCGAAACTACTGCTTTAATTGTCTTGCTTAAAAGCATTGAAAAAACTCCCTTCCCTCGAGGGAATTTTTTCTGAAACTTATAAACGCGCGTTCACAATCGAAAGGAGACTTTCTCACATGAAATTCGGAACCTTTGACGACACTCGAAAAGAGTATGTAATTAACACACCTAAAACCCCTTACCCTTGGATTAACTATCTTGGTAATGAGCAATTTTTCGGACTTATTTCCAATACAGCTGGTGGCTACACCTTCTATAGGGACGCTCGTCTCAGAAGATTGACCCGTTACCGTTATAACAATATCCCACTGGATACCGGCGGCCGCTACTACTATCTTTATGACGATGGTGATTTCTGGACCCCAGGCTGGATGCCAGTAAAACGTGATCTCGACTTCTATGAATGCCGTCACGGTCTTGGCTACACTTCCATTACTGGCGAACGGAACGGAATTTCTGTGAACCAGCTTGCTTTTGTCCCTATGGGTCATAATGCTGAAGTACATCGTCTTGTAGTGAAGAACACGAGCTCTGCTAAAAAATCCGTGAAACTGTTCTCTTTTGCAGAGTTCTGTCTCTGGAATGCACAAGATGATATGACTAACTTCCAACGCAATCTCAGCACCGGTGAGGTTGAAGTGAAGGATTCCGTTATCTATCACAAAACTGAATATCGTGAGCGCAGAAATCACTATGCTTTCTACTCCGTAAATAAAGAAATCGCTGGTTTCGATACTGATCGTGAAGCTTTCGTAGGGATGTACAACGGTCTGGAAAGCCCACAAGCTGTAGTTGCAGGCGAACCTACTAACTCCGTAGCTAGCGGTTGGTCCCCTATCGGATCACACGCACTTAACATTACGCTTGAACCAGGTGAAGAACAAAGCTTCATCTTTGTACTCGGCTACATCGAGAACCCTGAAGAAGATAAATGGGAATCCCTGAATGTAATCAACAAAAAACCAGCAGAAGCTATGATCGCACAATTTGCTACAGATGCTCAAGTAGATGCTGCACTCGCTGCACTTGCTGCTCACTGGGATAACCTGCTGTCTAAATATCAAATCCAAAGCGGCGACGAGAAACTGGATCGCATGGTTAACATCTGGAATCCATATCAATGTATGGTTACCTTCAACATGTCCCGTTCTGCTTCCTACTTTGAATCCGGTATTGGCCGTGGTATGGGCTTCCGTGATTCTAACCAAGACTTGCTCGGATTTGTTCATCAAATTCCTGAACGTGCTAAAGAACGTATTCTCGATATTGCGGCTACACAATTTGAAGATGGCAGTGCCTATCACCAATACCAACCGCTCACTAAAAAAGGGAACAACGAAGTCGGCACCGGCTTTAACGATGATCCGCTTTGGTTGATCCTAGGAACGGCTGCTTACATTAAAGAAACTGGTGATACCTCGATTCTTGATGAGCAGGTTCCTTTTGACAGTGATCCGAATAACACCGCTACGCTGTTTGAGCACTTGAAACGTTCCTTCGAGCATGTAACTAACAATCTCGGACCTCACGGCTTGCCGCTGATCGGGCGCGCAGACTGGAATGACTGCTTGAACCTCAACTGCTTCTCTACTGAGCCAGGTGAATCTTTCCAAACTACTGCCAACATCGAAGGTCGCGTTGCGGAATCTGTATTTATCGCGGGTCTGTTCGTCTTCGTTGGACCGGACTATGCTGAAATCTGCCGGATGCGCGGACTTAACGATGTAGCTGTGGATGCTGAAGCTAAGATTGACAACATGAAAGAAATCACATTGACGCACGGCTTCGATGGCGATTGGTTCCTTCGTGCTTATGATCACTATGGCGACAAGATCGGTTCCAAAGAAAATGAAGAAGGTAAAATCTTCATCGAACCACAAGGGATCTGCGTAATGGCCGGTATCGGTGTGGAAAATGGTCAAGCTGAAAAAGCTCTATCATCCGTACAAGAGCATTTGGATACTAAATACGGTATCGTATTGCAACAGCCACCGTATTCCAAGTACTATCTGAACCTGGGTGAAATTTCTACGTACCCTCCGGGCTACAAAGAAAATGCCGGTATTTTCTGCCATAATAACCCTTGGATCATGATCGCTGAAACTGTACTTGGACATGGCGACAGAGCGTTTGAAATTTACGCAAAAATTGCTCCTGCTTACCTGGAGGATATCAGCGAAATTCACCGCACAGAGCCTTATGTCTACTCCCAAATGATCGCAGGTAAAGATGCCGTTCGTCACGGGGAAGCTAAAAACTCCTGGTTGACTGGTACTGCTGCATGGAACTATGTAGCCATCACTCAATCGATCCTTGGCATCCAAGCGGATTTCAATGGTCTGAAGATCGATCCTTGTATTCCTACTGAATGGGATAGCTTTGAAATCACACGTGTCTTCCGTGGAGATACTTATGTGATTCAAATCAAGAACCCGAACCATGTATCCAAAGGTGTAGTTAGTCTTACCCTGGATGGCACAGCTGTCGAAGGTAACATCATTGCTCCAGTTGGAGACGGTGCAGTACACCACGTAGTTGTAGAACTGGGTTAAAAAAATCCGCTCAACCGTTCACTTGAACGATTGGGCGGATCTATAATTAACGCTGGATGACTCCTGAACTCTTCAGGGGTCTTTTTTTTACCCTTCCACAACATCTGCTCTTAAATCACTCGCAACCTCAAGCATTCTCGGGATCACAGCTTCATTATTTCCAGAAACGTAAATATCCCCTTGATAATGCCTAAATGGGATTGTAGTATCACCAAAGCTCCACATAAAGAAATCTCCCTCAATAGACATCGTAGTGGCGCCTGCTACTGTATAAACTGATGTATAGGTGAAATCAGGTTTGGATGCGAAATACTGCTTGCACTCTTCTAAAGATATGGTTTGTGTTGAACCTCCATCATTTTGCATAGCTCGTGTAATTCGATAACGTTTGCTCATTGTGATGCCTCCAATATTTTCTGTAAAATGATCAGCTACCTTGTCCCGATCAAATATAGCATACAATAAAGCGTAAATCCCAGCTATCCTAAACCTTAAATTACTTTGCCTGTCCCATAACTCACATACTACCTTCCGGAATCCATACCTTCATTTCACCACTGCCACGATTGCCCCACAAGTAATATGGAACAGCTTTGACCTTAACGGATTGAAGGGGTGCTTTCTCTCTGCTGTAAAGTCCACCACTCCAGCTCTCTTGATCAACACACAGTCCATCTGCCTCGACAACAACAGCGCCACCAAGCAAAGTCTCATCAAAAGCCGCCGTAAGTTCACCGTCTTCTTTTAAAGAAATAGAGCTTAAAGGCTCACCATTATCGATACTTTCAAGGCAATACACAAGCGGTCCGCGTTGAATCGTTACTTTTTGAGCATCTGCACGCAAATTGGGATGAGCGTAAATGCGATGTGCCTCCATTGGGTCATTCACTAAGATTATGTCTCCTGCTCTCCACATTCTCCGAATAACGAGGTAGCCCTGCTCGATGTTCTCAGCAGTGTTCAGCGCTTCACCATTGACGCTGATTTCCATTCCTAGACTCCACGATGGAATCCGTAAAGCAATCCCGAACTCCACTTCCTCTTTCGGATTGATCTTCATCGAGACTGTACCTTTCCATGGATAGTTGCACTCTTGCTGAATCGTAACATCCGTTCCACTCAGCTTAGTGTTCAGATTACTTCCAATATACAAATTCGTATAGAGTGTATCGCCATGAACCGTGTAAATATATTGATTGAGCGAAGTAAGTAGACGCGCGACATTCGGAGGGCAGCAGGCGCAGCCAAACCAGCCTTGACGTTCAGACTTCACATGATGTTTCTCCGGGTTGCAACTGCATGCCTGAGGCCATACTTCCAGTGGGTTCACATAAAAATAGTGCTTGCCATCCTGTGCCATCGAGCCCAGTACATTGTTGTAAAGCGCCCGCTCCATGACATCGGCATACCGTGCATCCGGTGATATTCTCAGCATACGCTGTGCAAAAAAGATCAGCCCAATAGAGGCACAAGTCTCTGCGTACACCGAATCGTTTGGCAGATCATAATCGAAGGTGAACGCCTCCCCTCTATGTGTAGAGCCGATCCCGCCTGTAATGTACATTTGCTTGTTCGTAATGTTATTCCACAGCCTCTCGCATGCTTCACGGAGTGATTCATCTCCCGTAATAGCGGCAAGGTCAGCCATAGCAGTATACATATAAACCGCACGTACAGCATGGCCTACAGCCACTTCCTGCTCTCTTACTGGAAGATGACTCTGGTAATATTTTAAATCAAGATTCTCCTTCCGACCTGTGAAAAAATTGATGTTCCCCAGATTATTCCATTGTTCCTTTAAGAAATTAGGCTGTTGACCTCGCTCATTAATAAAAAAGCTGCTGAGCTTCAAATATCGTTCCTCACCTGTCAATCGATACAACTTAACCAGCGCGAGTTCAATCTCCTGATGCCCATCATAGCCCTGCATTTTACCTTCTTCCGGTCCAAACACAGAATCGATATGATCAACCATTCGGCACATGATGTCGAGCAGTTTTCTTTTGCCAGTAGCTTCATAATAAGAAACGGCAGCTTCTATGAAATGTCCAGCACAGTACAGCTCATGACAATCGTTCAAATTGGTCCAGCGTTTACCCGGTTCTTTTATCGTAAAATAAGTATTTAAGTATCCATCTTCCTGCTGCGCCTCGCCAACGAGGTCAATCACTTCATCCGCTTGACGCTCTAGCTCAGGATCACGTGTGATGCTTAAGGAATAACCAACAGCCTCCAGCCACTTAGCCACATCACTATCTTGAAATACCCAGCCGTAAAACTCGCCAGTCTTCCTGCCCGCAGCAATCTCAAAATTAGCAATGGCATGACTGGGTTCAGCTCCCAGTGCTCTATCGTGCAATGCCTCATATTGATAGGGGATAACAACGTTCTGGACCAGCCTAATGTATCCGCCCCAGAAATCATCTTGAATGGTAACAGTTTGATCTTTTACAACTTCTTGATCCTGTATAATTTTGTTCATCTTCATCTTCCCCTCAGCCTTATTTCATACTCGCTAATAATAATTATAGGGGGTAGAATAGATTAAAAATACGAACAGAAGCAACCCCTTTTTTGTACTATTTCACACTTTAGAAAGGAGGGATAATTACAAAATGGGCCTTTCATTTATACATTTCGCTGCGCCGCCATTTCCTTATTTTCTAGAATGCAATCGCACGGTTTATCAACCCGGGGATCAGCATCCAAATAGAAGCCATATTGGGGTGTTTGATCTACTTATTGTAGAACAAGGCTGTCTATTTATTGGGGAGGACCATAATCAATGGGAGGTTTCGGCGGGACATACACTGCTATTGCTGCCCGATCGCTATCATTACTCCGTTAAGCCATGTGATGAGACCACTTCATTTATATGGATTCATTTTCATACCCTTGCAGATTGGTCTAGCTCTGAGGGTGGACCCGTGTATATCAACCGTGAAACACATTTTCGGCAGTTTCTTACTTATCCGTATACCGTTCGAGTGCCACAGTTCGGTCCCCTCCCTGACCCTTTTGAACGGAGTGGACAAGCCGAGATGCTATTACAGCTGTCTACAGGCCGGCGTTCCAGCGCAGTTTGGCAGCAGCAACGGATATTTGAAGAAATGCTGCGGATGATGGATCTGGCACAGCATGATACTTCAGAAAGTCACGCGGTGGAAATCGCAGAGCAGACGGAGACTTATATCCGTAATCATTATGCGGAGCCTCTCTCCAATGCCTCACTAGCGGACGCACTGCATTTTCACTATAACTACCTTACTCGCTGCATGAAACGAGTATATGGGCTGACTCCGATGGAGTATTTGACGGATTACCGTTTGGAACAGGCTAAGCTATTGCTGCTTAAGACTGAGCTTTCTATAGCCGGAATCGCAGAACGTACCGGCTTCGAGAGCGCCGCCTACTTCTCGCGTCGATTTGCTCAGCAGATCGGAATCTCTCCGCTTCGCTTTCGTAAGCGTTACTCCCGTTAAAAACACAAGCAGCACGTCTCCGATTATTGGACACGTGCTAATTCCTCCATACAGTAACATTCATACTTTCATTTCTGAATTGTTTACGCTTAGTTACTTGGTGTCTTTTGAGCGTTAGGAACCAGCTATCCCTCACACACTATGTAATATAAGACTTTTTAACCCTGATTCATAATCAGGTTTTTTTGTTCAACTGCAATTTTTTGGAAGTGACAAGCATATTTATAGACATGCCTTTAATGTGGAGATGTTAAATATGCGGCCATTAAGATACCTTATCATTCTTTTAGGAAGCTTACTCGTTGCTACGGGAACTAATTTTTTTCTCGTACCATATAAAATCCTGGATGGGGGAATAATAGGGATAGCCCTCATTATTAATTATTTATCCGACGCTAAAATTGGCGTAGCTATAATTCTCTGCAGCTTTCCTATCTTTCTGCTCGCTTGGTTAAAGGAACGCGATATCTTTTACAACAGTGTACTCGGCCTATTGATCTCATCATTTCTAATCGAGCTTCTCGGTCCTTTCCAATATCACTTTCTATATTATTTTGAGTTTGGTTCCATTTCTAGCGCCATTATTGGCGGTTTTTTGATGGGAACGGGACTTGGGATTATGCTGCGGTTTAAAGCAAGTACGGGGGGCACCGATCTGCTCGCTCAATTTATAAAAAGGTATGTCCCGCTGAACCTTGGATTCATCATTTTTTTGACCGACTTTATGATTATCGGCGCGGGAGGACTCCTGATTTCCAAGGAAACCTTCTTCCACTCCATCCTCACGATTATCTCTGGGGGCGTGGCTACGGGTCTATGCACACTTGAGACGAAATAAATGGAAATAAATAAGAATACACACGATCATACGTTCGTATTATAATAAGGAGAAAAAATATAAGGTATCTCTACCTCACCTGGAGCGTGTGAACCTATGAATAAAGAGCGTGTCATTATGCTATCTGATTGCCAAAGCTTCTATGCCTCTGTGGAAAAAGCCTCTAATCCGCAGTACAGCAATAAGCCGCTGATCGTTGCTGGAGACCCAGCTAGACGGAGCGGTATTGTGCTGGCTGCCTGCCCTATAGCCAAATCCTATGGCATTACTACCGCTGAGACGTTGAAGGAAGCGCTGGCAAAATGCCCCGAAGTCATCGTGGTCAGACCACATATGCAGCAATATATCGATGTCTCCTCTCAAATCACAGATATTCTACGTAAGTTTAGCGACCAGGTAGAGCCCTATTCTATCGATGAACAGTTTATTGATGTCAGCGGTAGCCTCCGCTTATTTGGCAGTCCAAGGGAGATCGCTACCGCCATTCAGGATCTAATTCGTAGAAACACAGGTGTGCGTGCGCGCATCGGCATTGGATATTCCAAGGTTACCGCCAAAATGGCTTGCGACCTGTGGGCCAAGAAGAACGCGGATGGTATATTCACCCTCGCTAACGAGGAGCTTCCGAATGTGCTCTGGCCTCTCCCCATTAGCGAGCTGTTCATGGTAGGTCGCCGCATGTCCGCCCATTTCCAAAGCATGGGTATTACGACAATTGGACATTTGGCACAGATGCCGCTAAGCGAGCTGAAATGGCGCATGCGGGAGAAATTTCACAAAAAATGTGATATCGACGCCGAGCTATATTGGCGGATAGCCAATGGCATCGATGACAGCCCCGTGAGCCCAAGCACCTATGAAGTCGCACCCAAGAGTGTCGGGCACCAAATGACGCTTCCAAGGGATTACTATAAGCTGCAAGATATTAAGACCATCATTCTTGAGCTATCTGAGCTTGTATGTAGACGTTGCCGCAAATTGAAAGTACATGGTGCAGTCGTGTCTATCGGCTGCCAAGGTGCCAGCTTTGATGACCCCACAGGCTTCTCAAGACAAACTAGAATGAGCGATCCTACAAATGCCACCCTGCTGGTATATGAGGCAGCTCTTTCTCTCTTCAAGCTCCACTGGGACGGTCAGCCTGTGCGTAGAATCCACTTAAGCCTGTCCAATCTATCTGACGAAAGCCAGTACCAGCTAACCCTATTTGAGTCTCGCCCTCGCTATCGTGAACTCGAACGTGCGACCGATGCCCTCAAGAATAAATATGGGGAGACGATCATTGGGCGAGCAGCTTCTTTTACAGATGCCGGGCAGCTTAAGGACAGATCTGGAAAGATCGGCGGACACTATAAATAAAAACTATATTAAAATACACACCATATCGTTTATAATGCTATATTGGGGTTGTTATTTTCACGTAGATGAAGCGACAATCGAAATATGTAAACATAGATAATCACATTCCAGAGGAGGACCGGAGAAGTTGGATAGCACGAGCAACACTAACACTACGTATTATGAAATCGTTGATCTCTGTCTTCTTGCTGGCAAGATCATGCTGCAGAATGGTGCAGAAACATCCAGAGTTGAAGATACGATGACACGAATGGCAGGATCCCTCGGGTTCCCAGGAGCACATAGCTATGTGACGCCAACCGTTATTATGTTCACCACAAATAGAATAGAACCTGTTAAGTTATACAGAATTGCGGAGCGAACAACAGATCTGCAGAAGGTATCGGAGGTCAATGACATTTCTCGGCGTCTAAGCGAACGTCAGATTACAGCTGAGGAAGCTCGTGCAAAATTAGGAGAAGTCGATGAAGCCTCACCTGTCTATCCCGTATGGCTGCAGATCTTAGCAGCCGCCCTTACTGGTGCTTGCTTCACCGTTATGTTTAAAGGCAGTTTGTGGGATGCTCTCCCCGCCTTGCCGATTTCCGGACTGGGCTTCGCTGCGGTCATTTATCTGCATCGTTTAGTGCAGACTAAATTCTTCGCAGAGTTTTCTGCTTCCTTCCTGATCGGACTTCTAGCCTTCTGTTCTGTAAAGCTGGGGATTGGTCAAGAGATGGACAAAATCATTATCGGCTCCGTTATGCCTCTAGTACCCGGACTACTCATTACTAATGCCGTTCGTGATCTGATGGCCGGTCATCTGGTCTCAGGCATATCCAAGGGAGCCGATGCCTTTCTAACTGCATTTGCGATCGGTACAGGTATCGGGCTTGTACTATCACTATTTTAATATCCATGTGAAAGAGGTTAGCCCTTCATGATTTTGCAACTTATAACCAGTTTTATCGCCGCGGCAACCTTCTGTATTCTATTTAATGCGCCTAAGCGCTCACTACTACAGTGTGGTTTTGCCGGAATGGTGGGCTGGATGGTGTATGTGCTTCTTAATGTAGAGTTCGGGCCTGTTGTAGCTACGTTTGCAGCTAGTGTAATAGTGGGCATCGTCAGCCAATTTTTTGCGCGATCCTTCAAAATGCCGGTTATTATTTTTAGTGTAGGTGGTATTATCCCGCTTGTTCCGGGTGGTCTCGCTTACGATGCTATGCGTAAATTTGTGGAAGAGGACTATACTCTGGCTGTTGAAATCGCTGTTCGGGCATTAATGCTCTCTGGAGCCATTGCAGCTGGACTTGTGCTAAGTGATGTAATTGGACAAATGTTCCGTCGTCGTGCAATCAAATAACAGCATACTTCTTCAAAAAAAAGAAATCGCCTGTTGGTACAATGGTGGTCACCCATCCATCTCCCAAGGAGCGATTTCTTTGCTCATCTCTATGCAAATAACGCTTCAGGGAAGACTAAAGGCGCAGCACCCGGATGAATACTATTGATGCTAGTGTTCTTGATCCAGGACAGCCCTACAGTACCCTCACCCGCATGAACAGCCACAGCAGGAATATAGGTCATAATCTCAGTTCGTATGTCAGGCGCCATTGCTTTGATGTCCTCTTCTAGCTTGAGTGCCATCTCTAAATTATTCGAATGCATGATACATACATCACTAACAAGCCCTACATCCTGTTTAAATATCTCCAAAAGCGCTTGTTGCGTCTTCTTCATTGTACGGATTTTCTCCACAACAACGACCTTCCCTTCGTCAAAACGAAGCAGCAAGTTTATACGCAGCAATTGGCTAAGTACAAATTGTGATCCAGAAACACGTCCACTGCGATGAAGTTGTGTCAAGCTTGCAGGAATTAAGTAAAAGGACATATTCTCAATAATATTTTCAATCTTCGCTTTAATTTCTAGTCCAGAAAGACCCTTCTTCTGCCAATGTATACCGCGCATGATCATTTCTCGGATTGGATAAGCGCCAACCTTGGCATCAATTCCAATTACATTGGCCTCCGCTATTTCGGCGCCTTGCATCGAAGCATTGTAAGTGCCACTGAGCTCTGAAGAAAGATGTACAGCAATAATTTCATCGTATTCTTCCTTCAACCGTTCGTATAGCTCAATAAACTCACCGATTGGAGGCTGTGAGCTGCCTACCTTTTCATGCTGGCGCATTTTCTCATAGAAGTCATCGATCGTAATATCTATATTCTCTTTATAACATTCGTTGTTAATAATAATCCGTAACGGAATAATATATACATGATTATTCTTAGCGAACTCCGGATCTATGATACTTGTACTGTCGGTTACCCAGGCAATTGATTTCATGGTCATTTGTCACTTCTCTCTCTCATAAAAAGGAATAGTAGAATGAATGAGGAGACAAGGGCCAAGAATTCCAGACCAGTGAATCACACGCTCATCCTGAATAATCAACTTAAGAATTGAACAGCGGTTAAGTAATCCGCGTATTCGTAAATTATACAGGATAACAAGCGTTAATATAGGCAAAACAGGTCTTTCATGCAAATTTCAATCCATTTAATTCAACATTATTCGACATTTTTTCACATTATATATGACGAATATACCTATCCTAATAGAGCCACTTCATGTTATGAAAAAGCTAAACCACAGCAAAAATATCCCCGTTCCCGGCATCTGTCAGTTTTCCAACTTCAACTCATCCATCTGCTTCTGAATCTGAGCGACATCTACCGTTCTTTGAAAACGAACCTCCGAGCGACTATAACGATCCTGAGTAATGGAAGTCTGTTCAAGCAAATCGCTAAACAGCTTGCGTAGCTGTAGCATTTTGTCCCGTTCCGCTAGCGCATCGGCGATCGATTGATCACTCGGATCAAAATCGTCTGCTCATTCACAGCTCTTTCTAACTCCTGCAAAAGAGCTTCAGGTTGTTCAGCCGGCTCCTCACCCTCTTGAACTTTAACGACTCGCTCCAGCCGCTGCTTTAGCTGAACGATTTTACGGGTTAGATCATTTCGATTCACTAACGCTTCCGCAAGTTTCAGATCTGGACTCCCCCTATAATTTTCTGATAGCTAGCGAATAAGGCTCGTGTGAAAAGATGCCGTGGTGTTCAGCACAGCTAATCCTCCCAAATCGATGTCTCTAAATGATCTACGAACTTGCGTAATTTACCGGCTAGCTTGCGGTTAATGGTTCCATCCTGATACATTTGCTGCACCTTATCCCGCTGCTCTTGAATGGCTTTCAGCTTCATTTCAAGTTTTTGATCATCAACAAGCCCATCCTTTGTCCAGCCTTTCCCTTGCTCCAGACGAGAAATTAACTGCTCATAACTGCATGCAACCTTCTCGGCTGCACTTCGGTTGTTCTCGTTCTTACAGACATTAATAGCAGCTATAGCAGCATGGGCCATGGCAATTTTCGCTTCTCTAGCACACTCAGCCTGTTGCAGCATTTGTTGGCTAGCTTCCCCTTCATTCTGACCTGAGAACATTCCCGCAAACAGTCGTCTGATCTCGGTAATCGATATTCTGATTTGTGAATTTAGACTTCTGGCTAGAAAGACCTC
This sequence comes from Paenibacillus sp. NPDC101420, assembly GCF_050277435.1. NCBI lineage: Bacteria > Bacillati > Bacillota > Bacilli > Caryophanales > Paenibacillaceae > Paenibacillus > Paenibacillus sp. NPDC101420. The sequence goes on from NZ_JBNNSE010000001.1 coordinate 665,321, forward strand.
ACTATGATCCAAGAATTCTCCCAGCTTCTGAGCCACTGAGGCGGGAATCTCATTGTTCTCTAGCAATCGGTTCAGTTCTTTACGTTCAGCTTGCAGACCCACAATCCTCGCTTCAACACCCAGTCGGCGGAAGTTCTCGAGTGCTGGATCATTCGATTGGTCCTCACGGTTTAGACTATAAACCTTTTCTCTAAATTCACTCAAAGCCGGTTGTGCGGATTCCTTACTTTCTTCTGTCATCATACTTTGCAGCATGGTTAAACCGGCAGCAATAACTTTAGACTTGGCCGCCTGCTCGGCTCCTGTCTCACCTGATTCGGCAACTGGCTCTTCTTTACCTGCTAGAATTGGCAAAAAGATACTAGCGATCAGCAGCGACATTAGAATAACACCTGCGGCGATAAAGATGATTAAATCACGCTCAGGAAATGGCGATCCATCCCCAAGAAAAAAGGGAATCGAGAACGCACCGGCTAAGGTAACCGCTCCACGCACTCCTGAAATCGTGAGGATTAATAGTGACTTAACAGATGATTTCTCCATTTTCCGCAGACGAGATCCTACTAAAGAGAACACATACACCCATACAAACCGTAGTACAAACAGCAGCAAAGTAATGGCTAATACATAACCTACAACTATAAGATTATCCACGGCCGTATCACGGTAGATCACTTCAATAACATCTGGAATAGATAAGCCAAGAATAAGAAAGACCAGGCCATTCAATATATAGAGCAGAACAGACCATGTACTAGCGGATACCAGTTGTAGCTTATACTGCGGAGATACGGCACGGTCCTTCTCAACCGCATGAATAATTCCCCCTGCAACCACTGCCAAAATGCCAGATACCCCTATCTCTTCACTGATCAAATAAATAATAAAAGGAGTTAGGATTTGCAGCAGCACATGCACTGTGATATCCTCCATCCCCAGTCTGCGAATAATTACGCTTAGCCGAATCAGAAGAAAAGCCAATAATGCCCCAACGATCAACCCACCTGCAGCTATAATTACAAAGCTAATGGAGGCTTTCGGTAAAGAAAACATACCCGTAACTGCTGCAGCAATGGCAAAGTTAAAGGCAACAAGCCCGGAAGCATCATTCATTAATGATTCGCCCTCTAGAATGCGGTGAATACTCTTAGGAAGATGCACTCTTCCAGCGATTGCGCTGACCGCGACCGCATCTGTAGGTGACAAGATCGCTGCCAGAGCAAATGCAGCTGCTAGCGGGATCGTTGGAATCATCCAGTTGATCGAATATCCAGCAATAAGCACCGTAGCAAAAACCAATCCCAGCGCCAGCATTAATATCGGACCCCGTAAGTTCCATAATTCATTTCTTGGCGTCCGTTTCCCATCATTGAACAAAAGCGGTGCAATAAACAATACGAAAAACAGCTCTGGTTCCAATGTCATATGTATTCCCAAAGGCATTAACACAACCATTACACCCAGACCAATTTGAATTAACGGTATTGGCACAAAGGGAATAAATCGGTTTATGATGTTGGAAATTGCGATAAGGCCCAGTAGGACGAGTACAACTAGAAAAGTCTCCAAACCACATCAACTCCCTTTTTTATTTGGTTATTATATCGTAAAGCTTCGGGTAAGGGAAAAATATAGAAATAGAAGTTCTCAACAATAATGTCCCCTAGAAATCACACAAAAAATACACCAGATATATATTGACAAAAATATTTATTTATGTTATAATAATAAATTACGCTATTGAAATTACATTTTATTTTAAGTATTATATGCATTAGCCTAACGGCATCGCTCTTATCATCAATCATGGAGGGATCTTATGCATATTGCTAGTGGAATAGAAATGTTAGAGATTACAGCACAGGTTATGGGCGGGAGTGATACGATTTACCCCACGCTGCTCTGGGATCAAAATTCTGCTGTACTCGTAGACACTGGATTTCCGGGCCTGCTCCCAAAATTCAAAGAAGCTCTAAAAGAAACCCATGTGCCTTGGGAACAACTGCGCACCGTAATCATCACACATCAAGATCTAGATCACATCGGGAGCTTACCTGATTTACTGTCAGAAGAATGTCTAGAACTGACAGTTCTGGCTCACGAAATCGAGCAGCCTTATATTGAAGGAGAGCGAATGCTCCTTAAACACACCCCCGAAGCTTTAGCTGCGGCAGAAGCCATGATCCCCCCTCATGTACCAGAGGAATGGCGCCGCGCTTTCCTATCCGTGTTATCTCATCCCCCTAAAGGAAGAGTAGATCAAACCATAGTGGATGGGGAAATACTGCCTCTTGCCGGTGGAATTACGATTATCCATACACCAGGACATAGCCCTGGACATCTGAGTCTATACCATCATGATAGCCGTACGCTAATTGCCGCGGATGCTCTTACCGTTCAAGGCGGTGAACTGCACGGCCCCACTCCTTCGGCAACGCCTGACATGAAGCAAGCTTTAATCTCTCTGACAAAGTTCGCCGAGTATGAGATTGAAACGGTCATTTGCTATCATGGCGGAATTTATCGCGGACACGCAAACAAACGGATTGCTGAAATTGCGGAAGCAAGAGAATAGACTGATGCAAGAAAGCAGAGCCCTTATCTGGCTCTGCTTTCTTTTTATATATAGTCCTTACTCGTTATACTCACTTATGATTCCGAAACAACTGTAAACCGTTCACGAATATGCTGCGGCTGTTCAATTTCATCTACAATAGCAATCGCATAATCTTCATAGCTGACATAGCTCTCACCTTTGGAATTCACAAGCAGATGATCTTTGCCTTTCACATAAGAACCCGTTCTTGTCCCAATTGCAAAATTAGCGGATGGACTAACGAAGGTCCAAGACAGCGAGTCTGTACCTTGCAGGATCTCCAGGTTCTTCCCTTGATTCGTAGCCGTTGGCTTGATAAAGTCAGGGAAATCAGGGGTATCTACCACTTTAAGCGTCTTAGCTTCATCTACATATAAACTTCCCGCACCTCCAACTACAATCAATCTTGTATTAGGGGCATCCTTTAATGCTTCAATAAGCACATTTCCGGCATCCACATGCAGATGCTCTTGTCCAAATGGTGCTCCAAAAGCATTCACAACAACATCAAAACCCTTCAAATCTTCAGCGGTAAGTGCAAATACATCCTTTTCGATGACCTTTGCCTTACGATTTGCAACTTTCGATGCATCCCGTACAATGGCTGTAACTTCATGGCCTCTATCTAGCGCTTCCTGAGTGATTCGGCTTCCGGCTTTTCCACTTGCTCCTACAACTGCGATTTTCATATTATTTCCTCCTGTATATGTTTACGATGTTTTTACTTTAGTATTTATATCAAGGAGATCCTGAACGATGCTTCTGTCGATATCGAGATCAAACTTTCTCCCCCAAAAGCATTCTGTACCCGTACTAGTGATCCGGTCATAATCTTCTATCGTTAGTGTTCTTGGATAATCCGGTCCTGTTTCCCAGTCTGTATACCTCTTAATTTCACTCCGTACATTGTTCTTAAACCCACTATTCAAAATAATCGTATGGAAGAAGATTTCATCTCCACATAATGTGTTCTTAAAAAATCTAACATACTCTGGAGAAGTAGAAGTAAACTCCATGATGTATTCCATACATTCACCTGTAATAGACATCCAGTTAGAGCCTTTATACAGCGATTTTGGCAGAACACCCAACCTTCTATGCAAGAATGGAACGTTCATTACTGCTTTAATATACCTCATTCTAATGGCAGCCATACGCCTGGTTCTTGAGATCAGGAATCTAGGATAATAAACCGACACCCGCTCATAACATCCCCACGTTTCAGAAGTATTCGGTAATTGCTGATGCTTCACAAATTCGTTCCCCTGATTCTTCTTAAAGAAATCAAGAATAACTTCGTTGGAAGCTAAGGGCAGATCCTGACCACTTATGATGTGTATATAATTGAATTTCCCATGTTCTTTGATCAGCGCAAAACACTTCAAAACACATTCAATCTGACTGTAATGTCCCCACCTTACATCAATAGGCTCTTTCACAAAATGAATATCGTTACGATGAGTAATATCACCTTCAATACCACTCTTCTGATCGACATGTAGGAAAAACTCGACGGAGTCATTAGTTAAACTATCGATTAGCATATTGATCTGCTCAGGATTTTTGTGACAAAGGATCACATACGCCATTTTGAATGATTCCAACAACCTTCACCCTTCCGCCCATCTTTTTTCCAAATATTATAAAATAAATGGACAAAAATGGATAGTTCTTTCTATCCAGAAAAAGGTGAATTCGCTGGGTGATTAGTTACTTCGTATGACTTTTCACTATAAGTCTGATTCCAATGTTCCATGGATCTTTGAATGTAGGGGCTCCATTCTCTTCAACAACGGTGTAACCCGCCTGCTTAACACGCTCCACTACAGACGTACGCTCCTCTTCATTCGGAAGAAGTAAGGTGAAATAATCAATTCCTACTGCATCAGCAGGTGCCACAGGTGCGCCTTGCCCTGCCCATATATTCAATCCAATGTGGTGATGATACCCACCTGCTGAGATAAACATTGCCGCACTGCCATAATTAGCTACTAGATCAAAACCAAGCAAACCAACGTAGAACTCCTTCGCCTTAGTTAAATTACCCACATGAAAGTGTACATGTCCGATCACCGTTCCGGCTGGCAGCCCGTTCCATTGTAAACCTTCAGAAGCCGCCAACAAACCATCTACATCCACTGGGTCCGTTGTCATCATTACATGCCCTTCCGCATCATACTTCCATGTATCCCTAGGACGATCTCTATAAATTTCGATTCCGTTGTTATCCGGGTCCTGAATATACAGTGCTTCACTCACCAAATGATCTCCCTGACCCACTTCAATTCCCGATGCGATCAAATTGCGTACAACGAGTCCCAAGCTAGGACGATCCGGAACAAGGATAGCAAAATGATACAATCCAGCCACTGAGTTCGGACGAAGAACCTTTGCATTCTCAATCTCCCGCAGAATCAATAACACATTCTGACCGTCAGCAGTCATTTCCACCTCACGGCCAGATTGCCGCAAGACACTTAACCCCACCACGTTCTGATAAAAAGTGAGCGAACGCTCTAAATTACTTACTCTAATTTGTACCAGACCAATCTCTACATCCGGATGAAGTGTTGTTTTAGTTGTCATTATATTTCCTCCCACTATTCCTGTAACTTAATCAGTTACAAATTAACTATCTTTAGTATAGTTACCTTCTATATGTTTGTCAATTACCAACAAAAAAATCATGCTGACTGATTCACAGCCAAACATGATTCATAAGAACACCTCATCCTTAGGAGTGCCATTCCTGTAAATATTCAGATACACTGGATTCAAGAAGTCCAATTAAGTCTTCATCCATATACTTATAATCATCTGATATATTCAAACAAATTATTCTTTTGCCGATTACACCGTCTCTGAATTTATCTTGAATTCTTCGAACATGCTTCTTCTCCATCACAAAAATAACATCCGCCCAGCCCACATGTCCTTCAGAAAGTTTGATTCTGGCATGATCCTCTGTTCCAGCAGATCTCACTTCATGACCATCAATTCCTTGAAATATCTTCTCCGCAGTTAAACTCCGCCAGCGATTCTGGCTGCAGACAAACAGTAGTTTAATAGAGAGCACCTTCCTTATCCGATTAATACCTTATTTCGTTTGTCGGTTTAGATAAACCCTCCTATTTAAGGAGGCATCCGAAACCCATGTTGTTAATAAGTCTTTGTTAAAAAGATATTCATTACCAACTCTGATATAAGGGAACATAGTCCCTTCAAAAATGCCCGATCTACTTAAATTCTCATGCTCCGTTTTAATAATATTCATCACTTGATCTTCAGTCAGATTTAAGTATAAGGCCGTCTCTTTAATATCCATCAAAAGCTTATCTGCCGTTACTATGGATGGAGTCTGGTCTTGATCAACTTCCAACTCTTTATCGCCATTAGTTATTGAACATCCAATAATAAATGAAATCCCTAGAATAAGACTCGCCACGATAATTGAGATTTGATTAGACTTCATTGATCACCTCCACCGTACACTTCATAAAGAGGTCTGTAGCTTGGGTGTTCTTCGATTTGCGTAACGACAACACCTTGCTCTGAGTCCATCACACGGTAGGCTTTAGATTCTTCTCTTGTCGACATCACCTTATATTCATTATCCTTGTAGATGATGGCACAGTTATTATCCACTGCGATTCCGAGCAAACCTCCGTCTTTTACCATACGCGAAAAATCCTCAACCCGAATATCCTCATTATAATGCGGACAATGAATACCTGGCAGAATCCCCATCGCTTCAAGCTTAATATACTGCCAGTTCCCTTGGTCGTCGAACGCTTCAGAGTCACTATGCCCATATTCAAACCAGCAAATGGAACCTGCACTCAGCCCTGCCAAAATAGTCCCCGAGTTGTACGCTTCTTTTATAAGAGCATCTACGCCGGTATTTTTCCAAATCTCCAGCATCTTTCGGGTATTACCACCACCAACATAAATCAGATCAGCGGATATAATTAACTCTGCGATTTCTTCATGGGTATAGGTTTGGCTCACAAGCAATAAATGACTTGTTTCACATCCTAGAATCTCGCCGTACACTTTGTTGAACGTATCACAATAACCTGGTGCATCACTACTAGCTGTTGGAATAAATAACGCTTTCGGATTAACTTTCTGGGTTAACTTCACAACTTCACGATCCATTTCAAGCGTTTCTAAATCGATTAGCTCTCCCCCACCGATTACCACGATAGTCCCCATAATCTCCCCTACTTTCACTAGGATCTGTTTTCTCCCTTTCTGTATTCCTCTGCAAGAATGCTGTAAATCTCCAAATCAATGAGCCCTTTACCTGACCATACATGGGCTTGTCTTAACGTCCCCTCTTTCAGAAAGCCACTTTTCAAAAGGACCCGCTTGGACCGCTCATTAAAAGGCATGACTTCAGCTTGGATTCGATTGACCTCTGCCGTCTCAAATAAATATTTTTTCACCATTTCAACGGCCTGAGTTGCAATCCCTTTCCCCCAATAAGACTCCGCCAAAAAATAACCAATCGTGACCATATCCACTTTTTGATTAAAATCCATAGCTTCGATGATACCTAGCAGTATGTACGGATTATTTTTACGGAAAATTCCCCACTTCACTCTTAACCCTTTATTAAAATCACGTTCGAAATGTCCGATCATATTCTTTACTGTATCTTTATTATGTTTCGGAATAATTCCGCAGTACTCAAACACTTGATCATTGCTATAAATTCCAAATACCTCTTCAAGGTTACTAACTTCAATTTTTTTCAGTGTTAGTTGTTCGGTTTCTAAAGTAGGGAATTGCTCAAATACATGACTAAGCTTCAATTCGTTCCCTCCGTTACTTTTTGATGTTGCGAATCAAGGTTACCGCTCGAAAGCTCATCTTCTATCCCCGCGCATTCCCTCTATACTGCGCAGTTCTAAGCTCTCGAATATAGGGCTCTGTAGCTGGCATAACTGCATCTATGGCTTGTTGAATGGCTAACTCAATATCATAAGGAACTCTTACAAATTGTATATTAAAAGATGCTGTTGTCAGGCCTCCATACTCCCCCTCCAAAATCACATAAGATGCCTGAGTGACATCTAGAGGATTCCCCACACTGCCAACATTAAATAAAGTCTTCCCTTCTAAATGTTGTATAAAAGCATTGTGAATGTCCCCATAACCTACGATATCCGCTTGTCGCTTCTCCTGGCAGAGATCAGAACAACCAAACATAGATAACCGCTTCTCATAATCGTCCCAAGGCTGAATCCGTTCATAGTAGCTTCGCGGTGAAGCATGAAATAATCGGATAAACTTACCACTCATCATAAACTCAATCGAGAACGGTAATGTACCTAAATAAGCGAGGCGGTCTTTACCTAACAAATTCCGACTCCACCGGGCCATTTCAAAGTCAACATCCTGATTCATTAAATCATCCCAGTTTCCCATAACACTGATTTCACAATTGTTCTTAATGATATCAACGGCTAGATCTGAATTTGGTCCTTTACCAACAATATCACCTAGACAAAATATCCTGCTAATTCCACGCTGCTTAATATCCTCTAATACGGCTGTCAAAGCCGGGATATTTCCATGAATATCTGAAATTAATGCGATTTGTTCCACTGTAAATCCTCCGTTCATTTTCCACTTCAGCATATTAGAGTTTCCCTATATGAAGTATTATCTGTTTTATGCCTTCTAAATACAGATTCTATGATTACGCCCTACTTCCCTTCTTTAAGTCACTACTCTCCTGACCCGAGCCATTCGGAGCCTCTTGATATGTTTCCAATAAAAAAAGACCACAATCACGTTAGCACATGTTGTGGTCTTCATTCTACGTTGCGATATGGAGTGGTTATATTTCAGGCATTTCATTCACAATCTGCTCCAAAGTAACCTCCTGAAGGACATTCTCCATCGCCTTTTGCGCGAGCGAGAATACCGGCACAATGGCGCTGGCTATATTTTTGCCGACTGGACAATCCGGGTTAGGGTGCTCATGAACCGAGAACAACGAATCCTCCTCCACCGCGTTTACTGCCTTATAAATCTGAAGTAGTGTAATCTCAGCGCTACTACGTGAAAGTGAGGCTCCTGCGACTCCGGGGCGGGCCGTTACCAGTCCTGCTTTTTGCAACATACTAGTTAGCCGGCGGATAACTACAGGGTTGGTGTTCACACTACCAGCTATCCACTCCGAGGTACTTTTACCCTCTTTATTACTGTCGATTAACGTTAATATATGAATGGCTACCGCAAATCGGGTGCTGATGTTCACTATAAATCTCTCCTTTTGCCATACTACCCGGCTAGCAACAAGTGCATTAATCAGATGCAACAATAATAGTTACATTTTATGCATTTGTCAAACACTTAAGGAGATGCACTTCAGGATCTTAATTAGTGAATATTATGCTTTTTGAAATTACCACCCTTAACTTCTGCTACATCATATACTACAACAAAAGCGTTAGGGTCAATTTCATGAATGATTTCCTTGATTTTGCTTTCTTCCAGACGGTTAATTACACAGGTAATTTCTTTGAATTGTTCATTGGAGTAACCACCGTATGCATCAGTATAGGTTGCCCCACGTCCCAATCGGTCACGAATCGTTTCCACCATAATTTCCGGTTGAACGGTGATGATTTTGAAAGTTTTAGATCCGCTCAAACCTTCCTCAACGATATGAATCACTTTAGAAGCAATAAAATAAGCAAGTGCGGATAGAATCGCCCCTTGTAGACCAAATGCAGTTGAAACAACAATAAAGACAAACATGTTTAGGAATAAGATTAGATCACTTGTCCCAAAAGGTATTTTTCGTGAAAGCAATACAGCCAACATGTCGATCCCATCTAACGCTCCACCATTACGTAACGCTAAGCCCATACCAAAACCGATAATAATCCCGCCTACAACAGTAATTAATAATGTATCTCCTTCAATAATCGTTGGCACATGGTGCATAAGGCTTGTACCAATGGCTAATGAAGCAATACCGATAATGGAATAAATAGCAAAGCTTTTACCAATTTGCTTATACCCTAACCAAACAAATGGGATGTTAATTATAACAATTAGCAGCCCTAACGGTAATCCAAACAGCTGTGAGCCAACGATACTTAGGCCTGTTACACCACCATCTGAAACGTTGTTAGGTATTAATACGGATTCCAGGCCATATGAAGTTATAAGTGCCCCTATAATAATTAATATGACTTTTGAAAATATCTTCAGCTTATTTGATTTTTGATGCTGTCTTATTCCATGCATTCCATTTCCCCACTTCAAATTAGTTTTTTATATCACTGCAAGTGAAAAACATCCACTGGACAAAAGCCGACAAAAAACAGTCTATAATAAATGTCACCACTTTGGCAAATCAGACGCCGCTAGTATGATATCTATTATTTTACCCATATGACTTAAAATAATCTTATCGTTCCATAAAAAATGAAAAAACCAGACTACGAAAATTCGTAATCTGGTACTCTTCTCTATCACACCTTCAAGTATTCGTTATATAATTCCTCAAAAGTATCGTATCGTTCAACTTTCCTTCCCACCTTATTATATTCTTCCAGATATTCATCCATGACCTGCAGGAACTGCTCTTTAAATAAATGCAGATGATCTGAATCAAAATACTGCATAATATCAAACTTTTTTGTTCCCCTTGATTCTGTCATTTCATCAAGAAAATTTTGTGTGCCCATGGCTGCATAATAAGCATAAGATTTATCATTTAATTCCACACTTGCTATAACCTTATTGCGGCAGTTACACCATAATTCCTCAAAGGTGCCACCAAGATTATCATAGGTTGGGACAGGCTGAATCACAAAATCCTTATACATTTTATTATATAAATCATTGACGCTTTCTAAAAATCTATATGATGCACTTCTGATTTCAACGATAGTCTTCGCATCGATCACAGCCATATATATATTTTCAAAATCATCAGGAACATAACGATACGTAGCTATTTCCTCCAGATATCTCTTAAGTCCCCTTTTAAAATAGGTATTGTTCAAATGTGTTAGAGCATTTACCGAATTGTATACAACTTCGCATGAAGCATACCTCACTGCTCCGATATCTTCAGAAAGTAATGTATTCGTATATTCTTGTTTTGCTATGTCTATATTCTTTTTCGCTCTACTAATACATTCACTCCCTATAGGCTTAGCCAAAGCATCGAGAGCTCTTTGTTTATATAAGTTTAGCTTTTCCAGATATTCGGGTTTCGCACAATATAACAGCTCTAAATCTATCAGACACGAAATCATTGGGCTCTCAAGATTCGCTTGATCTTCTATCCTTGTTTCCCATGGCGTACAATAGATGTCGTATCCAACATCCTCCAGAATAAAACACGAAGATATCCCCCAGCCTTGGGCCGTGTTATTAATTATAATTAGATCAAGATCGCTTTTTTCATGAAAATCTCCGGTACTGAAAGAACCTGTAAGCCCAATGATTGCAATGTCATCAGGAAAATCTCTCTTAGCACGTTCAATAACCATACTAATAAGTCTGTCATTTTTATTTAGAATTTTTTGTCTAATATCCGCATCCATATCCAATTCTCCCCTTAATCCATATTAATTCCATTGTATATGGATATCGCTCAAGTAAATATCCCGACTTTATCTATATTCAATCTATACCAAGAAAATCTCATCTAAAGGTCTTCCGTCACAAGGATTAAAATCAATCCCTAAAATCTTTGCCATCGTAGGAGCTATATCTACCATTTTGAGATCCCCTATGGGAAAATCACTTTTCACCTTATTCCCTGAGATCACCAAGTTGCATCTATAATCCTCTTTATCGGGAGAGTAGCCATGCGTAGCATATTTAATCCCTTGTTTGTCCAAATCAACAATCGTAGGTTCATCCATGCTCTCATCGAAACAATAGCCTCTTCTAGCTTCAAGCATATATTTAGTAGATGGGCCCACATGAAGTTGATTCAGCCGCTCTCTAGTATACATTTCCTCTATACCTGAAGCGTCATCATCCATATATTCCTGAATAACAGCTAACGCTAATTGTTCAGCTTCTTCATCACCTTCTTTAATATGCAGATAAGCGGATCCGCCCCCACACTGAAAGTAAGCTCTCCACTTCATTTCGCCGTTCTCTTTATAGATCAACCCTTTTTCCTGCAAAAGGTTGTTCAAATGCACTTTGTACCGAACATTGAACTGGCCATGGTCACCCAAAACTAAAAAAACCGTGTCATCCTTTATCCCGGCTTCATCCACTGCTTGCATTATATCACCTAATCTCTTATCCATACGTGTGATTACCCGCTTCACTTCACCGCTGTCAGTACCGTAGACATGCTTGGCGTCATCCAGATCAATCAAATGCATCATAAGAAGATTAGGCTTTTTACGCTTAATCGTTTCCATCGCACACTTTGTCGTGAAGTCATCCAGATAAGGCTGTTCAATTCCTTTTCGAAGCCGTCCATATTTCAGCTCCATTTTAATGCAATATAACGGGCTCCCGCTTTTTAACACCTTCAGTGCCTGATTTTCGTTGTTGATGGCTCTGATTTCAGGGATATTATATTGGATTGAGGATTTCCCTGATACCGGCCAGAGGATTCCTGCGGTACTCATGTTATGCTCGCGCGCAGCATCATAAATCGTGGGCACCTTTATCGCATTTCTGAACCAGAACCAGCTTTGCTCCTTTTCCTTCACAAACGGCTGAAATGGATTATTATGGTGGATACCATGCTTATCTGGATATACACCGGTTGCTATCGTAGTGTGTACCACATAAGTGAGCGTGGGATATACACTTTTTAATTGATTACTATGCGCTCCGTTCTTAATCAATTTCGATAGGTTTGGAAGACGGCTGGCCATTTCCCATTGGTCTTCTGAAAAGGCATCGTAAGAGATGACAATCAGATGTTTGGCCATTGCCGTTTGTTCTTTGCTTGACTTCATAGGATAAGTCCCTTCGGTTCATCTTGTTCAAGCTTCTCTTTTGGTAAAGTTATAAATACGAAGAATCCAATAATGAATAGTGGGATAATCGCTAAAATACTAAATTTAGCGTTGCCTGTTAGGGTAGTTGTTAATGACATTACAGCAGGACCCACAATCGCCGCAAACTTGCCAAAGATATTGTAAAAGCCAAAGAATTCATTGGATTTTTCCTTAGGAATAATCTTCGCATAATAAGATCTGCTAAGCGCTTGAATCCCTCCCTGGGCAGATCCAATTAGCGCTCCCAGAATAAATATATGCCACACTGAAGTAATAAAGTAAGCCGCGATACAAGAAATAATATATGTAAAAATCCCCACGATGATCATCGTTCTAGCTGAGTATTTTTTGGCAAGATTACCGTACAGAATAGCACACGGAAATGCGATGATCTGGATAACTAATAATATCCCCAGTAAAGTAAAGGTATCAAAAGCATCCGCACCCAGTACCGATGTGGCATATGGCACTACCATTTTAATAATCGTATCTACCCCATCAATATAGAGAAAGTAGGCGATCAAGAATACAAATACTACTTTATGCTGTCTGACATTTTTAAACGTGTCTCCCAGTCTTTTAAAGCTATTAATGACCGGTTTGGGTTCAGGTTCTATGTAATATCTTTGCTGCACATCCTTGATCATAGGCATGGTCAGCAGTCCCCACCAAAGGGCAGTGATTATAAATCCAATCTGATAGCCGATTGATTTATCCATCCCCATAAACAGAATCAGCAGTAAGCTGATACCGAATGGAATAACGCTGGCGATATATCCAAAAGCAAACCCTTTTGAGGATACCTTATCCATCCTTTCATCCGTGGTTACATCCACCAGAAAAGAATCATAAAAAATATTGGCCCCGGCAAATCCTATGACTGACAAAATATAAAATACAATCAATAACTGCCACTGCCCACTCGCAGGTGCAACTAAAGCCAGCGAAGCAGTAGCTATCACACCGATCAATGAGAAAAATATGAAGAAGCGTTTTTTCTTATCCTTATAATCTGCCATCGTTCCTAAAATCGGGCTAAGGATGGCCACCAGAATACTCGCTATGGAATTAAAATACCCCAAATCCATGCTGTTGTTAACATTCGAAAACATCCCAAATACAATAGGCAGTAAAGCCGTTGTAACCGCCATCGAATACGCCGAATTTCCACAGTCATATAAAATCCATGATTTTTCCTCTTTACTTAGTTTCATCTAACAGCCACCTTTTCACCTAGTTCCTTCTGTTATATCACTTAAGCATATGTGGCATGTTAAATGCATGTAAAACTACACTTCATAATTCCACTGGAGAGCTGATCCTCATGTCCTCTCCTGTATTGTCAAATTTTTAAGGACCTCAGCAACCTGTAGAGCATACTTTTTACTCAAACGTGACTTACCAAGATTACTCTTCACAATCTTAATCATTCGGGTATCTCGGCTCTTAGCGAATTTCTCCAGCATGGCAAAGCCCGCTTCAGGTTCACTCGCCACAAATACACTTAAGCTGTATTCAAGCCCCTTAGATAATACACGAAAATGCTCAGCGTCCTCATATTGCACTTCCCCACTACCCATATTTTCCATGATTCGAGTAGCCAACTGAAGACAATAAAGCGTATTCTCTTTCTCTTTTAAAAGAGGAGGATGCGCTAACGCTGCTACAAAAGCTCTTTGTTCAAGCCCGTTCGCACCCTCCTCCCACATGTCGATCAACTGCCTGATAAGGGCAAAACCATCCTCCCCTATACTTTGCAGCGCCATAGCAGACGCTTCACGCATCCTCCATCTGGAGTCGTTCATGGCTGTCTTAATGATGCTCTGAATCATAATTCGCTGCTCTTCTTCAGCGTAGCTGTAATAAGCGCCCAGCGCTCTAACCGCACAAAACGGCAGAAACTCACGGGGATCATTCACCCCAGCTTCTGCCTCTGTAAGATTAGCCCAGGAATTAAGAAACTCCCAGTCTGTCCCTGTTAGTTTAGGATGGGCAAAATGTTTGGCAAAATTTCCTGATAGCTCCAAATTCACTCGTGGTCCGGGAAGATTGCTCTCCTTCATCAGCAAATCTCTAAGCTGTACCCACTGCTCCTTATCGCTTACCCATTGCTGAAACAGCATATCAACCATTTTTTGTCCAGCCATCTCTGGTCCCTCCGGTATTTACCTTTAGATTTGAACAATCCCCTGCATCTCGTATGGATAATCAATCTGCTTTTTTACCGAATTCATCGCTGCTTCTCCAGCCAAGCGTGAAATCAGATATAACCCCAGATCAATGGAAGTGGACACTCCACCACCTGTAATCACATTACCATCATGCACAATACGGGTCTCCACAACTTCTTCACAGTAAGGTTTTAGTAATTCATAGGCAGATGGATGGGTAGTAGCTTTCTTCCCTCCTAGCAGCCCCGCAGCCCCAAGCAGCAGTGAGCCTGTGCAGACAGATACCTTATAAGGAACATTGTGAGCACCAGCAATCCACGAGACAAAACCTTCATCATAACGAAGTTTCCGTGTCCCCATCCCTCCAGGTACAAATACCATGTCATACTCCGAAAGCTCTGGCAGCACTTTTCCAGCTTTAACTGTGAAACCTAACTCATCCGTCACTTCCTCCGACGCTGCACATATATCCCAAGACAAATTTTTGCCGATTTCAAATTGCCCCAATCGATAAATAACATCATAGAACCCCGCAAAATCTAAGAACGTAATCCCGTCAAAAAGTATAAAGGCGATTTTCAATTTCGCACTCTCCTCTTTATGGCTTGGTTAGGATAATAGGCTCACCTTTAGTCACAATAATCGTATGTTCAAACTGTGCTACCCGGCCATTGTCTACGACACTCAGTGTCCATCCATCCGACTGCTGCTCCACGTAATCTGCTCCAGTAGAAAGGAAGGGTTCAACCGTAATCACCTGTCCCTCTTTTAACACTGTAGTCACTCTTGGATTGTAGAAAGGTAAGATTTCAAAAGGCTTCTCATGGAGTGATTTGCCAATCCCGTGGCTGCACAGATTACGTACCACTCTATAGCCGCGTTTCCGAGCTTCGAGTTCCATCATTCTGCCAATCTCATTGACCTTCATCCCTGCTCTCAGATGATTGATCACGCTCATCATAGTTTCCTCTGCACTCTGGCATAGTCGAAGAATGTCATCATTATAAGGTGGTAGTTGAAACGAAACTCCGGCGTCCCCATAATAACCATTCAGTTCAGCAGATACATCAATATTGATCAAATCACCAGCATTAATCACTCTAGGACCAGGAATCCCATGAGCAACCTCTTCATTCACACTGATGCAGGTGCTGCCTGGAAAATTATACGTTATCATTGGGGCTGAAGATGCACCGAATTCCGCTAGAATTTCAGCTCCAATCTTATCAAGCTCCGCTGTTGTCATACCTGGAGTTACTTTCTTTTTCATCTCGGCGATGGTATGTCCTACTACTTTCCCTATGGCTTTTAGCCCTTCTAAATCTTGTATGGTATCACTCGTCATCTATCACACAACCCTCTCACTTCTGGTATGAATCACTTGTCTAACTTCTGAAATGCACTTCCATTCCACTGAAAAATATCTTCCATCTGTTTACCCGCTACATTATCGTAATAACTTCTCTTGAAGCTATGATCATCCACTTTATCAAGCTTTATCGAATACCCCTTTGGACTGCTGATAAATAAATCAGAGCCGAGTTTGATCCCTAATTCCTCTATAACGTTATTTTTTCTAAGCGTAAATAGCTTGTAGTAGTAACCGTTACTGGATCCGTACTGACCAATCGTAAAATCCGGATCGCCGTCGCCATTATAGTCCTCAAACTGAATTTGAAAAAAATCATTAAATATTATGGGATCCTCAAAATGTTCACTGAGTGGAAAGCTATTCAAAGTTCTCCCTTGATTATCGATAAGAACAAGCCCAAATCTGCCACTCCAATTCCTTCCCATCAACGGACCTGGTATTGTCCAATCCTCACTGTAGGTTCCATCTAAAAGCTGCAGATTCAAGAATCCAGTTCTATTAGTTAAGGGATAGAGATCATTATGTGATATCGTTACTGGCCCTGTAACCTTAACAGAAGACTCCAGCGACTCCGTCTGTTCTATGTTCGCCTGATCTGCTGTTCCATAGATGAGTTGTCTTATTTGATCTGCGTTTTTCACCGGAATAGAGTAGCCCTGACCACCATTCTCAGCTGTAGTAAATACTCCTTTATAACCGGGTTCATCACCTATTGCTATGTAATAATCCTTCGAGTAGCCATCACCATAAACAAGTTCCATTTTAAATTCAGGGGCCCAATCCAGCTCCCCCGATAATTTATTGCTCTTGTTCATAGCCTCCGAAAGCGCCTTAATCAGAGCGGAGTCCTTCAGTATTAGGGTCTCAAAATGTTCGGGTCGATCAACTTGGTTCTGATCACTAGTTGTTACAGGAGTTAAAGACACTCCGGCGATCCACCTTGCATTGATGAAGCCCACCTCATTCTTACACCCGCTTAAAAGAGCAACCAAGAACAAGGGTACAACCCATAGTAATTTCCTAATGCGAACCACCTCCAAGAAAAGAAACATAACCTAATTATAACAGCGTCCATAAATATAAAGAAATCGACTTTCCGAACCATTACAAGCATAAACGCCTTCGGCTTCCCTATAAGGACGGCAAGTGTTTAAGCGAGAAATATAAGGATAATTTATAGCATGGAGCATATAAATTCTTATATTTTTAAAAAAAGACTATAACCTGCTCCTTTAATGAGTGGTTCTAGTCTTATAAAATCAAGTAAATATGTAGTGATATGATCAGACGATTAAGCTTGAATTGCGCTAACCGTCTTAAGCCAAGCCTCTGCAATAAGTGCATGGCCCGCAGGTGATGGATGTACTCCATCCGGAGCCCAATAAGCAGGCTCTGCTTTCACGGATGCCGCAGCAAACAGGCCATCCAACGGAACAAGTAATGCACCATATTCACGTGCCAATTCACGAACAATGTGAATTTTAGGGTCCAAATCCTGGCGCCAAGTTCTACGATCTTCTGGGACAGGCAACACAAATGGCTCGATTAAGACTAAATTAGCAGCCAGCGAATGCTGCGTGCGTTCGATCAGGTCACGATATGCAGCTTCAAATTGTTCAGGCGTTGTTTCCTGACCAGAATCAAAGCGGCGCCAAGTGTCATTTATCCCAATATATATGGACACCCAAGTCGGCTTCAGATTCAGGCAATCCTTCTCCCAGCGTTCCTGCAAATCTACTGCACGGTTGCCGCTAATTCCACGATTATAGAACGTAAGATTCTTCTCAGGATATAAATGCCCCAGACGAGCGGCGACCATCAATGCATAACCTACACCAAGCGATGAAGCATCATCATAATTACGACCCCAATCCGTTATACTGTCGCCTTGAAACAGAATGACATCGTTTTGTCGGAATAACATCACGTAATCCTCCCCTATTTTCCCCTGTTAATATTAGCCAATATAGTATATCAAAAATGAATACTACGTACTAGGACAATCATTAACAATTCATGGTAGAAACCACTAGAGATCAACAAAAAAACCTGCTCAAATTAGAGCAGGTTTTCCTAATAATACAATTAATAAGCTAAGCTAAACAATCCTTTAATGTGGGACAAGTAACGAATATTACTTGCTTCCTTCATCAAGGTTGCAGGCAATCCTTTTAGCGGAGTTGAGCTAGCACCAACGATGGCTACACCGTCTTTACGACCTAAGCTCGCAAGCGTACCTGAGTTGATCGGACTAAAGGATTCAAATGATTTATCCTTCAAGTATGCATAAAGATTGTACCCGATCAATTCGCCCATTTGCCAAGCGATTTGTGCAGTCGGTGGATATGGACGACCATCTTCGGCAAAGACAACGGCGCTGTCACCTGCAACGAATACGTCTTTGTGTGATGTGGATTGCAAGAACTCATTTACCGTTGCACGACCACGGTTCACTTCAAGACCGGATTCACCAATCAGTGGATTTCCTTGTACGCCGCCAGTCCATACGAAGGTGTTAGCAATAATTTTTTGACCATCTTTCAAGTCAATGACATTATCCGCTACATTCGTAACAGGTAGTCCTGTCAAGAATTGAACACCACGTTTTTCTAAGCTTGCCACTGCGCGTTCGATCAATGCATCTGGCAATACTGGTAAAATCTTAGGACCCGCTTCAACCAGCATCAGTTTAATTTCTTTAGGATCCACGCCATATTTCTTAGTGAGTGTTGGCAACACATCAGCGATTTCACCAACAAGTTCAACACCTGTTAAGCCACCGCCACCGATTAGGATGCTTGCATCCGCTGGATTTTTAGACTTCGCATATTCACGGATACGCTCATCAATATGACGATGAATTCTGTTAGCATCTGCTGCCGATTTCAAAACCATACTGTATTGCTCAAGACCTGGAATGCCAAAATAAGCCGTAGTGCTTCCAAGACCCACAACTAAAGCATCGTAGGACAATGTCACACCATCAGATAGTGTAATTTGTTTGTTTTCAACAGAAAAAGAATTCACCTTTGCAATTTTCAGGTCGATATCTTTACCTGCAAAAAGCTTAGCTAATGGCATAGCAACAGCACCTTCTGCAACACTACCCGCTGCAAGACGATGCAATTCTGTAATAATTTGATGTGTAGGATATTGATTAACGACTGTAATTTTAGCTTCGTCCTTCTTCAGGTACTTGCGTACAGTTAAGGCGCTTAGTAGACCACCATAACCTGCTCCTAGAATGACAATATGTTTAGACATGATGTTTCCTCCGTCCTTACGAATGAGATATAAAAAATATTATTTCTGTTGACTGCGTTCGCCGGCAACTTGAAGATAAGCATTTACGAAACGGAAAAGCTTCTGTGCTTGTGGATCTTTCATCATCTTCATAAGACCAAATACACCGATCACATCGCTATTTTCATTCGCACGATCTTGCGCTTCGATCACTGTAGCTGCCATATTCTTCGCCGAATGCACCACTGGTTCAGCAAGTTCTTTAATTGCACTTACCGTATCACTTTTCAAGACTTCATCCGCAGCAACAGTTTGAACAAAGTCATATGACTTTGTGAGCACGCCGACAAGCTCTGTTAATTTTGGCAACTGTTCCACTAAGACAGTTAACGACTCCTGAACTTCAGGCTTCAATAGCTGCTCTAGAACATTCATTTGTTCTTGAGTGACAGCTAATTTTGGTGATTCTTGCTCAGGTTGTGTTTGAGTGATTGTTTCTGACATATCCGAATCTCCTCTGCAAATAAGCTTTGCTGCTTAATAGTAATAAAAAAATAAAAACTTATAACGCCATATTTCTATTATAGCACTTATCAAGTTATAAATGTCACAAAGTTTTTGATTTTTTCTAAAGTTTTGTGATTTTTATTACATTAAAATAAATTAGTCATAATTTTCGATATTTTATACATGCATAGATGATTAAATGCTTATTGTGTAAATTTATTCAAATTCATCTCCGCTTTCAATAAAACCTCGACCATTGCCGGATTGTTCTTTAATGGTAGCAATCTAAAATACAGAGAACGAACGAAATTTTTGGTGTTCACACGAGCAACGTACTGGCCACGGCTTCTCGGCCACCCCCCACATTGCTCCAAGTTGCGAATCCAGTCGACAATAGATTGTTGTGGAAGTAAATGATGATCTATCATTGTAGCTACAATCGTAGCGATCCGTTCATCTTCTTCGTCGCTAAATATGTGCTGATCGTTGTAAAGCATCCTTTGGATGACTGCCAAAACCTCTTCCCTTATTGCAGCATCACTCTCCGAGCAGAGTACCAGTTCATCCAAGGCATCTGCGCCATGGGCTGCAGCATGAGCCCAGCCTTCTTCAGGCATAAATCCTCGTAAATCCTGTTCTTCCTCATAATATCTAATCAGCGCTTCCTTCACATTTGTAAACTCTGCGCTAGCTAAAAAAGCCTGTTCCCTATGCCGCTGAAGAATCAGCGCAACGATCAGTACCGAAAACGTTCTTGTGAACACAGCCTGATCTTCTTTGCTGCCAATGTGATAGAACAAATGCTGCTCGTCAAGGAGAATCAAAAGTAGTTCACGAAGCTCCGCATCACTAAACCATTGTTTCTCGTTAATCCATTTGTAGAAGGTGGAATAAATCAAGTCGTCTCGTAGCTTCGGCTGCGGATCTCCTATGTACTCAAGCATCAATTTCACATAATCCCTTAATTGTTCTCCACTTCTAAGCTCGTAATCGTTCTCTTCAATTCTTTGCAAGTCTTTTATCAACTGCTCTCTAGTATCGTTCAACATTCCCACCCTTTCATTAATAAAAGCAATTTAAATTTTTCGTATCCTAATATCCTAATTTACATCCCAATATTTTACAACATAGTAATTATTCTTCGACATTCCAAAGTACTTAGAGAGCTGAATGTAAATGAAGTGAATTTAATCATTGACGAATATAATTAACTGTGCTATTTTGAGTTAGTAACTAATAGTTAGTACATTTATAAATATCACTTATTTATAATTAACAAGCAAATACATAATATATGGAGGAATAACTCATGAGCGCTTTTACAGATTTGATTGAATCCCGCAGGTCTGCTATGAATTTTGTTGAAGGGGTGAAGATCCCTCAGAATGAACTAGAGGAAATGTTCTCTTACGCCAGATTGGCTCCATCTGCATATAATCTTCAACATGCCAATTATAAAGTGGTTGCTAATGAGAATTTAAAAGAAGAGATTCGTAAAGCGGCTTACGGTCAATATAAAATCCACTCCGCCTCAGCGGTAATAGTGGTGCTCGGGGATAAGAATGCTTATCTAAAAGCCCCAGAAATCTTCGGAGGACTTAAAGCTTTAGGGGCTATGAGTCAAGAGGATTATGATGCAGAGATAGAAACGATTAACAATGCATACAAAGGAAATGATGCTTTCCAAAGAGATGAGGCTATTCGGAATGCTTCTCTGTCTGCCATGCACTTCATGCTGATTGCCAAAGATAAAGGCTGGGATACCTGCCCGATGATCGGCTTTGATCCGGAAGCGATTCAATCCACTTTAAATCTACCCGATCATATGGTACCGGTTATGCTGATCACTATCGGCAAAGACAAGAAACATAAAATCAGACCACGTGGCTATCGTAAACCGGTCAATGAATTCGTTGAATTTATCTGAGGGATATTGGAAGATATCGATAGATATAACAAAAGCGTTTCATCCGATATTTGAAGTTCGGATGGAACGCTTTTTTACTAAGGATGTGAAGCTTAAATCTTTCTTCACTACTTAGCATACTGAAGAATTGCAATTGCTGCTCGTTCCCGTCGTTCGGCGTTCTCACTAACAAGAGCTTCCTTCAATATATCGAGCGCCATTGATAATGTCTCTTCATCCACATGCATTCGATTACTCACCGCTTGCTCTGAATCAGAAGAACCTGTAATCCACAGATCCACACGAGCACTAGGCATCGGCCCCTTATACTGTTTGACCACTCCACTATCGCTAAGAAACTCTTTTATCCCTGCGTTTAGATCGGTTATAGGAAGACTTTTCAGCCAAGTTACACCACGTCGATGGCATGTACCGATGTCTGGCGCGTCAAATAATTCATTGTAAAAATAATCGCCAAGATCTCCTAGATGTACCCAGTCGCCATCACACACCAGCACATAATCGCCATCCTGCATCGTATGTACAAAGAGTTGAATGGCTTGTATATGTTCTGTAAGCTCCAACTCACTGTATTGGTATGTATGAATCATCCGATCACGGAGGTCCACTTTACTGATGTTCTCCAAATCCCCTATTCCGGGATATCCGATACTCACATAATTATCCTCTAAAAATGCTGTGATTCGTTCGGTCCCAAGCGGTTTTGATCCCATCTGAAACAGATTCATAGATCATCCCTCCAAGTAATTAATATAATATTTTTCCAGCAAAGAGAACTCTTCATAGCAAGCTCATATGCCTATCCTCCATCCTGCGTCCTCATTGGTGTAATTAAAAAAAGTGTGGATGAAGTCATGTCTACAGGCTGTATCACCAGTGGTCTTTCTTTTCCAGCAAATTTTATTCTAAGCGTCTCACTATCGATCGCCCGAAGGATGTCTCTGAAATATTTCCCGTTAAAAGCTACTCGAAAATATTCACCTTCTAGATACTCCAATGGAATCTCCTCTTTTGCCTCACCTACATCGGCGGTCCTGGATATTAAATGAAGTATACCGGAGGGATATACACCGAGCGTTACACTTTCACCAGCCAATATAGCAATACGTTCAACCACACGTAACAAACGCTCTGTCTTAACGATCACTTCAGATATATATACTTGTGGAATTAAATTATCGACATAGGGATAAGTGCCCTCAAGTAGCGCAGACTGAACCCTCAAGCCATCAGAAATAAATCTGATTTGTTTCTGACCTATATCGATTTGGATGCTGCTGCCCTCATCATCGTTTATTATTTTTAAAAGATCCTCAAGGGTGCTGCCCGGTATAATGACATTTAAAGGACTTGCTCCGTAATCTTCTACGTTTTCAACAACATGCTGAGCGAGGCGGATGCCATCAGTGGCGACTACGCGAATGTTTTGATTATCTATTTGAAGTGAAACACCTGTGAGCACAGGTCTAGTCTCCAACGAAGAGACCGCAAAAACCACATGTTTAAATATTTGCTTCAAAAGTGTGTTCTTCATGCGTATCTTTTTGGTGTTTGGATGATCCACGTAATGGATTCTCGGAAATTCTGCAGTGTCCATCCCGCATAAACGAAACTGAGTATTGCCCGATTGGATATTTAGAATCAATGTCTCTGCGATTTCCAGCCTAATTAATCCAGGGTCAAGCTTGCGGATGATCTCATAAAAATAACGAGCGGGCACTACGATCTCACCTGGTTTGTGTACAATCATCGAATCAATCTTCACAGGAAGCTTATATTCAATGGTCATTCTTATATTGCTGGCTGTTAAAGTCAGACCCTCCGCTTGCGCCTGAATATGTATTCCGGAAAGAACACGGGAGGAACTATTCGCGGATATAGCTTTTAAGGCTGCTTGTAGTGCAGTGCTAAGAGAATCTTTTGACACATGGATTAGCAAAGACCTCACCTAACTCTCCTTAGATTCCTTTGCAAAATGTGCCTCAATAATGTTCCGAAATACCTGGGAGCGAGATACGTTCTGTTCCTCACAGGCCTGCTCTATCTCCTGCCAGATGTTTTCTGGTAACGTCAAAGATACCTTTTTAGTTATACCGGTGCTTTTTCTGCCAGCCCCTTCCCGAAGACCTCCCCTCGTAAAAAGAAACCCTAACTGCCCGTCTTTAGTAGCTACGCCTACCTTAACTTTATCCTTAGAGCTGCTTGTGATATCGCTTGTGATTTTAGAATTGAATTCACTTAAAATTTCATCTCTGTGTTCGTCTTCGAATTTATGATCACTCAATCCTCACACCTCATAATTTGAATTTAGTAACTAAAATCAATAAATCCACTATTTTCATAATACCATACATGCCAATAATCCACCACCATTCTAGACACAAAAAAAACACCCCATAGATCGGAGTGTGTGGTTAGCTGGGTAAGCGTTCGAAATTGTGATTGTAAGAGTTAATTACCACACTATCTCAAGATATTCTGGTAATTTGGTGTAAGGTCAGACTTTCGTGGGTCTCTCAAATGCTTGAATGATTCTAACTTCACCTTAGGACCAGGAGTGATTCTAAAAGTCATAGTGTCCTCTCCAACGGAAAGATGTGGACCCACTGTAGGGTGTATATTGAGTGTAATTAAGAAATCAAACCGACGAAATCCATTCACTCGCTTTATATCTGTAACATCTACTAAATAAGGATACACTGTAGGAGTTACCGTCAGAAGTGGCGCATAAATCTCAGCCATTTTTTTCTCAATATGGGGTAAAAGGAAGAGCATTAGTGTGTCTTTGTACATGAGCTCGCGGGAATCCTGATCTGGAAGCTTCGGTTCCGATTCAGATCTAAGCGGAGCCTCAGATTGCGGTTGAACTAAGCCATTAGCGGAGCAAGGTTGTTGCCCCAGCAAGAACATACCTGCGATAAGAAGAGGAGCAATCCAGCTTTTTTTCATCAAAATAGCCTCCTTAGGGAACTTTTTATAAATTCCCCAATGAGGCCCTATTTTTATACGCTAAATCTCAATTGTGTTAAAAAGAAAGGGATCTCCCCTAAGATAATTCCTTAGAATCGCTTGCGCATAAGGCTGTTCTGCTTTCAGTCCCTCGGTTTCTCTAGGGTCGGGTGCGTGATGGCAATAATTTTCGATCATAACCATGACCGTAAAATTCTCTAAAGTCTGAAACCACTCCCCATCAAGCTTGGCCACACTTTCGTAACCCTTAATGACCAGTACTCTTTGTAAAGGATACAACCCTAGAATGGTATGTGCCACATCATAAAGATAATATCCCCAGCCACATCTTCCGAAATCAATCGGTCGAGGTTCACCCTCTTTAAATATGATGTTCCCTTGATGTAAATCACCATGGATAACCCCATAAGTCCTTCTGTTCTTATTTTTATGCTGCTTGCTTAACCAGCCGTATAATTTCTCAGCCGCAGACTGATACAGCACGAACTCATCATCCGAAAGAAAACTATGGTAGTGCAGCTTTAATCGGAGCATTGCTTTTCTAAAACTATGTTCATCCCACACAGGACGATTAAAGCCTGGAGGTAACTCAAGCTGCTGTGCCGCTTTATGTAGCTTGGCTAATAGAACGCCTTCTTTGTAAATTTGTTCTTCGGTAAGTCTTTCGTTCGCATGTTCGCCTTCAACCCAGCGCATTAACGATGCATATATACCATCCTCATTACCTTGCTCCACTTTGAACGTAACAGAACCCGTTCGATCATGAACGCCTTTCGGCAGAGGGACATCGATTTTGCTCTTCAAAAGCTCCAGCCAAGCGATTTCGGAGTTAATTTCTTCTTTAGATCTCCCCGAGTGAAGACGCAGCAAAAAAGTCCCCTCTTTATTAGTCTCTATTACAAAAGTGCAGGTGTCCGATCGTTGGATAAAACGAATCTGTGTCCAATCGAGGTCAAAGTGCCAGAGCGCCATTAAAGCTGCTTGCTTATAATTATTTCTCATCGCAATGGAATGTACACATCAACCTCATCAGGCCACGTAGGATTAGCAAACTGATAAACTTCAATAGCCAGTGCATGATCATACTGCTCTCTCTTCATCGCTTCTACTCTTTCCGTCTCGTGCCCTACAAAAGAAGAAGTAATACTCAAGCCTATTAGCTTCATCTCCGGTAATTCGAGCACTTGGGTTACACCTTCATCCATCATGAATAATTCATCCCTTCTATGATTATTTAAAATGAAAATATCTGAAATAAATATTTCTCTTGAAAATAATTTCAGAAAACTAAATAATATAAAGCAGTACTACTTGTCGGATCTATCATCTTAATAAGGGTGGAGCTTCATTACAGACAGAAGAAAGGTTGAACATCGGCACCATGAACGCAATTCCAAACCTCAACAAGGAACCAGCCCGTGTGGAAAAAACACGCAAAGAACCTTTTCCCATCTCTATTCTTTCGCTTACGGTAGGCGCTTTTGCCATTGGAATGACTGAATTTGTCATCATGGGTATTTTACCAAATGTCGCCAAAGATTTACAGGTTAGTATTTCTACTGCAGGTCAGCTCATCACGATGTATGCCCTTGGGGTAGCCGTCGGTGCTCCTATTCTAACCATCCTTACACAACGAATTCCGCAAAAGAATCTGTTATGCCTGCTCATGGTATTATTTATTCTAGGCAACGGAATCTCTGTATTTGCTCCAAACTATACCGTTCTTATGGTTGCTCGTATCATCACAGCTTTAACACACGGGACTTTCTTTGGCGTTGGTGCAGTGATCGCTTCTAATCTGGTCAAGCCCAATAGGCGGGCCGGAGCCGTATCCATTATGATGGCTGGTCTAACGATTGCTAATATCGTCGGTGTTCCTCTAGGAACATTTATTGGGCAAAACATGGGCTGGCGCGCCTCATTTGCTGCGATAGCAGTCATGGGCGTCGCTGCACTAATCGGCATTCTTATTTTCATTCCAAAGATTAAACAAGACAAACCTGCTAGTGTAATCCAGCAAATTTCTGCGCTAGCTAATCCTAAACTGCTTCTATTCTTACTGATCGGTGCACTTGGTAACGCCAGCTTATTCACAGTGTTCACTTATATAGCGCCACTGCTAATGGAAGTTACCGGCTTTGCCGAGCATAGTGTGACATGGATTCTAGTTCTCTTCGGCTGTGGTGTAACCATCGGGAATATCGTTGGCGGGAAGCTTGCAGATTGGAAGCTGATGCCTTCTATCGTGGGACTTTATTTCGCGGTTAGTGTCATTCTTACGATCTTTTCCTTCACAATGCATAGTCCAGTAGCCGCGGTCATCACAATATTCTTCTGGGGTTTGGTATCCTTTGCGGTCATGCCAGGACTACAAATACGGATCATGAGTCTGGCTCAGGCCGCTCCTGCCCTCGCTTCTACAACCAGTCATTCTGCAGGTAATCTCGGAAACGCAACAGGTGCCTTCATCGGCGGATGGGTCATTTCTCATCTTGCGATTACTTCGCTGCCATGGGTCGGTGCCGTTCTGGTAGGACTCGGTCTGGTACTGGGGATTGCTTGTTATGTAGCAGAACGTAAAGAGAAAGTGGCGTAATTTTTATAGGCTTATATTAAAAAACGAGGGTGTCTCCAAAGCGATGAAAATGGCTTAGGGACGCCCTCGTGTTTCATTTTACAAACTATAGCTATCTACTATCTTATGGCTTCATTCTTCTAATGCTCAGCATCTGATTTGCCCCTTTTTGAAATTCATAAGGAACCTCCATCTCCTCCACAGCGAATCCTTGTTGAACCATCTCATCTATAAGGCGATTTAAATGCTCATATCTTTTGCAAGACAGATCAACTAAAGGGAAAATACGAAGCTCTCCGCTAGTCACCCGCATAAGTTCATTAATAGTCCTTAGATGAAAATCATAGTCCAGCCGATCACTATACATAAATAGGAAATGCGCAGACAAAGTCAGATCAAAATCCTCATCATTGAACGGCAGATTAGGTAAAATCACAGGAACATATCGCTCCGGGGTTTGTCTCTGATCCCTGATGTTATCGTTTAAAGCCCTACTCCTCGTTTGTGTCAAATCCTCTATAGACTCGAAGTAGTCCCATACAAAATTGCTCTGTACCTTAACCAGTTCAGACATAGCATGCTCAATATCTTGAACACCTTTATCTTCAAGCTCATCCGCAGAGTAATAATAAGCGATATCCGCAGCAGTCACGTCACTCCCTAACTGATTCGATATCGCTGTAAAAGAGCAGGCACCTGCAGGACAATCCAAAATCCGCCTGCCTACAAGATCCGCTTCTTTCAATTTGAACATCTGTAAATATTCCTCAAAGGTCCTTCCTATAAAAACAATCCTCTCCAACTCAAGCTTTCCCTCTACTCCGCTCATCTCATCTCACCTTTCCTCATCTCGGCTAATACTGCTCGCTTTTTACTTCTGTTTAAATATATGTATAAGATAATCTATAAGAAGTCCTAGAATCAGGAACGACCCAAAATGAATAACATACGTGGGAAATCTGACGCTGATTAATATACTGCTTGCAGCCCATTCCGTATTATTAACATCAACCATCCAGTTTGCAAAGGGCTTCATGAAAATCAGCGTATCTATAATTGGATTAAGTCGTACAAGAATGATGTTTGCGATCTCAATCCCCAAATAATCACCCAGACAGATGATGATACTAATAATCGAAAACCAGAAACTGAATTTTCTCCTTAAAAACATCAAGCACCGCCCTCTCTTTTTTTCCTAATACATACAATTCGTTTAAAATTTAAAATATCCTTGTCGCGGATAGCTCCTGCTTTAAAAAATGATACAATCTGGAGCTCGCCAGCTTCAAGGGATAATCCGAAAGTTTACATAGGATACCGCAGGTCATATCGATAACCTTTCCCTCCAGTTTTCGCACTACCGTTCCTGCAGGGGCCGGATTCAAGACTATCTCAGGGACAAGAGCGACGCCTAAGCCACTTTCCACAAAATATTTTAGAGCCGACATGCTTCCAATCTCCATAGTATCGAACGGTGCACCACCTGATTCCTGTAGCATACTTTCTAATTTTTTGCGATAAGGACAGTTTGCTGCCGTAATAAGTAACCTATGATCCTGTAAATCCTCTGGCGTGATATTCTCCTTGTAAGCTAGCGGATGCTCTTCTGGCATAAGTAACACAAATTCCTCCGTAAATAAGGGTTCAAAATAAAGCTCCTTACCCAGCTCTGGCGCTGAACATACAGCCATATCAATTTCGCCTCGCAAAAGCAGTTCACTGAGTGCAACGGTTCCCGCGATCTCCACGGAGACTTTCACTTTCGGAAACTGCGTCATAAAGCTGCTTAACAGCTGCGGCAAACGATAGCTCGCCGTCGGATCCGTTACCCCTATGCGGAGGTTGCCCGCCTCACCTATCTTCAAATCGACCAAACGGCTCTGCAACCGCTCCATATCCTTAACAATATGTAAGCTCTCTTCATAAAACAATCTGCCAGCTTCACTTAAGCTGATTTGTTTTCCCCGCTCAAGCAGTTGACATCCTAAGTCGGATTCAAGCCTCTGCATTTGCATCGTGACCGTGGATTGGGCATAATTCAATTCCTCTGCTGCACGGTTAAAGCTTCCTGAACTCACAATGGTTTGAAAGGTTTTTATTGTTTTTAGATCCATTCCTGAGCCCTCCACTACTTAATTCAAATAAATTGAACCAAACCTTCAATTAATTCAATTATACGAAATCCAATAATCACTATAGAATACTCTATATCAACAACATACGCCAACCAAAGGAGTGAATAAGGATGGATCTTAACAATAAAGTAGCCTTAGTAACTGGTGGAGGTACTGGAATTGGCAGAGCTGTAAGTCTAGAATTAGCCCGACGCGGAGCCCTTGTTGCAGTGAACTATTCTAGATCCGAGGCGGAAGGTAATGAAACCGTGAATACGATTATGAATCAAGGTGGACAAGCGATAGCAGTACAAGCCGATGTTTCTAAGGATCAGGAAGTGCGAAGTATGGTCCATTCGATTATTCAGCATTTTGGGACGTTAGATCTGCTGGTGAATAACGCCAGTATTACTAAACATATTGCGCTGGGTGATCTGGAAAAAGCAACGGAGGAAGTCTGGGATGAACTCTATGATGTAAATGTGAAAGGAATGTTTTTCTGCGCCAGAGCAGTTGCACCATATATGAACCTGAGCGGTTCAGGCACCATCGTCAATCTCGGCAGCATCGCCGGACAAACTGGCTTAGGCTCTTCCCTTCCTTATGCGGTCTCCAAAGCTGCTGTTCATGGCCTCACGAAATCTCTAGCCCATGCGCTAGCTCCAACTATTAGAGTGAACTGTGTCGCACCGGGAGCTGTTGCTACCAGATGGTGGTCTGGTCGAGAAGAACAGATGCATAAATTAGCACCTAATCTGCTGCTCCAGCGTCTATCATCCACTGAGGATATCGCTCAATTCGTCTGCGCGACACTCGAACAGGAAGCAATGACCGGACAGATCATTACGGTAGATAGTGGACAAACGTTGTAACAACTAAACAAATGGCATATCAATTGAAGCGCCGATAGAATAATTAGGGAATTTCTCCCTGTAATTCTGAAATATCTACTCATCCAAATAGTAATTACGGAAAACCTCCCTATAATTTAGCTGATTTGCTAGAAAATAAAGAAATCTCCCTGATTTTTAGGGAGGAATTCCTTGTTTTCGTTCATTTAAGGCTAAACTCGGCTATTTTCGGGGGAGTTATTCCCTAATTCCTCTCTAGCCTGCTCGATCGTCGTTTGGTCTATTTATTAAAGATAGAAGCTGCCCCAAAAGTAGAATTCTCTACTTCTAGGACAGCCACTATTGCATAAATATTGGTGATGTCTTTAGTTAGGTTCACTACCCCAAATCAAGTTTCCTGACACGTATGCTGGTGTTTTGCTCCAGTCCACATAGTTGGTATCTACCGCATTAAAGGAATAATCTCCGGTTTGAGTGTAATTCGTCCAATCCTCTTTAGACACACGCACCTGAATGTCGATGCTCGCACCCGCCGCAAGTGAACCTGCTGCACTTGAGAAACCAACCTCCAGATAATAATCCGCATTTGCTTTAGCTGTTGGCAATTTTACAAATGTTCCTGTTACATTCGCGCTTCCCACCTGTGACCAGTCGCAGAAGAAGCTTTGTGCCTTCTCACCATCAATAGTGTAATAGTATCTCACTTTCACATCAGAGAGTGTCACAGCACTTGTGCTCGTATTCACCAGCTTAAACTTTGGATTCAACGTATTTCCGGAAGCAGACAATGAACTATTATACATCTGTACTTTCAATGCTGCAGTAGGAGCTACTGTCGTATCCGCAATCGTGACAACCAAGGATTGTGTGGTTCCTGCACTAAACTCAAAGGTCAGCGTAGTGCTTCCCAACGCTTGGGTTGCCAGATACTCTTTCTTAATCGTTACTGTAGAACCACTCACTGTATAATCTGTGCTTGCTACGAGGGTGGCTGTTCCGTTTTTGATCGTGCTGAGCGTGTTTCCATTCAGCGTCATGGTTACTGCGACGTCGGCCTGATTCGCTGTTTTCTTATCAAAGCTTGCGGTTGTTGGTGTTATCGTGGAGTTACTTACTGGTGTTGTCGTATCCGTCACTGCAACCGCTAAGGATTGCGTCGCTCCTGCGCTAAAGCTGAACGTCAGCGTGGTCGTTCCTACCGCTTGCGTCGCTAGATACGCCTTTTTAAGGGTTACTGTTGAACCGCTGACAGTATAGTCCGTTCCAGCTGCAAGGCTTGCCGTTCCGTTCTTGATTGTGCTGAGCGTGTTTCCATTCAGCGTCATGGTTACTGCGACGTCGGCCTGATTCGCTGTTTTCTTATCAAAGCTTGCGGTTGTTGGTGTTATCGTGGAGTTACTTACTGGTGTTGTCGTATCCGTCACCGCAACCGCCAATGATTGATTAGCCCCTGCGCTAAAGCTAAACGTCAGCGTGGTCGTTCCTACCGCTTGCGTCGCTAGATACGTTTTTTTAAGGGTCACAGTAGATCCACTGACCGTATAATCTGTACCAGTAACCAATGTCGCCGTTCCGTTCTTGATCGTGCTGAGCGTATTTCCATTCAGTGTCAGCGTTACTGCGACGTCGGCCTGATTCGCTGTTTTCTTATCAAAGCTTGCAGTTGTTGGAGTAATGGTTGAGCCTGTAGCTGGTAGATTGACAGGATCAGCATACAATGTGCCTCGGCCATTCGTTCCGAGATATACACGTCCGTAAATTCTTGGGTCACCAGTAATCGCCATATTAATCTTGGCGTATTGGTGGGCATCGTCATTAATACGAACCCAAGTTGCGCCAACATCATCGGAACGGAAGACACCCCGCACGCCATCAATCTTCGCTACCGTGTATAATGCCATGTAAGTTTGACCCGGCGCAGCCTTTCCATAACCAATGAGATCAGCTTCTTGTACGTTGGTTAACTTCGTGAAGCTCGCACCAGAGTTCGTGGAGTGCCACAAACCATACTTATTCTCAGTCGTATTTCCTCCTGCAAACCAGATGTCACCTTCAATACCTGGTACTGCTGTCATGCTGATCTGAGCTTCATTCGGCTGTAATCCAGCTACATTATTGGTTGGGAAACCTGAAGCTGAAGTGGCAGTAAATGTAGCTCCGCCATCCACACTAACATAGAAGACCCCAGCAAAAAAACCATAAAATTTGTTAGCATTCACTCGGTCAGATGCTACTTTTGCTCCTACAGGTAATCCGGCGCTTGCTGTCCAAGAGTTACCTGTTGTTTTGGAGTAGTACACACCAATATCCGAGGTGCTCCACAAAATAGAGTTCCCACTTGCAGACACAGCTACTTGTCCATGCCCTACTGTTGTTTTGGTGCCATTTGACGGTTCGGAATTTGGCATGTACCAGTTCACACCACCATCGTTAGAGATACCAATGGATTTCATACTTGGTGTCTTCTCTTTATCTGCACTGCCTACCCGTACCATATAAGATGGACTCAACTCTGCATAGTCGATACTCATTGTTGTTGCCCATGAAGGACTGGTCTGGAATTTAGTTGGAGCTACCGACAAATCCTCATGACGGAAACCAGAAACGTCACCAAGTGCAGTGATCAAATGGGAGGTTCCCGTTGGCGGGCTTATCAGTCCGAGCACAGCCGTTTCCTCCACACCCTTGGCCATAACCGAGATATTCACCTTGCCTCCGGTATCCCATGAGGTCAAATTGTTCGAGCCATAAATGGTGGCCCCCGTCCCATACATCATCCGGTTAGAGTTGAAAGGATCAATTTCCAGATCGCCCATCATCCAGCCCAGTTTTGGTGAAGGATCAAGAGAGGTCGAAGTCGTTCCGTGATCGAGCCAAGGTGCTGCTGTGATATCCATACTGAACTTATAAGTTCGTTCTGGATAATTGCCCCAGTCCCAAATTCGGCTCCATGTTGCACCACCGTTAGTACTGCGGAAAATCACTTCATCAGGCCACCAAGCGTTTAAACTGGATACCATAACTGTGTTAGGATTCTGTGCATCCACAGCTAAACCACCGAAGCCATACCAATTATCCGTTCCGGTTGAAGGACTGATATTCGTCCAAGCACCGCTTGTTTTATTGTATTTCCAAACCTCACCTTTACTTCCGTCATAAGGACCTACACCATTGCTATAAGTAATATACAGATCGCCTGTAGATGAAAGCACGCCATGATGTGGCAAGTAGCCTGTAGGTTGTCCTGCCAGAGCTGTCCAAGTCACGCCTCCATCTGTACTGCGATAAACGCTGCTTGCTGTGTCGGCAACCCCTACGTATATCGTTTGAGTCGCATTGCCAAGTGTTCCTGTGCTCTTATCGAACGTAATCCAGGATAAGCCAACGAGATCATTTCCGTAATCCAGTGTCGGATTCTGAATATATGTTCCTACATTCGTAAAAGAGGTTACCTTCGACCAAGTAACACCGGAGTCCGTACTTTTCCAGAGCCCATTGCCACTTCTGGCTCCGAAGAATAAAATATTATTCTTATTCGGGTCAATGACAAGGCGTTCACCCGCAGAGCGGCCCGGCATATTGCCACCTACCTTAAAAGGCAGCGGAGTGGTTTGCCAGGTGTTTCCCCGGTCACTAGAGCGCATGATCTGACCGTTATTATCCCAGGAGTTAGTATAAGTACCTGTTGCCATATAGACTTTGTTCGGATCAATAGGATCTGTAGCAAGGGCATCTACACCATTCTTATTCCAATCGACCCAGCCTACGGAGTCACTAATCGAAGTCCAACTAGAGGTAGCCTGATTCCATCGATACGCACCCCCGATATCTGTTCTGGCATAAATTAAATTGGGTTCGGACTGATTAAAAATAATTCCGGGTACAAAACCACCGCCGGCTCCCGTTACAACACTCTTCCAATTGTAAGGTTCACTTGCGGCCGCATGAGTAGTAGCTGGGAATGCAGAGAATAAAGAGCCTATCATCGCGCCAAGCAGGATTAACAATCCAGTTTTTCGGATACGATTACGAATCACGTTTTACGCCTCCTACAATTTTATTGGTTTGCTTTTGCTTTCCTCCTACTCTGTATCCCTGCTTCTTCCCTCCCCCCTAAATTCGACTATTTAAATTTTTCTGATAACGCTTTCATTATAATGGTAATGTTTTTCATAATCGATAGAAAATGGTTGTATTTTCATGAAGTTTGTCTCTAAAAATCGTACCATTTTCACACCTTAGATTACATTTCACAAGCATAAATGCCTCCCCTAAGAGGAGTGTCAAATCAAAAATCCAGAAGAATCCCAAAAAAGCCCTCTCCACCCTAATGGTGAAGAAAGCTACTACTGGTTAATGCGTAAGCACAAATTCATCCAGCATCTTACCATCCACATCATAAGCCTGATAAGTCAAACTATCCTTGGTAACACTAATCCCTGCGAACATTTGCTTGTAGTTTTGAAAATGCACCGCATGATAGAACTGATCCTCTTTTTTCTCATTAAACTTCCCACCAGATGCATTGGTCACCACATATACCGTACCTTTTTTAGCACCTACCGGATTCTCACCTTCAGGAACGATTTTTCCAGCCCGCAAAGGGTAGGATCTGGAGTACTCATGATTATGACCCTGCAGCACCAGATCGACCTCATATGTATCAAAAATATCCGTCCAATCTTCAACCTTCTTATATGAATTGCCCCCGTATGCCGGACGGTGCATCGCAACAATCTTCCATTCCTTATCCGTGCTCTTCAAATCTTGCTTCAGCCACTCAGCTTGCTTTTTCAAATTGCTCTCCGTATTCAATACAGACACATGTACAGGACCGTAATCGAAGGAATACGAGGTGCCCGCAATAGAACCTTTTGCCCCGTTATCTGGCAGGTTGAAATGAGAAGTAAAGTCCGTCGCATCGTCATCAACCTGATCATGATTTCCCGTAACAGGCATTAAGGGTATCGCAGAAAGCAAGCCTTGCACGTTACCAAAAAATTGATCCCAGCCCGCCGAATCCTCCGGGTCCTCCGTTAAGTCACCATTATGCACAATAAACTTGGCCTCTGGAAAGGTCTGAAAGGCCTTGCTCAATGTCTTCCCCCACAGTTTAAAATCATCCGCCCTCTCCCCTTGAGAATCCGCGACGTTGATAAACGTAACACTATCTAGTCCAACCTCTTCCGTGGTAAATTCCGCAACTGAACTCCATCCTCCCTCAAGCCCGCTGCCCACTCTGTAAGAATATAACGTCCCAGGTTCAAGTCCTGTAACCTCCGCTTTGTGAAAACCTCTGGGACCATGGTCCGTTTTGATGGCGCTACTATTTGCTTCTACCCTTAGTACATCCGATTCTACAAAAGAGGACATCTGTCCCTTTACTAACTCCAGAACTCCTGCGGAATTGGAATCGCTAGTATACCAAGTAAACGCACGACTCGTTCCCGCATCTCCCTTAAAGGTGGTAACAAGATCATACGGGGCTGATGATTTCTTGGAGCTCCCGGATTTGGACCACTCCATCCCAACAGCCACCAAGATCAGAACAATCACTACTATCCCTAGGATGATGGCGAATTTATAGTCTTTCATCACGGCTCCTCCTTCATTTTTCTCTCTAGTCTTCTAACTAAGATAGCCTTCCAGAAAGTCAGAAGTCAAATCTATAGATCTATACTTTTGTTAACGCAGTGTAAAACATTCAGCTAACATTCAGTCTATTTTAAGTTAAGCATAAGGTCTGTCTCCTAGAATTAGTTGTGCAACAAGGTTAGCCAACGACAGAGATAGAGATAGAAACGAGGTGGGAAAATGAGTAACAAGCTTCAATTCCGGCATGAACTAAAATTCTTCATTAACTATCATCAATACCTTGTATTACGCCAACGATTACAGAGTTTGATTGATACAGACCAGCATGCCAATGAAAGTGGCGAATATCATATCCGCAGTTTGTATTTTGACGACATCAACAACTCGGCGCTTGCCGACAAACTCGGAGGTCTCAGAGAACGCGCCAAATATCGTATTCGTATCTACAACATTCAAGACAACATCATTCACTTTGAGAAAAAAATCAAAATGGACGATTATATCGCCAAAATTAAAGAGCCGCTGACCCGTCAAATGTACGACGAGATCATGGCAGGTAACTATGAGGTCCTGAATGTCCCGGACAGTCCACTGTTCATGGAATTATACAATCAGATGCGCCATAACCTTCTTCGGCCGAAGGTCATCGTGGATTATGTTCGCGAGCCCTATGTTTGCCACAACGGCAACGTGCGGATCACGTTCGATAAAGAATTACGAACCGGTCTGCATTCGACGGATATTTTTGATAAGGATTTGCATCCGATTCGGGCGATTGATGAGAACTTTATTATTTTTGAAGTGAAATTCGATGAGTACATTCCGGAATACATTAAGATTGCGCTGCAGTTAGAGGGGCTGAACAGACAGTCCGCTTCAAAATATGTGATCTGCCGCAAATTCTTAAAAACCAACACTTGGGAGGATTATTGATTATGAATGCATCACTAGCAACAATGGCAGCAACCGCAACAACAGATACAACCACAAATACTTTTTCAGATATCATTAAAAACTCGGTGATAGACAACTTTGTCTCCGATATAAGCATCTCGAAAATGCTAATCACGTTAGGTGTGGCTTTTCTGATCGGATACTTTATTTATCTGCTCTATAAACGTGTATTTAGCGGAGTGTTATACTCCAAAAGCTTCAACGTCTCGCTAATGGGCATGACCATGATTACAGCCACTGTCATTATCGCTATCAACTCTAACCTGGTTCTGTCCCTCGGTATGGTCGGCGCATTGTCCATCGTTCGTTTCAGAACGCCGATCAAAGATCCAACTGATCTGATCTTCTTATTCTGGGCAGCAGTCGCAGGGATTGTAACTGGCGCAGGCTTCTTCACTTTGGCTATTGTGGGTTCAATCATAATCGGTCTAATTCTGTTCCTCTTCATCAAGCATTCTTCTATCGAAACACCATATTTGCTGGTCATTAACTGTGATAGCGATGAGAGTGAACATGAAGTCCACAACCATATCACCAAATCCGTGAAACGCTACAACGTGAAGCAAAAAACAGTATCTGCAAACAATATCGAATTAACACTAGAGCTTCGTCTGGATGATAAAGTAGGTGGCTTTGTCAACACAGTTTCCGACCTTAAAGGTGTAAAAAATGCACTTCTGATTAGCTACAGCGGTGACTATGTATCCTAAACATAATAAGATGAAAGGCGGTGCCCCAGATGAAAGCAAGAGGTAAATCTATCCTGCTGAGTCTTTGTTGCCTGCTGCTGGTCATCGCTGTAGCTGGGTGCCAGAACGCAAGTCCATCGGCAACAAACGAAACTGCAACAGATTCTAAGGATAAGGTAGTCTCGAGCGACGAGAAAAATCTAGACGAGCAGGTCTTTCCAAAAGATAAGGTCGTCGATGTCAAAATCACTTTGGACCCGGATGATTTTCAGGATATGCTGGATAATGCCAGCGCGGAAGAATATAAAACCGCATCGGTTGAGTACAACGGCGTTAAATTCGATAACGTTGCCGTGCGGACCAAAGGAAATCTTAGTCTCAGAAGTGTAGTACAGATGACAGACTCTGATCGGTACAGCTTTAAAATTTCTTTTGATGAATATGTGAACCAGAACTTATTCGGCATCAATAAGATCAACCTGAATAACAATTACAGCGATGCTTCTTATATGCGTGAATTTCTGACCTATGAGCTCGCTGAGAGTGTCGGACTCCCGACGCCGAAATATTCCTTCGTTAATGTATACGTCAACGATGAACTGAAGGGCTTCTACCTCGCGGTGGAACAGATCGGCGACGCATATTTGGAACGCAATTTCGGGAACTCTTACGGCGCACTTTATAAAGGGGAAATGACCGGTCAGGGCAGTGACTTGACTTGGCTTGGTGACGACCCTTCCCTCTATACCGGATTAGTAATGAAGTCGGATAAATCTAACGATGAAATTCTGATCGATATGCTGAATGAGCTTAATAACGGCACCGATTATGAAAAATACATCGACGTAGAGGAATCGCTGAAGTATATCGCTCTAAATGCGGTCACGGCAAATATGGACAGTTATTTAGGTGGTAATAAACAAAATTATTACTTATATGAAGACGAAGGCGTCTTCTCGATCCTGCCGTGGGATTATAATATGGCTTTTGGCGGCATGGGCAGCGCAGACGTACTGATTGACGAGCCTACACAAGGCACGCTGGCTGAACGTCCTCTGATTGCGAAGCTACTTGCTAACGACGAATACAAAGCGAAATATCACGAGATCGTCAGCGAAATGATTAATGGCTATCTAGCGGATGATACGTTTCAAACTAGAATGGATCAGCTGGACATGATGATTTCCAGCTATGTCAAAGCAGATCCTTCTGCTTTCTACACCTTCGAGCAATATGAAGAAGGGATTAAGTCTGTTAAGACCTTCATGTCGAACATGGCTAAAAATATCCAGCAGCAGCTCGACGGAACCATCCCTTCCTCCGGTGACGGATCGGGAAGCGGTATGGGTGGTGGCATGGGCGGCGGCGGCTTTGGAGGTGGTGCTAGGAATGGCGCTGGTGCTGGAGAAGGCGCGAACGGCGCGGGTAACGGGCAGACTGGCGCGGGGGCGGATCAGAGCGCGGGTGGTGCTGCACCGAACGCCGAAAGCGGGCAAGCTGCCACGGATGGGCAGGCTCCTCAGGGCGGCGCAGGCGGTGAGCCCGGTGCCATGGGCGGACCGGCTATCCCTGATGCCGGCGCGGGTCCCGGCAGTAACACGCAAGCAACAGCTGGCGGGCAAGCTGCTCAAGGTGGTCAAACCAACACCGACGGGCAAGCCGCTCAGGGTGCGCAGACCAATACCGATGGGCAAGCCGCTCAAGGTGGATTCACTGGAGGGCCTGGCGGTGCACCGGGTGCCATGGGTGGACCAGCTATCCCTGAAGGTGGAAATGGCCCTGGCGGTGGCGGAATGGGTGGCGGTATGGGTGGCGGTATGCCTGGTGGCATGGGTGGTAACTTTGGCGGCAGTGCTGGCGCTATGCAGCAAAAAGGCAGCACGAGTGAAGCCATCACTACTGGGGTCGCGATACTTCTCTTACTGCTGACTGCAGTCTTTGTGACCTTCTATAAGCGGAAACGGCTGTAGCCAAGTAAAAGTAATTCACAACAAAAAAACATAAAAGAAGCTCCCGTCGTTTATCGGCTGGGGCTTCTTTCATGTCCTAAAGATCATATGCCAAATTTCCACAAAAAAACCGTGAACAGTCTCAAACTTCACTCGAGACTGTTCACAGTTATAAATTCAAACTTTTCTCTTATCAAAGTATCCAACTCAGATCACGGAATCCAACGATCTCCGCTTACTCTTTCCGCCCGCGCAATATACTTATAGCCGCTATTAAAAAGGCAAGTAAAGATATCCCGACTGCGATGTAGACCATTGGATTGACACTGTTTGATTTTTCCTCATCTTTCATAATAGCATTATGCTCTTCCATGCTCATGGAATCGCTCTTGACATTGGAACCGTGAGAATGTTCATCCCCACCGGAAGCTTGTACAATTGTAGTAATGGAATGCGGATTCTCTGTTCCAGCCTCACCGGACCATTGCACCAAGCTTCCATCGGCATAGTGCTGATAAGCATCCCATGCAATGTCGCCAGCGCCATCAGGGTTCTTGGCCGTAAAGTAGAAGCGTTGGAATTGCCCCTTCTGAATGCCCTCACCATTAGCTATCCAGCTAACCTTATTCCCCTCAATGGTAACATCCCATCCGGGTGTAGCCTCATATTGTTTAAACTCGGCACCTGCTGGAACTCGTAGATCAACTTGTACAGTTGCCACGTCTTTTTCCGAAGGAACCTTTAATGTATAAGTCTCCCATGCCCCCGTGCTAGATTGTGCTGGTGCCACGGTTACGTGCGCGCTAGCCACTGCTGCGAACAATAACAGTGTTGCTGCAGCTGGTGCGAATAACATCATTATTTTTCGAGATAATCTGTTCATAGTTAGCCTCTTCTCATCAATAATTATATATCTTCGTCCTTAATTCCCTGCTATACATCTTTCGAAAAATCTCGTTTACGCGAAGCAAGCCCTTGCTCCAAGGCATAACGCGTCAGCTGCGTTCGGTTTTGGAGTTGCAGCTTTTGGAGGATGTTCTTCAAATGGTTTTTTACGGTATGCTCCGAAATCCCCAAGCTCACTGCAATCTCCTTGTTTTTTGATCCAGAAGATACACAGCTTAAAATTTCTTTCTCTCTAGCCGTCAACGACTCCCCTTCATCCGTTACAGAGGGTACGGTGAACTCCTTCAAGATTTGAAAAGCCAGCTCCCGACTAAGCGGTGCTTCTTCATTAACAATGGCCTGCAAATATTGAATCCAGGTGGAAGGTGCCAGATTCTTTAGCAAATACCCCTGTGCTCCTTGCTTTAGCGCTTCGAGGAGGTGGGAAATTTCGTCCGATACGGTAACGATAACGATTTTGACATAAGGATATTCCTGCTTGATCCGGCGAGTCGTCTCCAGCCCGTCCATTTCCGGCATCTGAATATCGATTAGGATGAGATCAGGCATCCACTGGGCTGTGAAAGCGATCGCTTCAGCACCACTCTCCACTACTCCAATGACCTCAAAACTATCATCCATGGACAAAATCTCGCACATCGCCTCACGTGCATGCGCATGGTCATCTACAACTAAAACCCGGTATCGGCTCATGGACTGACTTCCCCTTTCGTAATTTCAACCTGGGTGCCTGTGTCACCAGAAGTCAGCCTAAGCTTCCAGCCCATCCCCTCGACACGTTCCTTCATGATCTGAAGTCCGTAGCTGCCACTCACTTCAAATGGATCATACTGAAATCCTTCTCCATTGTCTGTAACAACTACCCTCCAGTTCTTCTCATCGCCAGCGCCAGTAATTGAAACCAGTCCAGCTCGTGTATGCTTACGAACATTAATGATCGCTTCGCGAATACAGGATAACAATTCTGATTTTTCCGAAGGGGAGAGCGCATCATCTTGCAGGCTCCATTCGAGAGAGGCTTCAATCATAATCTCGTTCGCCATCTGGGTTAGCTGATCTTTTACCGACTGTTCCAATGAAAAAGAACTCTGCTCTGAGAACGGAATCTTCAGATTGGCAATGGCCTGCCGCACATAACGGTTCACCTCATGGACCGTCTTTTTGATCTGATCCACATTTTCCTCACTGACCTCACCATTCTTGCGGCTTGCTTCTAACCGGTCGATTTTGACAGATAAGAGAAATAAAGATTGCGCCATTCCATCATGCAGTTCTTTGGCAAGTCCTTCCCGAGCCTTCATTGCATCTTTAAGCGCACGTTCCTGCTCCAGCTCCCGCTGATTCCGTTCCATAAGAGAGAACAAAGGGACGAGCAACACAAGACTGACTAAAAACACCAGGACTGGCGTCAAATAGTTCCCCAAATCCATAGAAATATAAGGCATTAGAAACTGGTGACGCACAATCTCCCAGATCCCCACCATTAGCGTTGGCAATAACAGGATCATATACTTTATTTGTTTATACGTTGCCGTCCCCTCCTGCACATCTTATGCTTAACAATATCACCGTCTCATCTAAGCGACATGACTCGATCGGGCTATATAGACCCATTAATGTTACAAATTTAAGTATTTTAAAAGGTGATTGCTGACATTCATAATATCATAAGCAGGCTTTCTTATATTGTAGCAAAAAAAAGATACATCTCACGATGCACCATGTCATTTCTACTTTTACTGCGAAATCCTACCTAAAGTGGTGAAGTATAACGTCCATATTGGATATCCATTTCTTTAAACGAATCTCCCTCTCCTTTCAGAAAAAACGTATTTACTCCCTCTGAGCCCCACCAATTCAGGCCGAGTAATGGGCCCTCTGAGGTATCAGCAGCAAAAAGGATGGAGAACATTTCAGGCATAACCTCTCCGCCATCATCCACCCGCCAGACCGAATATTCATCTCCTTGAATCACCGCTGGATAGTCCATGAAGGTAAATTCATCTTTTTCTTTCCAAACGAGACTAAATAACATATTCTGATCCAGCCTTACGAATTGAACGAGATACAGCTGTCGATCTGTAGATAGGTCTGCCAGCTTCCAGATTTTCTGAATTTCACGTTTTTTCGTATCTACAATACGCTGTCGAATACTTTCCTCCACAGTAGATAAAGCTTCTTGACCCTCTAAGGATTCAATAGGCAAAAGCGCATCAACCTTAAAGTCTGTTTGATCCGTCAAATAGTAGGTTTCATCCGGGGTCGCACTTGCTTCTTCCACCGTAAAAAGATAACCCGCCAGATTTACAAAATTATGTGCCATCTCCCGGCCATTGCTGTTCTCTGTTCCATCCTGCCATTTATTAAATTTAACCTTTAACACATTCCCCTGATCACCAATAGCCTCATTTAATTGTGCCATCTCCTGATCCAGCCCTTTTTCATGCCCGGTAACTAGAATATTCCGCCCCTCTGCATCCGCAAAGCCAAAATTCGTCTTCAGCTTCTCAGTATCTAGATAAGCTTCAGTCTTCTGCTTGCTTGGAGTTGGTAATGGCTCTGCGCTTGGAGGAAGCGTTGGTGAAGGTAGTACAGTTTCAGCACTTTGTTCCGGTGTAGACTCAACATGATCGCCATCACTGGTCATAGAGTTGTTGCTGGAACAACCCACCAACATAAGAGCAATAAAGAAACTTACCATAAGCTTATTCATTCTTTTTCCTCCAAACGAAGTTAGAATATTCCCATGCTCAGGTAACGTTCCCCCGCATCAGGTGCAA
Source organism: Paenibacillus sp. NPDC101420 (assembly GCF_050277435.1). Classification (NCBI taxonomy): domain Bacteria; kingdom Bacillati; phylum Bacillota; class Bacilli; order Caryophanales; family Paenibacillaceae; genus Paenibacillus; species Paenibacillus sp. NPDC101420. The sequence continues at coordinate 708,530 of NZ_JBNNSE010000001.1, forward strand.
TACATAGCACTCGCTTGCCGGCCCCGAGGCGCCGTGCTTCCTGCAATGCTGTCCATACTGCGGCTCCACCTGATGGTCCAAGCAGAATTCCTTCCTGTGCTGCCAGCATTCTCACGGTATTCAGTGCATCTTCATCCGAAACTTGAACAATTTCATCGTAGACCTTTGTATTCAGAATGGCGGGTATAAAGCCCGGACTGGTTCCAACCAGCTTATGCGGTCCAGGCTTTCCACCGGATAATACTGGTGAGCCCTGCGGCTCAACAACTAGAATGCGAATATCTGGAAGCTGCTCACGCAACACTTCCCCAGTTCCAGTTATCGTACCACCTGTTCCCGAAGAAGCAACGAACACGTCCAGCTTCCCTTCCATTTGCTCCATAATTTCAAGAGCTGTCGTAGTACGGTGAATGTCAGGGTTCGCTTTGTTCTCAAATTGCTGTGGAATAAAGCTGTTTGCCACTTCTTTCCCTAGCGCAATTGCTTTTGCAATAGCTCCCGGCATCCGCTCCGCTGCAGGAGTCAGCACAACTTCAGCGCCATAAGCCTTTAGAATATTGATTCGTTCCTTCGTCATATTGTCAGGCATGACAAGAATCGCTTTATAGCCTTTTGCAGCGGCATTCATAGCCAATCCAATGCCTGTATTTCCGCTTGTCGGCTCTATAATGGTCCCTCCGGGCTTCAGCAGCCCGGCTAGTTCTGCTTGCAGGATCAGATTATAAGCTGCTCTATCCTTTACACTGCCACTGGGATTGAAGCGTTCCAGCTTTACATATAGTTCTGCATCTTGGGGGGTGGTCAACCGATTTAGTCGCACAACCGGTGTATTCCCAATCAGCTCAGTTATATTGTTAACAACTAGTGGTGTCATATATAGTGCCTCCTTCATTACTTTACATACCCTTCATTGTAACTTGAGTGGCACCTCCTGTCGATTCTGGAGCTTGCAAGCTCCCTAAGTTAAAAAGCCGCCTCCCAAATTTATGGGCAGGCGGCTTCATTATAACTGACTACTGATCTACAATTTACGGATTCACGTTAATGGTAAAAGTAGAAGTATTATTCTTAATATTTGTTACCGTGTTCGTAATCTTCAGATTGTTGAAGGTTGCTGAGCCTCTGGCTGGACCTTGACCAGCCTCAGCAGCTTCATTCACCCAGATACCCACTCCGGATTTACTATCAAAAGCATCGCCGCTCTTCTGCGCACCGGTAATTGTAACATTATTAAAGATGGTATCTGTTACAGGGAATTGTGGAGTGGAACCTACATAGTTGGTCTGGAACATGATGCCATGATAGGTCGGATCAATGATATCCACATCATTGACTCGGATACCTTGGAAGACCTTGGAGGCCGAGAATACCCAGATCGCCGGGAAAGTCTGCGCGCCCCAGAAATGCCCACCTGCACGAACAATAGAAATATTCTCAAAATTCGTAGTCGGTGAAGCTCCGAAGCCATTCATCGGATATCCAAAGTCTAAAGAGCTGATTGTAATCCCGGAGTAGCAAAGTGTATCCGCAATATAAATATTACGGAAGGTATTTGCGTATCCACCATAGACAGCTACACCAGCAGCACGCCAAGTCAAGATTGAAGTGAGGTTCTCATAGATGTTATCCTTCATATCTGCACCACCAGAATCAATCGCCGAGAACAATGCAAAGCTATCATCACCTGTTGCCCGTGCTTCAATATTAGACACCAGGTTATTCGTGCTTCCATTAGTCATATTGATACCGTCAGCGAAGGTGTTACGTATACGGGAGTTTTTAATCACCATGTTATCGGTATTGGCTCCCCAGTACATACAGACCTGATGTTCAGTCCAGATGTTGTCGATCGTAATGTTCGCCACATTGGAGAAATCAAATACTTTACCAGGACCGTCGATACGAGAAGTATAGTTTCCGAAATAAGCGAAATTCGCAAAGGTAGATCCATTCGCAGTATCACTGGCTCGGAATCCGACATCGGTATTCTCTTGGTTAGTTGGAGCAATGAACCTTGTATACCAAGGACCCGCACCGATAACCTTCACTGCCTTGCCGTAGACCTGAAACTTGTTAGAGGTCTGATAGTTTCCTGGTGGCAAATATACACCTACGAGATTTCCTGTGGTGTCCATCCGCACTTTATCAAGCGCATTTTGAACATCCTGATGCGTAAAGCCTGCAGGAACAGTGTATTTAGCCGGATCTGGATTAGCAATCGGTGAAACCTGCTCAAGACTGATGAAGTCGATGGCGTATTGGGAAGTGTTAGCGGTATCCTTTTGTAAACGGATCGTACTTCCTGCCGGAATGGTACTATCAAACATAATGTTAGCTTCATCATAAATATGCCGTGGAGAACCTGCGCTTGGCGAATTTCCAGGACTTGTCTCAGAACCGTACAACCATGCATATTTAGAGGTTAAGTTAATAGCTTTGCTAAAGACACCATTAACATAGATGTTAAGCGTAGCATTTGTGCCGTCACCACTCGCTGAATCTGGAATCGAGAAACGAGTAACCAGAGTGTTCGTGCTGGCTTTTGTCGTGAATTCAACATAGCTACCTGTGGTGTTCAGAGTGACTGCTCTTCTGCCTGAAGCCTCACCTGCAGGATCGCCGATGGTCCGGTTGGCTGAAAGCTTTACGGCCCCACCGCCAATAACTCCATCCTCAGCCTCATACATGTCGTAAGGCATGTTCGCACCTCGACCGATGAACAGTGACTGCGTCTGAATATTATTAGCCCGTTTTACAGGCAGCTCATTAGCATCTACTGCAATTTCACTCTTCACAGTATATTTGCCATTTCCTGCAGTCCAATTACCAAGAGCTACAGGCGCTGTGGTCACCCCACTTGCGATCACGCCGTTATAGGAGCCTGTTAGAGTCTTAACCACCGCATTCGTAGTAGCATCTAAAACCGTCAGAGTTATGTTATGCGCACCACTCGCGGAAGCTGCTGTACCTTGATTCTTAATGGCAACTGAGAAGCTTACAGTGTTGCCGCCTGCTGGATTGCCAGGTGTCCAACTGACGGAGGAAGCAACCAGATCAGAACTGGACACTGGAGCAATAATAAGGGAAGCCGGACTAGTAAAACTATTATTCCCCTCATTTGATTCAATCACTGTATTATTCTCATCGACCTTTGCACTTAATGAGTAGGTTGCTGCATCTTTTGCACCCAGGTTAAGAGATACGCTCGTTGATGCGCCAGCAGCTAGAGCACCTACTGGGCTAGTCCCTACAAGGGTAGTACCCAAATAAAAATTCACATTAGTGGCAGCAGATGCTAGAGATCCGATATTCTTAACTGTTGCATTAAGAGTAATGGCATCCGTCTCAATTGGAGAGGTTGGAGTCCATGTAAGAGCAGTCACCGTCAAATCTGGATTCGCAGATGGTGTACCAATTACCTGAAATTCAGCAATTTGTCCAGCACTTGAACCTGAGTTGGTAGTGATCTTTAGCTGCAATTCACTAGCTGTAGCCGTGACCGGAATCGTCACTGTATTACCGGTTGCCGGATTAAAGGTATACACGGTCGCAGGTACAAGACTCGTAAAAGCCGTTGTATTCTGATTATGCCCAAGCACTTGAATGGTCTGAGTACGTGTCGACCACGCCGATGCAGGATTCAGCTTGAGAACAACCGATGTAACATCAGCATTGCTGCCCAAATTAACAGTTAATGTGTTCGGATAACTTCCCCCTGCCCCCTCCCAATAAGTAGTTACATCACCGTCATTCGCATTCGTCTGCACAAAGGTAAAGACCGAGGACGACGCAGTTATACTTTTGTTCACAGCCAAATTTGAACCCGTCCCAGGTGTTGGGGTTACCGTTGGTGTCGGTGTTACTGTCGGTGTTGGTGTTGGCGTTGGTGTTGCCGTTGGTGTTGCCGTTGGTGTTGCCGTTGGTGTTGGGGTTACTGTCGGTGTTGGTGTTGGTGTTGCCGTTGGTGTGGCCGTTGGCATTGGGGTTGACGTTGCTGTTGGTGATGGTGTTGCTGTCGGTGCTGAAGATGGAGTAAGGATCAGGTTGTCCAGATTCACGTTTCCAGTATCACCAGCGTCATATTTATAAGTAATCGTATTAGCACCAGCATTCAAGGCTAGCGTTTCAACCTTTGTGGACCATGTATTCCAGTTGGCCAGATTTAAAAGAGAAGATTGCTTTAATTTCGTCCCATTTACATAAATACTTACCGTTTTTGTGCTGCCTGAAGCATTTGCATATTTTAATGCGGCATCATAGTTTCCAGCAGAGGCAACATTAACACTAAAGGCAGTCGTTGCTCCTTGTGTCAAATAGCCATCTACAAATCCGGTTCCGGTATAACCGGTATGATCTGTATTGACTTTTGCTCCACCGGATAAAGCAGCATTCTCCGCTTCATATCCTGTTGTTGGAAGTGTCGTTGTGCTGCCATAAATCTCAAATTCCGATAACTGTGCTGCTGGCCATCCTGTATTTGCCGTGAAGTTCAATTTAACATATCTAGCACTCGCAGCTGTAAAATTAATGGTCACAGTATTAGATCCGCTTGCTGGATTAAAGGTGTAATTGGCAGAGGCTGCTAAATTAGTGTAAGTAGAATCATCAGAGCTTCCCTCCACCGACAACGTTTGGGTTCTTGTTTCCCAGTTCGTCGGCAGTTTTAGAACAACCTGATTGACACTGCTTACGTCGCCTAAGTCCACTTTAATCCATTGCGGGAATGCGTTACTTACACTCTCCCAATACGTTCCTTGATTGCTGTCATTGGCATTAGTTGCTACATAAACATCGCCAAATGAGCTTGAAGTAATGCTTTTACCTTGGGCTAAATTCCCCGCAGCTAAACTCACCGAGGGGTACAACGCTAATTGACCTACAAACAATATTACAATCAAAAAATACATTACTGCCGACTTACCCGTAATTTTTTTAGAAGCTGCTATCATTAGAGAACCACCTCCCAAAGTTTTGTGAAGCTATGCAGCCAATAAGAATACGCTTTCAAAATAGTATTGTTATAGACATTCGCCTCCTAAAATGGACCTGATAGTTTTCAACGAGACTTAACAATCGTTTTATTATTAGCTGCCTGTCCTCCCGTATCCTTGACTCTGACTTCAATAAGTCACTGATCTATACCCAGAGGTTGACCACAAACTAACTAATAATGGTAATAATATAAGTTATAGGCAGGTGGACGTCGATGGCAATTTCTATGCTTAGTATGTGGGATATTACGTTCAACCAAATAAAAAAAGAAAGCTCCAGAGAGCACTGGGATTCCCCCTCAACTCTCCGAAGCTCGCCTTATACATTAAATCTAGCTACCAGCCCCTGTAGTCCATGAGCCATTAAGTTTAATTCACTTGCAGAGGAAGCAATTTGTTCCACCGAAGCCCTTTGCTCTTGTGAGGCTGCCGACACATGTTGTGTACTCGCTGCAGTCGTTTCTGCAATTGTCGTAACACTTCGAAGCGATTCCACAATCTCTTCCGTAGCTGCTGTTATCTCTTCCACAGCTCCGGATACTTCCTGAACCTGCTCGGCTAGTGAATCTATAGATAACCGAATCTCACCAAAGGAACGTCCAGCCTGCTGAATAATCTCCGTGCCTCCCCTTACTTCACTCATACTACTCATCATAACCTTCATCGCATTATCTGCTTCACTTTGAATCCCGCTCGCCATTTCCGCAATTTGATTAGCGGATTCTGCGGATTGCTCTGCCAGCTTACGAACCTGGTCGGCAACTACAGCGAAGCCTCTCCCTTGCTCACCCGCGCGGGCTGCCTCAATAGTCGCATTTAACGCCAGCATATTCGTTTGCGAAGCGATCCCTTTTATAACTCCTACAGCACCGCCAATTTCCTGTGATCGATTTACAAAGCCTTGGACTTGCTGTGACAAAGAATGTATAGATCGATTAATGGATTCCATCTGCTGACCTGCCGCCAGAAGTGATTCATCTCCGGCAATAGCAAACGACGCAGAACGATGCGAGGCTTCAGAAATATCCTGAACACTGGAGGCAATTTGACCGATTCCAATCGATATTTCTGAAATTGTTATTGTATTGGTCTGTAGATCATTCATCTGTTTAGCAGTTCCCGAAGCTACTTCACCCATAATATCCGATATTCGTTCTGTCGCTCCTGCTGTCACTCCACTATCCGAGGTAAGATTTGTAGAGGAATTCGCGAGACTATTCGCCGATAGCTTCACTTGTTCAATCATCGAGCCCAAATTTTCTGTCATTTTATTAAAATTAAACGCCAGTTCACCTATCTCATCTTTTGACCGGACGTTTAGCTTGCGAGTAAGATCGGCATCTCCATCTGCAATCTCCTTCAGCTGTGTGTTCACATCCCGAAGTGGTTTAATAATTCGTCCAGATATTAATAGTGCAAGAATTAGGGCAAGAACAACCGATAATCCGGTCACACCAAAGCTAGTAATCATAGCGTTATTACGATGGGCTTCTGCTTGACTCTGCCCGTTCTGTATTTCCTCCATGAGCATGCTCTGGAATACAATCTGAGATTCAATCATTGCATCTAAAGATAAATTGGTAAACTTCTTCTGCGCTTCCGGGAAGTTTCCGTCCTTGGCTAAGGCGAAGGCTTCCTTCAAAACGATCAAATAATCATTCCATTTCCCCTTCAGCTCCGTTACACCCTTTAGTTCTTCTTCACTTAATCTAACACTCTCCAGCTCCTTGATGGCATTCTCAATCGATGGGAGCGTCTCTTCGTACTTAGACAGATATGATTTCCGCTCAGCCTCTGTGTTGCTCATCACATAACGAGCCCCTAGCTCATCTGCCGTACGAATTTTATCCGTTAATCCCTGTACAAGCGACAGCTTGTTCCAGTTGCGATTGACCTGATCCGTCAGCATCGTAGCCTTTCCTTGAAACCATGTATTTCCTGCTATTGCCACTAGAAAGACCACAATCACAGCAGTAAATCCCAATATCATTTTTCCGCGGATATTTCTGAACATCGTTGTTCCTCATCTCTATATGTATAGTAGGTTTCTAATTGGTACTTTTATCCTACTATCGTTCCCTTAAGCCACTCTGAATTTGAACTGAATGTTCGCTTAAAAAAACAAAAAGACCTCTACGTCCGGCCCAAGGCTGGAACTAATGGTCTTTAGAGATCTTTTTATTCGTATAAATTTCCGTTCGCCAGCTCCGCGAGCTTCCCTTCGTCCAGTACGCTTAGGCGTCCACGATTTCGTGTAATAATTCCTTCATCAATGAACCGACGCACGATCCGGTTAAGATGCCGATAACTTGTACCTAGCAACTCTGCTGTCTCTATAAGGCTTGAGGTCCGAATCTCCTCCACACGTCGGTCACCGTTTTTATCGGCGAATAAAGACATCAAATAGCTGGCAAATCGATTCTCGACCGGATACAACAGGTTAAGTGCGGAGGCTTGGCCGAGCGTATGCAATTTGTGACTAAGTTCCCCTACGAGAAAACGTAACAAAGCTGTATTTTCCTCAAGCTCTCTCAGTAGTAATCTTCTCCCGGCAAAAAGAATCAAGCTCTCACCCACAGACTCCACTTGATTCTTAACAGGAAAGCGATGAAGCAGCTCCACATCCCCAATCACTGATATCGGATTTGTAAACCGCACCAGCATAGATTTGCCGTTCGGCAGCAGTGTCTGAATTTTGAGCTTGCCCTCAACCAATATGAACATCCCATCCAACTGATCGCCAACCAAACACAGCTTCTCTTCACCCGTATAACGTCTCAATTCCATTTTATATGTGACTAGCGGGCTAAAAATTCCGTCCAGACCGTTCTTCACTGCCAAGGCACGGACAGCTTCACGGTCATTTATCGTTTGCATGTGGTGCCCCCCTCTATTGTTTGCTCAAATAAGTGTAATTTAGAATACCCCACAAAAAAAGGACATATGTCCTTTTTAATAATATAAGAAAGTATAAGTTTCACACAATACTATATTTCTTATATTTCTCGCTTAACCGCTTACCGACCTTGTAAAGGAAGCCGAAGGCGTTTATGCTTGTAAGGAAATCCCAAAACATCTTACATCACAACAGAGTCCACACTATATCGGATCATATTCACTTTCTGATCTTGTAACCAAAATTCTAAATTCCGATGATTGATTTTATCCACATACCCGATAATCTCAGCCCCTTGTTCCCCTCTTTTATAATAAGAAGTGCCATAAGCTTCAATCACATCATCTGTAGAAGACCCCACATGAATACCTCTGGCAGTACTCATCTTCAGATCTGAATAGACGCTAATTAGAATGATTTTATCGTCACCACGCGCTGTGGCTACTGTTGTTTCGTTGTCCAAATGATAATATTGATACCGTTCAATATCGTCACGTGGTTTAGGTGCCTGGGTGAGCGATTCGAGACTCTGAAGCAGCTGGATGCCTCCCAGACGTTCCTGCTCTAGATTGCTGCTGGATACGCGAGAGTAATGACTTTGTCTTGGGGCATTGTATAAATAAATATGATAGATCCCATAACTTAAACCTACCGTAATAAAAATGATGATAAATAACCAGCCGTTACTAAATGGCTTTTTTCTCACTTTCCTCACACCTTCTTCTAACCTTTACTGTGCAAAATACTTCTCCAGCTCACGCTGCGCCTGATATTCCGGGAAATTAAAGGACTGCCACTTCCGCTCTCGCTGAGCACCATCCCACCATTTGTTTTTCAAAAATTGATCTAGTATCCCGTCTTCCTTACGACTGAACTTAATCAGAGAAGGGATGACTTCCGGTGACAGACCAACCAAATAATCTGCATCCAGCTTACCACTCACCTCATAACGCTCCATATTCTTATTAGCTATAATGACATCCATACCTATATAGTTCATAACAACATAAGAGGTCAGACCTAGCACAATATAACATTTAGCCAACGGCAAACGGGGCACTACAATCCGTACAGCTGCAAGAATCAACAGCAAACCCATAAATATCATAAATGCATGAACTAGGAAACGAATCGTAGTATATCCATACGCCTCTTCATATAGGGTTAGTCTAGTATAGGCAGAATACAACATGACAGTTGAACAGCCAACTAAGATATACAGCATAATATTAATGACTTTTTGGAGCAGTCCTCCCCTCTTTCCTTCTGATCCCAATGCCAGCATTAGAATCACGAAATTAATCGCGGTCACCATAATTAACTCGAAGAATCCACTACGAGCGTAATCAGCATAGGAACTACCCTCTGGTAACATCCCTTCCCAAGCTCCAAACAAGTAAGAAAATTGGACGAATACGAACAGAACATATACCGTGTTAATGGCTATAAGAATTGTCGTCATAATTACTGGATCAACCTTAAAGGTCACAGGCGCCTGCACAGGTCCGTACTCCCTTGGTTGCACATTCCAGTCATAGACCTTCGAATCTACAAAGCCCCATACTAAGCCGAACAATCCCATGCCTATCAGGAGTACCCATAACGTCCGTACAATAATTTCACCAAATGAAATTCGATCCAGCATATTTGGCAGCCATATTAGCACATGATGAAACACACCATCGGCCGAGGCCAGCAGGGTAATCACAACAAGCAGTATCGGTAAAGAGATCGCAAGTCCTGTAAACACTTTCCCCAGCACTTGCTTGCGTCCATCCTTCACCTTACTATCACTGCTACTTTTGACGTCCTTGAACACAGTACCCCAGTGGCGAAAGTTCTGGGGAAGCAAATGCTCTAGTGTATCCCAAAGTATTCTGAATTGACTCCAAGAGGGGCGTTTATCACTTAGCAAATAAGTCATATGTAATAAAATCAGCATAGGGATTACTAATAGGTTCAACCCAAAGTAGAAAAGATTATGAAACAACACATAGGTCATCGAGAGTAGAAAAATCGCTCCAAACCAGAAATAACTGAGTTTGGTCAGTTTGCGCATTTTAGCCTTAGCGTAATAAAGCATATAAACATAAAACAGACAAACGAAGATAGGATAAGAAACACCTGGCAACTTTCCGTAGAACAACAACTGATGAACAATCGCCAGTAAGAAGGCAACAATTAAAGCGGCAAGTGATCGATTAAGCTTAAGCTCCGTTTCATCGGTCATGGTAAACACCCCCATATTCTTACTTTCTTATCCTTATTCTAAGTGATAAAATAAGAAAAAAAAGAGAAAGAATTTTTTAATAATTTCCTATTTTCTGAAAGGGACTTAAACCATGAAGCTGCATAGCCAATATTTAAAGCTGCACTCACAGTTTGGGGGAGTCACAGAAATCTCAGTTACGATGGATGAGCTAGCCTTGACCTTCGGATGTACACACCGCAATGCCATGCATATTGTGAATAAAATGATGCAGCTGGAATGGGTCCAATGGACGCCGAAGCGCGGACGTGGAAGTCGTTCCTTATTACAGTTCCTTGTCCCTTCCGAAGAAATTGCGCTTCAATCCATGATGCAGGCTATCAGCCGTAAAGATGTTCACAAAGCTATTGATGGCATCAAAACCCATGCCAGCTCTTCCTCGCTGCAGGATACTTTACAAGGCTGGCTGCTGACCTATTTTGGTCATCATTCCGAAATCCGAAGTGACAAACAGATTGATACCCTGCGGCTTCCCATCACCCAGCAGCTACATACCTTCGACCCGCTTCATATGAATCTATTGGCAGAGTCTTTTGTTTCCAGTCATGTCTTCGACGGATTAGTGAGACGTAGCGGGGAACGGGATAAGATTGTGCCTAGTCTTGCTCATGCCTGGGAAGTGGATGAGAGCCGTACGATTTGGACTTTTTTTCTTCGCAAAGAAGTGCTGTTTCATCATGGAAAAGTACTGACGGCAAAAGATGTAGTCTATTCCTTGGGACGGCTGATGCAAACCTCAAAGCGGACACTCTATAGCTATATTTTCAAAGAAATCCAGCAAGTTATCGCACTAAACCCATCCACCGTTCAAATTACACTTAAACAGCCCAATGAGCTATTCCTCCCTTTCTTGTGTACGAGTAGAGCGGCAATTGTTCCGCGTGATTTAGAAGGAATGGACGAACCTAGCTTTGGCCGCAGACCTGTGGGGACAGGACCATTTAAGGTTGTGGACATGAATGAGGACACTTGTGTGCTGGAGGTTTTTCCTTATTATTTTCTAGGAAGAGCTCATTTAGATCGAGTCGAAATAATGTATGTTCCGTGGGAAACTGCGTCCGATTCCTCAGATACTGGCTCGGCTTTTCATGTGATTCAGAATCCTTCATCCAACAATTCTTCTTCTTGGAGTCGGATTCATTCAGAGTCCTACATCCGTAAATTTGTTACCTGCAATACACAAAAAAAAGGACCGCTTAGCGACCCCCTTCTTCGGGCAAAGATCGTATCCTGTTTAAAAGATGATTCAGAGTCTGTAACGCTTAAGTCGATGGAAGACCTTGAGGTCACCTTGCAAATAACCACCATTCCGCAATATGCTAACGATGCTGAATGTATTGCTGCTAAACTAGAGCGTCAAGGTTATCCGTGTACGGTTGTTTCCGTGTCTCCAGAGGAGTTCAAGGGCCCGATCCGACTGGAGTCCGACCTGATTGTTTTTTCATTATTTCGTGACGAGGATGAACAGCTTCGTTTATTTGATCTATATCTCACGCTTTCCCAGCATATAGAACCGCATACTCGTGCGGATATTGAAGGCTGGCTCTATACCATTGCACGAGAACCTAACCCTGAGGCTAGATCCGAGAGCTTTAGTATGATCGAGAACCGTCTTCTTGAGGAACATCATCTGCACATCTTGTATGAAAAACCCACCCAAACTGCTTATCTCCCCTCGGTCCGAGGCGTAAGCTTCAATAGTCAGGGCTGGGTTGATCTTCGTCATTTGTGGTTCCCGCCGCTGCTCTCCAGCGACAGTACTTCATGATATACGCAATGCCCAGTCGATTGCAGAATCATCGGAGCCCTTTTCCAATCAAATTGGCAGAAACTGGCTCCTTCCCGATTTCCCTTGCCCAAACGGACAACTGTCCGACATGATGAATTTCATGAGCGATCACATGGCGCATCACTTCACCCCAAGTATCCGTCACGATCCGGCCATCCGCCAGGTGATCCTCAAAAATATTCCGCTCCAAACCCGCATGCCAAGAAAGTACAAAGGGCTCTACATCGGGCCGGAATTTCGCATCTAGTTCTCTTACCCGCTGCAAAGACTTGTAATGTTCGAAATCCTCCTGAAAATCCGGTTTACCTTGCAATACTTGAATCCAGCTCCACTCCACATCAACAATATGAAACAGAGTCTTCAATATGCTGCCTACACCACCAGTACGTGCCCCAAGTAGCTCTTCTTCAGAAATACTCTCACACCACTCGTACCATTGTTCACGAACTATCCAGTTATATTGAAAGAATGTTTGCAGATCAAGACCTCCTTTTAATGGGAACTTAGATGTTTCCGGTACCCTTCCACCTTCTCATCTCTATACCCTAACGATTCATAAAAAATATGCGCTTCCTTACGCTTCTCTCCAGAGACTAAAATGATATAAAAGCAGTCTCTCTCGTGAGCCATTTCTTCAATGGCAAGCATTAGTTTTTTACCCACACCTTGACGACGGGCCCGCGATGAAACTACTACATTCTCAATTACCATAAACGGTTTGCAATCTCCTACCAGGTCATGACAGACAATCCCCATCAAAGACCCCATCAAAGACCCGTCCACAAAAGCGCCCAACAATATGTACCGACGATCTGTCTTAACTACTTTAAATACTTTTTCTAGTTTATTAAGATCCGATGGTTGATCCATCAGCTCCTGATATAAATCACCAAGTTCATGGAGAGACTCCAATTCTATTTCTTTAATAACGACCATGGATGTTCAACCTGCTTTCTTTAATTTAAGAATCTTTTTCATACATGCTCCACTATTTAAGTACCTTCAGTTCAAATTCATCCTTCTGCCCATCCCACTCTACAACAACCTTAATAATCGAGTCCTCGTGTTCAAACGCCCCGCTTCCAGCTCTTTTGGACTTCAGCTCACTTTTTCTTACTCCCTCGACATCTTCTAAGGTTTTACTTCCTCCACCTGATGTTCCCTTGAAGCTATATTTAAAAGAATTAATCTTATCAAGATCCGTTTGCTCACCTTTATATTTAAGCTCAAATGTAGATTGCTGCGAGGTTTCATAATCTGGTCTCTCACCCTTTTTATCGATGAACTTCTCTGTTGCCTTTTGAACATATTCAGCCGACCATACTTTTCCTTCACCTGTAAATGTGTAATTGTGTTTATAGGTAGTTGTATTGCAGGCAGCAAGAAGAACTATGATTATTCCAGACAGCATCAGCGCGGATAGCTTCTTAATCATTATAGATCCCTCCCGATTCTGATAAAAAGCGAATAGTAACTGTTGTCCCCTTACCTTTAGAGCTATTATAATAAATTTCCCCACCATATTTTTCTACAATATTAAAGCAAATCATTAACCCTAAACCGGTTCCATTACTTTTTAATGAATAAAAAGGCGTGCCCAGCGACTTAACCTCAGCCTCGGACATCCCACTTCCTTCATCGGTGATCATGATCTCGATAAAATTATTATTTCTATTTGCTATGACTGAGACGGATTTCCCTACATCCGAGGCTTCTAGCGCATTTTTTATAATATTAATGAGTAACTGCTTAAACTCAATTTTATTAATGGAAATAAAACAATCTTCCTCTACCTTTATATCGATTTGGTTATCAGATAGCATGGCATAGGAATGAAGCAGACCCGTAACACTTTGAAGAACATCCTTCACATCTACTTTCTCTAGTCTTTGATCTCCATTTGGTTTGGATAGGGTTAGAAATTGAGAGATAATCTGTTCTACTGTGTTTAATTCATCAATCATTAAGTTGAACTTACTTTTTTTAGAATCATCAAATGAATCGTCCTCTTTGAACAATTGCAAAAAACCTCTAACCACGGTTATAGGATTTCGTATTTCATGTGCAACAGCAGCTGTTAATTGTCCTACCATCTTTAACCGCTCGGATTGCTGTAATTGTTCATAATACAGTTGCTGCTTTTTCATCCGTTTAAATGATAGATGGAAAATGAAAAATAATAATGCTTGAACAGCTATTATATTTATAATGTTGCCTATAATGTCATGATGTAAGTAACTATATAATGCACCTTTATCAATGAAGATGACATAACTAAAAGTAATTACCATCAATATTCCATTTATAATAAAGGAAAAGTAGAACAATTTTAAATCGAAAAATAGTATAGAAAGTGCAGGAATAAGGCAAATCAAAATATAGGTGGTCCAAGTTTGAGGATATAAAAAGAAAAGCGTATAGAAGTACGCAAATCCAAAAAGAATGATGATCTTTCTAAAGGTATATGTCTCATACTTAGGATAGATCCATAAACTAATGGATAGAATTATCACGCACAAAAAATGTACCATATATCCAAAATTAATCCCATTCAACTCTGTTGTAGACAGTATTAATCCAGATATCATAAGGGTAATGTTTAATATCATTACAATGTAATAGATTTTTCGATTCACCTGACTGTAAAACTCTTTCATGAATTCACCACTTCTATATTAATTTAACCCTTTTTTGGATACTACCCTCTCTAGAGGCAAAATTTAAGGGCACCCACTTGGATGCCCTTTCTACATCTCATACATTATTGTAATTATATCAGCCACTTTACTAAAATGGGAATAAATACTTTTAGCCCTAATTATGATAAGCCTCTCAGTTATGTGTCAATCTATAAAAAAATAGACTGCTCTCTCACTAAGCAAAGCAGTCCATTTATAGTATCGCTTTTATTCCATATCCTTATCAATATCCTTAGGGATCCGGCGGGCTACATCCGTTGCAATAGCTGCATGGATCACTGCCAGACGCACTAACTCTACCACTTTTTCGTTAAAAATACTTGGGATTACGTATTGCTCATTAACCTCATCCGGATGAACGACTGAAGCAATCGCTTTTGCCGCGGCTAGCTTCATTTCAAGGTTCACTGTTTTTGCTCTGCAATCCAGTGCGCCACGGAAGATACCCGGAAAACACAGCACATTGTTGATCTGATTCGGATAGTCACTTCTACCTGTCGCTAACACGCGAACAAAAGGCTCGGCCAATTCTGGTTCAATCTCCGGTGTCGGATTAGCCATTGCAAACACAATGTTATCGCTGGCCATACTCTTGAGATGATCGACGGATAGAATCCCACCACGTGACACCCCAATAAAGACATCTGCTCCCTGTATAACCTCCGTCAGTCCACCTTCAATACCTTCCGGGTTAGTTGCATCAGCAAGCTTCCGCCATTCCTGATTATCATACTGAAGATCTTTTCTAAGAACACCTTCACGATCTACCGCGTAGATTTTGCGAGCTCCTGCCGCCAGAAGCATATTACAGATGGACACACCAGCCGCACCTATACCCACAACGACAATTCGAACATCTTCGATAGATTTATTTACTACTTTAAGCGCATTCAAAAGACCTGCCAAAACTACAACAGATGTACCGTGCTGATCATCATGAAATACCGGAATATCCAGCTCTTCGGCAAGCCGACGTTCAATCTCGAAACAGCGCGGAGAACTGATATCTTCTAAGTTGATTCCCCCAAATCCAGGAGATACTGCTTTAACGATATTAATGATTTCATCTGAATCTTTAGTATTTAAGCATAGTGGAAAAGCATCGATGTTCGCTAATTGCTTAAACAGCATAGCCTTACCTTCCATGACAGGCATAGCCGCTTCCGGTCCAATATCCCCTAGTCCAAGCACAGCCGTTCCGTCTGTAACGACGGCTACTGTATTCCGCTTCATCGTCAAAGAATAGGCTTTGTTCGGATCTTCAGCAATCGCCGTACACACTCGGGCAACTCCCGGGGTATACACCAGCGATAAATCCTCCCGATTTTTGATTGGCATTTTAGGTGTGATTTCAATCTTCCCGCCTAGATGAGCTAGAAATGTTCGATCTGACACATTAATTACTTTGACCCCTGGCATCTTCGATAGTATAGACATCATTTCTCCATTCGAGGCATCTTGCACGTTTATTGTTATATCTCGAGTTGTTACATCCTTACCTGCACGAATCACGTCAATAGCAACGATATCTCCACCTGCAGTGGCAATTCCTGAAGCAACATCACCAAAAGAAGCAACCGATTTCCGAATTTCGAGCCTGACAATCATCGTTGTTGCAATAGCCATGAATTAGCCTCTCTTTCTTCAACCCTAAGATTTCAAATACACTATACTATACCATTTAAACAAACTTTCTTCCTATTGAATAGATCACCTTAGTATTTTTCTTAAGATAGTATTCCCTTCGGCACCCGGACCAAATACATCAGGGATTGTAGCGACGGGCACAAAGCCGTTTTTACCGTAAAAAGCAATCACATCATAATCTTCTGCATAGGTCAGCATAAGTAAACAGTAAGCTCCCCTGCTCTTAACAACTTCTTCTACATGCTGAAGTAAAATACCTCCTATTCCTTTTCTGCGATGATCTTTACATACTCCAATATCTAGGACTTCGGCTCTTGCTCCAAGCGCGGGAATGCCAATCGGTGCCTCCTCATGCAGAACGGCAACAATACCAAAAGCATCGTCTTGTTCCTTCTCATGATAGGCATAAAACAACGCCCCCCGCTGAAAATGTGATTGTATGCGGCGTCTCAGCCACTGCTCATGGTTAGGATTGTTTCTATCCAGATGGATATGTTCAACCTCAGCTAAGAGGTCCAAATACGGTTCGATCTCATGTTCACGAATTAACTTTATAATAGACATTTCAACAATTCTCCCTTAATAACAAGTTATATACCAGCAGTCTGAACTTAACACGTCCACTGTACAAATAACATGTAGAGTTCGATTATAATGTTACAATACACAATGAAAGAGTCCTACACTACGTCTAACTTGCGTTATATCATAGACAATGACAAGTTGACTGATCAGAATAAATAATATATACATGTCTTACCTATAACGTAGTTGAAGGAGCTTACACTTATGACAGAATCATTTCAAGCATTAGTTGTCGACAAAACAGAATCATCATTCTCCGTCGCTGTTAAGCCGGTTACCTTAGAAGAACTACCCGCAGGAGAAGTTGTAATTAAGGTTGCATACTCCAGTGTGAATTATAAAGACGGATTAGCCAGTATCCCTAACGGAAAAATTGTAAGATCATACCCTTTTATTCCAGGCATCGACTTATCCGGTACTGTGGTGTCTTCTACAGACGAGCGGTTTCATGAAGGACAGCAAGTTATCGCTACAGGGTATGGTATGGGTGTATCTCACTTTGGAGGATATAGCGAATATACACGAATTCCTGCCGCTTGGATCACCCCACTGCCGGAAGGACTTACACTAAGAGAAGCTATGATTTATGGTACAGCTGGACTAACTGCAGCCTTGTCCATTCAAGCTCTGGAAGACAATGACTTAGCACCAGACAAAGGCAAAGTACTCGTAACGGGAGCGACCGGTGGTGTGGGTGGATCGGCTATCGCTATGCTAAGCACAAAAGGCTATAGCGTAGTGGCCAGCACTGGTAATACAGAAGCTAACGAATATTTGAAAACTCTTGGCGCGGAGGAAGTCATTTCACGCGAGGAGGTTACGGGCGGATCTAGCAAACCATTAGAAAAGCAACTATGGCAAGGTGCTGTTGATTCCGTTGGTGGAAACTCACTTGCTTCGATTTTGAGTAAAATCTCCTACAGAGGTTCTGTTGCTGCAAGCGGCCTGACCGGTGGCACTTCTGTTCCAACAACCGTCCTTCCCTTTATTCTTCGAGGGGTTAACCTGCTCGGTATTGATTCCGTAGAGTGTCCTGCTGAGCTACGCGAAAAGGTGTGGACACGGATGGCGACTGATTTGAAGCCTGCACAGCTTGAGAACCTTGTAGATCGTGAAGTAACCTTGAATGAACTGCCACAAGCATTGGAAGATATTCTGCAAGGAAACACACGAGGCAGAGTGCTTGTCCGTTTATCTTAAGCCCTAACAAGAAAACCTCCCGGGAGATTTAATCTCAGGAGGTTTTTTGTTGTTACTCTTGATTATTTGAATATTGATAATTCGGCTGTTGTTGTACATAAGGCTGTTGGCGATAGTGCTGTTCATAGCCTTGAGTGTAGTATCCTTGCATTGGGTAAGGCTGATAATTAAATGCTTGCGTCGCTGGAGGCATTTGTGAAGATATAGGGATGGGCTGAGCTTGCATATGAGCATATGGCTGCATGTTTGGATGCATGTTAGGTTGCATATTTGGTTTCATATTTGCATGCATATTCATATTGGGAGCCATATTCGGGGCCATATTATTGACTCCCTTTACTTTATCTTCTTCACAGCAGTCGGCAGGTGGGCCGATAAAGGTGCCAGGTTTAATAGGAGCTAACGCTTCCTTTACCAATGCTTCATTCAAACAGTAAGTATGGGCCAATACATTTGCCGGAGTTTTGCTCAAAATATCCGAACCTAAGATAACCTCAGGAATAGGTGCGTCAAAAATGGCAAGCAGATGTGTATTATCGACAGTAGCTACTTCATAATGCCACCAGCCTTGCGGCACATTCGCCACTTGACCTGGACATATTGGGAAATGAAGAAGTTCATTTGTAAACGGATTGAGTATAGACACTACTGCTGAACCGCAGATACAATAGACAAGCTCTGCCGCATTTTGATGATAATGAGGCTCCACCACATTCGATTTGCTAAGAAAAATATCAAGGAGTGAGGTATTCTCCAGTGTGTTCAGCTGCTTAACCGACAGCAAATTAATGTAGTTGTTGGCATCCTTTTTAAAGAGAGTATTAGTGTTCACATCGAAAGTAAATTGTGTATCAGGGGACGTATAATCCATGTATGAAGTCACTGTTTATTCCTACCCTTCTGTTCCCGTAAATTTTTGATTTCCTAGAACAACATATGCGTTTGCCTATGCCTAGGTGCCGGAGATTCACTGACTCCAATAAAAATTCATCTTTCTCTGTCAATCGGGGCATCCTCTATAATGTTAAATTCTCACACTATACAGGAGGCAAAGTATGAAATCGATTCACATTAAAATAGTATTTGCGTTATGCATCTCTATCTTCACCATTATGGGGTTGCAGCCTTTGAATCAACACCCCGCGGTTGCAGCCGCTAACCACAAATCCTCTACCAAACAGACTCCATTAACCTTTGTTCTGATCCATGGGTCTTGGGCTACAGCAGGTTTTTGGGATGAAACAGCCGCAGAGCTTCGTAAGTTAGGGCACACCGTCTACACACCGGAATATGCAGGACATGGCGCGGATAAGAATAATAATGTAACACATGAGCAAATCACAAAGTCCGTTGTCGACTATATCAAACAAAAAGACTTGAAGGATTTTATTCTGCTCGGACATAGCTTTGGCGGATCAGTCATTCAAACAGTTTCCCAGCAAGTACCTGATCGGATCAAACGGATCGTGTTCTTTGATGCCTTCGCTCCGCTTGACGGACAAAGTGTGGCAGATCAATTTCCTGCTGAGTCACTTAAATCCTTTGAACAGCTAAGAGACGCTTCCGGTAATAACACCATCACGCTCCCTTTCCCGCTCTTCCGGGATACCTTCGTCAACACTGCCAGTCTTGCGCAAGCACAAGCCTTTTATAAACAAGCTCCGCCTGAACCAGCTACCCCACTGTTTGAAAAGCTGGATCTCAAGAAATTCTACAGTCTCCAAATCCCTAAAAGTTATCTTTATTTGACGGAAGACACGGCTATCCCACAAGGTCCATATGGGTTTCACCCGACTCAATCCAGTCATTTGGGCGTTTTCCGCTTCATCGAGGGCAAAGGTGATCATATGACCACTGTCCGAACCGAGCCAAAAATGATGGCGGAATTGATGGTCAAGGCGGGTAGAGATTAGTCGCGTAATAGCGGAATAATGCATTCAGGCAGTAAAAAAGAGCAAGCGTACGGGAATGTTCCCTACTACGCTTGCTCTTTTTACAATTCTCCGCATGTCATTTAAGGATTCGGCTTCACTCCGGTAATCACCCAGCTATTATGATCTTTAACAAGTGAGATCGTCAGTAGCATGGATGGTTCCGGACCATTTGAAGTCGCGGAATCTATGCGCATTTCTATGACCTCTGAATTTTGGTTAATTACTGTTTCTTTAGTAACCTCGTACTTTGTGATCCATGGGCTGGATACACCAGTTACCCAGTTCAGTTCAACAAACTGTGGATACATAACCTTTTTGAGTTCTTTGGAAAAGATCGAATATTGAATCGACGCATTCCTGTGCTGTAAACCGAACCCGTATAACTCAGCCGCTTGAAATGCTGTTGGTAATATGATTCGTTTAGACTCCGGGGCTGGCAAAGGCATGGCTGAGAGCAGCTTTCCATTAGACTGAATCACCGTTCCGTTATCAGGTGCACCTATTGCGATACCTGGCAGAAGCAATACGCCTGCGATCAGGGTAGCCGCCAATTTCTTTTTACTAATCAGAATCACCTCATAAAAAGCTTTTTCACCTCATGTGAATTGAATTCTAATTATTCCCCGTTACCGCTAACTTTTATGTAACCAAAATGCCAACAAAAAAAGCGACCGTGACAATAACGGAATCGCCTGTGAGAAATAGAAATCTATTATCGTTCTACCGATTGTTTAAGCCGTTGATCAGGCGTGAAAAAGAGTCGGTAGCTCAGTACACTTAGCAGTATACTTGTTATGGCCGCAGAAGCGGTGAATGAGAACACAATCAGAATCTGGTAGCGAACAGCGATTACCGGATCAGCGCCTGCTATAATCATCCCCGTCATCATACCTGGAAGCTGGACAAGTCCTACTGTCTTCATTCCGTCGATGGTAGGGATCATGCTGAATTTCACAGATCTTTTTCTAACTTCATGGATCGCTTGCGGAACGGTAGCACCGAGTGACAGCAGGGTCTCGATTTCCCCTTTGCTCTGCTGTATTTCGTGCTTGATATGGTTAATGAACAAACCCGAGACAACCATAGCGCTACCAATGGTCATGCCACTAATGGGAATGATATATTGTGGGGTCGCCTCAATAATATGTAAGCCGAGCAGAATCCCCATCATAAGGAGCTCCATAGTAGCGATCGCAAGTCCAATTCTCCACACTAATCCACGTAGACCTTTTCCTCTTTTCGCTGCATTCCATGCGGCTACACTTATCATAAAGATTATTATCAAAATAACATAGATCATCTGATCGGTTTTAAAAATAAATTGCAGTACATATCCGACCGCAAGCAATTGAATTGCCGACCTTATAGTGCCTACAATAATATCTTTTTCTAGTCCGAGCTTTTGCCATACCGAGACCAACATCGTCCCTAACACAAACAGAAGCGTGAAACTCAGTGCAGTATAACTCATAAGAATGACGCTCCTTCTAACGGTCGAATAAATCTTTTTGCCAAGTTTTCCGCAGATTCAGCAAAAAAAGATTCACTCAAGTGCTGTTCCAGCTTACCATTCCCCATAAACCATGTAGTAGTGCTTATTCGGCTAGCCTGTTTAAGGTCATGGGTCACCCAAATCATTGAAGTCCCTTCTTCTTTATGCCACTGTTCTAGTAGATCCTCTACCCTTTGAGTGCTGTCAATGTCTAGTGATGCAGTGATTTCATCGAGCAGTAGAACATTAGGTCGCAGCAGCAATGACCGAATCAGGGATATCCGCTGCTTTTCACCGCCAGAGCAATCTGCTGCTTTTTTACTCAAATCCAATTGTTCCAGCCCTATTTGTTCCAATAGCCGCTGTACTAATTTATGGTCATATGGTCTGTCATGCAGCTTGCTGACAGTTCTTAGGTTATCCTCCACACTGCCAGGCAACATAACCGCTTGTTGAGCCACAAACCCGATTTTCATTCTCCACAGCTTTGAATCCATATTTTTGAATGAAGTGCCCTTGACAAGCATATCCCCTTCATCTGGAGCATCCAGCAGAGCCATTATTCTAAGTAGTGTGCTTTTACCTTGACCCGAGGCACCGATCAGAGCGATTCGGTCCGATTCAGATATTTCAGCGGAGATGTCCGAGAATAGATATTTCGAAGCTTGTTCGCTACTTTTCCAGTTCAATTTTGCAAGTCTTTGAATTTCAAAAATACTGCTCAATGCCTTACCTCCTATTGCCAATCGAGAAAATATCATACCATTTCGTATTATAGCATTTTAGCTACATAAAAAAAGAGAAAGGCATCTCCCCCATGAGACATGCCTTTCCCATATATTAATTAATTTATTGATTAAACCGAGCTGTAACGAACACCGCAGGTGAATTCCAGTAGATCGTTACCTCATTCGTAGAATAACTAAGTTCATGATCGGCAAAGCACTGAGCGGCTGGTTTTCCTTGTAAATGTTCTACTACATATTCATCATGAAGCCCACTATCTGGCCCCCCAGATACAAGACCCGGCACAGGATCAACCACATGGTCACCAACAGATGGACGATGATGCGGATGCATCACTGGATGATCGCCAAATCCGGTAACATAACTGATATCCAGTACGTTACGACCCATCAGATAGTGCAAATGATCTAGCGCACAGTCCGCAAAGCTCGAATCTCCACTAAAATATTCAGCCACTAGCAGCAGCATAGCATTGTTCATTACTAGCATATTGCTACCCCAAATATAGTCTTCCTCTTTTAAGGAGATCCTATAGCCATCCTCGCGACTCTGTTCAGATAAACATCCAGCTTCAGCTAGAAGTCCTTCTCTTAAGGAAGCATACAAAGCACGGTCTGCTAGATCTTCACCATTTAATAGATACGCAAGTGTGCCGTAGCCCCCCATATCTGCCCAGCCTAGACTGTATTTTGAAAAAGACAACTGCACCAGTTGCAGAACAGCTTGATGGTATTCTTCTTTCCCCGTCGTACGATAGAGCTCCGCAGCTGCCCAATACCGCTCATCCTTGTCGTTCCCATCTCCATATTCACCGGTGCTAATTTCTGGCGGATTTATAAACCCTGGCGCATCTGGGTGTTGAACAAGCCATTCCCAAGCTAGTGTTGCGGCATCCAGACATTTCTTCGCATAGGCTGAGTCAAAGGGCTCATATATCCGCGCTGCCATGGCCATGACTCCAGCAAAATCTCCAGTGGCGGTTGCTGACACCGGTGAGAAATATAGATCTGCTGTATCAGCCTCTGGCATCACATCCAAATCTGGAAAGCTCAGCGTAGTCAGCTTATGATACACTCCACCTGTTCTATAGTCTTGCATTTTGAATAACCAATCCAGCTCCACTTTGCATTCCAGCAGTATATCTGGAGTTATCCCCCCACTTTCAGGAATCGGGATAGCGCTTACAAAAGCAGATGGATATAACTCATAGGCTAGTAAGAGATCGGCGATGGCCTTGGCTCCGGGTCCACTATATTTACCATAATCACCTGCATCATGCCAGCCTCCAGAACAATCTAGCCGACGCTCCGTTTCACCATATACAATTCCCTCTGCTGTATGACATGCCTTATGCTTCCAATCTCCAGCATACTCTTCAGTCAACTCAACCCCGCAACGATAATAATAAAAGGCCTTCAGCAAGCCCTGTTGAAGCTCCTGATAAGGTTTATCTGAGATTATAAATGATGCCGAAGCTATCCCCTCACCTTGCTCAATCCGGTATCTGCCCACTGCATGAACCTCAGAAAAGTCACCTGTATGTACAGTTACTCCGCTTGCCTCATCAAATCTGGGAGTACCTGTCTGCCCTTCGAATACAACATTTCCATGATCAACATCAACAACCTGAAAGTCATGTCCAGCACCAGTAAACACTGCAATCTTTTCTCCACCCACCGGATATCCGATTTGATTTACAGTAATGGTTCGGAGTTTACGCTCACTCATCTTCATTCTCCTTCATATCAATTTGATGAAGCCAATGATTACAAGTCTCTCTTTCAAGTTGAGAATACTCTATTCTAGTTGTACGTGGCAATGATAACTACAATAAAAAAACCTAGAGTTAACCAGAAACGGTAACTCTAGGTGATATGATCAGCTTATTTGTCTCCAAGCAGCTTAATAAAGTTAGCTGGAAGTGTGAATTGCTGATTGTGAATCACTATACGGCGAAGCTCTTCAAAGGAACTAAGATCATCATCTTCATCGTCGTCTTTGATTTCCTTAATGTCCCGATGCAGTCGCTCCATTTGCAGATCAAGTGCATGAGCGGCATCCGCTGCATTTTTCAATTCACGCGTCATACTCTCTGGTACTGACTTATTATATTTATAGAAAATTTTATGTTCGAGACTTGCCCAGAAATCCATAGCAATGGTACGAATTTGTACCTCAACGCACACTAACTCCTGACGATCTGACATAAATACAGGTACCTGAATCAGCAAATGCAAACTTTGATAACCGTTAGGCTTGGGATTCTTAATATAATCCTTCACTTCAAGAACCGTTAAGTCGTCCTGCTTCTGAAGCATTTCACTTACATGATAAATATCTGAGATAAAAGAACAGGTAATTCGTAGACCTGCAATGTCTTTAATACAATTTCTCACAGAATCTAGAGATAATTCTCCATTTTTGCGGAGCATTTTGTTCATAATACTCTCGGGAGACTTGATTCTCGATTTGGTATGTTCAATAGGACTGTAATCGTGTAGAGACTGAAACTCCTGTTTGAGGATCTCAATCTTCGTCTCCATCTCATCAAGCGCAAATTTATAAATCAACATAAACCGGGTGATCTCGTGCTTAAGCTTCTTAAATTGTTCGATTTGATTCTCGGGGGTCATTATCCATTTCTCCTCTTGTAGCTTTTCTCTATATTTATCATAGCCAATCCACTAGTGAAATTCAAATTCAGCGAGCGAATGTGAGGTTATTCAAAGTTAATTTGATTCAAATCCCATATTTCAAATGGGGTATTAACCTACCCATATTCTACCACAACCAATGATTAGCAGAAAAAGAGCTCCCTCTCGGCAGCCCTTTCATCTGTTACAGTAACTGTTCTTTAGTTAAGCTGTTTCCACTTTTGCTCCAACGTTTGAGGGACATAGCTTTCTAATTTTTTTAATAGTTCCAAGGGTTCTTGATCTATATTTAACAAGCTAAGATGCGAAGCGTTAGAAAATCCCTCGTTAATGCTATGTTGAATTAGATTCATCAGAGGATCAAAATAATTCCTGATATTTAAAACCCCTACCGGTTTCTTATGTATACCGATTTGTGACCAGCACAAAACCTCAAACAGCTCTTCATACGTTCCAAAACCGCCGGGTAAAGCAATAAACCCATCCGCCAATTCTCCCATTTTTGCTTTACGTCCATGCATATCGTCCACTTCTATCAGCTGCGTTAATTCTCTATGTACCATCTCTCCATTAAACAATCCCCTAGGCATAACTCCGATCACCTCACCTCCACCGTTCAAAACAGCATTGGCGACTTCACCCATTAATCCAATTTTTGACCCCCCGTAAATTAAGCGATAATCGTTCATAGCCATGTAGTTTCCAAGTTCAACAGCTTTGACTTTATATTCCTCATGCACCCCTAAATTCGATCCTGCAAAAACACA
Organism: Paenibacillus sp. NPDC101420; assembly: GCF_050277435.1. Lineage (NCBI taxonomy): Bacteria > Bacillati > Bacillota > Bacilli > Caryophanales > Paenibacillaceae > Paenibacillus > Paenibacillus sp. NPDC101420. Next base: position 734,200 of record NZ_JBNNSE010000001.1, read on the forward strand.
AATTGATTTCAAATCCTCATCTCCAAACTATATATTGATAATATCCGACATCTAATATACTATATGTTGGAGAATAAATCATATAAAAGATTAAGGAGAGCTACATAATATGGAGATCAATGAAGTGCAGAAATGGATTAAAAGTTATTATGGACAAAGAGGCTGGACCGATTATGGTCCTTTTATACGGGTTGGATTTCTTATGGAAGAGACAGGTGAGGTTGCACGGGCAGTACGATCCTATGAAATCGGAAGAGATCGCCCAGATGAATCTACCCCTCCACCAGAGCAACTGAAACAAGACTTGATTGAGGAAATTGGTGATGTGCTAGGCAATATAGCCTTGTTAGCCGATTTGTATGGTATCACTTTAGAAGAGGCATTTACTGCACATAAGGAAAAATTAGTTAAACGCTTTAATTCCTAAGGAGAAGTAGAAAAAGGGCTACAATCGGCATCACCGTATTGTAACCCTTCTTTATCTAACTATTTAAGCCTCGTTAACTATTACTGCCTAATGTATGATTCGAAATAGCATTAATTATTGTTTCCCAATCATCTGGGTGAACTTCGTGACCCGTTCCTTCTAGGGTTAGTAGCGACGCATTAGGAATTTCATCGGCAAGCGCCAGACCATGCTCCAAGGGAAGTACGCTATCTTCTGTACCGTGGATAACTAAGGTAGAAACTATGATATTTTTCGCCTTCCCCTCGTAGTCATCCACTCCTGTAAGAAGCGAATGATTAAACATGCTGAGCAAGTTGTTTGCACGTTTTATTTCCATCCTAACTTGTTTATACGCTCTTTTCTCATCGAATTTATGTTTTGATCCACAGAGTATGCTGGAACCGGAAACCAAGTAATCTGCGACCGCTTTTTCATCTGACCAATCCAGACTAGCTCCATTTGCATGAAAAGCGAGGATCCTCTCATCCATTGGAGGTAAGTTCCGGTCATTATCATCAGATTCAAAAATGCTAGATGCGACCAATGTTAAGGTTAGAACCTTTTGGGGATGACGTATAGCAAGGACTTGTGCAATCATTCCACCTAAGGACATCCCAACGATATTTGCCTGTTCTATATTATAAGCGTCAAGTAACCCAGCAGCATCATCGGCCATATCAATTACCGTATAATTAGAACTCCCAGGCTCATATACAACAGAACGTCCCACATCCCGGTTATCATACCTTATAACATATCGTCCTGTATCTGCTAATCGTTGACAAAACTCCTCATCCCAATAAACCATTGAACAAGTGGCACCCATAATTAGTAATATTGCAGGATTGCTGGGGTCTCCAAAACTATCCGAACATATATCAATTCCGTTTACTTTAAATATCTTTTCGCTCATTGTTTATTCCTCATTTCATTCGAATTTGGTAATCAAAGAATGCACACTTAAATAAGACCCGTCACATTTTGAAATAAATGGATGTTGGTGTCATTGAATTGCACCTCGAATTAACGCAAACGAATGAACTTGATAATCACGATAAGCACTCTCCTACTTCATATTAAAGGGTTGTTAACCCAATTTCGATTATAACATAAAAAGACTATCCTCTGATTTTGAATCAGGAGATAGCCTTTCCATTTATCCAGATAAAACTATTCGTTAAATAAATACTTCCTCAACGGTCAAATTTCGCTCCTTGGATAAATCCCTAAACGTAGTTTCATCTACTTTCACTAACGGTTTAAAAATATCCAAAGGGTTGTTCATAATAATCGTACCTTGCTCTCCGTTGCTAAGCTGAACACTTTTACCTACGAAGTTCGGCAGTAAATGTCCAATCAAAGCTTGTACCGCATTTCCATTCAGCTTGCCAAAGCCCAGCTCATGCACCTTGCGCAGAACGGTAATCAGCCCTTGTTTGGGTTGATTCACTCTTGCAGAGGTCATCCCAACATAGGCATTAGCAACAGCCACAATCAGTGTATACGGGTGCAGGTCCGCCTTACGAAGCATATTAGGATAACCAGTCCCATCCTCGAATTCATGATGCTGAAGCGCCACCAGAGCGGTCTTCTCGTCATTCATAGATTTAAGAATAATATCGTATCCATACGAAGTGTGACGCTTTAGTTCTTCAGTTTCCTCAGGGGTTAAGATCCCCGTCTTATTTAAGATAGATGGGTCGATCTGACTTTTTCCTATGTCGTGTAAATACCCTGCCCGGCTAATCTCGTAGCGTTCTTCTTTGGTATAACCTAACCAAGTCGCTATGTAAAATGATAGCAGTCCCACCTGTAATGAATGATTGTATGTACCAACGTCTTCTCGTTCAAGCAACAGCAATAAGGAAACTACATCCTTATGTTCATCCATTTTTTCCAGCAAGGGCTGCAACGTAAGATCAACATCTGACTGCGTGAAACTGCCCTTGCTGAGTGCTTCTAGAAAAATAGATTCATAGTTTTGGATTGCTAGATCAAAGTTTCCATTTAAGCTTTGCTCCAGATTCGTTCCCTCATTATCCATCGCAATGCTGCGAGGTTCAATATCGACATAATCGATACGATGTCTCATCAGGAGGGTGATTTCTTCTTGGTAAACAATTGTCCCTTTTGGGAGCACGTGTAAACCAACACTATTAAAAGTGTCCAACATAAGACAATCGCCATGTTTGAGATCCGTGACATGAGCTTTCAAAATTCTGCACCCTTCCTATCAATAGGTATATTTTACCTTAAGGATAGCTAAATTATTCCAAAGTCACAATATGGTTAAAGTCTCATTAACACTATCAATTAGTTCAAAAGACCCCCGCAACATCACCTAAAAAGGAATACTAAAGTCCGCTATCACTTTTCCAATCAACTGATCCTTCGCTACAAAAGGAGTAGCCCAGAGATGAGCATCGTAGCTTATATTCCGGTTATCTCCGAGAAAAAAGTAATGGTCCGACGGAACCGTAACGGGTCCAAAAGTATAATTCATCCGCTCATTAAGATAGGGTTCATTGATCTCCGTTCCATTTCTGTAAAGGGCCCCATCTTTAATTTCAATGGTATCACCTGGCAACCCTATCAACCGCTTTACATATCTTTTATTCTCATCACCTGCTACCGGAGGCGTAAACACGACGATATCTCCATGATCGAGTGTCGTCATCCATAACATTTTTTCAACGATTAGACGGTCATTAATTTCAATTGTAGGAATCATAGAGCCAGTAGGAACCCTCATGGCTTCAGCAACATAAGTTCTTACAAACAAAGATAGGACCACTGCGATAGCAACACTAGGCAAATATTGTTTGATAAATTTCAACATAATTGCTCACCTCATATTCATTTTATAAACTCTTTGATCGGTGCAGAAGCTTTTTTCGCTCGTTCATATTCAGTTCATATTGTCGTCATGTATAGTTCATCTTCATCGGGTAAGCTTCCTTTAGCAATTCGTTAAGGTACTAAAATAAAGCGATTAGAACAGGAGAAGATACGAGTGAAACCAGAAGAAGAGGTTATTAAAAAAAGGATGAATAAACCGCTTAAAATTATACTTATTTCCATAGGGGCTTTAGCTACTGCAATAGTACTTTTTCTAGTGACTGTTTTTGTCGCTAATATTTTCCTCAACAAATCGGACCAAGCTAAAATAAAACCCTATGGTCAGTCTGTAAGCGTCGATGGTAAAAATATGAACGTTTTGATTCAAGGAAAGGGTGAAGAGACAGTCGTGCTCTTACCTGGTTATGGAACGGTGGCACCGGGACTTGATTTTAAGCTGTTAATAGATGAACTATCTCCATTTTACAAAGTTGTCGTGATTGAGCCTTTCGGTTATGGATTAAGTGATAGAACTGAAAAAGAGCGAACCACAGAAAACATTGTGAGTGAAATTCATGAAGCTGTAAAGCAGCTTAATATTGACCGTTATATTCTAATGGCACACTCTATTTCCGGTATGTACAGTTTGAATTATGTGAACAAATATCCAAACGAAGTGAGTGCATTTGTCGGGATTGATAATAGTATTGCAACGGAAGACAGAATAGGTGTTAAAATACCAACAGGAAAATTAAAACTACTTAGAGAATCAGGCTTGGGCAGATTGTTATTTAAATCAAGTGGAAATCCCTATGCTGAATTGCCGTTTGATGATGAAACTAAAGAACAATTGAGATTGCTTACGCTTAGAAACACTTATAATTACACTAACTTAAATGAAGTGGAACATATGTCTTCTAATTATAAAGGGGCTCTAAATTCAACTTTTCCAAAGGATCTCCCCCTTTTGCTCTTTGTTCAAGGGGATGATACTCTCTTAAAAGATTGGATATCATTGCATGAAGAGCAAGTCAAAAATTCCGTACAAGGAAAATTGGTAAAACTTGATGCAGGACATTATCTGCACCATACCAAATCAAAAGAAATCGCCGAAAATTTTAAGACATTTATGAAAGAAATAAAATAAGTATAGATTGTATCGCTCAGATTGTCTAAAGCGTTTCACCTATTCTCCATGCTGCTGCATCATGTGCAAGCTTCCTTGCATTTCATGCCGCAGCATTTTTTTTCTTATTCATAATCGTTAATATTTACGTACCCACACTTCTAAAACCGCTCAATAATGCGATTCATTTCCCCATCTACGTCCATCAAAGTATTCTTAGGTATATGAATGACCAACAAACCGCCAAAGATCTGTTCACATTTCCCATCATTCTCTGTAATCCGTTGTTTAAAAGCAGAAATGGCTGCTGAATCAACAGCCTCTTTACTGAGGAGCCAAGCGTACCTTTTGAAATGAGATTTCTGTACAGTTTCCTGATAGTAATAGATCCCTAGCTCTTCTTTCACCCGTATAATATCACCCATTGTAACACTTGGATTAAAGATCGGCGTCTCTTCGATGCGGTATTTATCTTTACCGACTGGAGTAACATCAAGGATTTCTATTTCACGGCCTGCTGGATCGAAGCAAATATGTAGTCCTGACGAATCTAGCATCAGCACACCTCAATTCTATTCAAAATCTGATCTTGATGATTCTAAATAACACAAAACACAATAAATACATTAAGCTTGTAATCCCGAACAACCTGAAGATTCCCGGCGTTAAAAACATATATAAACTGTATGGAAAACTCCAAATAAAGGCGAGAAGCATGAGAAGGCTTCTGTTTAAAGAGACACCTATCGCAAGTAATCCGGCAGGCAACACCAGCATTACCATACTTATTATAATACTGGATTGATTCGTAACCTCAGCATACGGATTAATGAATATAAATATAAACCATAAAAAAACGGTCATCAAACTGGATACATATCCAATGAGTTTAATGATTGTTAAGTTTATGGATTGCTCCATTCCATCACCTCAATTCTTTCGCAATAATTCTCTCCAGCCATTTCCACGGGAGCAGCGTTTTGCCTAAGATCAAGATCCGGGTGCCTTTGCCGATAGGATACCGAAGCCTCGGTGACTTCATTTCAGTAATACGACCGATGAGATCTGCCACTTGCTTTGGATCAGGTGCAGTTTCAGCGGTATGCTTGGAATATCGTAGCACAGCGTCCAGACGGTCTCTATAAGGAGAATCCTCGACTTGACGAATTTGTGCCATTCCTTTTCCCCAAATCGGAGTACGGAAGGAGCCAGGTTCAATTAATACTACACGTATTCCATAAGGAGACATTTCATGACGCAGACTTTCACTGAATCCTTCTACTGCAAATTTGGAAGCTGCATATGGAGCATACCCCGGAAACCCGGACAACCCGCTTATACTCCCCACGTTAATAATCGTACCACTTTTCTGTTCTCGCATAACTGGCAGCACAGCTTTTGTGACCGCGACTAATCCGAAAAAATTCGTCTCCATTTGCTGACGCCATTCTTCCATGGATATCTCTTCTATGAAGCCGCCTATAGCAAAGCCTGCATTATTTACCAAAACATCAATTCTTCCGAATGTTTCATGTACTGAGGTTATAGTCGCCTGTATAGAATCACTATCGGTAACATCCATGGTCATAAAATGAAGCTGCTTCAAGAGTCCTGCTTGCTCTGCCTGCTGTTCAAGCTCGCCTTTACGACTCAAATCGCGCATGGTTGCTACAACTTTGAATCCCTGTCCTGCTAGTTTAAGGGCTGTGAGCAGTCCAAATCCACTAGAGGTTCCGGTTATTAAGGCCACTCGATCATGCATTCGATCTAGATGTGAATTCATCTTTGACTCTCCTTATGTTTCATTATTTCAAAAAAGCAAACAAATGTTCTTTTTCGGATTGACTATCCATTAATTTCAAGTTATAGTAAGTGTATCATTTATATTCCTGCGGGAGAAGCACCTCGCAAGATAGGCATTCATGCCTATCTTGGAGGTGCTTTTTTTGCGCACATAGACTAATTAAGGAGCTGAAATGAATGTTTATTCACAATTTTAGTTATTTAAAGAGATTTGTCCAATTAATCCTAGTAGTAGCTCTCCTCAACATCAACCTTACATTAGCTTCTGCAGGTACAGACTGGGATTCAGCCTTAGATGACATTAACGGTCTCCATGGTAATTATATCTCGCTTCAAGCAGCCCTCAAGTCCGATAGCTCAAAAATTCAAATGCTACGTAAGCAGAACAATGAAACTCTGAAATCTATTCACTCTGTCATAGAGTCAACAGATAAGGTTCTGCTGAGTCGTTTATCATCTGAAGCAACGTCGGCTCAGAAGAAACATGCTCCTCTACTGGACCAATACAGCACACTCAGTAAGCAGTCTACCGCAGCCAAGAAAGCTAAGGACTTTAAGACAGCCACTCTCCTGGATCTAAGACGCAATAAGCTCAAAGCTGCGGTAACACTCGCTAGAACTGAAATTAAGGCCAAGACAGACGCTTTGGCAACTGCCCGCAAGCAAACAGCTGCCAAGATCAAGCCTATCAAAGATGCTCTGGCACCAATCACAGCTCTGAAGAAGCAAATCACCGCCGAGAACAAGAATATCGCTGTAGCGCAGAAAGTTCGTTCAGAAGCAGATAAACAATATAAATCGGCTGTAAAACAAGGGGATGCAATTAAGGCAGTATCAGAAATGAAAATATCCTATGAGCAAATGAAACGAATTCATGACATGCATCAGAATATTTACAGCTGGGAGCAGAAGATCTCCCTAGCTCTACGATCTGCAGAGTCTAAGCTTCCATAAGGATTCGCTCCCAACGGCTCATATCAGCTTCACTAACATACTAATTAGTTGGGCTGCGGGCACAATTAGGAGCTGAGCAAATATAGTACCTATAAAACGTGAACCCATCAATACCACATATATTTTTCCTAGTTGATCACGGTATTCTACATTTTCAGTGGCTTTATGGGTAATAAGACCAAGCTGTGGGTCGATAAATATGGTCAGCAGTATAGTCGCCATTCCGTTAATCAATCCTGAGGCTTGAGAAGCAGTCGTGCTATATTGAGGCATTAGATGAGCAGCATACAAAGATGATATGACCCCTACGGTGTAAAAGGCTGTAACAAAAACATTCATAACAATAAAACGTTTAGGAATCCCCAGGTATCTGAAGTTATATAGATTCACTTTTGGTTTTCTTATGTATTTTCTAGTATTTTTTAACTGCCCGATCGTTACGCTCGTAAGCAGCTTGGGAATAGAACCTTCGATTTCAAGCTTTGAGATGATTCTCCCAAACAAGCCTACAAAAGTAGGGAAAATAGCAATGGCAATTAATGTCCCTAATGAAGAAGCTAACAATATAATTCTCAAGTAATTAAGAAGTGGGAAATCAGAATGTATTTTGGCATAATCTACGAATTTAGCCGTCAGTGGAGCTTGAATCATGTTTGCAGTTCTTGACACGAGAACAATAATGCCTGTCAGAGACAAAGCAATAGCTATCTTGTTCAGCTTCACCCCGGCGTATCTTACCGAATAAGATAAGGTTTCTGCTGTATGAATAATCATTGTAAGCAAGCATACTACAATCAAGCTATTTACCATTTTTAGGTTCATCTCCATTAAAAGCTATTTATCTATTCGGTGCAGTTTTGGGCGAAAGTATTGATCCAGTCCGTAAGAAAGCGTAATTCCAACGGTATATCGAACAAGGTCAATCCATAGGAATCCCTTTCCGAGAATCAACCCACCGAGTATGGTAGCACGGATGCTGTTGATCCACTCTGCTTGATACAGTTGGCTAAATTCTATGCCGAAACTAAACATCAGGCTCCACATAAAAGCGATCCACAGCTTCCGGTTCACTAGCAGTACACGAAACATAAAGTAAACCATGCTGCCCCAAAGCGCATCTCCAAAATGTCTCGTTACAAACAAAGGTAGCTGTTCCGAGAATGCTCTAGAGCATAACCCCAGTACAATAACAATTAAGCAGATGCATCCATAAATAACTCTTTCTTTTAAAGCATTGACTCTCATTTCCATCCTCTATCCTGCGTCTGACTTGAAATTTATGCTTGATATAATATTAATCATCACGATATAAAACGGATAAATAATCATGGCCCCTATTATGATTAACCCCGTTACCGGAACTGGTTTATCCGCAGCTTCTGTAATCGGGAACCATGCTGCGAATAAATTAATAAACAGAACCAAATAGGGAAACCACAGGATCGTAGTGAAATATATGGATTTTTTACCGCTCAAATATTTTCTTGTCATCCAAACAAACCCCATAGAAAAAAATATAAACATCACAAATATGAAAATAAGCTGCAAGTTATTCACTTTATCCAGCTCCAAGCCAGAAATTCTACTAATACGATAAATATTTACTAGTAGCTCTATTACGACAAACAACATAAAGGCATAAAGTACGCTTAACGAATTCAGCTTAATAAAATACTTCATTTGCTCAGGACTTCGGGGTTCCACATTCGTTCCACACTAGTAAGCTCTAATTCATCAAATTCCAGCCTATAAATATCTGGTTTCGAAGTCTGTTCAAAGAACTCATAACCATACTCTTTATTGAAGTAATTCAGGATAATGGTCATGATATTCCCGTGGGTACCTAGTGCTATTTTGCCGCCTTTATTTTGCTGGATCAATTGCTTCATGATGGGGATCGCACGCTCTTGCGCTTCCTGAGTACTCTCACCATTTGGCATTTTATATTGTAAGTCTGTGAATGATGTCTGGATACCCTGAAGAAATTCTTGTTCACTGATCTCGATTTCAACGCTTGCGATGGCTCTTTCTCTAAGTTCCTCATACAGCTCAATTTCTTGATCCGATGCCTCAGCCAAATACTTAATCGTATCTATGGCTCGCCTATAAGGACTAGAAACAAAATGTGTGATCTCTTCCTCCGCCAACAGTTCTTTAATTCTATATGCGTCCTCATGCCCTTTATCAGATAATCCTCGTTCTCTCTCATCCCCAAGCACAAAAGGTGATACTGCGTGCCTAATCATATAAATAAAAGTCTTCATGAGTTACTCCTCTCCAGCTCATTCAAATATCGTTTTTGCCACTTCGCGGTCTTTCTTGAAAATCTCCACTGGATAGGGAATGGCCATCTCGGGCAGCTCACTCTCTTTAAAGAACTTAAATTCTTCGACTTCTCCATCCATTGCTCTCAGCGTTCCACGGATGATAGAACACTCAAATACGATGACTGTATATTCCACCTGGTCTCCATTGTTATATTCGTATCTATATTTCCCTCCACCAAAAACCCCAAGAATGGAAGTAGGATGCACCATTAATCCAGTCTCTTCATATACTTCTCTGCGCAAAGTTCTTCCCGGCCGTTCCCCTGGCTCGATGGCGCCTGCTGGCAATCCCCACAAGGACTCTTCAGGTTTTCGAATAAATAGAATTTCATCTTCTTTATTTCTTATTACTGCAGCTACGGAAGGCATCATTAATAACTCTGAACCCACTTTTCCTCGGATCTCCTGATAATACTCAGACATCGGCACGCTATTCATCCATCCTCTCACACCGTTTTGTAGAACATCATCCTATTTTCCTCCGGCTTCCCAAAAACCCACATTATGTATATATTAGACATCACTGTGATGGAATCCTTTAGAATCGGTAATATGCTTAGCGTGGAACAAAAAAAGCTTCCGAACGGCTCAATACTTTCTGAGGTCCGGAAGCAGTTACAATGAGGTGAGACTTTGAGCTTAATGTTTCCCTTTGTAGCCGGCAAGCTGTACGATCATGATGACAAGAACAAGCAATGAAATGAGCTGGTCAATACTCATCTGCGTCCGCCTCCAATCCCAAATGAAGGATGGCTCTTCGGACGGCATTTCCTCTCCCAAGGACACTGCTTCGTTCCCCTTATACACACTATGTAACGTGAGTTCGATTTATTACTTTAAGAATGACTTACCCCTCCATACGAGCAAGTTCTTTCTCCACTTCATCTAGTTGATCTTCGCCGAACACTTTAAAGCCATTTTGCCGTAATAACTCCGTAGTTGTACCTTCTCCTGACATCTTCGTATCCCTAAAAGTACCATCATAAATATAAAGACTACCACAAGAAGGACTATCCTGTTTTAATATTGCAAATGTAACTTGATGTTCTGTAGCCAGCTTCAGCGTTGCTTGAGCACCCTTCATAAAAGGTTCCGTAACATCCACACCTGCACCTGTTACTACCCGCTCACCTTGCCGCTGGGCATCTGGACGAGGCGTTGATAACCCTCCGACTACCTCAGGACAAATGTGGACAAAACGCCCTTCCTCATACCACTTCAAGAAACGAGCATCGAGACACGGTACATCACCATTATCAAAACGCACTTTATGTCCTAACAGACATGCGCTTACTAGAATCTTCCCTGTCATCGTAATCTCCACCAGTCCGTCTAGTATTTAATATATGGCTATATTATTTACGACACAAAACTGATATGCAAGATCGAAATGCTTGTCACTGAAATGTTTGTGCTTCATATACAAAAGAATGCTTATTATGCCCATATAGGCATCATTAATCTTGATATTGGGGGGTCTTCTCACTTCTATACCGACTCCAGCAAGTCCACAATAAATCAGCCATAAGATAGAGTCCCACGAAAGGAAATATAATTCCCCAAACATTATAGACTAGTGAATACAAACGCTCCATAAACGGCTGAATCCCATATACACAAGCTACCGATAGCGCCCACCAATATAGGGAGAATCGAAGGCAAATATGCCCTTGCAGTTGATAAGACATCCCTGAGTAATCCCACCATTGCTTTTGAAAGACAGACTTCAGCAGCCAACCACTTACATATTCAACAGCTGAAGGAACGACTAACGCAAGCAGGAGGAAAATTGGGAAAGGCAGGGTTAAGTCTCTGGCAATCAATAGAAGCAGTGGTGCAAATCCATACATTGGTTTAAAAGGGCCTTTTAGAAAGCCTTCTTTGCGAAAGCTTCCATTACTATATAAGTTATATGTACCTTCCAATACCCAGCCTAAAAAAGAGTAGATCATAAAATAAAAGAAATATTGGCCCGCCACTGCCATCGCAGAATCTCCGCTTGAAGAAAATATAGAAGTCATCATGTTATACAGCACTCCTAGTTGTCATTATTTTCTTAAATATCCATCCGGCCCTATTATGCCTTAATCCTTCAGGAGATATGCGCAACAAAAAAGACATAACCCGAAGGTTATGTCTTCATTACAAATTATAAAAAGTGAAGCGGATTCTCTATCCATCCACGCTTATGGTTTAAGCCGTTCTTCATGATTCTGAGCCGATATTAGCAACTGGTCGTCGTCTTGTTTCTTTAACGTATCCGTTGAAAGTTCACTACGTACGCCAAAGTTTGAACCATACTTTTTCTCAAAGTTGCCTGCAAGGGCCTCACCACGTTTTTGCCGATATCGGCTGTTCTCATTCCGACTACGCATTTCATTTCCTCCCTGCTACATGAATGGCTGAGATCTGTGAAATTTGCGAAAAACTACTAGGAACTTGGAGAAAACTCTCTGATGAGGTTGTACCTGAATTCATTATACAATAATTGTTAAAATCATCTCAAGCAAAAACAGACTGCCCAATGAAGGACAGCCTGTCTTCCGAATCATTTAGTCCAAATCGTTAGGAAGCGGATCAGGATGCGAGGACTCTGCAGGCTTGGCTACCCAATCGTCTGCTTCTGGCTCGATGTCCACACCATTCTCCATCTTCTTAATTTCAGCTAATGAATCGCCGTCTTTATTTTCCTTGTTGCGGATTTCCGCTTCATCTTGAGAATAATCTGACATGTGAAATCCTCCTCAGGTGCTTTGCTTTATTTGTTCCTTAGTTATAGTTACCCGATGGAGTGTTTTGCAAACATAGTTACGATGAATGAATTTAAGGGTACATGATCCAAGCTACCACCGGACCGATACATGAACCGACAATAGCACAAACGGTCATCGCTACAGAGCTCATTGAAACTGACTGTTCACCGTATTCCAGTGCCTTTGCAGTCCCAAGTGCATGAGAACCCGTTCCTAACCCGATCCCAATCCCAACTTCGCTTCGAATCTTAAACAGTTTAATAATGAGAGGACCGCCAATCGCACCTGTAAATCCGGCAATCATTACAAATACGGAGGTTAGCGAGGAGTCCCCACCTAAACCATTTGAGATTTGTATCGCCACAGGTGTTGTGATCGATTTTGGCAAAATGGACAGAACATACAATTTAGAGAATCCTAGACCAGCCGCCAAAAGCAGACCACTAAACATCCCTAATAACAGACCTGCAATCGCCCCCCCTAGGATGGCTGGAAGATTCTCAACTAACACATTACGTTGTTTATACAATGGGTAGGCTAGCGCCACTACAGCAGGACCGAGTAACTGATTGATCCACTGACCGCCTATCATATATGTATCATACGGAATATGAAAATATAGAAGTATTGCTACAACAAGGACAGTTGCTGTTAACGCGGGAATCAGTACAGGAAACCGAAAACGTCTATAAATTACGGACATCATCAAATAAATAGCAACATTAAGCAGGACAATTCCTGTCGCGATAAAAAACATTATAATTCCTTCCCCTTTTCGCTTAAGCTCTTGCTGCTCCAGCCCGCCTTGCTCTTTCCTTTCAAGGTTGAAAGCCATTGACTCGTATGTGCTGCTGCTGCAATTGTGAGGACGCTGCTAACGATAAGAATCAAGATTAAGAGCAAACCTCTTCCACTAAAAATATCCATATGCTTCACGATCCCAGCCGTCGCTGGAATAAAAAATAACGGAAGATAAGCTAATATTGTTGTTGCACCATCTTCAATCCACTTCACTGGTACAACCTTGAATAGCAATAAAACAAAGAGCAGCAGTAATCCGACGATACTCCCAGAAACGGGAAGTTGCAGCTGCTTTTGCAGGAAGTCTCCAGCCAAGTAGAACAAATAAAGCAGGAACACTTGGATAATTATGCGAATGATTTTCATGATGCAGGATCCCTTCATTATTAAATTAACTCGATAAAGCTTAAAATGGGTCACCTCAATAAGAGTATCAGAGTTTTCATGAAAATTTCAATTACTTTTCGAATCTTGTAAGAATTAAACAAAAATAACCTGCATGATCTCCAAGACACTGGAGACTTTGCAGGTTTCATTATTTTCGTTATGCAGCTCAAAAATGAGATTCCAGCTTAGTTAAACCCACTGAACGACTTGCCCTGCGCTTTGTCTTGTTTTTCCACGTGGTTCATTCAAACGATACCCAAAGGCTACCATGCAGGAGATTCCAAAATGTTCGGCATCCATAATCCCCTCTTCGGCAAGAACTTGCTCTATCTTCGCCTTATCGAAACCTTCCATTGGGCAAGAATCGATTCCGATTAAAGCGGCTGATGTCATCATATTACCAAGGGCTATATAAGTCTGACGGCAGCTCCATTCGAACATTGCACGCTCATTCTCCATCAATCCGAAATCAACCTTTAAGAACTTATCGAACATATTACCTTTCCCCTCCATCACTTCTGGAGGTAGCTCCTGCACATGCTCCATGATCCCTTTAATATAATCTGAATCAGCAGCCATATCTTTAGGAAGACGTGAGAGAATCAATACAAAATGACTTGCGGTTGACAATTGCTTTTGTGCTCCCCAGGCATGAGCACGTAATTTCTCACGTATTTCCGGACTTTGTACTACGACAAAACGCCAAGGCTCGAATCCGAATGAACTTGGTGACAGACGTCCTGTTTCCAGAATAAACTGAAAGTCTGACTCACTAATTTTTTTATGACTATCAAATTCTTTAGTTGCATGTCTGAACTGGTAAGCAGACAGGATTTCATTCTTGTTTAATGATAAAGTATCCATATTTAACACTCCTTTTATTTGCTTAGAATCAACGGCCCATTTGACTGTTTGCCGTTCTCATGCTTAATATTAGAATATATATCACTTCTTTAAAAGTACGCACATTAATGTTATGTAGTATACAAAATGATACTATGGGAGTTGAACGGCTATGCGTGATCGAAAAGGTGGATTCGGAGATTTCCCAGGAGGCAATAAGGAAGCTTGCCCTGTGGAATTTACGCTCGATGTTATAGGAGGAAAATGGAAGGGGATTCTCATCTATCACTTGATGGATGGAACGAAACGCTTTAACGAATTTCGCCGAATATGCCCAGGAATCACTCAACGCATGTTAACCTTGCAGCTTAGAGAGCTGGAAGAAGATGGAGTTGTTCACCGTGAGGTCTACCATCAGGTTCCCCCGAAAGTCGAATACTCGTTAACTGAATTTGGCAAGACACTGACCCCTATTATTAAACTCATGAAAGACTGGGGAGAGGTTTACAAAACAAAACAGCTTTCCGCAGAAAGCTGTCCAGAAGGTATGGATATTACGGTGTAGCTTAAAGCTGCACCTTTTATTTTTCAAAAAATGCCTCGGCCTTTTCCTTATGTTCGTTGGTTACCTGACCAGATATCGCTTTAATGCCTGCTGCAATGATCGCTGCATCATCTGTAAATCCAAGGCCGAGAATCGCATCGGGTATCGCATCAATCGGGGAGATGAAATAAGCCAACGCTCCGAAGGCAATTCCTTTTGCCCATAAAGGGGTCTTTGCGTCGACTGCGCAATAATACATCGCAATAGCATCTTTAGTAAATGGGATCTTTCCTGCGAACTTTTTAGTTTTAGTCCAAAAACTCCGCGTCACCATCTCCTCGTTCTCTTTACTGTATGGAAACTTCTCTGCTGTGAGTTCCGCAGTGATCTTATCATCATCTTTCTTCATTAGATTTTCCCTCCGCAAGGTTCATATGAAGTACATACAGTCAGTATACCCTCAGCTATTATTTATATCTTTAAGATAAACTATAGCTCGTTCTATGAAACTTACACAATATCATTTAATTTCTTTGATCTTATTCAAATCACTGCTGCATAACGCTTCAAGATTCTTAAAGATTCGCTCGGCATCCCAATCCCACCACTTAAGCGCTTCTAGATGTTCGATCAATTCATCATCAAAACGTTTTCTAATTACTTTACATGGATTTCCTCCAGCCACACTATAAGCCGGAATATCTTTCACAACTGTTGAATTGGCCGCGATGACGGCCCCATTCCCAATATGTACACCCGGCATAACCGTAACATTCTGCCCTATCCACACATCGTTGCCGATCACCGTATCTCCTTTTAAGGGTAGCTCTGATAGTTCTGGAACCGCATGCTCCCAGCCATTAGACATGATATTAAAAGGGTAGGTCGTAACAGAATTCATTCGATGGTTCGCACCATTCATGACAAATTCAATACCTTTGGCAATCGCACAGAATTTCCCAATAATAAGCTTGTCTCCAATAAAATCATAATGATGAGTCACATGCTCCTCAAACTTTTCCGCACCGTCTATATCATCATAGTAAGTATAATCGCCAACCATAATATTGTTCCTTGTAATCACATTTTTAATATAACAGATGCTTTTGATCTGTTCATTCGGATAGAGCGAATTCGGATTCGGTCCATATTTCTCCATAATATCGCCTCCTTCTCTTTTGATAAAACATAGCAGAGATCACAGATCTTTTCAAATAAGTACGAATCATGAACATAAAAAGCGGCTACCGTGTGGTAACCGCCATTACAAGTACTTTATCGCTTTGATAAAACATCTACTTCGTATTGCTTCACATCGCTCAGCCAACTTTCTCGGACAGGCACACCATTCGTCGCACAATAATAATCCCAAATAGCTCCGAACGGATAAGATTTCAATTCCTCTACCAATGCAAGTCTAGTAGTATAATCCCCATCCAGTTCAATTTGCTTCAATAGCTCTATCGGTTCCAGCATCGCACGTAGCAGGGCTTTGATTGTGTTACGTGTTCCGATCACCCAAGCGGCAATGTGATTAATACTTCCGTCAAAGAAATCGAGTCCAATATGAGTTCTTTCTAGGAATTGACCTCTAACTAGTTCACGAGCAATCTCCAGCAGTTCATCATCCATAGTCACCACATGATCGCTGTCCCAGCGTACTGGACGGCTAACATGCAGCAACAATTGATCACCAAACAGCAGCCAAGAGGATAATTTATTGGAGATGGTCTCGGTCGGATGGAAATGCCCAGCATCGAAGCAAACCGCTTTGCCCCGACTTAGTGCATAACCCATATAAAATTCATGCGAACCTACCACATAACTTTCTGAACCAATTCCGAACAGCTTGCTTTCTACAGCATCAATGTTATATTGCTGATCGATCTCCTCGCTGAAGATCTCGTCCAGTGATTGCTGAAGTCGCACTCTCGGTGACAGACGGTCGATCGGTGTATCTTTATATCCATCTGGAACCCAGAAGTTGGTTACACAAGGCTGACCTAGTGCCTGACCGAAAGATTCGGAGATTCGGCGTGAAGCCTTGCAATGAGCAATCCAGAAATTGCGGATTTCAGGATCCGAGTGGCTTAGTGTAAAGCCATCATTAGCTTTTTCATGAGAGAAGCAAGTGGGATTGAAATCTAATCCAAGTCCCTGCTCCTTAGCCCAGTCCACCCATCTTTCAAAATGCTTAGGCTCTAGCGCATCAAGATCTACAGTTTCTTCCGTATCAGCATAAATAGCATGTAAATTAACTTTATGACGTCCAGGGATAAGTGCTAGTGCTTGCTCCAAATCACGGCGCAGCTCCTCCGGATTTCTAGCTCGCCCCGGGTAACTGCCCGTGACCGCGATCCCGCCACTTAGTTCCTTTTCCTTATTCATGAAGCCCTTTACATCGTCTCCCTGCCAACAGTGCAATGAAATTTTAATTGCCGCAAGCTGTTCTAATACTTTATCTACGTCAATGCCATGCTGTGCGTAGAGCTTTTTCGCTTCATTATAGCTCGTCTGAATGCTCTTTAAGCTTTCTGTACTCTGCTCCATGCTTGAGCCTCCTGATCTTGTCTTAGTGATTTCATTTAGGGGTATTTTTCCCCTTCTTTTGCTCGTTTTCCGCTTTTTGCGCTCAATGATGGGGATTTATACCCTTCTTTTGCTCGTTTTCCGCTTTTTGCGCTCAATGAGGGGGATTTATACCCTTCTTTTGCTCGTTTTCCGCTTTTTGCGCACAATGAGGGAGATTTATACCCTTCTTTTACTCGTTTTCCGCTATTTACGCTCAATGTGGGGCATTTATACTTTTCTTTTACTCTTTTTCTGCTTTTTCCGCTCAATGTGGGGTATTTATACCCTTCTTTTGCTCATCCATAGCTATTTAATAGTCATCCCATATATTCTCGGTTACTTTATTAGTTACTCTTAAACGATCTGCAGTCGAGCAAACTCAGCTAATGCCGCGGTTTTTAGGAAAGAGTCCATCTCTTGTGGAATATAGATTGTTACATCAAATGAACGATATATAATTTCTCTTGCTTCTTTAATATCTGTGACTGTACCCACGCTGATCATTTGCATAACCACATTACCTAATGCGGTTGATTCCGTTGGTCCAGCATAAATTTCCATCTCTAGCAAATCGGCCGCAATCTGGCATAGCAATCCGTTGTTCGCCCCTCCGCCTACGATGTGCAGCCGCTCCCATTTTTCACCGGTCAATAGCTGAAGATCCTGAACGTAGAAATAATAAGAAAGAGCAAGACTGTCAAACACACATCTGGCAATCTCCCCTGGTGTCTTTGGTACCCACTGTCCGACTTCCGCACAATAGCTCTGTATCTCGCTGATCATGTTGGATGGATTCATGAATCGTTCATCATTGCAGTAGATGATGGATCTAAAAGGAATTTCTTGCGCTGCCAATTCTACCAGTTCGCCGAAGCTGTATTGACCACCATATTCCTCACGAACCTTTTGGATCAGCCACATCCCCATAATGTTCTTAAGAAAACGGAATGAGCCGAAGGCTCCCCATTCGTTTGTATAATTGCGCTCCATCGCTTCTGGACTTGTAATGGCTGAAGCTCGTTCCACCCCGATGAGTGACCAAGTACCACTACTGAGAAATCCCCATTTGTCGCTACTTGCAGGAACGCCTAGTACAGCTGATGCTGTATCATGTGTGGCAACTGCTATGAACTCACAATCTGGAAGATCACTCCGTGCCACCAAGTCATCAGTCAATCTGCCAATTCGTTCCCCAGGTTCCGTTAAGGGAGGAAACTGCTCTTTTGAAAGACCAAGCAGTGCCAGTAAATCAGTATCATAATCCCGAGTTTGCAGATTCAGCAGACCCGTGGTTGAAGCATTCGTGACTTCACTAATTCTTCGTCCCGTAAGCCGATAGTAGAGATAATCAGCGACTAACAGGATTGAATGTGCTGCTTCAAGATCTGCCTGATCATGCACAAACAGCTGGTACAACGTATTAATCGGGAGAACTTGTATCCCCGTCTTTCGGTAAACGCTTTCAGTTGATATATTGCGATGTACGCTTTGTACCGCTCCATCTGTTCGGGAATCACGATAAGAAAAAACTTCATGAATTCGTGTACCCTTCTGATCTAGAAGTACGTAATCCACGGCCCAAGTATCAATTCCGACGGTACAATGCTCAATTCCTTTTGACTTCGCCTTCTGCAAGCCTTTTACAATTTCAGCAAATAAATAATCGACGTCCCAATAAAGATTACCATTCTTCTCAGAGAACCCATTACTAAAACGGTGAATTTCTGTTAATGATAAGGTTCCTTCCGGTTCTTGCAAGGTTCCGCAAACGACTCTCCCACTAGAGGCTCCAATATCAATAGCAATATGATTCTGACCCTGTTTATGTGCCCCAGCATTCATTCTTAAACAACACTCCTTATCTCCTCATCAGCCTACCAGCAAGGCGAATACGATTCCAGGGCCATGCACACCTATCGTCAGATCATTCTCAATATCCGCTGAACGGCTAGGTCCAGAGATAAAGTGAATACCTGCGGGGAGACCCGATTGTCCCGCTTCATCAAAATCAATAAGCACCTCACCCAGACGAGTCTTCAGCCGCTCCAGCGGAACGATGGCAATTAATGCGGTTGGCAACAGGCTGACAGAGCGCCCTTTATCCGCAGAAGATAACACTGTAATAGAGCCTGTATAAGCAACTGCATAATCCGCGATCACAATCCCAATATCGGCTTCCGCCGCCCTAGCTTTCCATGCTTCTTGCATATCCGTATTCCAGACAGATACCCGCGAATCTACAAGTTCTTCTTCTAGCCGAAGTGCCGCAAGCTCAGCTACATTTTGCCGGAGAATATAACGGGCGAGCATATCACTCGCTTTATTGACGATAAAAGCTTTAGCTTCATCCATCGTTGCCATGCGAAACACATGTCCACCTGCACTTTGAAAATTCGCAGTAAATTGATCGATGCGTTCTTCTGGACTCCACTGGAATTCTTGCCAATAATCTGGAGCACCGCGAAAAGGATGTAACGGAGCCGCAGTCGTTCTTGGCCGCTTCAGGCGACGAGCGATATCGATCATGAATGCCTGCTGTTTCTCACGAGAATCATGGTCCATACGCTCCAGCCATTCTCTGTGCGTTTCCTCAGTCATATCCGGGCTCTCCTTTCAGTTCTTCCGCCTTCCGTTTCGCTAATAAATCTTCCATCCGTTTCTGTATCGACGGGTCCATCTCGCGACTATTTTTGTCTAACTCCTCCTGCAGCTCTTTCCAACTCTCGCGGAAGGATTCATCCGCCAGCTTCGGAGCGATCCGGTAGTTATTCCAGCCTTTCAGCGGCCCAAGCTTTGACGGAATTCCGCCGTCCCTCACAAGTAGCTTTTGTCCGATTCTACCTACTTTCATCACACTACTGAATCGCTGTGACTTCGCCATAATCGCACCAAAACCTTTCATGCCAAGACCTTCCGCTTTGTCTCCATAACCTCTCTCTACCTTACGTCGCCGTAAATAGATAAGCATATCATGCAGAGGGATTTTGACTGGACAAGCTTCATAACACGCACCGCATAGACTCGATGCACCTGCGATATCATCCCATTGATCTACATTTTTGTTCAGCGCTGGGGTCAACACTGCTCCGATCGGTCCGCTATAAGTTCCACCATAGGCATGACCGCCAATATGACGATAGACAGGGCAGGCATTCAGACAAGCTCCACAGCGGATGCAGTTCAATAGCTCCTGAAACTCTGGATCGCCGAGCTGCTCAGATCGACCATTATCAAGGATAATAATATGCTGCTCTTCCGGTCCGTCCCCATCATCCTTTCTACGGGGTCCTGAAATACCGGACATATACACTGTTAGCTTCTGGCCAGTTGCTGAACGAGGTAATAACGTAGCCATCACCTCAAGGTCGCTCCAAGAAGGAATAATCCGCTCCATCCCCATCAAAGTGATTTGCGTCTTTGGCAAGGTGGTGACCATGCGAGCATTGCCCTCATTCTCGAATAGCACCATGGAACCTGTCTCTGCAATTGCAAAATTGCATCCCGTCATCCCAATATCCGCTTCTAGGAATTTCTCCCGTAGCTTGCGCCGTACAAATCCTGCAAGGATTGTAGTCTCAGGCAAAAGCTCCTCCCCTGCCTCCTTGGACAACAGCTCAGCAATCTGATAGCGGTTCTTATGGATGGCTGGGATAATGATATGAGACGGAGTTTCTCCGGCAAGCTGGATAATATATTCGCCAAGATCTGTTTCAATCGTCTCCACGTCAATGGATTCAAGAGCCGTATTCAAATGCAACTCCTCAGTCACCATCGATTTTGATTTGACCACGGAAGCCGCTTGTTTTCGCTGTGCAATCTCTAAAGCAATCTTCACTGCCTCTTCACCCGTTGCCGCAAAATGAATATGCGTGCCGTTCGCTCTTGCATTGTCCGCAAATAGATTTAAGTAATAATCCAGATGAGCGATCGTATGCAGGCGAATTTGCCGCCCACGTTCGCGCCATTCTTCCCAGTGTCCATGATCGTTCGCCGCTTTCTGTTTCCCGTCACGCAGCCTTTCCGTAGTAAAGCGAACCGCCTTGCGCAAAAAGTCATTATTCAGCGCCAAGTCGGCACGCTCTTTTACCGTAGCTGGCTTCACATTAATCGATTCCGATTTAGTCTGAGCGGCATTCTGACTCATTGTCCACTCACCCCCTCATACAGTAGCTCTGCTAAATGCATGACTCGGACCGGTTTGTGGCGATAACGCAAATTCCCAGCAATATTCATGAGACAGCCCATATCCAGACCCGTTAAGACTTCTGCTTCCGACTCCAGCACATGATCTGACTTCTCGGTGACCATCGCCCCGGAGATATCAGACATCTTCACCGCAAAGGTTCCACCAAACCCACAACAGTCCTCAGCAAAAGGTAATGGCACTAGCTCCATCGCCTTCACATTCTGCATAAGTAACATAGGCTCATCACGAATCCCCAGAATCCGAGTGCCATGACAGGAAGGATGATAGGTAACTTTATGCGGAAATACGGCCCCAAGATCCGTTACGCCAAGCACCTGTACCATGAACTGGCTGAACTCATAGGATTTACGCTGCAAATTCTGCGCCTTGACCAAATTAATCGGATCATCCTGAAACAGTTTCGGGTAATGATGAAGCATCCCGGTGCAAGACCCGGAAGGAGCAATGACAAAGTCACTGTCTTCGAAAGCCTGCAAAATCGTAAGTGCAGCTTGACGTGCCTCATTCCAGTAGCCACTATTGTACGCAGGCTGTCCGCAGCAGGTCTGCACTTCGGGAAAATCCAGCTGCACGCCATATCTGGAAAGCAGACGTGCCATCGCTTCTCCGACCTTCGGGTACACAGCATCACTGATGCAAGTAATAAACATCGATACCTTCATGTCTTCACCTCCTGCAACACTATTTTCTACACGGTTGTTATTGCGATGTTCAGCTCCTGTAGCTGCTTTAGCTGTTCTGTGGCAGGGCTGTAATCCGTTATCACAACATCCAATTCACTAGTCGTGGCAACATGTGTGAACGCTTGAATTCCGAATTTGCTGGAGTCACAAAGTAGGATCACCTGCTCCGCGATAGAAATCATCTTTCGCTTCACCATCGCTTGCAGCTCATTCGATTCGCTGGCACCGCGTTCGAGATGAAATCCTTTGCAGGAAAAAAACATCTTATCCACGTGATACAACTCAAGCGAACGCTCGGCTAAATGACCAACAAAGGACATCGATCTGCGGCTCAGTTGACCGCCAGTTGAGATCACATCTATTCGTTCCTTCCCACTTAACTCCGCAGCTACCCTAATAGAATTAGTCAGTACAGTTAGTGGCATATCCGGCAAATGTGAGGCCATATACCATGCAGTTGTGCTAGCATCCAGCAAAATCCGATCTCCCGGCTTTATCATCATCACTGCTTCACGAGCAATCTGCTGCTTCTCCGCTGCGTTCATAATTTCACGTTCAGCATATGGCGTCTCTGGCTGACGATCACGTAGACTAACTGCACCGCCGTGCGAGCGTAGCAGCCTCCCCGCCTTTTCCAAGCGATCAAGATCCCGGCGGATGGTCTCCTCCGTCACTTGGCATAATGTACTCAGTTCCGAGACACGAATGCTGCCACGTTCATTCACTAGTTCTACGATTCTTTCATATCTGTCTGCAATCAGCATGGCTTCCCTCCGTTATATCTATCTATATTCCATCTTCAACTTATCTAGTAAAAGCTGCCGGCACTCCACCGTCAATCGTCAGCATGCAGCCCGTAGTCTTCTCTGACTTGGATGAAGCGAAAAAGGCCACCCCTTCAGCAATATCACGTGGATAAATATTTACAAGCAGTGTTGTGCGTTTACGATAATGTTCCTCTAGTTGATCTGGCTCAATCCCGTAAGCAGCAGCCCGTTCATTCCGCCAGTTCGAATTCCAAATCGCTGAGCCTTGTAGAATGGCATCCGGCAAAATGGTATTGGCGCGAATACCGAACTCTCCACCTTCAGCTGCAATACAGCGAGCTAAATGTGCTTCGAGTGCTTTGGCAGAACTGTAAGCCGATACGCTTTTTCCAGCAAATATAGAGTTCTTAGAGCCAATAAATACCATGCTACCACCGATCTTTTGCTCCTTCATCACCTTGAAGGCTTCACGTGCAACGAGGAAATATCCAGTTCCTAGCACGGAAATGTTCAAGTTCCACTCTTTTAATGAAGTCTCATCAAAAGGACTGGAAGTCGCAAGCCCAGCATTGTTCACAATAATATCTACTCCGCCATAAAAAAGTGCTGTATCTGCATAAGCTGCGGTAACTTGCTCCTCCTGCGTTACATCCATTTTAACAGCGAACGCACGATTCTCACCGTATTTATCGTTAATCTCCTCGGCAATTTTCTGTGCGCCCTCCAGATTGAGATCTGCTAGCACAACATGCGCCCCTTCGGACACTAGACGACGAGCAGTTTCGCTCCCGATTCCTCCTGCGCCACCAGTAATGAACGCAACCTTACGCGAGAATTCTGCTTCTGCTGGTGCCAGCGATAATTTATATAATTCCAAAGGCCAATATTCCACATTGTACGATTCGTTCTCACTTAGAGAGACGAAATCTCCCAATGCGGTAGCTCCGCGCATAACAGCAATCGCCCGGTGATACAAGGCGCCGCTAATTTTAGAGTTGCTCCAGCTTTTGCCTGTGTTGATCATTCCCACTCCGGGAATTAGAATCACACGCGGTGCGGCTTCGAACATTACATCTCCCTCATGCTTATTGCGATCGAAGTAAGCTTTATACTGCTCTTTGTATGCGGTAATCGCTTCGTTCAGCTTCGTCTTTAAACCATCAATATCACTGGCATTTGGTTCCCAATTCACAAATAGTGGCAGCATTTTGGTATGTACCAAATGATCCGGACAAGCTGCACCTACACTGGATAATTTCTCCGAGTTAACTCCACCTACAAAACGCAGCACATCCTCTGCGTCATCAAAGGTCAGTATCATTTTGCGCTCATCACTGACTGCGCCTCTAATCAATGGCATTACTGCAGCTGCTACAGCCCGCCGCTCTTCTTCAGGAAGCGCTTCCGATTTGCGACCTCCGAACAGATTCTCATCTTCAATTCTATCTTGGATGTAACGCTCTGCTTCATTAATGATAGAAATCGTCTTCGCGTAACAAGCTTCCGGCGTATCCCCCCAAGTCACGAGGCCATGCTTCTCCATCAACACCAATTCTGCTTGAGGATTAGCAAGTACGCCTTCAGCGATCATTTTGGATAAAGTGAACCCAGGACGAATGTAAGGCACCCATACGAAACGATCCCCATAGATTTCCCGCGCAATATCTTTACCGTTATGAGCACAGCATAAGCTGATAATCGCATCTGGATGCGTATGATCTACATGTTTGAATGGTAAAAAAGCATGCAGCAGCGTCTCAATTGAAGCACGCGGATGCTTAGGATCAATCATACAATTCGCGAGGTAAGCCACCATTTCCTCATCAGGCATTTCCTCCCGATCAAACAAAGGTGCAATATCCTCAAGCCGCAATCCGGTAAAATTGCCTGCTTTCATCGTAGCTAGGTCAGAGCCGCTACCCTTCACCCACATGACTTCAACCTCACGACCACGGAAATCTAATTCTATAGTTTTACTAGAGGTATTCCCTCCTCCAAAATTACAGACTCTACGATCTTCACCCAACAGATTGGAGCGATAGACCAGTGCATCCAGACCTCCGTTGATGACTTTTTCCCGTGCAGAATCCCATAAACTTTGTACCATTTGTGAATACCTCCGTTTTTGAATGTTTATTTTTTTGTTTATTTTTGTTTGTTTTGATTTTAATCTATTTGTTTGTGTTTGAATAGAGCGTTTTCAACAAAATTTAAAATTTATTTCACAAGTTAGACAATTCCTCCTTGGATGAACTGAAATTCCATTGCGAAAAAACAAAAAAAGAGTTGCCAATTAGCAACTCCTTCACCCCTACTATTCAGCAACGACTCGACTCATAAACTAATCCAGTAATTACATTTCCCATCCTCGATACCGCTAAGTATTCCTCTGTTTTCTTCAATAACCTTTCTCGAAGATACATTGTTCGGCTCACAAGTCAGCATGACCTTATCAATCCCCAGATCCGCAGCTTTTTTTAACAACTCTGCTAAAAAAATCTTGCCAAAGCCCTTTCCTCGTTCACTAGGCCTGATGCTATATCCGATGTGCCCACCTGATTTTCTTAATTGATCATTTAAGGAATGTCTTAGCTTTCCAACACCAACAGGATAAGAGTCAATCAGTAACCAATAGTTGGTTTGCGGGACATAGTTTGGTAGGAGATTATCGCCTCTTGAGAGTGCTATCCGATCTCTGATGAAATCAGGAAACTCACTGTAAGCCAAATCAAACCCATTGTTAACGAATCCATTCTCCCCAGGGCCGATCTCCATAATCATTTCAAAAATATCGCGTCCATCTGACAAACTAGCTTCCTTTAGCTCAATCAACATCATAATCCCCCCTAGAACACAAAGTTGCTTACCATATCAAAAAATTTTACTGCAAAAAAGAGCCCTCTGCATTATTTAATTGCACTTTCTACAACTAAAATTAACTTCAGTACGCCTGTCTATCGTTAAGTGTACTTTGTGCAACTAAATTCCCCCAATTAAGCTGTATCCGCTGATTTCCAGAGATATAGTTGTACAAAGTACATCTATATCACAATAACCGGAGTAAAGTAGCTGTTTAGTTGTATAAAATACACTTATCTGCTCCGCCCTCTTTTTCACAGTAATATTTCTATTTCTATCTCCTCCTTGCGAACTCTCGTAGTATACTAATTGGAATAAGATACAAATGTTTTATTTTGGATAAGGAGGTTTGAGATGGTAAATAGCTTTAAGAATGCCAAGGCGCAAGAACGAGTGTGGCACTCCTATGAGCAGATGATTGAGCAGTGGCCCATTCCGCTTGAGGAGCTCGATGTTCCAACCACATATGGACTGACGCATTGTATCCTTGCTGGTCAAAAGAATAATCCACCTTTACTACTGTTTCATGGTGTTGGTGATAACTCGGCGGTCATGTGGATCTTAAATATCGAGGAGTTATCGAAGCATTTTTATTGCATCGCGATTGATACTTTGGGTGGACCCGGAAAAAGCATACCTACCGAGCAGTTTAACAAACAGAAGTTTGAGCAAGTAAAATGGATTAATGAAATAGCGATGTATCTGAATATAGACGTCTTTAATATTGCGGGTGTGTCCAATGGCGCTTATATTGCTTTTAATTATGCGACCAAGCAACCGGACAAAGTGAACCGTGTCGTTTGTTTGGAGGGCGGGATGGTCACTGCACCGTTTAAAGCCATGATCCAAACTTTAATGATGATGTTCCCGGAGATTCTGATTCCAACGGATCGCAATTTACTGAAAGTTCTGAAGAAGTTAAGTGCACCTCACTCCCCTTTATTTGACAACCATCCAGCATTAGCTGCTCATCTGATCCTTTTAATGCGCACTCATAATCAGCAAGCTATGTTTGTGCATAAGCTTCATCCATACGATAAAAACGCTGCAGTCGCAGTTAGAGACAAGCTCTATTTTCTAGTTGGAGAACACGCGCTAAAACAATCGAAGGATTTCATAAATATTTTAGAAGATGGAAAGTTCTATTACCAAGTCATCCCCCATGCGGGACACGGGATTAATCATGAGCAACCGGATAGAGTAAACACTGAGATCATCAATTTCCTGATAGACGATAAGGATAAATCACTTGCATCCAGATGAAAGCGCTACTATTATGTTTGTAATTACACATACCTATCCTAGATAAGGAGATGATTTCCATCAGATACGGAACATTAGCGCATACATTTGGTTGTTTACCCCTCAAATCGTTGACAGCAACGCTTCAGATTTATGATATCGATTTTGTTCAACTTGCTTTATCCAAAGCTATTCAGGACATCGATACCTCCACAGGTAAATTAAGTCCAGGCCTCGCAAACTATATTGGCGAACAATTTGACAGAGCAGGTATACGTATCGGGGTGTTAGGCTGTTATATCAATCCCATTCACCCGGATCCTGTTATTCGGAGATTAGAAATAGATCGCTTTAAAGAACATCTTCGGTATGCCCGCCAATTCGGCGCCCCTATGGTGGCTACGGAGACGGGCGCACTGACTACTTTCCAAGCACAAGATCCGCTCCATTACGAAGAGATCGGCTGGGATATATTAAGGGCAACTGTACAAGAGCTTGCGGAGGAAGCTGAAAAATGAGGTGTTTTTCTCGGATTGGAGGGTGTCTGCACACATACTCTTTCTACACCAGACAAGATGCACCGCATCTTAGATGAAATCCCCTCTGGCAATATTGGGGTTGTCCTGGATCCATGCAATTTTATTGGTGACGCTGTAGATATGCAGGATCAAATTGTTGATGACGCCTTCAGGTTGTTCGGGGATCGGATCATTTTGGCGCATTTAAAAGACATCTATCAAGATGGAGAGAGAATTTACCACGGTAAGGCTGGTGGAGGGCATTTTCATACCGAAGCTTTCCTGAGCAAACTCCAAAAATATAAGCCCATGATCGACCTATCTTTAGAAGATATAACGAACCTCGAGATTAATGAGACCGTTGCTTTACTGAAGAATATTTCTCATATGGAAAAATAACGCTTTTCAAAATTAGCTAAATGGTACCTTTCTATGCGAGTTGAATAAAATAAGAAACAGAACGATTGAGTAACATCGTTTGACGATTAAGCCCTAACTTGGAAGGGACGGGATTACCGATGAGATTCACATTCCCTATTCTGACCTTATCTCATGGTGGAGCTCAACGCATGCTGGTAGAACTCGCCAATGGGCTAACAGCTATGGGGCATCAGGTTACTATCCTCATGCCTGTGGATGGGGTTGTTTCCTATGATGTCCGCTCCACCTTAATCCGTTCCACACATATGGAGCTTCAAGAACAGGACTATCCCATAGGCGATGTTATTGTTTCTAATTTCCATACGACAGTCCCTACCTCTCAAGCAGCTAGCAATCAAGGAAAAGGAATTCATGTAAGATTGTCATTATGTTATGAACCCCCCTTTTTACCAGATAGTTCGCTGTCGTTCCCTTCTTATCATGTCACAGAGCATCTAATTGTTTTATCGCATTGGCAGCAGGAGCTGATTCGTTTAAATCATGGGATCACAGGAAAAATCGTGCCCATTGGCATTAGCTCCTCCTTCAAGAATATGAATATCCGTTACAGTCTTCAGGAGCCTTTAAACATAACAGCTATATTAAGAAAAGCAGAACGTGGATTCTCATGGCACCGTGAGCAAGACTATCTTATAGAGCAGCTGGATCACGTGAAAAATCAATGTCCCAATGTAAATATTAACTTTATCAGTCCGCCCGACGAGTTCAACACTTCAGAAGTTCTCCAAAGAATGAAAGCTACTGGCAAATATCGATTCTTCACACCTGCTAATGATGAGGAGCTCTGTTACCATTACAACGGTGCAGATATCTTTGTTAGTTCTAGTATTTTTGATACGGGTTCTTTGCCGGGGCTTGAAGCCATGCGGTGTGGCGCAGCACTCGTCTGTGTTTATTCAGGCGGAAATATGGAATACGCAAATCACGAGAAGAATTGCCTGCTCTCCTATCGGTACGAGAATCGGCTTGGTGAAGATGTCATCCGCCTAATTCGAGACCCAAACTTAAGAACTAAATTAGCCGTACAAGGTGAAAGATCTTCCCTCAAATGGACATGGGCAAATAGTGTCAGGTTATTTGAGCAAGCGGTTAGGGACTTCTTGTTAAAAACTAGACGATCTTAAAATAGTGAAGGCTACTCTCTCTTACGATAGTTGCCTGGTGAGACGCCATAACGTTCCCGAAATACCCTGTGGAAATAGGTGTAGCTTCCAAACCCCGTCTCCTCTGCTATTCGCTCTAAGGTATAATTGGTGTTGTCCATTAATCGAAGTGCCATAGCAAGCCGAATTTGCCCAGCATATTGCATAATAGAGTAGCCGAATTGAATTTTGAATACATGTACGGCCCTCGTTACACTAATTCCGGCATGGGCAGCTACATCCTTTAGCCTGATTTCTGATGTAGCATGCTCCTCTACATAACTCTTCATCTTAAGCCCGTGTAACAGTGAGGCTGATGATGATGCAGGTGCTTCTTCCATTGCCCGATCTAACAGCAGACATAGCGCTTTAAACAGCGCCTCAAGTATTTCAGAGCTACCCCCATCTAGTCTTCTATTCTCCAGATCAAGCTGTTGCCATATACTTTGCAGCTTGCCATCATCCGCAATTCTAACCTTCTTCGGTCTTTCGCGCAGGTTCCACCACTGATCCACCCATTCCCCTGTACACATTACAAAATAGTCCACACTATGTCCCAGCGGACTCTTCTTTTCCCCGATTCTCAGATCATATATATCTTGAGGCTTAAATAATAACAGATCACCAGGCACCACGGATACCATGTCCCCATCGATCAGTACTTCAC
Source organism: Paenibacillus sp. NPDC101420 (assembly GCF_050277435.1). Lineage (NCBI taxonomy): Bacteria > Bacillati > Bacillota > Bacilli > Caryophanales > Paenibacillaceae > Paenibacillus > Paenibacillus sp. NPDC101420. The sequence continues at coordinate 764,121 of NZ_JBNNSE010000001.1, forward strand.
ACTCCCCTTCTGCTTGCAGCCTGATGATATAGGTATCCAGCCCACTGCGATATAATTGCCGAAAAGGCTGAGTATGGCGAATAAAGCCGCATAGGCTTATTTGGACACTATTAGTTTTTATAGCATTCACTCCTCTTCTCTAAGTAGTCGATGACCAGATCGTTGAGGTTCTTAGCCATATTGTTTCTTCAAAGAGCAGTGAATCTCCTTCTATAATAAAGACAGAATTTATATGTACAGGAGGTTACCAACCACTATGAGTAAAATTGTCCGCGTCATTCAAACAGCAAAAGAAACTACCGACCGTCTGACAGAAAAAGACCCTCTGATCTTCCTCCCCGATACATCAGGCGTCGAATCAGAGCTCATCAATATTTATGATGATCTGGAGTATCAGGAAATGGAAGGTTTCGGTGGTGCACTTACCGAGGCTTCTGCTGTTACCATCGCTAAACTAAGTGAAGCTAAACAAAAAGAAATCATCGACGCTTATTTTGATCCTGAGCACGGAATTGGGTATACCCTTTGCCGCTCGCATATCCAGAGCTGTGACTTCTCACTCGGCAACTATGCTTATGTAGAAGAAGGCGATGCAGAGCTCCGTTCGTTCGATATTTCCAGAGATCAAGAGTCAATTATCCCCCTAATCAAAAATGCTGCAACAGCTGTTGGTGAAGATTTCCGTTTGTTCTCCTCTCCTTGGAGTCCGCCAGCTTTTATGAAAACGAACGGTCAAATGAACGGTGGTGGAGCTCTTAAGCCTGAATACCGTGAGGCTTGGGCCAACATGTTCGTAAAATATATTCAGGCTTACGCAGCTGAAGGCATCGATATTTGGGCTGTTAGTGTTCAGAATGAAGCGAAGGCTGTTCAAATCTGGGATTCTTGCCTTTATACTGCCGAAGAAGAAAAAGATTTTGTTCGTGATTACTTGGGACCTGCCTTGGAACAAGCCGGTTTGGCTCATGTAAAGGTTATGATCTGGGATCATAACAAGGAGCGCGTGTATGATCGTGCCAAGGTTGCTTTTGAAGATCAAGAAGCTTCCAAATACATTTGGGGAATTTGCTTCCACTGGTACTCCGGAGATCACTTCGAAGCCCTATCGGCCGTTCATGATCGCTTCCCAGACAAGAAGCTGTTCTTCAGTGAAGGCTGCCAAGAAGGTGGCGTTCATCTCGGCTCATGGAACACAGGCGAACGTTACGGCCATGATATCATTGGTAACCTGAACAACTGGATGTCAAGCTGGACGGACTGGAATATTGTCTTGGACGAGCAAGGGGGCCCTAACCATGTAGGTAACTACTGCGATGCTCCAATTATTGGAGATACGAAAAACGATGAAATTATATTTGAGAGCTCCTTCTATTACATCGGGCATTTCAGTAAATACATTCGCCCAGGTGCTAGACGAATTGGGCACTCTAAATATACTGATAAGCTTGAAACAACGGCTTTCCGTAACCCAGATGGCACCATTGCTGTTATCGTTATGAACCGCACGGAACAAGAGCTTCCTTTCACCCTGCGCTTCCATAACAACTTGGCTGAGAACATGATTCCGGCTCATGCCATTCAAACCCTGCTAATAAAGTAAAAAGAATAAGGAGGTTCTCTTTATGCCACTCGCAAAGAGAGAACCTCCTTTGTTTAAATAAGTGAAATAGGATGTTACAGCCTAGCCGTCAGTATTTCACATAATACTCTATTCTACATTCACATAACGACTGTAAGCATCGGTACGAATTTTAACCAGCTTCTCCAGTCCCATTCCCCGCAGCTGTTTCACATAATCAGCCCAGCCCTCGTCAATTTTACCTGTAATTATAAACTGAGCACGCATTGTATTGACATAACTATCGATGTCCGTAGTCAAAGTCGGCAGCAGCTGAAACTCTTCAGCGGTGTACATTACATCAGGGAAAGGTGGCGTTGTATAATCGCTTCCCAGCTTATCGAGCTGCAGCTTCAGTCCATCTCCGGTTTTTGGGTTTAGAAAGATGGATTTTTCAAACACTGGACTGACATATTTCGGCCCGAAATCCCGGAGTGATTGATCCCAATACCAGGCATCAGCACTGGTACCCATCGGTGGGTCCATCAATGTATAAGAACCGTTAATATTTTTCTTAATAACGGTGTCTATCGCTCCCCAGAAATTTTGAATGCTTGCTTCATTGGTGTAGAACTGATCAGCCCAGCGGGCAGCAATCTCTGGGTATTTGCAAGAAGTGGAAATTAGCAGCTCGTTGCGCTCCAGATTCATTCCATACGGATTTCCTATGGTGTAGCGCTTACCATCCGGTCCTGCAATCGGAGGAATCGTGATATATTGATCACTCCATTTGCCAAATACGGCATCCGGCGTCCACTGATACGAGAATCCTACGATAGGAGCATCCGGATTAAGAAACTTGGCTGATCTCATCGTTTCATCTTGCGTGAATAATTCTTTATCAAGCAAACCTTCGACAAACAATTTATGCTCCCATTTGAGCCCTTCTTTGTACGCCTCTGAAACAGGGTAATATACCGCATTTCCGTCCTGGACGACCATAAAGTTATTGTTCAGATCCGTGATTCCGAAAGGACTGATAAGATCATTACTTACTTCGATAACAGGTATCTCATCCAGCCTTCCATTCCCATTAGGGTCACGTTCTTTAAATGCTTTTAGCACGTTGTATAAATCATCAATCGTATCGGGAATCTTCAATCCCAATTTATCCAGCCAGGTTTTGTTAATCACGGGTTGGCGTGAGCTTTTAGGACGTAAAGGTAATCTTGCAGGCAAAGAGTAGATTTTCCCATCAGGAAAAGCACTGATTTTTTTCAATTCAGGCTCTTCCTGCATGGCTGCTTTGAGGTTAGGCATATAGCTTTCGATATAGTCATCAAGCGGCCTGAATAAGCTTAAATTATTGACGATATCCGAATCTCCGAAGGTCTCACTCCCTAAAATGATATCTGGAAGTGTACCGCTTGCCAGCATAATGGACTTCCGCTCACTCCAATCATTAGCAGACATCACCTGCCATTCGATTTTGACATTCGTATTTTTTTCCAAATCCTTCAGCCATTGATTCTGGATAAAGTTATCTCCCATGCTTCCCCACCGAACCGTTAGAACCTTCAGCGTCATGGGCTTATCCACGATTGGCAAACCTTCTTTATGAAATTGACCCGGATCAGATTCAACAGAGTTTACCCCTTTATCCCCTTTACAGGCTGTAAGGCTAGCAAGCAACGTTGTAACTAGAAGAATGACGGTGATTGTTCTATTGATACTGTTTTTGGGTTGCTTTTTCATTACGGTCTTGCTCCCTCACAAATGTTAGTTGAAAAGTAGAAGAGCTTATTCCTTCACTGCGCCGATCATTACCCCTTGGTTAAAGTATTTTTGCACAAATGGGTATACACACATAATTGGAACAGTTGCTACGATAATAACCGAATACCGCATCATATTTGCGAGCCGTAACGCGATTTGTGCGGCTTCTCCGGTCCCCATACCAGACTGCATCTGATTGGTAATCAGAATATTTCGCAGGATCAGCTGCAAAGGATACATATTAGGATTTTTCAAATAAATCAAGGCATTAAAATATGAATTCCAATAACCTACAGCGATCCATAAACCTAACACTGCAATAATAGCCTTCGACAACGGTAGAACTATCTGTGCAAAATAACGGAGATTGCCACATCCATCAATTTGCGCTGCTTCCCATAAATCGCCCGGAATACTAGTCTGGAAAAAAGTTCGTGCCACTATGATATTAAAAACTCCAACTGCGAAAGGAAGTACCATTACCAAGAAAGTATCATAGAGATGGAAATCACGAACCGTTAAAAAAGTAGGAATCAACCCCCCGTTAAAGAACATTGTAAATATGAAAAACAGCGAAATGTATTTCCGCCCCACAAGGTCCTTTCTTGACAACGCATAGGCAGCTGAAATATTAACTACTAAACCGATTGCAGTCCCAACCACCGTGTACAGGATGGTATTCCAATACCCGATCCAAATATTCTCATGACGAAGTAGCTCTTTATAACCATCAAAAGTAAACCCTTTAGGAAATAACCAAACTTGACCTCCAGCAACCGCAGAAGGATCACTAAACGAAGCAATGACGATAAAATACAGCGGATAGATCAGGATGATTAGAAAAATTGCTGATATAACGTACATCACAATTTCCATTATAGTATCTGAGGAGCGATTCTTCTTTATTTTTCCTACATTTCCTTTAGTCGCTGTCTCTAAACCTCCCATTTCAATGCTCCTCCCTTCTACCACAAGCTATTTTCGCTTAATTTTTTAGAAATCTGATTGACCATGATCAATAAAATAAAATTAATGACCGTGTTGAACAGGTTGATCGCCGACGAAAAGCTATACTGACTGCTGAGCAGACCAATTTTGTAGACATAAGTAGACAGAATTTCACTTGAAGTGATGTTCAAGTCATTTTGCATTAAGTACACCTTTTCAAATCCAACCCCTAGCAGTCCCCCGACCCGCAGGATAAGCAATGTTATCGCTGTTGGCATCAGCATCGGAATATCGATGTAACGAATTTTATGCATCCGACTTGCGCCGTCTACGGTTGCAGCCTCATACAAACTAGGATCAACAGCAGAGAGAGCAGCGATAAAGATAATGCTGTCCCAGCCGACATGCTGCCACACATCCGACCAGACGTACACACTGCTGAATAATCCGGCAGAGCCCATTAGATCAGGAGCTTCTTTTCCAAAAAGACTATATACATTGCCCAGTAGTCCGGTGCTAGGTGAGAACAGAATCATCATTAAGCCCACCATAACTACGGTTGAGATAAAATGTGGCATATAGGATACCGTCTGAAAAAACCGTCTAAAACGGTTTGGTCTCATCTGGTTAACCATCAGCGCAAGTATAATCGGAATCGGAAACGTAATCAGACTGTACACACTGATAATTAGCGTATTTTTGATCGTTGCAGAAAATTGATAGGAATTAAAAAACTTCTCGAAGTATTTGAATCCGGCCCATGGACTTCCGCCTATTCCCAACGCCGGGCTATAATCCTTAAAGGCAATGAGCACCCCATACATGGGTTTATATGCGAATAATAACGTAAGGACTACTGCAGGAAAAAGCAACGTATATAAACCCCAGTTTTGTTTGATTTGTCCGAGTTTCCGACTCAAATGAATTGGATCAGATTTCATAACATCCCCTCCTTATTAAAAATAGAGAATGCTACCCCACAAATTTATGTAGGGCAGCACCTTTTTCGAAAGACGAATAGGTTATTTCACACTCATATAACGACTGTAAGCATCTGTGCGAATCTTAACTAATTTTTCAAGCCCCATTTTATTAAGCTGTTTGACATAATCATCCCAGCCTTCGTCAATTCCGCCTTTGCTAATAAATTGAGCGCGCATTGTATTCACATAACCGTCGATATCCGTGGTCAAGGTTGGCAGCTCCTCGAACTCATCGGAGGTATACATAACGTTAGGGAAAGGCTCTGTTACATATTCACTACCCAGCTTATCCAGCTGCAGCTTCAGTCCATCTCCACTTTCAGGATTAAGAACGATTTTCTGTTCAAAGGACGGGCTCACATATTTTGGTCCGAAATCTCGAAGAGACTGATCCCAATACCAGGCATCTGCGCTGGTTCCAGCTGGTGGATCCATCAATGTATAGGTGCTGTCATCATTCTTCTTAATTACAGTTCCAATCGCACCCCAAAAATTCTGAATGCTCGCTTCGTTCGTGTAGAACTGATCTGCCCAACGCGCAGCAACCTCTGGATACTTACTCGAAGTAGTAATCAGCAGTTCATTACGGTTAAGACTCATCCCAATTGGATTACCGATTGTATAACGCTTACCATCCGGTCCGGCAATCGGTGGAATCGTCACATATTGATCGCTCCATTTACCAAACACAGCGTCCGGGGTCCACTGATACGTAAAGCCTACGATTGGAGCATCCGGATTTTGGAACTTCGCCGATCTCATCGTATCATCCTGAGTGAATACCTCTTTATCTAATAAACCTTCCGCATACAATTTATTTTCCCATTTAAGGCCTTCTTTGAACTCCTCCGAAACAGGGAAATAGATCGCTTTTCCGTCCTTGATGATCATATTGTTGTTATTCAAGTCGGCAATTCCGAAAGGACTGATCAAGTCATTCCCAATTTCAATAAAAGGAATCTCATCTTGTTTGCCATTTCCGTTTGGATCTTGTTCTTTGAAAGCTTTAAGTACGTTGTATAACTCATCAATCGTTTCAGGAGCCTTCAGGCCCAATTTATCGAGCCAAGTTTTGTTAATCACAGGCTGACGAGAGCTTTTTGGACGCGATGGAAGTCTTGTTGGCAGTGAATAGATTTTCCCGTCAGGAAAAGTGCTGATTTTTTTCAACTCAGGCGTTTCTTCCATGGCCGCTTTAAGATTTGGCATATTTTTTTCAATATAATCATCTAACGGCCGGAAAAAGCTTAGATTATTAACGATATCAGAATCTCCGAAGGTTTGATTTCCGAGGATAATGTCTGGAAGTGTACCGCTAGCCAGCAGAATGGACTTCTGTTCGGCCCAGTCATTGGAGGACATCACTTGCCATTCGATTTTGACATTTGTATTTTTCTCCAGATCCTTCAGCCATTGGTTCTGCGTAAACGTGTCTCCCATGCTTCCCCAACGTACGGTCAGCACCTTGAGTGTTACAGGCTCATTAACAATTGGCAGACCTTCTTTGTTGTAACTGCTCGTCTCACTAGTTGCAGCATTATTCCCGTCTTTTCCACCGCAGCCAGCAATACCAAATACCATAGCCGCCGCCAGCAGACCCACAGTCCATTTCTTTGCCGTCTTTTTCTTACTGTGTTGACTCATCCTCTTAATCCCCCATTTCAATTAATCAAAGATTATCTGAATAGCTTAATCATAACGTCTTATTTTTTCGTATTCCGGACCCTTTAAGACGGTTATCCAGACCTTTGAATCCGCTTACAAAAAACACAAAATCAAAAGCCTTCGCTTGAAGGGACTTAATAACAGTATCCCGACTTCTGTATGTGCTTTCCGGACTTTGCGGTAAATCGCTAGCGAGTTCTCCTGTATTTTTCCTGCAGAGGTCTTATAATGATTTTATGAACAAAAAAACAGCGAAGCACAAAACCTACCCCATTCGTCATTATATAAAAGTCATGATGGCAGTCTCGTTCACAGTCCTCATTCTGGATTTAGCGATCAGCATTACTTCCATTTCTATCGTTAAGCAGCAGTCCACTCGAAATTTACAGGATACTGCGGCACTCTACATTAATCGTATCAATCATGATTTCGCTTACATTAATCACTATATGGGCTGGACGCTTGGGAACGATGAGAGCTTGCTTGCGATGAATACTTACGGGGTCAACAGTATCGAGTTCTTGAAGGCAAATGATAATCTGCATAAACGCTTTACCGAGCTGCAAAAAAACTACGGACATGAGTACAACTTTTTCTACTATTTGAAAAATGAGAACTACTTTTTAAATTGTGCACCGATCAGTGTGACCTATACGGATTACAGGCAGCTCAAAACGAAGATTATTTCTTATATTGATGATAAGGAGATGTATGAGAAGTTTTATTCCAAATGGACGCCTATCCTTGTTAACAACCACTACTACGTAATTAATATCGTTCCTTATTACAATCGTTATTTAATTGGACTGATCTCCGCCGATAATCTGATCCGTCCTCTACGCCAAATTAATCTGGGTGCCAATGGTTATGTTTCTCTCGTAGATGAGAATGAACAGCCTTTATCGAGTCCCATATCGAACAGCGGAAAGCTGATAACGGAAGAGAGAGGCTTCTCTAATCTTTTGCAATCGCGTACAACAATCAACAGCGCCTTCTCGGACACCACCTTCAGCACTAAAATGGTCATTAAATATGGCATATTCGAAAAAATAATCATTGCTCAGCTGCTTATAATGTTACTCTTCTTCATTGTCACTTCCACTTTATGCATCGTCCTGCTGTTTTTCAAGAAAAGAGTACTAGGCCCGATTCAAAGCTTCTCTGAGAACCTTGCTTTCATTAATGAGGCTGGGCAACCCGCAGATTTCAAAAGCAGTGAGATTATAGAGCTGGAACAAGCAAACACACAGTTTAAAGATTTAGTTGATCAAATCAAAACCTTCAAAATCGCTATGTACGAGCAGGAACTGGAGAAGCAGCGGATACAACTGGATTATATGAAGCTACAGATCAAGCCCCACTTTTTCTTAAATTGCCTGACTAGCATCTATAGCATGGCCCAAATTGAAATGTATAAAGAAATTGAGAATATGACGTTATCTACGTCGAAATATTTCCGTTATATTTTTCAAAATGGAGAGAATTTTGTCCGGCTGGAGGATGAAATTGAACATGTCCGAACCTATCTAGAGATTCAAAAGCAACGATATCAGGATGCATTTATTTACAATATTGAGCAAGAGGATCAGGCAAGCTGTGTGGAAATTCCGCCATTAGTGCTGCAAACCTTCATTGAAAATTCTATTAAATATGCGATTTCACGAGAACATGAAGTAGAGATCAGGCTTACAGTCCAGCGATTACGGATTGAAGAGGAAGACATGCTCGTTATCCAGCTCACCGACACCGGTCCCGGTTTTCCACCGCAAGTGTTAGAGAAGCTTAATCTTGGTGAGCCCTTGGATCAAAGCAACGGTATGCAGATCGGTATTATGAATACGCTTAAACGGCTGGAATATCTCTATTTAAAAAGAGCAACTATCACCTTTTCCAATTTGGAGAGCGGCGGCGCTAGTGTAATCTTATCTCTTCCGGAGCTTCCTAAAAAAATCTAAATGAATGGAGAGCTAACTATGAATGTACTGCTTGTTGATGATGACTTTTATGTTATTGCTGCATTGCAAAAGAGAATAGATTGGGAATCGTTACACATTGATACTGTCTATACAGCAAATAATGTCGCTCAGGCACGTGAAATAATAGAAAAGCATTCTATTCAAATTCTAATTTCGGATATTGAAATGCCTCAGGGCAGCGGATTGGAATTACTGGCATGGATTCGCGAAGGGAATTATAGTATTCAGACTATACTTCTTACTAATTATGCGGATTTCAACTATGCCCAGAAAGCGATTGAATTGCAAAGCTTTGAATATTTTCTGAAGCCCATCGAATTTGATAAGCTGATGCTGATTATCCATAAGGCTGTCACACAGGCTAAAGAGCAGCAAAGAAATGAAAAAGCCATTCAAGGCGGTTACTTTTGGCAAAAAAACCAAGCGAAGATTCTCGAGCATTTTTGGCGTAAGTTGGTTAGTGGAAGCACATCATTTCCGATTAAATTAGCGGACATCACCCTTGCCATTGAGGAACAGAACCTCTCCTATCAAATGAGTGACACTCTGCAGCCTTTAATCTTTAACCTATTTCCTTACAACGGCAGTATGGGAAAAGAAGAGAAGGATCTTTTTGATTTTGCTCTGCTGAACGTATTATATGAATTGTTACAGAGTCCTTGCTTTACCATCGAGAGTATTCTGGAATATAAAGATTATAATTGGATCGCCATATTAAAATGGAATCAGACACCCGACACGTCCTTGCTTGAAGAATTATGCTCTTCCTTTATTCAAAAGGCGATTCCTTATTTAAAATGCGACGTCTGCTGCAATATTGGTTTATACGATAAACTGAATCATGTGGGGAATGTTCTGAAACAATCGCTTCGCATGGATGAGGAAATTACGAGATGCAGAAATCAGACTTTTTTAGTGGAAGCCTATCTCTATCAAAATAAAACTGGCTATACGCCACCGGATCTTGTCTATTTGGAAGAGCTGCTGAACCAGAATCAGTTTACTACTTTTCTTGAGGAAGTTACGAAATCTCTAAGGGTTATGCTTAACAATAGAACTCTGGAGACCTCTGTCCTTAGCTTGTTCCGCTTAGATATTGTTCAGCTAGTCTATTCATTTCTCAACCTCAAAGGGATACGGTCACACAAACTATACTCCGGCAAAACTAACGATAAATTATCCTTGCACTCTCTGAACTCGATCGAGGATATGGAAGAATATCTTAAATATCTAGTGACTACAGCGATGAAATACCGTGAGTTTGCCGCACAGACCAAATCCGTCGCGGAGGAAATCAAACAATACATTCATTCGCATTACGGTGATGATCTGACACGAAATGATTTGGCCGAAATTGTCTACCTCAATCCTGATTATCTGGCAAGAATATTCAAACGAGAAACTGGTGTTTCATTAGGCAGCTACGTCATCCAAGTTAGAATCGCGGCTGCAAAGCATCTATTGGAAACCACAAATATGTCTGTTTATACTGTCGCAAACAAGGTTGGCTATAACAACTACTCCTATTTCTCTAAGCTGTTCAAACAAGAGGTTGGACTCCCTCCCAACGATTACAAAAAAGAACAACAATACAATCCAGCATATTAAAAAGAGGGTGTCTTAACGACGAAAACCCCCAGAGTCAAAATCATGACTACTGGGGGCATTTTTGTTAAGCTTGAATCGCTACATATTTGTCGCCAAGCAGATTTTTAAAATAAGTGCGGTTATATAACATGCTAGGATGGGACGGATAAAAGTTCAACGCCGTTTCATTATGATGATTCGCTAACTCGTGTTGGCCAAGGCGATCATAACAGAGTGCCAATTGGAGATGCGGCAGCCAGGTATAAAAAATCCCATTTTTCATCCCCATCGAATCGTTATCCCGTGGCAGCTGTATCGCAAGCTCATACCAGTATGTTGCTGGGTGCAATTGACCCTTTTCCAATAGAAGGGCCCCAAGTCGGCAGCAGAACTCTGAACGTGGTTTATCGTACTGTAACGTTCTGCATAATGCTTCATATGCACCGTCTTTATCCCCCAGCCGTTCCCGGCATTCGGCAAGCCTTAAGCAAGCTTGAAAATTATCTTCTATCCAGCCCTGTCCACCCGCCAAAAACAGCTCGTAGTATTTGCAAGCCTCTTCATTTATAGCATGATCCCTTAATTCATTCGCATAATAATACTGATCCCTTGGAGAGAATGCTTCACCCTCGGCCACTCTTTTTTGGTAAATCCGCAAATTACGGTCTGTATATTCCTTATCCTTCTCATGGGTAATACAGACATCGCTACTAAAGGAAGGGCCACTTACCTCTAGATATTCATGTACTGGGCCAATCCATTGAAAATTGCAGCTCCGGCGAACTAGCCGATTCCGACGCAAGCTAGCTGTGACATTCCCCGCCTCGTCAAAAGCCAAATTATACTGCATGTTCACGCTGTGAAAATGCCCTGGCAGAATCTCCTTTAGCTTTTTAAACAGAATCTGATCCGCTTCCTTTATATAGTCATCCGCATCCAGCCACAAAATATACTCCTGAGTAGCTTTACTGAAGGCAAAATTACGTGCGGCACTAAAGTTATCGATCCATTCAAAATCGTAAATCACAGCTCCGTAGGACATTGCGATCTCTTTAGTCTTATCCGTCGAGCCTGTATCCACGATAACCACTTCATCTACAAGATTTGCAACGCTAGACAAACATTTATGCAGGCTTTTTTCTTCATTTCGTACAATCATACATAAACTAATCGTGACCATACTCGCCCTCCTAAGCGTTTTGTTTAAAATTTCTTTCTATATTGATATGCAGGGTTAGTGAAATGGAATCCTACACTTGCTTTTTAGAAAGACTTAGGTGCTATTTTTTGTTATAATCAATGCAATGCGTTGTTTATAAATTCAGACATATATAAAGGGGACGTTACCATGACTCAAATTATTAAAACTCTAACTATTGCAGGCAGCGACTCCAGTGGTGGCGCAGGCATCCAAGCGGATCTAAAAACATTTGAAGAGTATGGTACCTACGGCTTTAGTGCCTTGACAACTATCGTTACAATGGACCCGGACAACGGCTGGCACCATAATGTTTATCCAATTGACGCCTCCATTGTTGCTGAGCAGCTAAAAACTATTTTCGCAGGTGGTCCAGTAAATGCCATGAAGACAGGTATGCTGGGAAGTGTTGAAATTGTGCGTGTTGCTGAGCAAGCGATCAAAGAAAATCTACAGACCAATGTAGTGATTGATCCGGTCATGGTCTGCAAGGGTGAAGATGAAGTCTTGAACCCAGACAGCGCGGAGGCTATTCGTGATTTACTGCTGCCACTTGCCACTGTGGTTACACCAAATCTGTTTGAAGCTGGCGTTCTTTCAGGTCTTGGCAAACTTTCTACCCTAGAGGATATGAAAGAAGCTGCTCGTCTGATTCATAAGCTCGGAGCAAGTAATGTCGTGGTTAAAGGCGGCAAAGCACTCGGGGGCGATCAAGCGATTGATGTCTTCTTCGACGGTGCTGAGTACACCGTATTTCAAACAGCCAAAATCGAGCCTGCTCACAATCATGGGGCTGGATGTACCTTTGCCGCTGCCATTACAGGCGGTTTAGCTAACGGTCTGTCCGTTCATGAAGCTGTAGCAAAAGCTAAAGATTTTGTCTCCGCTGCCATTCGCAATGGCTTTGCGTTCAATGAATATGTGGGTCCTGTATTTCATGGTGGCTATCGTTTAGAACGTTAGAACCCTAAGCTACAGATCCTGAAACAAAAATGGCAGTCCAGATGCTGTATTTCAGCACTGAACTGCCATTTTTTTATTGGGTGAGTATAATTACTTAAACCCTGGAAAATCAGCCAGATCGGAAAGACGGATGAAAAATACAATAATTGCTAACACGCCAAGCAGGATAATCGGAAACGTCTCTTTGAACGAATCTTTTTCGCGTATATGAACCAGAATTCCGCCGATAGCTGTAACGCCAAGTATAAGTGCGCCTGCTGCTGCCCAGCTAGGCTCCCAGTAGCCAACAACCAATACTGCCGCTGCCACAATCTCAACTAGACCCGTTACTACTCGAAACCATTGTGGTAAACGCCATTTTTTAAAGTTATCCACGTGCATTTTTGAACCCGCTACTTTTCCCGACCCTGCCATAACGAAAGCAAGTATCAACAAGCTTTGTAATACGATGGATACAATATTCATGATCATCACTCCCTAAAATAATTTGCAACTATAATAAGCACATATTAAAGTACATGAACCCACTGCTAAACAATAGATGTTACTTACGCTACTCCGCTTTGTTTATTCCCCCTTGCTATTATATGTGCTCACCTCAAGCACAATACCTACAAAATAAAATTGCAGTGCCGACTGCAACTCACTTTATTATAGTAGCTTAATAAATATTTTACCAGTACCTTTTTTATTGAAAATTAAAATATTAAGAAAAAAACTCTACCCGCTCCATCACATTAGTAATCGTATATTGGCGTAAATATTGAATGGTCCGTTGTTCTGTCTCCTGGAGAATTTTTTCAAGCTCTACATCGAGCAAAGCACTTGCTCCACAGGCCATATCCACTTCTAACTCCTCCGTCGTTGTACTAACTGCTTCATAAATCTCTCCCAGTGTAATCTCATCGGCAGATTTCAGAAGAACGTACCCGCCTTCTCTTCCACCTTTGGACTCCACGATTCCCGCAGTTGCCAAAGACTGCATCACTCTACGCATAAAGGTCGCGTGTGAATTGACTTGGCTTGCAATCATTGCACTAGATAAAATGCTTCCGCTTTTAGCCAGCCAAACGATGGAATGTACCGCTATTTTAAAACGGGGAGGTCCGATGTTCACTCCGCGATTAGCTGTACTCATGCCCCATCTCCCCTTTCAACTGCAATTATATAAAGCACATTATAGAGTATAACAAGGGATGGAGCAAACCAACGAGGGCACATCCCATTGGAAATTGCCCTGTAATATTTAGTATTTCTCCGATCAACTATTCAAAACCAGTAAATTTAATACTTTGTTTATGCTTACGTCTATTCTGATCATTCCACGAGAGAACGACTTCCAGTTCTTTTGCCCCATTCATTATAAAAAAATGGCTAAAGCTAACCGTCTCATTCGGCTGCATAGCATAGCTAAATGGATCTACTAAGATGATTTGCTCCTGATTAGGATCCTGCATTGGTCGGTACAACTCAAACGTTACATCTATGGTATCTTCACTTAAGTTAGTGACTAATAGCTCGTAGCTCTTATATTTTTCCGGCTGTGGCGAAGGCAGTTTACTTTTATGAAGCTCCACCGCCCATTTGGGTGTTTCATTCTTTAAGGGTAAAACACTTGTAACAGCAAAAATACTAGAACCACCAGTAATCATTAAACACAGAACTAGCAGTGTCAGTAAAAGCTTTCTATTCAATGCTCATATCTCCTCGCTATAGGTATGCGTTTAAGATTCACGAACACTGATTTTTTATGCGTTTTTCGGCAAAAAAAAGTACTCGAATCAAAATTCGAGCACTTCATACACACATTATTTTATTAAAATAGATAAGGCACTTTTAGAGGCCAAACGGAACGATAAACCATCCTTGCCCTGCAATTTCACAGCTACATTCTCGTCCTTTTCACTATCGTTGAACAGAACAACCGCAATGGAGTGATCTGTATTCTTAAAAGCTACGGAACGAATCACTTCTTGATTAGTGGAAACGTCAATACGCACAGCCTTAGGACGTATGAATTTGCTGAAATGTGCCAGTGCATAGTAGTCCAACGTATACGTAAGTTCTTTAGTCTCTTGGTTGACCGTCACCACACCGCGACAAGTACTTTTGCCAAAGCCCGGTACAGTTGGACCGTTCTTCTCATCTAAGGCCATATTCCACAAGACAAAGGATTTACTATGGTTTCTGAGAATATCAATCCCTGTTCTCATGACATTCGAGAAGGCTTGTTCAAACGGAGGAATCCATTCCCCACCAGAACCTTCTGTAAAATGCACTTCTTTATCCGCGAAAGCTTTTAGAACCTCTGATTGTGCTGACGCATTCCCGCCATACCAGTGCCAAGCTACACCGTCCACTTCATCTTTCGCATAATCCAGCACCGTTAGTGGATAATCTGGACGGTCCCAGTTGTGATCGTAGCAAAGAATTTTTGTGTTGATGTTGTGCTTCACGAAGCTAGGCTTGAGATAGTTTTTAATGAAATCTCTTTGCGCTTCAGGCAGCATTAACATACTTGGATAGTGCTTTGGTTCAAACAGAGGCTCGTTCTGCGGTGTTACTGCATAAGTTGGCAGACCGTGCTTTTCAAAGGCTTGAATGTATCGTACAAAATAATCGGCATAAGCCTGGTAATGTTCATGTTTAAGCTCACCAGCAATCATAGATCCGCTAGTCTTCATCCAGCCTGGTGCACTCCAAGGTGAAGCCATCAGCTTGATCTCAGGATTAAGCTCCAATGCTTGTTGTAACAAAGGGATAATATCAGCTTCATCATGTGCGATGGAGAAATGAGTTAATTCTGTATCCGTTTCCTGAGCAGGCATATCGTCATAGCTATAAATATCTCTAGCATAATCCGATGCTCCCATTGGATTTCTTAATACGGACAAGCCAATTCCATCTTGGGAATCAAAAAGCTTGCTCATGACTTCTTTTTTCTGTTCATTATTCAGGACTTGGTTAATCAAGTAGGCGGATGAATCCGTAAAGGATGCCCCAAAGCCATCCATTTCCTGAAAGGTTTGATTCTCATCGAGGTTTACAGTAGTGACCGGCTCATCTGAAGCCATTGGAGTCAATTGTTCTAGCGTTTGCTCTACGAACAATTCATTTTCCCCTGTAGATTGATAAATTTTAAGTTTTGTCATGTTGTTTCCCTCCACTTTTCTATATATTTTGCTATGTTTCTGTATGATAAGGCCCCGGTAAAGGGGCCCCATCCAGCCTTTTACTTATTTAAGACCTAATTTTTCTTTGTTGCTCTTCATTTTTTCAGTGCGAATTTCTGCGATCTTATCCCAGTTGTTATCCTTCAAGAATGATTTGTAAGCAGCCAAGGTGCTATCAAATGTTGCTTCATCCTTAGCACGAATCATACTCACAAGCGTAGTGTTCCAATTTGTATCGATTGCAGATAGGCTACGAGCTTCAGGCGTTCCTTGAGCCGGGTTGATATTTTCAAGAATAAAGTGTGGTTTCAGCTTTCCTTTACCCCACTCTTGCATTTGTTTAATAGAATCTGCGAATGCGTCATTACTTAGAGCTTTATCGCGGTCATGTCCAAAGAACATAAATTCGCCCATCCGGTAATCCTTTTTAAATTTATCGGCATTATTCAATTGAAGATCTTTGATTTCAGGTAAAAATTCAATTTTACCCGCTTCGTTAACCTTATAGGTTTCCCCTTCAATACCATAGTTCATAAGCTTTTGTCCTTCTTCACTCAATAGATAAGTGTAGATCTGAATCGCTTTGGCAGGGTCTTTAGCCTTTTTAGTGACATAGGTAATCATCCAGCCTGTAATTCCTGACTGATTCAACGTTGGCTCATGTCCAACTGTGCTTTGCGGTCCATCAATAGCGATATATTCTTTGTCTGGATTTTCTGTCATGAAGATTTGCAGGTTACCACTTTGTTGAGGTGTTCCATCGAGCATCAGCGTTGCATATTTACCGGATTTCAATTTTTCTTCAAAAGCCGTCCCGTCATCTGCAAAGCTGTCATCGCTGATGTCACCATTTCTGTAGACTTCATTTAATGTTTTCAACCAAGTCAGATAATCCTCATCTAGGTTACGGTTGTAGAATTCACCATTTTCGGTTTCCATCGGTACGCCGATGAAATCCTGAAGAACATCTCCCAAAGAACCAGTGCCTGTGCCAATAGAGTTAAAACCAAAAGGAATCATTGCCGGGAATTGCTTTTTGATTTGCTGCATAACACTCTTGAATTCTTCAGGAGTTCCAATGGTTAGTTTTCCAATCGCTTCGTAAACATCCTTGCGGATTACAAATGCCGTTTTAGCAGGAATGTTACCGCTGTCAAAATCGTTTTGCGTATTAGAATAGTTAGGATAGCCATAAGTCTTACCGTCTGCTAATTGGAACCAGTTCATCGTATCTTTTGCTGCTACTTTATTGAAATAAGGATCATATTTATCCGCCAGGTCATTCAAAGGCAATGCCCAAGTTGCGGCCTTTTGTACCACTGGTGAGTTCGAATCAAAGATAGTCAACATATCCGGCATTTCGCCACCGGCAAAAATAGTATTTAACTTCGTGTCGTCCCCAGTAATGAATTTAATATTGATGTTCAGGTCCTCTTTAATCTTTTTAGTAACGAGGTCCTTACCAAAGTCTGTGTTCCACCAATCCGCATTTACATACCAAGTGAGATCCGTAGTTTCTTCTTTTTTATCAAGCTTCCAAGCTGGTGTTTCTGGGTCAATTGTATATCGCCCTTCAATGGAGCTTAATTCTTTGCTGGAGTTATCAGAACTACCCTTCGATCCACAACCCGTAAATACCAATACAACAGCCATAAGCGCAGTACAAAGTTTGAGTCCTTTTTTCCCAAATGCTTTGTTCATCCCTTGTTTCCCCCTAAAAAAGTTTTGGTAGTAACGGAAGTGTAGATCTGATAGTACAAGCTACACTTCCGATGGATCATTTCGTACATAAGTGTTTGTTATAAAATCCCTCCAATCTTTCTATTCTTTCACCGCCCCCATCATCATTCCTGAAATAAAGTACCTCTGTAATATTGGATACATCACAACAATCGGCAAAGTTGTAATGACAATTGTTGCTAGTTGAACCCCTTTAGTAGTAGTTTCGATAATCGCAGATCCGCCGACATTTTGCATGGATTGCGTTTGCGACTGAACGATAATTTCATAGAGCTTCATCTGCAGCGGATACAGTGCTTGATCGGTAATGTATAATTTGGTAGTCATAAAGTCATTCCACTGCCCAACCCCGTTAAATAACGCGATCGTAGCCATAGCCGGCATGGAAAGAGGGATAAAAATCTTCAGGAATATACGCCAGTCACCTGCACCATCGATTTTGGCCGACTCTTCAAGTGAATCCGGTACGTTTCTAAAGAAGTTCATTAGAATAACTACGTCATAATAACTGAACAAGGCTGGGATAATATAAACCCAAAAGCTGTTCAATAGACCGAGTGATTTAATCAATAAATAGGTTGGAATCATACCACCTGAGAAGAACATGGTGATTACACCCATGGCAACGTATAGCTTGCGGCCACGTATGTATTTTTTACTCAAGCCATAACCGATCATCGCGCAAAAGAATACGTGGGTAATGACACCGATGAACGTTTTGGCAATGGAGACTAGAAAGGCTAATCCTATCGTCTCGTCATTAAACACTGCGCGGTAATTCTCTAAGGAGAAATCAGTAGACCAGAATATAAATCCACCTTCCGCGAGCGCTTTACCTGAGCTTAAGGAGGATATGACCACATTCCATAAAGGAACAACGATAATTACAGTACAGATACAGAGTAAAATAATATTTATAGTGTTAAAGATTCGACTGTCGAGATCTTCTTTAGCTACCGTACGATTCACAAAAATGCCTCCTTCTACAGAACTGATTGATTATCATTTAATTTGCTGGACACTTTGTTGGCACTAATCAGTAGGATCACAGAAACAATGGAGACACCTAAACCAACAGCAGTAGCATAAGAGAAGTCACCTTGCGTCATACCCATACGATACACATAAGAATTGATTACCTCTGCTTTGGCACGGTTCTGAGAATTCATCAAGACCAATGTTTGATCCAGATTCGATCCTAATAAACCGCTTACAGTCAGAATCAGATTTAAACTGATAATTGGCTTCATATTAGGTAGGGTAATATTCCAAATTTGTCTCATACGACTTGCCCCATCTATTTTGGCAGCTTCATAATAAGTAGGGTCAATTTTGGACATGATGGCTAAGTATAAAATTGTTCCCCAACCTGCCTCTTTCCAAATATCCGATAACGTTGCAATCCACCAATACTTGTTCACATCAAGCAAGATATTTACCGGTTTCGAAATGATCCCCAAATTGAGCAGGATTTCGTTAAACATACCGGAGGAAGAGAACCAAGCAATCAACATCCCGCCCAGAACGATCCAGGACAAAAAGTGTGGTAAATAAGAGATTGTCTGTACTATTTTCTTAAAGCGTCCACCGCTTAATTCATAAATCATGACGGATAGAATAATTGGAATAACAAAACCTATAGCTAATTTCAGAAAGCTGATCCCCAAGGTATTGACTACAGCATCCCAAAAATATTTGTCTGATAAAATAATTCTGAAATTATCAAGCCCCACCCATGGTGCAGAATCGAGCGTGTCTATTACGGTGTAGCTCTTAAAAGCAATCGTTAATCCGTAAATAGGAATGAAACAAAAGATAATCATAAAAATGATTCCCGGGATGACCATGGACTGAATCTCCCATTGCCTCTTATAATCAATCACAAATTCTTTGACCCTCTGTCCCATAGGTTTCTTACTGTTCATTGGATTCTTCCCGTTCACTGGCACTACGGCTAATTTATCCACGTTTTTCTTCTCCCCTCCAAATCATGATCCCCATAACAATAAAAACGTTTTTATTTCTTTTTAAAAAAAACCTCCTAAAAGCAATAAAATTATCAAGCATAAACGCCTTCAGTGTCCTTATCAGGACGATATACTTTCTTATATTTAAAAAATGATCGGATACTATCTTGTTGCCCTTCTTGAAAGCGTTAGTACCGATCAATCTTCACTTGAGTAGAACCACGTACAATTAGTTCACCTGGCAATTTCATCATTTCGCCCTGTTCCTTCTTCTGAATCATGCGAACCAGGTGATTTATGGATAGAATACCTTGTCTGGCAATTTGATTTCTTACCGTCGTTAATGGCGGTGAGAAATACTGCGCGATATCAATATCGTCAAACCCCATAACGCTTATATCCAACGGGACTTCATATCCATTCGATTTCAAAGCTTGAATACATCCAATGGCACTCAAATCATTCCCCGCTAAAAAAGCATCAGGCATTTTTTCAGGACTTAAATGAACTAGAGACTTTATAGCGTTATAGGTGCTCTCTTCCTCAAAATATCCTTGGATAATATACTCTTCGTTCGTAGGAAGCTGATATTGACGCAAAGCGGCCAAGTATCCTTCTTTCCGCTGAACACTGTCATACATCTCATCTACACCAGATATGTAAGCAATTTTCTTGTGTCCCAGACTGATTAAATATTTAGTTGCTTCGTAAGCAGATTCAAACGAATTAAAGATTACGCTTCCCATCGTTTCATTCTTAAGTGGTCGATCCAGAAACACAGCCTTGATCTTGTCTTTTACCATTGCGGCAATTTCTTCTTCATCTATTCTCAGCTCTTCATAGATAATGATACCATCCACACGTCGACCTAGAATATTGCTCATAATTACTTGTTTATCCTTTGTAACAAATACATTTAATCCATAACCTAACCGATCACATTCACGAGACATGGACTCCACCAGCTTATAGAAGTACGGGCCCGCTACACTTGTCGTGAAAAAACCTAGCATTTTAGTTTTTCCGTTCCTTAGGAGCTTGCCATTTAGGTTTGGAACATAATTTAATTGCTTCGCAACCTTAAGCACATGTGATTTGGTCTCCGGATTTAATACATCAACGTCATTTAGTGCGTTGGAAACTGTAGAAATGGACACTCCAGCCTCTCTAGCAACGTCTTTGATAGTTACCTTTTCCATAACGATTCAATCTTCCTTTACAAATAAAAACGTTTTTATAAATTTAAATTATCATAAAAACGTTTTCATTACAATATGTTTTTTTTATTTTTATTAATTCTCTATTTCGTATCATTCACAATATCTGATTAGCAGATTCCCCGAGATCCTGATAATTTAATCTGCAGGCAGTTCGTAGACAGTGAGCAATACTTATATGTCCCTCCATCCACACGTCTCATTTTAGAGTTAATCAGGCCTGCTTTTTGTAGCTTGGCAACATGGGTGCTAACCATCGCACTACTTATATAGAGCTCGGCAGCCAGTTCTTTAATATGCATCTCTTTTCGGTCTAGTAGTTCGATAATCCTTAACCTGACTTCACTTGCAAGTGCTTCATAGACTCGAAGCGATTCTGAATCTGTAGTTAAGTGCATTTTATTGTCTCCTATGCCTTTGAATTAGTATTTTTATGTATTCACAAATCAGTTCCTTAGTTAACAATAATATTAATCATTAATTTAACATAAGCGAGATAAGTATGGATGCAGTGTAGCTACTACCTGTGATTATATTCAAGCTAAGAAAAAGAGCAAGAAGAAAATTAAAGTTCGAAGATGTATACCCACTAGAAGAACACTGGTCGTGGCTGCTGTCTCATTACATTACTAAAACATGTGAACCGTGTAAAGATGGTCTGCGTCGGCCAGCTATTAATGATATTGCACCTATCATGACCGAGAATATCCTAGAATGTGATCGTCTATGGGTGAACAGCTATACAACCGGACATAAACGCCCCTTTGAACCTTTTTAACACTAAGGATTCAGAGGGGCGTTTTTAGTTTTTATTTTATTCTAAAAATCGTTACGGATTGTTTAGGGAACTCATAAGAAAAACTGCTGCCCATCGTCGTAAAATTGGTTTGCTTAGGGGAGACAAACTCTTTATTCTCGAAGTTATTTTCATCCTCAAGCTGGTAATCTGATAGTTCATATACTTCGATGGACAAGTCCTTTTTTGCCATCTCTTCTAATATAATCTCAGCAGAAACGCTGTTCTCTTGTACATTCACTGTCTTAAGAATGATATCCCCTGTGGAATCCTCCACACTTGCTGTGTAATAAAGCGGTTCGATGACCGGAAGTTTGTCCTCCGTCTCATTGATCAGCTCTCCGTTAATATAAGTACGAATATGTCTGCCTGATACTTCTAGCATCAGATTGTATTCTACGTCTGTTTCAACTCTAAACATAGAATGTGTAAGCACAGAGTTTCTCCCGTTAATAATTGATGCCACAATGGAATCCTGATTCTGCCAGCCACCTAGTTCCCAATACAAATGACTCTGATCATCTGCTTTACCAAAATAGAACACAAACCCTTTATTCCCTGCGGTTCTAGTAGCCTTAAAATTCAAGGTATAGCTCTCCCACTCCGTCTCTCCAAGCTCTAGTGTTCGTTTGGCCGTTCCGTTCTGAGCAGGATCAAGCAGGTTTGATACTTCTTCTGACAACTCAGAATACGTCTTCACTTCTCCCGTAACATTGTTGACCAGTGTGATTTCTGAATATCGAGCAGCGGATGCATCCACACCCAAGCTAATCGCTCCTGTGATCGCTTCAACTTTGCGTTCCTCAGGTACTGTGAAGCCGTTCGCTTTTATCTCCAGTAGCTGATCTCCCTGATGGTTCATGAATAGCTTTTGAACATAGTAGTTCGCAGTTCCGTACACTTCATGATTATTAAACCAGATTAGATCCGGCTTCCAGTTGATATAATCCACATTGCAGAGCATAGGAGCATAACATGCCAAACCAACCGCATGAGCGTTGTTCTGAAGTCCCGTCATAAAAGCCGCTTCCACTAATGCGTTATAATAGGTATTGCCCCATGAAGCATATTCACCTAAGAATACTTTCGGTTCGTCGCCCTTAAAGTCATCATAACGATGATGATTCGCCAGGAACCATTCAGGTGTACAGTAATAATGCTCGTCTACAAGATCAGACTTATTCTCTTTTGCCGATGTCCAGCCCCGCTCATATTCCTTACCAGCAGAGAATGGACCGCTCGAATTAATGACCTTAATATCCGGATATTTCTCTTTAATGGCTTGATGAAAGTATGGATATCTCTCGAAAAAGGGTGCACCTACCTCTTCATTGCCGATGCCGATATACTCTAACCCAAAAGGTTCCGGGTGCCCAAGGTTCGCACGTATCCTTCCCCACTTCGATGAAATGTCCCCATTGGCAAATTCGATCAAATCCAGTGCATCCTCAACCCAGGGCATTAATTCACCCAGCGGCACCATACGTTTATGATGCGGATCGTAGCCGCCCGGAAGAACGGGAATCGGCTTAGCTCCAATATCCTCACAGAACTGAAAATATTCAAAGTATCCTAACCCAAGCGTCTGATTGTAAGACCAGTTATTCCGCCTTGCCGGCCTTTGTGCCACATCCCCTATTGTATTCTTCCATCTGTACATAGAATCTCTGTCATCTGGATTTAAGGAACCGTCATGTACCAGACAACCTCCCGGAAACCGCATGAATTTAGGCTTTAAGTCGGCGAGTAACAGTGAAATATCTTCACGCATGCCCCCAGGTCTGTTCATAAAGGTCTTCTCCGGAAACAGAGAAACCATGTCCAGATATACCCTCCCGCTGCCTTTGGTAACGATTACAAGACGTGAACTAGTATCTGTAGCCTTAGACTTAATAACTGCTTCGTATCGAGTCCATTCGGAGTGATTCACAGCGATTTCCGCTTCACCATGAATGATACCATTTGTACTTTCAATGGATATGATAAGGGGTACGTCAAAGCTTGTCTCCCGACGAGCATATACCGAGAACTTATAATTCTCGCCCTCTTTTACCGGAATACCACTATTGAATCCCAGATTCATTAACCCAACGCCGTCACCTTCAGCCACAACATCAATGGCTACATAATGTGGATTACGATCATTCAAGGGCTCGCTATCTTCCACGGTGATTACAGTTTTCCCATCTCCACGTTCTACAGGCTCCCAAGCCATTAACGCATGATAATCGGCCCGATCGATCGGATCAAATTCAAAGGATCGATTCTGAACTAGCTCAGCATAAAGTCCACCATCTGCCGCATGATTTAAATCCTCAAAGAAGATTCCAAATAAATCACCTAATGCTGCACCATGCTTCTGTGTATGTATTGTCAGAGTTCCTTCTGTCTTCATTCTTTCATCACTCCCTTGTAAAATTCTGTTTAGTTTATAATTATATTACTTAGTTCATATCTATATAAATAATTATAGTGAGTTCACTTCACATTCGTCAATTCAGATGCTTTGAATGTACAACAAAAAAGCCGATATCGTATGAGAATCCATACAACATCGGCCTTTATAACACAGGTCCATTTATACCTACTCATTTATTTAGCAGTCATTTGCCCTACTAAGAACTCAACAAAATCAGTTGATTTGTTCTTATCTTCATCTTCTCCAAACACCCCAATGATCATCTTCCGTGAATGAATTGGAAGGTCTGTAGCAAATTTCGTATCTGTGATATCTACGCCTGTGATCCATTCTTCACCGTTCTCCGTATTTTTTATACGTTTCAAACGAATATCATCTAGAGGAAGTCCCGCTGATTTAACAAACGGCTCTAGATTCTTAAGTCCCTGCTGTTGTCCAATCCAATCAAAAGTAGCATCATCCAAAATAAGAATATTCGGACGATCCGCCGCCAGCATCGCCATCGCGCGCTGGATATAAGTCATATCTAACGCGCCTCCACCTTCTCCACCTGTTGAGGGAAGGTATACGACTTCCGTCTTTACCCGCTTCCAAGCTGGATAACGATTGACGATTTCTTGTTTAAGCTCTTCATCCTTACCTGATGGATCTTGAGATTCATAATTTCCTAGGAACATGATAGTTACATCCACTGGCGGGAGTGAAGCTTCATATTTTTTGGCTTGATATTGATTATAAAGAGCATTACCTCCAAAGATTAGCACTAACAGCACAACGATAGATACAAATGTATGGACTTTATATAGCCTAAAAAAATTCTCCGATTTACGCGCTATGCCGGAAAATGCTCCCCATTTCTCTAGCCGCTTGTCCTCTGCCTCCTGAATTTCCTGCTGATCTAAGCCGTCTAAGATCGTTTTGTAAGCCAGAAATTCTTCTTCATAGGCTGCAGCCTCAGTTTCTGAGGAATTTGATTTACGGCGTTTCAAGTGCAAATCAAACTTTTTATTCAATTCCTCCCGGGTAATGTCTACAGGCAAGTCCAAACGTTCGTATGCCTCTTTTAACTTCTCATTCAAATTGATGACTCCTTCCTGATGCTTTGCTAGATATCTGATCGTAAATTTGGTTCTATGTATTGAATTAGATTGGACATACACATATTGCAAAAAAATGAGCGAATTCGTGAAAAATACAATATATGAACTCAATTAAACTATATCATGGAGTGCTAGACGCTAACAAGTAAGCGTTTATCATAGGGCTTAGAGGCATTCTATTACTCTAGTCCAAACCATGCAGCTGTTTAAATTGCTCTGGACTCATTCCAGTCAACCGCTTAAACACTAGACAAAAGTAGCTGGCATTTTCGAAGCCCACTAACTGAGCAATTTCATACATTTTTTTATCTCGTTCATTGAACATTAGCTGTTTACTCAAGTTAATACGTTGCTTGTTGATATAGGTTACAGGTCGATCATGAATTGTTTTTTGAAAAAGCCTGCATAAATACTGTGGCGACACTGCAATAACCTCCGCAAGTTCCTTTAATGGGAGGGTCCTATGAAGATTCCTTTCTATATGTCGCAACACCGGTTTAATTCGCTCCAATTCAAGAGCCTCGTTTAGAGGAGAAACTAGGTTGCTTTTTAAATCCAGTAGCAGCGCGTATAGTTGTTTGGATCGTTCCAGATTCGTTTCCAGTTCATTACTATCTGACAAGTTGAGCATTTCTTTTAAAGGATTTAGCCACTTATCCTCCTTCAACCTTGCAGGGCCTGATTCGCGGATTCCTGCGTACAGCAGCATTTGACCGGCCTCTCTACCATTAAATGAAATCCATGACAGCTTCCACTTACTACTTATTGGCGCATACGAATGCGTAATATTCGGGAACAAAAAGAATACATCCCCTGAACCCACAATATATCGTTTCTCCTGAATGACAAGTTCGCCTTTGCCTTCGTGAATCTGATGTATTTGGTAATCCGGAAATCCGGTAGGACGTAAGGTTTCTGCCTGATGCTCCCAAAATCCAATGGTTGTAGCATACAGCGGCAGCATATTCGTATCTTCCGTTTGGCAAAAAATTATTTTACTCTCCATCTGATCACTCGTTTCATATTTTGTTATATTGGATGAAAAATCTTTTATATCTCTTACCATTACTCCAATTTATAATATGAATATAATAACATCACTATTATAAAGGAGATTTACTCATGCGAGCAAAATTTGTTTACCAGCCTCCTGCAAATGGTTATCCAGAATGGAATAATAATCCGGAAATCTTCGAACTAAATCGCTTGGATGCACATGCTTCCATGATCCCTTATAGCAATCTAACGCAAGCCCTGGTGGGAGATAAAGAAACCTCACCATACTACAAAACGCTTAATGGTATTTGGAAGTTCTCTTTTTCCGAAACACCTGATCTACGGGTCGTGGATTTTTATAAAGCTGATTTCGATTGCAGCAATTGGGCTACGATTCCTGTACCTTCTCACTGGCAATTCCATGGGTATGATTACCCGCAATATACGAATGTCCGATATCCTTGGGCGGAATCTGAACCTGATCTCAAGCCACCCTTTGCTCCGACAAAATATAATCCCGTAGGCTCGTACATTCGAACCTTTACTGTACCTGAATCTTGGAACGGTCAACCTGTATACCTTAGCTTTCAGGGGGTTGAATCCGCTTTCTATGTATGGATAAACGGAGAACGGGTCGGTTACTGTGAAGACACCTTTACACCTTCCGAGTTCGATATTACCCCTTATTTAATTGCTGGTGATAATAAACTAGCTGTCGAGGTCTATCGTTGGTGTGATGCCAGTTGGCTGGAGGATCAAGATTTTTGGAGGCTTAGCGGTATTTTTCGGGAGGTCTATCTGTACACGGCCCCTTCTGTTCATGTTGCTGATTTTTTCGTTAAAACCGAGCTAGATGAAGCTTTCGTACATGCGGATTTAAACGTAGACATCAAAGTAGAGAATTATTTTAACGAGAAACTAAACCCTTATACACTCCAAATGCAGCTATACAATAAAGAGGAACAGCCTGTATGGGAGGCTCCAATATCTACGTTTACTTCCTTTGATCAAGAGGGCGTTCATCATTTCAAGCTTTCTGAGCATGTAGAATATCCTTATAAGTGGAGTGCTGAGACACCGTATCTGTATACATTGGTTCTCTCCATGATTGACGATAAAGGAAACACTACTGAAACGGTCAGCTGTAAGGTCGGATTCCGTACCTTTGAGATCAAAGACGGACTTATGAAGATCAACGGCAAAAGAATTGTACTTAAAGGCGTTAACCGGCACGAGTTCTCTTGTGACACAGGACGTGCGCTATCCAAAGACGAAATGATCCGAGATATCAAACTGATGAAAACACATAATATTAATGCGGTTCGGACCTCTCACTACCCGAATCAATCTGTTTGGTATGAGCTTTGTGATGAATACGGACTTTACGTAATCGATGAAACCAATCTGGAAACGCACGGTACTTGGCAGTATGGGCAACAAGGTATACATGAGGGAAATGTACCTGCTAGCAAACCAGAATGGCGGGCCAATGTGATTGACCGTTGCAACTCCATGATGCAAAGAGACAAAAACCATCCTTCGGTTATCATCTGGTCACTGGGGAATGAGTCCTACGGTGGTGATAATTTTATCGCCATGCATGACTATCTCAGAGAAGCTGACCCGACACGACCTGTTCATTATGAAGGAATCTTCCATTGCAGAGAGTCAGAAGCAGCTAGTGATATAGAGTCGACTATGTATGCTAAACCGCACGATGTTGAAAAATATGCGCTAAGTCATCCTCTGAAGCCTTACATCATCTGCGAATACAGCCATGCTATGGGGAATTCTTGCGGTGGATTACACCTATACACCGATATGTTTGACAAGTACGATGTATTTCAAGGTGCATTTATTTGGGATTGGGTGGATCAGGCTATCCGAACCAAAACATCCGAAGGTGTCCCATATTTAGCATATGGTGGTGATTTTGGTGAGTCGCCACATGATGGAAATTTTAGCGGAAACGGATTGCTTTTTGCCGATCGCTCGGTTACTCCAAAGCTATTTGAGGTCAAAAAATGCTATCAAAATATTAAAGTAACTGCTTTAAATATCCGTGAAGGTCTCTATCAGATTCGTAATAATTTTTTATTTACCGATATTGAACAATACGAACTTAAATGGGAAGTTTCTTTAGACGGAGTAACTGCGCAAGAAGGTTTGCTGCAAATCTCTGCTGCACCAGGAGAAATCGTTGAATGCACTATCCCTTATGAACTGATTTCACATAGAGGTGATCATGAAGCTATTCTGAATCTCTCCTTTATTCAGCGTTCAGAAACTTCTTGGGCTGATGCTGACCACGAAATCGCTTGGGAACAGTTTATTTTATCCCCGCGTATCGTGACAAAGGCTCCAAAGACAACGGATGGAACGTTACATGTGCAGGAACATGAAGGTGCATTGACCGTACAGGGTGGGAATTTCACTCTAAACTTTAATACAACAACTGGTGAGCTAAACTCATACTATGCTGCCGGTAAAGAACATCTGCTTGAACCCGTAAGACCTAACTTCTGGAGAGCGGTCACGGATAATGATCTTGGCAATGGATTGCCAAAGCGCTGTGCAGTGTGGAAGCAGGCTTCTAATGAGCGGAATCTGTTGAGCATGAAATATAGAACTGAAGGAAATCTCTGTTTCGTTTCCACCACTTACCTTCTGCCAACGAATCCGTACTCTACCCTTCTGATTCAGTATGAGATTCGCCCTGACGGATCTTTAGAGATCCTGCAAGAACTGAATCCGGGTAGTAGCGCTCTGCCAGAAATTCCTGAGTTCGGAATGATGTTCGTGCTTGCTGGAAGACTCGATACCCTTTCATGGTACGGCCGTGGACCCCATGAGAATTATTGGGACAGACAGACTGGAGCACCTCTTGGCCGCTATACGGGCAAAGTCAGTGACCAGTTCATCCCTTATCTTAGACCGCAGGAGTGCGGCAATAAGACGGATGTCAGATTTGCTTCGATTACAGATGGCAACGACGGATCAGGACTTTATTTTGATAGTGCAATCCCTATGGAGATTAATGCTCTGCCTTGGAAACCCGAGGAATTGGAAGCACATGATCACGTATATAAATTGCCAGTCTCGAACAAAAGCGTACTGAGAGTCAACTACAAGCAAATGGGAGTTGGGGGTGACGATAGCTGGGGTGCACCAACCCACGAAGAGTTCACTCTGCTGGCTAATCGCCCATATTCATTCCGCTTCACCCTTTCTCTTCTCTAATTTTTTCTATTAAAAAGGCCGTCTCTGGTTGGTTTCTACCAAACAAGACGGCCTTCTTCTATTTATTTCAATCTCACCGACAGAGTTTTGCGTGCTCCTCAATGACTTCCTAGCCTTATCAATCTTTTTTTCTGGCTATCAACTCCAATAACAATAGGCTTGTTGTACAAATCAAATAGCCATAATGTGTTTTGTCCATTGAGTAAAAGGAAACTTTAATTTATGATAGTTTTCGTCGAGAATGATTATCATTATTGGTGATCGCTACATATTTTAGGGAGGCAATATTATATGAATAAGGTAAGACAACCGTTCGCCGTATTATGTGTACTCTTTCTGATGACCACAATACTACTCGCCTGCGGAAACTCAGGAGAACAACCAGCCAAGAACAATTCGTCGAACGCAGCCGGAAATAATACTTCAGCTACCACTGTACCTTCTCCAGAAACATCCGACAAGGGCACTAATGAAACTGCGGCAACTACTCGCTCCTACACGGATTACATAGGCCATACCGTAGAAATACCTGTTAACCCGAAGCGCGTGATTTATTCAGGAGAAACCTATGGAGATCTACTTGCACTTGGTGTGCAAGCGGTAGGATATCCACTTTCCATGGGTGAGGGTCAGGTTTTTGAAGATCAGCTACAAGGTGTCGAAGATGTAGGGTTCCCTATCAATCTGGAAAAGACGCTGGAACTTCAGCCTGATTTGATTATCTATGCAGGAACTGATGAAGCTGATTTCGAGCAGCTGTCCAAAATCGCACCCACGATAATATTTGATACATTTGCCCCACTAAATGAACGGATGCTTGATATTGGTGGAATTCTTGGGAAAACGACCGAAGCAGAGGCATGGCTGGCTAAGTATAAAACGAGTGAAGATGCCATGTGGGAACAATTAAAGGCAGCGGGCATAAAAGAAGGAGAAACAGCTTCGGTCTTTACTTATTATCCTGGTGACAGACTATTTGTTATGGCGACGACCGGACTTTCCCAAGTCCTTTATGGAGAGAATGGCTTCAAGCCAACCCCAGCAATTCAGAAGGTCCTTGATGAAGGTATGGGATTCCAGGAAGTATCCATGGAAGTGCTTAAAGAATATGCCGGAGATCGGATTTTCATTCTAACTCCTGTGGCCGATGAAGCCAAGCAATCCACAGCTACTCTATTAAAGAGTCCGATCTGGAAAGGTCTCCCTGCCGTTAAGAACGGATATGTCTATACTCAAGATATTATGAAGACTTCAAGTGATGCAACAACAAGAGAATGGCTGCTCGGTGAACTCCCACAGCTTTTGAATATGAAATAATTTTCACCTTCATGAAGCGTTTGGCACTTAGCTGATAGAAAACTGCAAGAAGCATGTCAACAGCTGTTGATATGCTTCTTTATTTTATATACAATGAATTAATTGATAATGATTCTCACCAAATGAACGGAGGCTTCCTCTTGCTGCAAACATTACCCGTCGCTGCACCGCTCCGCTCGTTGCTGTTTCAGCTGACTGATGCGGAACTACATATTCAACCGGCAGGCTCTTGCACTAAGGCTCTTTCAGCTCACTTTTATAGACTTCTAATATTCACTGGCGGTAGTGGACAGCTGATCCTTAGCGATCAAACCATAACACTGACTACAGATACATGTTATCTCCTATCTCCTGGAACTTCCTATAGCACGGACAATCAAGAGACGACTCTTTATTATTATCTCATCACTTTTACAGCAATTAATAACGCCGAGTTTCCCGAATATTATTCAGAGGAACTCCTTCCAGGTAGGCAGGAGCTAATTGTCCACCCGTTCACTAGGGTAATCCGCCTTGCGGAAGATCTGCTTATGAGCAAAAAAAATGCCGATGATGTGCATTTTTTT
Organism: Paenibacillus sp. NPDC101420; assembly: GCF_050277435.1. NCBI lineage: Bacteria > Bacillati > Bacillota > Bacilli > Caryophanales > Paenibacillaceae > Paenibacillus > Paenibacillus sp. NPDC101420. The sequence continues at coordinate 795,306 of NZ_JBNNSE010000001.1, forward strand.
AAGCGGCAATTAAAATTCCAAGAATTGCTGCTCTTACTCTTTGAGCATAATTATCCTTCCGAGCAGGTGCCAAGTCCCGCGGATTCCGTGGAAAAGACCATCCAATATATGCAAGATCACTATACGGAGAGTATCACCGTGAAGCAACTGGCTGAGCTCGCAGGGATAACATTGTGGCAATATACTCCGATCTTTCAAAAGCTTACCGGAAAAAGACCGCTCGATTACCTGACCGAACTGCGCATTAACCATTCGAAGCGTTTCCTTCTGGAATCCTCTGAACCGCTGCGTGAGATTGCTCGTCTGGTTGGCTTCTCCGATGAATATTATTTTAGTCGCCGGTTTCGTCAAAAGACTGGAATTACACCCGGACAATATGCGCATCAGCAAGGTCGGAAGCTTACTGTGGAAGACTGGACTGGCCATGTGGTGGATATTCCGGAGCGTCCAAAGCGCATTGTCTACCATGGTGAGACGCTTGGCGATCTGCTCGCATTAGGTATAAAGCCTATCGGAGGAGATGAGGTCTTTGCATGGAACAGAGTCTATAAACATCGACTTAAGAAGCTCTCTAACGTTGGCTTTCCTCTGGATCCGAAGCTTACCGCTTCATTACATCCTGACCTAATTATTATAGCTAATTCAGATGATAAGGCCTATCGAGCAGTCGTCGACATCGCCCCGACACTTACCTTTGATTCATTTGCTCCACTTGAACACCGTATGCGGACACTTGGAAGCTGGTTGGGTAAGCAGCACGAAGCAGAAGCATGGCTGGATTCATTCGCAGCAAAAAATGCTGCCATGTGGCAGCAGCTTTATATGAATACTCTTCGACCTGGAGAAACAGCTTCTGCATTGATTTATGACCATGGAAATCATCTATATGCTATGGGAATGTCCGGTTTGTCTACTGCTCTCTATGCCCCTAACGGTTTACAGCCCACAGATGAGATCAAAGCGATTCTCGATGGAGAGTTAGGATTTGCAGAGGTCGATCCAGCAAGGCTGCCTTTCTACGCCGGAGATCATATCTTTATGCTTATTCCGGAACGTCAAGACTCGCGAGTTGCTATGGAGAAACTACTAGACAGCTCACTATGGAAGAATATACCCGCTGTACGTAAGGGGCAAGCTTATCTGCTTGACGGAAGCAAATGGAACTATGGAGATGCTTTAACACGTGAAAAGCTTCTAACGCTGTTGCCTAAGCTGCTTGGAGGAGGCTAATCAATCAGCTCTTTTAATAAAAATCCTGACCATGATGCTCAGAAGACTCAAGTGAAATAGAAGTCCCACCATAAAGTATGCAAGCACAATAAAACCACTAGAAGCTTCTATAACAAAAAATAACTTGGCAGGCCAATAGGTAGGAATCCACGCCCCGATAAATTGCCATGGTGATGGAACAAAATAAGCTACGATTGGTCCTGCTATAAACAGACCACCGATCTTTGATAAAGCTAATCCTTCTACCTTATTTGCAGCGAAAGAAGCTAGGAATAATGCAAAACAAGGGGCTTCAAATGCTAATAGTATAAGGATGTATATATGCTCTAATTGGAAGCTAGATAAGCCGGAGACTATAAAAAATAGCGATGAAAGAAATGTACAGAGAAGAGATGGAAGAACTAGACGATACACCATGTACCCTCTGCGCATTAATGGTGTAACCGCGTAATAAGAGATGACATTCTCATCTCTTTCATCAAGCATTAAAAGACCTGTCATCATACCGGTTAGCATGGGAAAGGTCATGACTAAGAAAATCGCAGCAAAGCTCCTATATTTATATAAATCGAAAGCATAACCGTTCGTAAGCCAATCGGCTATCATTGGAAATCCAAATCTTGAGACGACTAGAAGTGCTAAAGGAGCAAAGATGCCGACCATAAGCACTGGGTCCAAACCAGTATGCCGGATATCGCTTATAAAAAGCATACGATACTTCTTCATTTTCTTGCTCCTCCCTTACCTATGCGCATCATTACATGATTTTCGAAGGACATTTTTGCCCATACGTATATCACAACATTCCATAGCAGTAATATCGATATGGAGTAGATGTAATTGCCAAATGACATAGCCGAGGTTCCCGAACTCAACAAGCGAAGTGTTCCTTCCGTAGGAAGCCATAAAAAAAGTTTGGAGTTCCACACCTTAAAATAACCAAGCAATGGAAGTATAAAAGGCAATGCGAATACTTGTGATAGTAGAATGAAACCATTAATTGTCTGACAACGAGCCACAACTCCAATCGACAATAACGTCATAAAGCTTGACGTTAGAATGATTCCAGTAGAAAAGCCAAACGGGGATTGCGGAATCCCGCTTGCTACTACATGAATAACCCAAGCGGCTAACAGGGATAGTACAGACAATGAGCCTGCTTTTGAAAGCAAATATTCTCTAACACGAATCGGAGTAACAAATAAAGGATCATGGATGCCCTGGTCTCTTTCCAGCAGCACAATCCCCCCTGCGAGAATAAGCCCTAAAGCACTCGGATCACTAAAGGTCAATAACAACATCGTTTGTTCTCGATAATGATCAGGAATAAGATGCAGCAATACCAAATAAAACGCACAGATAATGACGTAGATCCAATAAAACCCATGCCTCCATTGAAACCGGATGTCAAAGGCAAACGCAGATCTGAATCTCATGTTAACTGCCTCCCAGTTACGTCAATAAATATTTGCTCCAAAGACGCCTCCTGCGAATGAATGGTTTCTATTGGATGTTCACGAACAAGCTTTAAGAAATATTCATTCTCCCCTATACCATCAAGTGAGAATTCCTCATTTCTAACTTCATTATGATGGCGGTATTCCAGCCGCACTCGTTTTTTTCCATTTAGAAGCTTAAGCTCCCGAGGAGAATCAATCAACTTAATCTGACCGTCTACAATAAAAGCGACCCTGTCGCAGAGCTCCTCAGCGGCTTGCATATTATGTGTTGTAATAATTACAGTTGTCCCATTTGCCTTTTTTTCCAGGATTAAATCCTTCATTCGTTTCGCATTAACGGGGTCGAGCCCGGAAGTGGGTTCATCCAGAAATAGAATTTGCGGGTTATTTAAGAGTGCTCTACAGAAATTCAGCCGCATCTTCATCCCCTTCGATAACTGGGAGACCTTCAAATTTGCAGCTTCAGTGAGATTTACTTGCTCCAGGAGAAACCTCGGTTCCGCTGTTCTCCCTGAATACAGAGAGCGAAATAGCTGCAAATTTTCCAGCGCAGTAAACTTCGAATAGAAATTTGGAAACTCAAAAGCTACCCCTATTCGCTCAAAATACTCCGGTCCGGTATTTCTTATTTCCTTGCCCATTACGTTAACGCTGCCGAGATAATTTTTTAAGACTCCAATTAGTATTTTTTGTGTTGTGCTTTTACCCGCTCCCGAAGGACCGAGAAAACCAAACACTTCTCCTTGAGGTATGGAAAAGTTAAGTCCACTAAGGGTTGGCTCTTTTATTTTTGGGTAGGTAAAATGAAGCTCCTTCACTTCGATCATTTCATACTCCCCCAGTCATATTATCTTTCAAAGAAGTCATCCCCTCAGCCAGAACCCCTATCAAAAGCTCTATAGTTGCCTGATAGCGTTCATCACCGATCTCTTCCTTATGCAAAGACAGAAGGACTACAGAGCGAATCATGCTTACGATTAATTCCGGGTCAATCCCAACCATGATACCTTCGGCTTGCCATGATTGAATGAAAGGAATAAAAAAGTCTTTATCCTCTGTAAAATTTTGTTCCAACAACTCATTAGGTAACTTTCTTAATAGCTGCTCCATTTCGCTTCTTACGAACATCTGGCGGACGATCGGACTCTCTTCCATAATGCGGAAAGATTTCAGTAAAAATAATCTGATTTCTTCCTTATTTACAGGCACGCCTACGCTAAATGAATCGAACATTGTACTACGAATTCGTTGTTCCTCTTCAAGCAATATGTGATAGAACAATTCCTCTTTCGATCCAAAGAACATGTAAAACGAACCTTGCGCAATCCCGGCAGCTTTTGTTAATTCTTCAACACTAGTTTTTTTAATGCCATGTACTTCAAAACAGCGGCGACCTTCTGTCAACAATTTATGTTTAATCCATTCTCTTTCTTGTTCTGTGAATTTCTTAGGCATACATCTCAACTCGCTTTTATGGTTTTATGAATAATTTTATTTTATATTCACAAGTTAACCCGACAACCATATTTTGTCAATCTATTTCTCTGTAAGCGCCAAATTAGCTTGAAAAATCTATGCTATAATCATGCAGTAACACGAAATGGACTAATGGGTGGGAATACACAAATGAAATTGGAACGTTTGATTTCTATGATCTACAAGCTGTTGAACCACGAAGTTTTATCTGCCTCCAAGCTGGCTGAAGAGTTTCAGGTTTCCCAGAGAACTATCTATAGGGATATCGATGTCATTTGTGCCGCAGGCATCCCGGTCGTATCGTATCAGGGAACTAAAGGCGGATATGGCATCATGGACGGATATAAAATGGATAAAAGCCTGCTCCGTTCTTATGATGTCACTTCTTTGATTACCGTGCTGAACAGTCTCTCTTCCGTGTTTGAAGACGAACAAGCGCAAGGAACCATTGAACGGCTGCAAACGATTGGAACAGAACAACAGACTTCTAGTCTAGCGGTGGATTTTGAAACACGTCGTATGGATCCCGATGCACTTTCTCTTTTACGTACGGCTATTACGGAACGAAATATCGTCCGTTTTGATTACATCAATGTAAAAAACGAACGCACAGCCCGTAATATGGAACCAGTAAAGCTTCATTTTAAATATAGCAACTGGTACATCTATGGTTATTGCCAGGAACGACAGGATTATCGAGAGTTCCGGCTATCCCGGATGATGAATTTGCTTCTGACACAGAATACCTTTCATTCCCAACATGAGGTACCCATAGAGGCCGTTTGTTCAAACAGGGTCGATCAGGTTGAGGAAGTCGTGATCCGGGTGGGACCTGAGGCTTTGGCAGAAGCGCTGGATCAATTTCACCAGGTAGATAAGGAATTTCATACCGATGAGAGCATGACGATGCGAATTCCTGTGTATAAACCATTGGAAGCCCGCTGGCTATGGTCAATTCTGCTAAGTTTCGGCAGCGGCGCTGAAGTCCTCGAGCCTCTTGCACTGCGAGGTATCTTAAAAAAGCAGTTGCAAAATACCCTAAATCTTTATGAAGAAGTATGACAGTCTGCTGTCATACTTCTTCTTTTATATTAACAACAGCTACAAAATAATCTATCACAACTCAAAAGGAGATCATACAATGACCAATCATCCAGTAGAAATGTTTAATTACCACATTTGGGCGAACCAAACGATCTTGGGAAGAATCAAGGAACTCTCTCCCTCTGTGCTAAATCAAGAAGTGAATAGCTCTTTTCCCACCATCGCTCATGCCCTTAGCCATATCTATGCGGTGGATACGATGTGGTATCTGGTTTTAACAGGCACTGGTATGCCTGAGGCTTTTCAAAAAAGTATCCCGCTAAATATGAGCATTCTAGATTCGGTTGATGAATACGCTAATCTTTTTGCCCAGCTATCTGAACAATACAAAGAATGGATACAAAACCAAACCGATTTGGAGAAGACTATTCTACTTGATAACCCATTCGCTGGAATCCGGCAAACACGTCTATCAGAAATTGTGCTGCATACCGCCAATCACGGGACTTATCATAGAGGTAATATATCTACTATGTTACGTCAGTTAGGACACGCTTCTACCATGAACGACTATTCCCTTTTTTGGTATCAGATGCCTGCGGAAGCTATTTAATTTATGCAGATTGAAAATCTAATTAAAGTGAAATCGAGAGAACATTTAAGAGCTTGGCTTCAGGAAAATTGTAAGACTGAAAAATCTTGTTGGGTACTCGTAAGTATGACGCCAACCCCAGAAACATTGCTATATTTGGATGTGGTTGAGGAATGTTTGTGCTTTGGATGGATCGATGGAGTGAAAAAGAAAGTTTCTGAAACGGAGCTGGCGCAGCGACTGTCTCCCAGAAGCAAACGAAGCTCTTGGACAGAATTAAATAAAGAACGTGTCCGCCGCCTCGAAAAACTGGGGTTAATGAGTGACGAAGGAAGAAAGTTACTTCCCGATATGAATCTCGCTTCTTTTAAAGTCGATAGGGTTATAGAACAAAGGTTAAAAGAGGAGCAGCAGGTATTTGAGAACTTCTTAACCTTTCCCGCTCTTTATAAAAGAGTCAGGATCGACACGATACAAAGCAATACACATCAACCAGAATTATTTAAGCGTAAATTAGATAAATTTATAAAAAACACTAAAGAAAATAAAATGTACGGTCAATGGCATGATCATGGACGGCTTCTAAATTATTAAACTGCTAGATCATAAGAATGCTTTGTAACTCTTGCAGATTGATTAATAAAGATGAGAAACCCAGTCATTCTCATGACCTTGGGTTTCTCTTTTTATATTTAAATATGGAAAAATAGCATAATGAACGACTTCCAGCTTACTTGAGCTCAGCGTTCAGCCTCTCAATCAACTCTAGCAATTGCAGCGGCTCACTAACTGTATACGTCGGACGCTCAGTCTCATCTGCCGGCTCATGGGAATAACGGGGCGTCCAGCTCTGAAAAATGCTGGTGATGCCTAGCGCATTGGCCCCCTTCATGTCACGGCTAAGATTGTTGCCAATCATAACGGTACGGGAGAAATCCGCTTCAGACAAATCAAGCGCACCAATAGCAGCCTTAAACATGCGCGGGCTTGGCTTGACTGCTTTGATATTCTCGGAAATAATCATGGCGCTGAAATAATCGCTTAGTCCATGCTGCTTAAATACATTTTTGAAGGATTGCGCATCACCGTCTGCAACCAGAGCAAGCGTGTATCCTCTCTCATACAGGGTCTGAATCGTGATATCTGCTCCCGGAATCAGATCCGCACTCTGTACGATTCCTTCTTCATCCCTAATTTCAGTCGATTCATCAACAATGGTATCTCCGCTGTCAAAAAAGATAATTAACCTTTTCTCGTCCATGTTCTCAATAACCGTCCTCTTTATTTAATGGGTGAGTTGCCTGTGGATTCTCGGATCACCAGTTCAGGCTGCAATACAATTCTTTGCTTGATATCATCTGTATGATCCAGACTGCCGATCAGCAAATCAAATGCCATCTTCACCATCTGATTCATCGGTTGAGCAATAGTTGTTAACGTTGGATTCGTCACGGTTGACAAAATGGTATCGTCATAACCAATGATAGAGAGCTGTTCCGGTACAGATATTCCCTCTTCCTTCGCAGCCTGGAGTGCGCCGATGGCAAGCAAGTCGTTGCAACAGAATAATGCTGTCGGACGCTCCATGCCGCGGAGAATCTCGGATGCTACCCGTTTACCGTCTTTGATATTCGACTCACACGCAAAGATATTCTTCGGGTCCAGTGAAATTCCAGCCTCAAATAATCCAAAGCGGAAACCCCTGACCCGCTCAAAGCTGCTGCTTACATTGAAATCCTCGGACAAAACCGCCATCTTGCGATGACCTTTTTCAAGCAAATGTTCAGCGGCAATAGCGCCTCCTTTGAAGTCATCGTTCAATACACGGTGGACAGCTATGTCTGCGGTCTCCCGCGCAATCATAACAATGGGGAAGGATTTCTCTACATGCAGCGCCAAAATATCCGCATTTCCCACACCTGTTCCGATCAGAATACCGTCAACATTTTTTTGCTCCAACAGCCGAATGTATTTCTCTACGCGTTCATCTTTGTTATCTGTGCTGCACACAATAACACTATACCCCTCGGAGTGTGCCAGATCCTCTACGGTTCTAGCTATCTCGGAAAAAAAGGGATTCGAGACATCTGGAATAAGAAGACCAATGGTATAGGTCTTCTTCCCCATTAGTGCCGAAGCAATGACACTGGGCTGATATTGCAGCCGCTTCATCACCTCAAGGATTTCATCTCGCTTCTTGTTGCTTACTTTTCCTTTACCGTTAATCGCATTGGAGACGGTAGCAATTGATACGCCCGCTTCCCTGGCAACATCATATATCGTGGTCGTTTTCATGGCATTAACCTCATTATAAATATTAAGTGGATTGGAGTCTTTGCATCCTCCCTTCACATAAGTTAAGCGCTTAACCTAATGTTACTATGACGACAGCAATAAATTCAATTCATTTTTCTTGGAGGTTTAGATGCTTCGTCTTCTGCCGCTCAATGCTAGGCTTGGTGAATACGCCGGAACACACAAAGAAGTGCCCCGAAGCCATGAATTGTATGGCTTCGGGGCACTCTCTTTTTTCCAAATGGATATCTAATTTAAAATGGATTAAAGCCCCTCAGCCAGAATCCGTTTCAAGAACATCCCTGTATAAGATTCCTGTACTTCAGCGACCTGCTCCGGTGTGCCTTCAGCTACAAGCCTACCTCCAACTGTCCCCCCTTCAGGGCCAATGTCCATCACCCAGTCAGACTCCCGAATCAGTTCTAAGCTGTGCTCCACAACAACAACCGTATTTCCCGTATCTACCAATTTGCTCAATAAGGTATGAAGTTGCTTGATGTCTGACGGATGTAGACCTGTCGTTGGTTCATCGAGCAAATAGAGCGTATGATTTTTAGATGGCTTGCTCAGCTCTTTGGCCAGCCTGATCCGTTGTCCTTCGCCGCCTGATAAGGTTTTGACAGATTGTCCCCATTTAAGGTATCCAAGACCCACCTCACATAACGTCTCAATAATACCGGCCATTTTGGCCTCCGGCTTAAGAATCGGCAAGCTTTCCTGTATAGACATATCCAACAGATCTGAGATAGAGAAGCCATCATACTTCACCTGTAAGACCTCATCCGTAAACCGTCTTCCTTTGCAGGCGTGACACTTTACTTCTAGATCAGGCAGAAAGTTCATGTCTACGGACAATACACCAAGTCCCTGACAGGTTTCGCACCGTCCCCCCGGTGTGTTAAAGGAGAAATGCTTGGAGGTCAGTTTTCTTTTCTTCGCCTCTGGCAAAGCCGCAAATAACTGACGCAGATGTGTAAATACATCGGTATAGGTCGCTACATTAGAACGCTGCATCCTACCCATGGGTGATTGGTCAAAGATCACTATACTCCCGACTTCACCTAGACCCGTAATCTCCTTACAGCCTGTTTGTTCATGACCATTAGAGCTTCCTTGCGCAAGAATATCAAATATAAGCGTAGACTTACCCGAACCCGAAACCCCTGTTACAGATACAAGACAACCAAGTGGAATGGAGACTTCTTGAATATCAATATTCCGGTACTGTGCCTGCCGGATAGTGATCTGCTTTCCGTTCCCTTTTCGGCGAATACGTGTGGGAACTTCGAGACGCTCTTCTCTGAGATAAGCTCCTGTAACCGAAAGCTCGCTTGCCATCAAATCTTCTAAACCACCTTCACCAACAACGATTCCACCATGCAATCCAGCACCTGGACCCATATCAATAATATGATCCGCAGCACGCATCATCTCAATATCATGTTCAATAACGAGCACAGTATTCCCAAGATCACGCAGCTCCTGAAGCACACGAATAAGGCCAACTGTATCCCGAGGATGTAGTCCCGTCGTCGGTTCATCCAGAATGTATAACACACCGGTCAACCCTGAACCCAGCAGTGATGCTAGACGCAGGCGCTGTGCTTCCCCGCCAGATAAAGAGACTGTCTGCCGGTTCATGGAAAGATAACCTAGGCCAACATCGATAATCCGCTTTAGTCTAGTAGGCATATCATGAAGGATCGGTTCAAGTAGATGTAGTCCTTCGGCAGGCAGTGCCGCCTCCAGTCCTTTCGTCCACTCATATACCTCACTAAGCGACCAGTCGGATACATCTATGATCGATGCGTCAGCTACTCGAACTAGACGAACTTCTTTTTTCAGGCGAGCTCCTAGGCATTCCGGGCATTGCTGCTCATGAAAAAATCCGCCATCTTTCTCCTGCGTACCAGCCTCCCCTTCCTTCTCCTTATACCGCCGCCACAAACCGGGTATAACACCTTCAAACTTCGTCCCTTGGATTGGCTTAATATTAGGGAAATGGCGTTTAAAAGCTTCACTCTCCACACCGTAGTAGAGCAAATCACGCTGAATCTCACCGTAATCCTTCAACGGTTGATCCGGGTCAAACACAAATCTGAAATGTTTTCCCGCCGCTACTAATATCCGCATCTGTATATCCCGATGAACGCCATTCAGAGAAGCTACTCCCCCCTCTTTCATGCTAAGCTCTGGATTAAATACCGCTGCTTCATTTATAGTCGCCACAGACCCAAGTCCACCACAAGCTTCACAAGCCCCTTCCGGTTTATTGAAGGAAAAATGTGACATGCCAAGTTTCTCAAGCTCAGCTCCGCAATGCGGACAGCCCATCGACTGACCTTCCATTTCCTCGTCTTCTTCTATTAGTAGCCCCCTCGCTTCAAAAGAAGGTGGTATGCTACCCTTGCAAGAAGGGCAAATCCGCTCCCCTAATCTAGAAAAAATAAACCTGACAAAGGTATAGATGTCAGTTACAGTCCCTACTGTCGAGCGTGGATTACGATTCGTAACATGCTGTCCAACGCTAATGGATGGAGACAGTCCAACAATGGACTCGACCTTTGGTTTACTGATCGTATCTGAAGTCATGCCCATGGAATCTAAATACTGTCTTTGGCATTCCCGCTGAAGTGTATCCATAGCTAACGTCGATTTTCCTGATCCCGAAGGTCCCGTCAGAACAACAAGCTTATACTTAGGAATCGTGAGCGAGACATTCTTCAGATTGTTCTCTCGTGCACCTTTAATAACAATAGCTTCTTTCACCATGATTCCCCTCTCAATTAAAGCAATCACACTAGATATATCTCTTATCCATAACCATTTACGAATGCTGTCATACTACTTTTTTTGCAAAAGTATGCTTAATTCGATAGAATGTATTTGTAAAATAACACATTTTAAAATAACTTCATAATCAAATATCTCGATTGACGAGATATAAAGATTTTAAAAGGGGCGTTATCCTTTGTCAAGCCATGAACAAGCACAACCTACACCAGAGCAAGAACAATTCACCTTACTCATGCGTGGTCTGGGAACCCGAACGGTGGTATACCAGCAAAACGTAGCCGCCTCTCTTGGGTTATACAATAATGATTTTTTGTCTGTGGATATCCTGCGTGAAAAAGGCCCCATTACCGCTGGAGAGCTGTCCAAACTAACTGGACTTGCCACAGGTAGCGTTACTGCATTAATAGATCGTCTCGAAAAAAACGGATACGTTCGCAGACAAAATGACCCTAATGATCGCCGTAAAGTAATTATTGTCCCGTTGTATGAAAATAAAGAAGATGTCATTGACACGTACATGCCACTTCATACCGCTATGGTTAAATTGGCTGCTTCCTATACGGATGAAGAACTTGCCCTCATTTCACAATTTTTAGGCAAAGCCAGCACCGTTCTAGACGAGCAGATTGATCATCTCAGTTCCCCAACGCGTAGTAAGTCTTCTTCTTAAAGCTCATAGTTATAAACTTAAAAGGACGATAACCAAAGAGTCGAATGACTTTTGGTTATCGTCCTTTTGTTAAATTATAAGAAAAAAATAAGTTAATTCTATCTCCGAATACCAATCGTTACAATTTCGCATGGACCGATCTGTAAGGCCGAACTACCTTTCTCTTCGCTAGAGAGTGGGTTACTCTCCTCTTCCAGGATCGACGTCTTATAGAAATACTGCTGCGGTATCGTTGAACGGATGGTCAGGTCGGTACTTTGCTGACTCATGTTGTACCAGCGAAGCAGCAGGTCTCCAGTCTGCTCGTTCATTTTTAGAGAGGAAAATGCGAGCTCCTGACTCTCCCATTCGAATGGAGTATACACCGGAGCAATCGCTCCTTCATGTACATCAGTCTGACATACGACCCAAGGAATCTGGAATTGATAAGCTTCAGCAAAAGCACCTGAGGTTATACCATCTCCTGTGTGTGGGATGAGCTCCATACCTACAACATGCTCTCCGAGACATTGCGCTTCCGGAGTTGGGAACAAACCCCAGTCTCCCAATTCGCCCACACTGCGGAGTAATGTAATCGCAATGGTGTTACGACCATCTCTTAGCACTTCATATTCATTTAATCCAAAGTTAGCGACGGTTAGACCGGCTGTTTCATTACTGATATCAACAAAGGCCTGCTGATGCTGCGTGTTACTCGGATTCATCCATTCTGTAGCTGGCTCAATATTCCGCTCCGCAACCTCAAACATCGAATCCACATGATGTGTGACGGCGTTCAAATCTGTCGGAAATAACACACGAATCCGGTGATCTTTGGCTTTATTGTCTATCGTCGTTTCGATATGCAGCCCTTTCCCGCCCCGCTCCAAGCTAATTACGGTACGAAGTTTAAGAATGACTGTGTCACTACTGCGCTGCGCTTTCCGCTCGGGGTAGTACACAAGGGCACGCTGTTCCTCGTCCAGCTTATTATCTGCTGAGGCTGGAATCTCCCAGTCATGCTTAATTTGCACAGATGCTCGATAAGGTGTATTTTCCAAAACGCAAATATTCGCCTGTAGTCCCTTGGTCGTTAAAGCTTGTTCACCCTCTGGCTGTTTATACATGTATTCATTCCCGATATCACCTGTGTTCTCATACACACCAAGATCCCGGTAGGTCATGCCACTGGCTTTGTCACTTAGCGTAAATGAACCATTATCATGGATCACTACTTTGATGGCCTCATTCTCCAACACCCGATCCCCTTGAAGCAAAGATTCAGGAGCTATAGGCAACCCTGCGTTAGCACGACGAACCCACGCATATGCACGAAGACCCAGCGCCGGAACTTGCACAGCTTCAAAGGTAAGTCTTACTCGGCGGCACATATAGGGCTGGCGGAATTTATCGTCAGGCAAATCATAACCAAACTGAAGACCCAAATCCTCCATCTGGCATGTAATGGTATTCCCTTGATCGTCTACTAATTCACGACCGTTTAAGTCAATATCTTTCATACGGCTGGCCGTTTCTTCTAGAGAGAAACCCTCTCTCAAATATAGACGTGCCGCATCAATTTCTATGCTCACTGTACCCGTGCGTCTCCACCCTGTCATATTCATGACTACTAACGGAAGCACTTCTTCACCATATGCTGCAAAACCGGACGTATTCACAGCTTCAGCGATCATGCGCTTACTATCATCAACAATGGTCTCTGCTACATGACGGCTTTTATCAAAGCGTGTTACCATTTCGCGATGTACCTCATCCACGCTGCAGCCACAAATGCTGTCGTGAGGATGGTTCTGCATTAACGTCTTCCAGGCATAGGTGAACAGATGATGAGGGTAATCTTTGCCCAATACATGTGCGAATGAAGCGAGTGGCTCAGCCACCTTTTCAAGCAAGACTTGCCCTTCCTGATTCATCTGTTTCAAATAGACACGAGCAGATGCAGTATTCACTAACGTCCCCCATCCGTCAGTGTGCTGGCTCCGCAGTTCGCCCTTTACGGTCGACAAGTTGTTGTGATCCATTACATCTTCTACAGCTTTAAGGTAATCAGGGAAGTTGGAATGGATAAATTCCATATCTGGATATAACCGCTTCGCAGTTTCAATAGCCTCCGGCAAATCCAGTTGAGCCGGTTGATGATCGCAGCCGTTCATGAATAATAACTCGCCTGTAGAGGCAAATTTCCGAGCATCTGCTAACTTCTTCTCCCAGAACTCTTTTGCCTCTGCTTCATTCACTGGCACTTCGTTTCCGTTCGAATACCAATTCGCAAATAGAATTCCAAGTACTTTCGATCCATCCGGACCTTCCCATATCAGCTCAGAGAACGAAGATTCATATCCACCGTCCGATACTGTATTGTTGAATCCAGTCGGCTTTACACCTCTTCCAAAAAAGGCATTATTGATGCCTGATTGCTTCATTAATTGTGGAGTCTGACCCACTAGACCAAAGGTGTCCGGAAAATAACCGATCTTAGAAGGTTCACCGTAACGCTTCGAATCCTGATGACCAATCTGCATATTACGTACATTTGCCTCTCCGCTGGTAAGGAAAGCATCTTGCAGAATATACCAAGGTCCAATCAGAAGACGACCTTCCGTAATATGTTTTTGTAGACGATCTTGATTCTCGGGACGAACTTGAAGATAATCTTCCAGAATGATTGTCTGTCCGTCAAGATAAAAACTCTTAAATTCACCATCCTCATCCAATCGATCCAGCAATTCATCGACCAGTTTAATCAGGCGTACATGATGCTTTTCATATGGAAGATACCATTCCCGGTCCCAGTGAGTATGAGAAATAATATGGGCAGTCTGAGGTTTAATAGATTTATTTGAGCTATCCAATGTGAAGACCTCCTTATATGCAATACGTACTCTCTACTAAGATCCTTAATGTAGTAGATGTGGATAAGTTATATGGATTTCAACTTCCTGCTGGCGATACACGCCAAGAAGATCACCTTTATAGTCCGTAGCAAACAGGACTGAACGTTCCTGTTCCAACAAGAACGCGTAGGTTCGACCAGTGGCTGAATCCTTCACCTCGATTTTCGCATCCTGAGCATATTCCGATACGAAGGTGAAGAGCGCTCCTGTAGCAAAGCTCAATTTCCGTCCGTAGATACCTACTAAGTCCCCTCCGCTAATCCACTCCAAGTCACACTCCACATTAGCAGCATGGAGCGCGTAGCGATACAGTGCAGACGTAGTATCACTTCGGTCGCTCAATTCAACGGGCAGTGGACTCCATAGGAGACGACCCTTGCCAAGCGGGATGTTTATGACTGAGTCTATAGTAGAGCTTCCGCTTCCGCCGGATTCGTGAATCATCATTTCCTTCGATACCTCAGCAATCCGTCGGTGACCGAAGGAGACGGGGAGTTCTTGGCCTTGAAGGCTAAGCACTTCTTCACGGCGCACATTACGCAATTCACGCTTGCCAAGAATATCACTTAAGCGCTCTGAAGAACGCCAGTAAGCATCAATGTCGAGCGGGCCTGTAGCAAGCAATACCGCACCAGTCTCTTCAACGATGTGTAACAATCTTTCCATCGCTGCATCATCGAAGTTATGCGCGCTTGGCAGTATAATAAGCTTCACAGGATGGTTCTCCAAATCATCTAGATGGTATTCAGAAGCCCCTCTGAAAGGCATCTTTAGATCATATGAAAGAATACGGGTAAGCTCTGTTGTAGCAGCGAAAGCCAGCTTCCGGTTAGAGAAATCATTCGAATACGGAAACACCACAGCGATCTCTTCCAGTTTCCGATCTCCAAATACGTCACGAATGCCTTCTATAAACTTCCCGAAGTCATAAGAGACATCCGCCTCTGGCTTTTCAGTTCCATCTGCTCTCAATGCTCCGATATGTGACTCATTCGCATTATCCATATAGAAGTTCGTATTCCAAATCCAGTGTATGGCCCCCGCACCAGCAGTTCCAAACGCATAGGCATATTTGCGTTCGAGAAGATTTCGCAGCTCTAGCTCCGAACGTTTGGCTCGTCCATCAGGAGTTTCTACATACATGACGCCAGTCTCTTGAATTAGGTTTGGCTTATTAGGTGTCTTGGCAAAGATGCCGTCCCACACCAGATAATCATTAAACCACCAGGAATGTACAGTGGTGTAATCCACCGCCTCCTCGTAGAAGAACGGCGAAGGTCGCTGTGCCCCTAGCCCTTCATCCTGACCGACCGTAACCATCTGATCTGGACATTGCTCCTTAATGGCGTCAGATAACTGCTTCACCCAGCGGTTATGCATATCCATGGAGAACAAGCAATAATCAAGCCAACGCGTCCCTCTTTTAGCGCTGTGCATATCCTGTACATCGAAGTTCATCTCTTTCGCTTCTGGCAGCCCTGCCGATTCAAAGTCAGGAAGCTGTGCGGGTGTCATATTCCAACGTTCCTGTAGTACTTCGATTTCCCCATGTCTATGTCGAAGCCATTCTATGAAAGCTTGTTGCTCGAAGCGATCATGACATGAACTCGGACCATCCGAGAAAATCCGTGCCGGATCAAACATCGATGGTTCATTAATAAGATCCCAATCTACATTCGAAGACGCTTTATGACGAGATACAATAGAACGAATGAACCGCTTCTGAGCCTCAACACTTTGTGGGTCCAAATAAGGATTCACCCCACCCCACGTTTCCGGTGTGAAGGAGAAGAACGTGAAAGTCACCTGAAGATCATGCTTCTTCGCCGTCATGATAAAGGCATCAATCGCTCGCAGTACCTCTTCTGAAACATGACCATCGTCTTGCATCACGTTACGATAAGCAGTCCAGATTCCTGTTCGGATCCAGTTAATCCCTGCCTTCCGCATTTGACCCATATCGCGATCCCATACCCCAACGTTCGGCAGAAATAGAAATTTCCGTGCCACATCACTCGTCATATAAGTCATCCCCACAACAGGTAGCGGACGCCCATCTTTTATGAAATAATCTCTTCCACTCGTTACCGGTTCACCTGCTGCTAGAAGTTCAGGGGCATGCCCCCAGAACCCTTGACGTAGAATACGGACCTCACCATCACTGGCTTCCGCTTCGCAGATCACTTGGAACAGACCACTCCTAATTTCCAGAGGAATAGGCACCCGAACGATGTTAAGCTCAGCATTAGCCTTCATCTCCAAACAATCGGACCAACGCAAGGAGGGATCGGATTCATGCTCAACATTCATTGTTAACTTCCAATTGTCTTCATTTCGCAAAGAAGGTTGTACCCGCTCAAGCTGCTGAATCTGAAGTGTCAGAGAAGCCCGTTCTCCTGACTCATATGACGCGTAATTTGGCTTAACCCACATTTCCGTTACACCCTTACTACAGAAACGAACCCACTCAGTCATCGCGGACAGCCCTTTTTCCTTCCATAAAGAAGCCGTTGCAGCCGTATTTACGAACAGCCAGCGTGAGCCTGCAAATAAACCAATCGTATTCTCCCAAAGAACTACTGGAGCAGCAGTTTCCCGCCCCTCATGCGTAATTCCCTTCAAAAGCGGGTAAATCCGTGTGCTCATCGGACCTGCTGACCCCATTTGATGGGGTAAATCACTCGTCTTCGTCGTATGTGGCACAAGGTTCCATGTCTCTTCACTCGCTATAAAAAGAGCTTCTTGCCCCTTAAGCAGAGGAATGACATCTGATGCAAGCAAGGACTGGTTGCGAGAACAATCAACACGCAGTACCTCATGAATAGACAGCTCTTGGTGATAAGAGGTCTGCTCTGCTTCCACATGCCATTGTTCATTTTTCCAGCGAACGGGTTGTTTGAAGGGGGCACCTCCAATGCTGATCAGCCCACCACCTCTTTGCAAATATCCAAGAATGTCTATCCATGCCGCTTTTGGAAAATAGGGTGCATGCAGATTAATGAAACATCCACCTTCGGTTTCCTTAAGCGTTGCTGCAAGCTGATTCGCATTCACAATCATACCGAACTCACGCATGGATTTAACCGCATCACTAGGAATAGAATTGGAAATTGGGAAATCAGAATCATAGAATATGATTACAGGTCTGCTCATAGTAGTCCTTCCTTCATCGATTTGTAGACTAGTTGGGAGAACAGACTATTGGACCAGGCAAACCATTTTCTAGTGAATATATTCGGGTCATCGACATGAAATCCTTCATGCATAAAACCAGTCCCCGCATCCGTTGCCTCTAGCATCGCAAGCATGTCCAGCTTCTCTTCCTTCGTGGAAGCCGTCAAACCTTGCATAGACAATGCCATATGCCAGATATAATCTTTCGGAGTATGTGGACTGCCAATCCCTTTCGCTGCTGTTCCTTCGAAGTAAAAAGGATTCTCCTTGCTCAGCGCAAATCGCCGTGTATTCTGATAAATCTCATCATCTGCCGTAACATAGCCGAGATAAGGAATCGACATGAGCCCCGGTGTTCCCGCATCATCCATCAAGCAGTAGTTGCCGTAGCCGTCGGTCTCATAGGCGTAGATTGGTCCGAATCTCGGATGACGATAAATACCATACAGCTTGATTCCATGATCAATGTCCGCTTCTAATGCTTTAAGCTCTTTTAGAAATTCAAGATCACGGAATACCCATTCTGCGAATTCCTGCATATGACGTAATGCAACAACGGCGAACATATTCCCCGGGATATTGTAATGGAAGTCGCAAGCATCATCGCTTGATCGGAACCCGGACCAGACCATCCCCGTGTAATTTACAGGCATACCAAGACCGTTGTTGCGTAACGTATCTTCAGGTATTCCATTATTACGCATAAAGCTGTAAGGAGATAATTCAGCATGGCGCTGCTCAGTTTTAAATAAGTTGTATATTTTGACCATTGCTGCCTTAAATCCAGCGTCGAATATATCAGTCTTCCCCGTTTCTTTCCAATAGGCATAAGCCAGACGCATAGAAAAACAGAGAGAATCGATCTCGAATTTACGTTCCCACACCCAAGGGGACATTTCCGTAATATCGCTAGTGCTCCAATGCCAATCATTCGCTGTTTCGTTAAACGCATTAGCATACGGATCAATATGTATATACTGAATATGTCGTTTAATTAGACCGCTAATGATACGTTGAAGATCCGGATCATTCTTCGCAAATGGCACATAGTGCATAACCTGCTCCACAGAATCTCGCAACCAGGAAGCAGGGATATCACCAGTAATGATGAATGTTGTTCCATCATCCATGAGCTTAGTCGTTGTCTCAAGTGTATTCGGGAAGCAGTTCTTGAAGAGCTGCAATAGTTTAGGCCGATGCGCTAATTTCTCCTCTGCTTCGTTCAATACTTCTTGAATCGATTGTGGAAGCGGAAGCTTCGGCATTGAGATGGTTGGCAGTCTGAATTGTTCCATATTCCCACTCCTCTTGATAAAAATGAGTATAGATAGAGAGACGGGCAGCATAGCTGCCCGTCTCCACTAATCCTATTTGTGTTACCTTTAGATTAATCGTAGGCGTGTTACGTTCAAAGCTTATTTCTTTGTCTGGTTCCACTCATCAAGCTGCTTTTGAACTTCAGCAATGACTTTTTCCAGTCCAGCTTCTTTAAATTTCTTGGTTGCTTTTGGCAGATATGTTTTAGGATCAACAGAACCTGTGTATAGAGCTGGCATAAATTCTTTAGTTACGTTGTTGATGGCCGCTACTTCTGTTTTTACAGGTGTAGGATCAAATGCAAAACCGAAGGTAGGAGCTTCTTTTGACGAATCATTAAACTTCTTGAAAGCATCCCATTTATCAGCAGGGTCATCAGCATGCAGATAAGTCAGTAACATATTTCCAAGCGTGAAGCCTGGCATTGCATAGCTATCTTGCATAGCTGGCAGATCTTCAATGACATTCTCGGAAATTTTCTTGTAATGAGTGCCTTCAATACCATAGTTGAGCAAATTGCGTAAGTACTTATCTGTATTCAAAAGATTCAAGAACATCATAGCCCGTTCAGGATCACCTGAGGTTACGGAAATAGCGTGCATCGAACCTGCGGCGGACTGTGTATACACATAAGGCTCATGCATAGGCGAAGTTACAATTTCATAACCTGCTGAACGAGACCAACCTTTTTCTGCATAAGGCTGTGTAATTTCGCGATCGGCAAACCATTTACCGGTCTTAATATTATCAATACCTTCAAGTGTTGCAACGTCTGGGCGTAAGTAACCTGCTGTGTAAAGTCTGCGCATCGTATCTAACGATGTTGCAAGTTCAGGTGTCTCCAGAATATTAACAACCTTGCCATCTGTGGAATCCATATAGACCCCGATAGGTAACTCATCACCTAGTACATAGTCAAATGGCATGAATGGTTTAAAGCCTTTAGGAACAGCTAGCGGTGTAATATCCGCAGGCTCATTCTCTTTAATCGTTTTAAGAAGTGGCTCTAGATCATCTAATGTACGAATATTGGAAATGTCCATGTTGTATTTATCAACATATTTCTTATTGAAGCGCCATACCCATTGCTGTCCAAGCTCCTTATTTACAGGAACACCATAGATCTCACCTTTAATCTTAGTTCCTTCTAAGAAACGTGGGTCCAAAACCTCTTTCGTTTCCTTTCCATACTTATCTAGCAGATCGTTCAGACCCAAGAAGGTACCGTTAGCTGCGTTACGGCGGAAATCATTTGTCCAAGAAGAGGTAAAGGCAATGTCATAAGGCTCACCAGAAGCGGTAATGACTTGCATCTTCTTATCGTAATCACCCCAATCGAACATCGTAATGTTCAACGTCGCATTAATTTTTTCTTGGGTATATTTATTAACTTCTTTTAATACAAGATCCAAGTCCTTTTGAGGTCCACCAATTAAATACATCTTCAGCTCATATGGCTTTAATTCCGATGTACTCCCTGCTGAATTCCCTGCTGCCGCTGAATTGTTTGTTTCTTTAGCAGCATTTGTATTATTATTCGAACCACATCCAGCAAGTAGGCCAGACAAAAGCATTGTTCCAGCAAGAGCGAGCGTTAAACTTTTTTTCACTTTCATTTCTATTTTCCCCCTTTAGTTTAATGAACTCTTTATTTATATCGACTCCTATTCTAGCGATTCGAATAAATACATCTTATTAGTGTTACTCTTTTAAAGAGCCCACAGTTAAACCTTTTACAAAATACTTTTGGAAGAAGGGATACGCTAGTGCTATAGGCAAGGTCGCCAGTACAACCATCGCCATACGAACAGTTTCTGTCGGCAATGTCGCAGCAATCTCAAAGCTTGATCCCATCTGCATGCTGTTCTGGATAACAAACTCCATATTATTCTGAATTCGCATCAGCATCGCTTGGAGCGGCACAAGACTCGCATCATCTATATACAGCAGCGCATTAAACCAATCATTCCAATAACCCAGCGTACAGAACAATCCAATCGTTGCAATCCCCGGTAATGAGATCGGAAGTACAATTTGCAGGAACGTCCGAAACTCCCCTGAACCGTCAATTTTGGCTGCCTCAATGAGTGCATCAGGCACTGAAGTCTGGAAGAAGGTTCTCATCACTAGGATGAAAAAGGCATTCATCGCTATTGGCAATATCAAAGCCCATATCGTGTTGTACAAATGTAAAAACTGTGTGGCCACAATATAGTTTGGAACCATTCCGCCTGAGAATAACATCGTGAAGAAGGCGAAGAAGCTGAAAAAATTACGATAGCGAAATGATCTTCGAGAAAGAACATAGGCGTAAGTTGTAATTAGAAATAAGCTAATGAGCGTACCTAGTACAGTAACAAGTAAGGTAACTCCAAAGGAACGAAATAACTGATCACCTGTGTTAAAAACAAACTGATACGCCGCCATACTAAATTTTTCTGGAATTAAGCTAAATCCATTTAAAGCGAGTACTTTCTCATCTGTAAAAGAAATGGCTATGACAAACAAGAACGGAAACACACAGGTAAAGGCGAAAACTCCAATCACAATATTGAGTACCACATTCCAAAAAGGAGTAATGGCGTTGTTGTCGACTTCTTTCGGCTTACGTTTGAATACTTCCATAACGTCAATTGACTCCTTTCTAGAATATCGCGTTTTCTTTGCTGATCTTTTTCACAATAGAATTCGTTACAATTACCATGATAAATCCAACGATCGATTGATATAGACCCGCTGCTGTACTCATCCCCAGGTTTCCTGTCGTACTCATGCTTCGATAGATATAAGTATCGATAACATTCGTTACGGAGTATAGAACACCGGAATCCCGAGGTATTTGATAGAATAGACCGAAGTCAGATCTAAAAATACCACCAATCGCTAGAATAGTTAGCGTTACCATTAAAGGCTTAAGCAAAGGAAGTGTAATAAACTTAATTTGCTGCCATTTGCTGGCCCCATCAATCATTGCCGCTTCATAGTAGGACTTGTCGATACCCGCTATAGCCGCTAAGTAAACAACACTTGAATAACCAATTGATTTCCAAATTCCCATGAAAATTAGGATATATGGCCAAAAGCGAGTATCACCATACCAGGAAACAGGATCGCCTCCGAAGTAAACAATCACTTGATTCAAGATCCCTTTATCTACACTTAGGAAGCTGAATGTAAAGAAGCTAATAATAACCCAAGAAAGAAAATAAGGCATAAACATCGCCGTTTGATAAACTTTGGCCATCCGTTTGTTCACAAGTTCGTTCAAGGTGATTGCAATGCCCACCGCAAGAACTAAACCGAGAGAGATCAACGCCACGTTATACAGTATCGTATTTCTTGTAATAATATAGGCGTCCTCTGTCGAGAACAAAAAGTTGAAATTTTCAAGGCCAACCCACTTACTATTTAAAACGCTTGCAAAGAATCCGTCCCGATGAATCTTGAAATCCTTAAATGCAATAATGGTTCCGAACATCGGTAAGTAACAAAAGATTAGGAACCATATTGTCCCTGGTAATACCATAAACCACAGTACTTTATCCTTATTTAAGCTTTTGAAAAATGCAGACACTATTCCACATCCCCCTTCTCTATCCCCAAACAATCCCCGTAATACCCTTTCGATCTTATTTCCTTGCCCCTTTAACTATCTTTAATTCTGCGCTATAAAAGCGGTTTCATAAAGTTGAAAAACTCCAGAATGATATGTAAAAATTAAAGATCGCAAGAAAAAACGACCTCCGTGAGGCTTGAAAATCCTTAAGATTTGAACAAAAAAAAGGAAACATTCCCGTGACCAACGTTCGTGAACCCTCCACTTGAACGTGATACCGGGGAACATTTCCTAAATCCTACGCCTTTTCTTTTTTATACATATTTCGAAGTTCTGTTGGAGATATGCCTACTGATTTTTTGAACTGGCGATAAAAATACGCTGGATCTAGATACCCTACTTCAGCTGCAATTTCATTGGTTAATAACGTAGTTTGAAGCAGCAGTTGTCTTGCTTTTTCAATTCGGAATTGATTCACATAATCAGAGAAGCTTCGCCCCATCTCCTTCTGAAATAGCTGTCCCAAGTAAGTAGGATGCATATTCATTCGCTGACTGAGCGTCTTCAGAGATAGTTCTTCTCTATAATGTTTGCTCACTTGATCCACCATATATCTCATATTCGGACTGAGTTCCTCACTCACTAGCGATAATTGGTCCAGCGTTTCATTCACACTTTCCTGCACATGATGAAGCAACTGCTCAATGGTATGGATGCGTAGCAAAGGATTAAACACAGCACTGAAATTACAGTTCTTCTCCATATTCTTAGCGATCAACATTAATTCAATCGCCACGTTGTAATTATCAATGCGTGTAATCACGCCACATCCGAACAGCTTTTGGAATGTTTCTGCGATAAATTGATTTGCCGCCTCACGCTCGCCAGATAATAATAATTTAGTAAATGCTTCATAATCAATTTCGAGCTTTTCCTCATGTAACACCATCTTAGACAGTTGGTCCACATCTATAATCGGGTAGCCCGGCAGCATCAGATGATCCACATATAAACTTTTCGCTTTTTTATAACTTTGTGGTACTTCTTGAAAAGTATATTCCTTACTTCCTATCGTAATCCAGACAGACTTTCCTAATTCATGCATAATCTCACATTGCACTTGTTGCAGCATGCAATACATTTCTTCTTTGTTCTCATCTTCAGTCGACTCCGCAACAATAAGAACAAGATCACCTTCCATATCAATAAATACAATAACTGTTCCGCGCTCTGCTACGGACTGCACAGCGATACGATAACATTCTTCCATAAGTTGATTAGGGTGCAGTTGACCCTCATCCTCTTCATGTTCCGTAATAAGCCGAATTGCAGCCACCGTAAAACATGAACAGTCCAGGGAAATATTTAAGACTTTTGAACGATGCAATAGCTCCTGTCGATCTATATTTCCAGTGACCCAACGATTTAGAATATTGTTACGTAAAACTTGCTGATCCTCCTTCGCATGAAATTGTTCAACATCCTCTTGATTGAGGACCTCAACAATTTGCTCAATGGTCGATTCCAATTCTTTTATATTAATGGGTTTAAGAATATAATTCTCAATGCCTAGACTCATTCCAGCTTTTAAATACTCAAATTGTTCATAGCCGCTTAAGATAATAAATCTCATTTTTGAATCAAAAGACTTAATTTGTTGAATGAGTTCAAGTCCCGTAAGCTTTGGCATCGTAATATCTGTAATTAATATGTCAATGGCTTCATTATGGCTATGCAAAAATTCTAAAGCTTCTTCCCCATTACTCGCTTGCCCTGCGATTCTTAGTCCATAATCTTCCCATTCGATCACTGAACGTAATCCTTCAAGAATAAGAGGTTCATCATCCACAATAAGTATGTTGTGCATTATTTAATACTCTCCCTTACCACTGGTATATTCATGATGACTGTTGTTCCTACACCGATCTCACTAGCAATCGATAATCCATATTCAATCCCATAATAAAGCTTAATTCGCTCATTCACATTACATAGTCCAAGCGAGGAAGGTGGTGCATCCATTCGCATACTGACTTGAAGTGTTTTTTGAAGTTCCGTTAGCCTGCTGGGAATAATCCCATTTCCGTTATCTCTAATAGCAATTTGAATGCTACCGTCTGATTCAGTTACTTCAATGCGGATTAGGTTATCAGAGCGTTCGGGCCTGAATCCGTGAACAATATAATTTTCAATGACCGGCTGAATCAGCAGTTTAACGATAGAACAATTCATAGCCACTGGACTTATTCGTGACTCGATTTGAAGCTTATCTTTATGCCTAATCTGAAACAGCTCAAGATATAGATTGCAATATTCAATCTCATCAGCGATGGTAACAACCATACTTTTCTTAATCATCGTTCGGAATAACGTAGATAAAATGTAAATCATCTGACCTACATCCTTCGCACCTTGCGAAATAGCCCGCATCCTTATAGCTTCAAGCGTATTATATAAAAAATGCGGATTAATCTGCGATTGAAGAGCAACGAGTTCTGCATTTTTTTGCGTAATTTCTGAAATGTAAACTTTATTAATATACAGTTCTAGTCTTTCACACATATAGTTAAAATTGTTGGCAATGAGCTGCAATTCATCCTCCCGGTTAAGATGAATGCGCGTGCTTAAGTCGCCTTCCTGTAAGCGCTTCATAGATTTGACAATGATCTTCACTTTTTTAGAGAAACGTAAAATTATTCCGTATGTAATGGACATTGCCGCAACAATTAGTGCTGCCGTAATCCCGATAATCCAATTTCGTACTACCACCATTTCTTTGTTTACCTGCGACTTCTGAATGATTCCTGCCACAATAAGACCTGAGCTATTCGTTGTATTTAAGTTAACTTTGGATAATCCATCCAGTGCAGTCCAGTTGTCTGAATAAAGACCAGCGATATGCGGATACTGCTGTCCCATATACCTTCCTAAGGAATCATATATGACGTCACCGCTTGGTGTTAGAACCAACACTTGGCCATTATTCTCTGTACCTTTCGTACCAAGCCATTTTGAAATAAGTTCAGCATCAAAATCTATAATGAGCATACCGATCGTTTTCAATGAAATCGGATCTTTAAGCTCCCTAGTCATCGTATACAAATTGTTATTGTCTTCCCTTATTTCCTTAAGTAATAATTTTTTCTCATGCGAAACCCAACCATTCTTAGGTATGGGTGATTTTTGCTCCGAAATATCTATATCTCTTTTGTAGAGCTGTCGTGTATTATTTTTATATAAATAATAAAATTCTTTCTCAGTGCTGTATAAGATAACGTCAGAGATACCACTTTTCTGATTCAAATACGTTTTGAAGTAAGTATCGAATGTATGGGGTACGAAGCTCCCAATTTCAGCAAACTGATCTAAACGATATTTAAGATAATCTCCATAATCATGTTGCAAAAAGTAGGACAAATCCTCACTTACAGAAGCATCACTATAAATTTGCTGGATGGCCAATTGAATCCCTTCGTACTGCTGATTCATATATAAACTCACGTAATCCAGTACCTCTCGATTAGCATCAACATGTTGACGCGTGATCGTCTGTTCATAGTATTTATAAACGGTAATGGAAGAGGCAATAAGCGTAATAATGATGATGGATGAATATATAGCTAAAATTTTATTAAACAGCTTTTTTCGTAAATGATTTTGATAAAATTTCTTTATATTCAACAAATTCACCTTCCTTCAAAATCTAGCCTTTAGGATTAGAAGCTTAACACCACCTTTCTTTTTGTGCAATGGGAGCGCATTCATTTTTAGATGTAAATCTTTCCTCCTTGCAACCTTTTTCTTTATCATGAGTTTACATCTCGCTAAAAATCGTCTATAGTTGGTTTCTACCCCCAAACAAACCTGTAATCACCCTATAAGTCTTATAATCCTCGTCCCCCATCAAGATAATGGAGGGCTATTACTCATGTTTCTAACCAAACGTAAACTCAACTCCCAACTAAACGAGATTTCCGAATATCGTTACCGGGATCGAATACACATTCCTTTTTTCAATTCTATGATTGACGAACAAGGTGAAATTGCAGCGGAACCACCCGTGGATGGAGAATGGTCTAAGCTACAGGTTGGCGATACCTGGAAAGGCCGCGATTTGTATTTATGGCTAACGACACAGATAGACGTACCCGCCTCTTGGGCAGGACGCAGGGTACTGGGTCGATTTGATTTTGGCGAGACGGGTGCCGGAAACAACTCCGGCTTTGAATCTTTATTCTTTTACAATGGTAAACCCTATCAAGGTGTAGATTCCAATCATACAGAAGTGTTCTTGCCGGATGAAACGGTAGGTACGCAGCTTCCTCTTACCTTCCGTTTATGGTCGGGACTAGAAGGTGGCGGTCCTAAAAAAGATCAAACGCATGGCATTCGTATGGCAGAAATTTGTTGGCTGGACGATGCAACGGATGATTTCTACTTTACTGCACTTGCTGTAGTTGAGACGCTGAACGTACTCGATTCAAAAACACCAGAATATACACAGCTGCTAAGTACAGTAGACCGCTCGTTTCTTCTGATTGACTGGTCTCGTCCAGGTTCAGAGGTCTTCTACGCTTCGATCGAGGAAGCTCGTAACTATTTGCGTGATGAAATTAATAAAATGGAAAAGTCTTCGCCAGTTACTGTTACCTGTATTGGTCATACCCATATTGATGTAGCTTGGTTATGGCAATTGAAGCATACCCGTGAGAAATGTGCGCGTTCCTTCTCGACCGTACTCCGTCTGATGGAAATGTTCCCTGACTATACTTTTTTACAGACTCAACCTCAGCTCTATGAATACATCAAAAACGATTATCCAGAAATCTATGAGAAGATTCGTGAACGTGTTGCTGAAGGACGCTGGGAAGCTGGCGGTGGCATGTGGCTCGAGGCAGATTGTAACTTGACCTCAGGTGAGTCTCTTGTCCGTCAATTGCTATATGGTACTCGCTTCTTGCGTAATGAATTTGGTGTTGAATGTGATTATTTATGGCTGCCGGACGTATTTGGCTACAGCTGGTCCTTGCCACAAATTCTAAAAAAATCAGGAATTAATACGTTCATGACCACCAAAATTAGCTGGAATCAATACAACCGCATGCCACATGATACCTTCCAATGGCGTGGTATTGATGGCACTGAAGTATTAACACACTTCATTACAACACCAGAGCCTTGGTCTGAAGAAGATTCTTGGTTCTACACCTATAATGGCCGCATCATTCCTAAGACTGTAAAAGGAATTTGGGATACGTACCGGGATAAAGAAGTGAATCGCAATTTATTACTTTCTTACGGATATGGTGATGGCGGCGGTGGGGTTAACCGCGAAATGCTAGAGATGCGCCGCAGACTCAACGATCTCCCAGGACTACCGAAGATTGAAACAGGAACAGCAGGAGATTACTTCCGTAATCTGCAAGAAACCGTTGCTAATACAGATCGTTATGTCCATGTATGGGATGGTGAGCTTTACTTAGAATATCACCGTGGCACGTACACTAGCCAAGCCTACAATAAGCGGATGAACCGCAAGCTTGAACTGCTATACCGCGAGGCGGAATGGCTAAACGCACTGCAAAGTGTGGTGTCTGAAGATTGGTCGAACTATCGTCAGACCGATTTAGACGAGGGTTGGAGAATTATTTTGCGTAACCAATTCCATGATATTATTCCTGGTTCTTCAATTCGTGAAGTGTACGAAGACAGTACGATTGAATATGCTCAAGCCGAAGCCATTGGTCAATCTGTATGGGAACAATCTACGAACCTACTAGTGAACGGAAGTGAAGCCGGTAAATATACCATCTGGAACAATGCTTCTTGGGAATTAACTGAGCTCGTAGAAATTACTATAGAGCCTGGCATGGAAACAGGACATTGGATAAACACAGAAGGTAAACCCTTACAAGCTCAGCGTGAAGGTGATCGTTGGATCATTGAAGTGTCCGACATTCCTTCTCTCGGATACACCACCATCTCCTTCGTGGCAGATGTGAATTCTGAGCCACTAAGCACTCCATTCAAGCTGAATGAATCAGGAATTTCAACGCCTCACCTTGAAATAGCGTGGAACGAGCAAGGTCAATTGTCATCCATCTTTGATAAACACGAACAGCGTCAAGTATTAGCTAATGGAAGTCACGGTAATGTGTTCCAAGTATTTGAGGATAAACCATTAGCACATGAAGCTTGGGACATTGACATCTACTACCAGCAAAAAATGCGCGAAGTGATCGACTGCACTAGTATTGAAGTCATAGAAAATGGTTCATTGCGTTGTATTGTGCAATTCACATGGAGCTATATGGATTCCACGATTAAACAGCAAATGATCTTACACGCTGGGCATCGTCGTATCGACTTCGTGACGAACGTAGACTGGCATGAGAAAAAACAGCTAATGAAAGTAGCCTTCCCTGTTGCGATACGAGCTACCGAAGCCACTTATGATATCCAGTTCGGTAATGTTAAGCGTCCAACACACTGGAACACTAGCTGGGATTACGCTAGATTCGAGACTGTGGGTCATCAGTGGGCAGATTTATCAGATCGTGGTTATGGCGTTAGCTTGCTGAATGACTGCAAATATGGCTACGACATCAAGGATAATGTGATGCGTCTATCCCTAATCAAATCGGCAACACACCCTGACCCTGATGCGGATCAAGGCGAACATTCATTCACCTACTCTATCCTGCCTCATACTGGGGATTGGCTACAAGGTGATACCGTCCGTCAAGCCTGGTCCATCAACAATCCACTGCGGAGCACCATGGGGCAAGCTGAAGTAGAAACAAAGTCCATGATTCGTCTTTCTATGAATACGGTTATGGTTTCTGCCCTTAAGAAATCTGAAGATGGTCAAAAATTAGTTGTACGTGTTCACGACTATTCCGGAAGCCGCCAGCAGATTGATATGACGAGCGACTTGAACATTATTTCGTGGCAAGAATGTAATCTAATGGAACGTCCTGAAGGTGAGGTTCACACTGAACCTGTCATTACCTTTGTACTTGAACCTTACGAAATTAGAACATTTGAAATCGAAGTATAGAATCTAATTAAATGAAGTAACATACAAAATCGGGGTGTCCCTGTAGCCATGTATAAAAGGCTGCGAGGACACCCCGTTTTTCGATTATGATTGTTTATTTTGAATTTAAGTATACACATTGCGCAATGAGTTAACGTAGCGTATACTCCAATTAAGGGAGAGATGTATATGAGAAGAATGGGGAAAATTACGATATTCACATGCATTGGATTATTGAGCCTTGCTTTGATTGCTATTCTTGCGATTAGCGCTTTTGTGATCAAGAGACCGGCCACCGCCACCCCCGTAATCACGGAAGTGAAGCCTTATGAGTGGAATAAAGTCAAGCTGGACGGAAATGTCATTTCAAGTGATGGATCAGAGTATTTTATCTGGAATAAAAAGGGAGAGACTAATAACTGGATTATCTTTTTTTCCGGGGGAGGGGCCAGTTGGGATGCCCAAAGCGCCGCGCACCCAATCAAGCTAATGAACTTCATTAAAGGTGGAGATACGGGCAACTATTTCCAGAACATCCCCTTCTATATGCTGACATTGCTGAGAGGTATGATGGATACGGATAACCCTGCCAATCCTTTTCATGGATGGAATGTGGTCTACCTTCCCTATTCGACGGGTGATTTCCATATCGGTAACCGTACGGCTGAATATAAAAAAGAGGACGGCAGTACCTTTACAATGCGTTATAACGGCAGCAATAATGTGCGAAGCAGCCTTGATTGGATATATGCCAACGTGGAAAAGCCCGGCAAACTGCTAATTGCAGGTGAAAGTGCTGGTGGATTCGGGTCCGCCTTCTGGGCTCCGGAGATCGCCTCTCATTACAAAGACTCCGAGATCTTCCAATATTCAGACAGTTCCTTCCTGAAATCAGACAAGTGGCCAAATGTTGTGAATAAGGAATGGCAGGCAGACTTCGTTAAGAATTTTGGGTATACCCCTGAAGCGGATATCATCGGGGCAGCATTTAAAGCGAACGGTCATCTACTGCCTGCGAATACGGTAATATTGCAATCCTACTCGGTATTTGACGAGATTCTGATCCACTTTCAGAACAACATCAACGATTACAAGGGGCCCAGAGATCAACGCATTATTAATGAATGGTCACAGGAAATGCGGCAATCTGTATCTTCTTTAGCTGCCACTTTACCTAATTATTATTACTATCTGACCGACTATGGGCTAAATGCTAAGACGGGTACAACCCCGCACACTTTTGCAACCAGAGAGACCTTCTTTCAGGCTGAACAAGATGGTGTGAAGCTTCTGAAATGGCTAGGTGATGCAGTCAACCATCAGAAACCCTATTCAGTTGGGAGCAAGTTCCTCATGACGTCGAAGCCAGCTCAGAAATAGCACAGAATTAGCGAAATACTCGCACAAGGCAGGAGAGAAAATTAATGAATTTGCGTGAAAAGCAGATGCAAATGACGAGGGAGATCATTAAGGATACAGCGCTCAGCTTGTTCTGTGCTCAAGGTATTGAGCGCACGGATATGGCTCAAATTGCAGAACAAGCCGGGGTCTCCCGGCGCACTTTGTATCATCATTATAAGGACAAAGAAGAATTAGCCGCTCAAATCTATGTCCTTAACCTGGAGCGGATGTTTGGACAGCTGCTGTTTGATTTTGATTTTGAACAGCCGGTACAATCACTGGAGAACATTCTGGATAAATATTTGGCGCTAAGAGATCATCAGGAATCACTGATCTACTATGATGCCATTTTTGGAGTTTACTACAGCACGCTTTCTAAGAATCCTGCAGAACTGCCTGACTTTAAGAAGGCTATGGAAGGCTGGTATTCGCGACTTATACTGCTTGACACAATAGCAGTGGCTCCGGAGGAAAAAAATAAGTGGTTGAACATTCTGCAGAAGTCCACCCACCTGTATTTCATGTATTTACAAAAAGCCGTTATTATTACGCATCAGCGGGGCGGTGTGGTTACGGAGGAAGACCGGGCAACGGACCGACAATTCAAGGATTTCATTATGCATGGCGTACGGCATTCCCGATGATTAAAAGAGTCTTTTCGTAATAGGTTTCATTTCGGTATAATATACCAATCGGTATTCGTACGGCTCTAGTTATATGGAAGGAGCAATGGCTGAAATGGACATTGGCAAATATGAGAATCTAGTTCCGAATGTTTTTTTGTTCGTCGACCGCAGATCCTTCCCGGATTGGGAGATAACGAGGAGCAAAATTGATTTCCATGACCTTACCTTCATTGTGGAAGGGAAATCGAACTATTTTATTAATGGGGAGAAATTTACGGTTGAAGCTGGTGATATGCTCTATGCACCTTCCGGAAGTATTCGGGAAGCGCAGACCTTTAAGGAGGCACCCATGCGTTCTTTTGCGTTTAATTTCTTCTGGCAGGGGGAGGACAATCATGTGCAGCTCCCTTTTGAGACCGTAACTAAAAACTGGAGAACTAAAGAGATCCTAGCGGACATCAAAGATTTCTCGCATGTATGGATGGGCAAACAGCCTTTTTATAAAATGAAGGCCAGAGCCATTTTTCAACTGATCGTGTATCGCCTGTTAAGCATAACCCACCATCAAGAGACACCTCTGATCGATCTGAGAATCCAAAAAGTAATGACCTATATTATGGATCATTATTCGGAGGAAGTTGCGATCAAGGAACTAGCTGATTTGGTTACCTTAAATCCTGTATATCTTGGCAAGCTGTTCAAGCAAAACACCGGTTCCACCTATAAGGAATTCATAAATAAAGTACGGGTGAACAATGCCGAGATGATTCTGTCCGCAGGTGGCTTCAATGTGTCCGAAGTAGCAGCGCACTGTGGTTATCAAGATGTCGCCTACTTCAGTAATGTTTTCAAAAATATCAAGGGTTATCCTCCGTCATCTGCCTTGAAATAACGGAGGACCCTGAACCATTCGGGGATTCAGCCCTTCAATTAGCTCTAACTATGAATTAGTGCGTCCCCCTAGTATAGAAGCTCTCCTCTGGGCCCAAATAGGAATACGGCAGCTCCGCAGCGGACAACACAAGCTTTTGCAGGACCAGGCCCGCATCCAATCCGTAAAAGCGGAGGGTATGGATCCCCTTCGTTAAAGCATGAATGGTGGTCACGGTATGGATATTATTCATAACCGCGCGGCACCACGGTTCATTATCATGATTGCCGCCCGCAAAATCCGTAGGTAAAGCATCCGTAATCACTGCCGTCTGTGCATCGAAGCCTACCGCATATTTTAATCCACTGAACTGTGACAGGTTATTTGTCGGAGCAATATACGCGGTTAAGCTGTAATCTGCATTCTGCTGTACTAAAACCTGATATTCCAGATAAGGCGCATTCTCCGGCTGTTCAAAAGATACCGTATCCGGAAACATTTTAACCGAGGATAAAGAACGCCCATAGTTAGCAATGGTCTTCCATTCCACCCCTGATTGTGCAACACGACTTGAGGTATGCTCCGCTTCAATTGCCACTCTATTATTAGCCTCGATAAAGGTCATCGCTGGCACATCCTGAATGTCAGTGAAGTTCACAGCTACACTAACCATAACGGTGCCTCCGGCACCAGAGATCGTAATTTCACCCGTCGATGTCTCGCGAACCTTTTCCCAATCTACAGAAACCTGTAAGCTCTCCCCAGCCTTGATCCAACCCGATGTTTTCTCAAGCTTGATCCAAGCTGCACTGCTACTTGCCTGATATTCAAAGCCCGCTTCTCCACCGTTGCTGATAGTAATGCAATAGTTTTCTTTTTGCAGATTTGTAAATACCGGAAGCTTTGCCGTCCCCGCAACATACGCTTGCTCCGTACCTTCAACATCAACAATCAATATAGAACCTTTAGCGGGAATCAACGTGCTCACCTCTGGATATTTCCACCCTTCTGCATTCCAGTGAACATACCCGACATGAGGGGAACTCATCATTCCTTGCCATTTTCCTTCTGTAATTCCGCTATTATAAACCTGCTCCAGGTGTTTATCCCTATCGATGGCTTCATGAGTCAGGGTAGCGTAGGTATTGGCCAATACACTGCCTCGTCCAGCATATAGCTTGTTAAGTCCAGCATATATTTGCATTTTGAGCACATTGGCTGATGCAGCAGCAGGGAAATATACAAGCTGGTAGTACGCATCTTTTAATGATTCAGGAATAAGAGCATAGTATTGGTCAGCGGCATTCTCCATCCTAATCGCCTGCTTCAGCACTCTCTGTGCCTCATTGTAATGGATAGGACTGAAGGTTGACGGATAAATAATCTCCGGCTTGCGGCGGCCGTTCA
Source organism: Paenibacillus sp. NPDC101420 (assembly GCF_050277435.1). NCBI lineage: Bacteria > Bacillati > Bacillota > Bacilli > Caryophanales > Paenibacillaceae > Paenibacillus > Paenibacillus sp. NPDC101420. The sequence goes on from NZ_JBNNSE010000001.1 coordinate 829,154, forward strand.
TTCGGGTATACTCACTCAGCAATTGCGCGATGCCCAGGCATGTCTCATGTTCCAGTGCATATCCGAACTGCTGCTCTACCCATCGTTTGGTATATTCCTCAGTCCGGTTAATCGCTCCGGTACCCCAAGCTTCAAAATCATAGGCCAATTCCATAAAGTAGGAAATAGGCAATTCCATAGGCTTCAAATCCCCGACGTTCACAATCCATACATCACGGATGCCATAGTCGAATGCCATACACATTTGCTCCCAAACCTTCTCCAGCGGAATCGTGTTTAACCATTCATAGGAATGTGGACCCCCATGATAGTCAAAATGATAGTACATCCCCCACCCTGCACTTCGATCGCGTTCGTGTTCCGTTGGGATTTTGCGGAGATTGCCAAAGTTATCATCTGCCAGCAGGATCGTAACATCATTCAGGACTTCCCAGTCCTTCAAGCCTTCAACCTCAGCAGTGCCATACCAATACTTCTCCACTTCCTTGTATACGGCTAGAATTTGGGGCGAGTGCTCAAGATTATATTTCTTTAATAATTCTTTTTGCGTAAGGATGATATCCTTCAGCAGGTCAATATTCTCCTGGTCGGAGCCCTCCAGCGCAGAATCACTTTCTCCCCGCATCCCTAGTGTGATTAAATTGTCAAAGTCCTGATTCCGTTTGATTCCATCTTCCCAGAAATCCGTAATAGCTTGTTTGTTTCGGGCAAAATCCCATAAGTTACTTGTTCCATATTGGTTGTATACCTTCTGCCATTCACTGCCTGCCCGAAATAAAGGTTCATGATGGGAGGTTCCCATTATAATGCCGTATTCCTGTGCATGCTGGGTGTTGGCGATTGGATTGCTTTTACCGTTAAGGCTGAATTCGGCACTCCACATCGCTGGCCATAAATAATTCCCCTTTAATCGAAGAATTAGTTCAAACACCTTGTCATAGAAATCTTCATTAAAATCACCAAATCTTTGAGTTACCCAAGAGCCCAAGGACGGCCAGTCGTCATTCAAAAAAATCCCTCTGTATTTAACCGAAGGTTCTTTGGAAATCCTATGTAGCTGGCTATCAGGTAAGATCAAATCTGCTTTTTTCTCTGGTATAACATCTGCCCAATATTTCCACGGACTAACGCCAATTTTTTCAGAGATAGAATAAATCCCGTACATCGTCCCGCGTTTATCGCTTCCCACAATGACGAGTGCCTTGTCCACTCCTGCTGTCGGTTCTTCAACTACCTGAATTTTATAACATTCCCTTTTCCCTTGGATGGCGGACACATCCACTGTCCCCTTCGCAATTAAACGATCAATAAGCTCATTACTTCCGATCGATCCAGCGATTACAACGGTTCCATCCAATGCCTCCAATTGTGTATGTATTTCAGGTTCAACCTCTGTTACCTGTTTAACATCTGCTGCAAAAGACTGAGCCACGCGGCGCAAACCGGCATAATCCTTCCCTTTGAGATCCACGTAAATCTTGGCAGCTTTGCCCTGCTTCACAAGGATTAATTCCTGCTTAGGCATGATTATTCTCCCCTTAAGCATCCTATTTTCGTATGACTAGGCACATTATATAAGTAAGCGATTTCAACTTCCATGTGTAAACTAGCAAGTTTTTGTAATTATTAAATGAAACTTTGTTTATTGGTTGAACAATCTAGATATTTGGTGTTACTGTTAACAGGTATTCCCCTGTAGCAGAATCATTTCATTTGCAAGCGCATCCATAATAAGAGACCCTTACAAAGCGAGGATGATCCATATGGAAAAGAATAACGAACTCATTGCAGGCGAACAGATTGAAGGTCCGAAGGCTCCAAAGGACCCGGCTGATCGTAGAAACGGCTTTTTTGTGCTGTATGAAACAGCAATTGAAGCAACAGCAAGAGCCGAAGGAAAACCTTCACAAGAAGTTTATCTGGAAGGCAGCTATCTGATCGATAAGACCAGATTTATAGGCGGCGTCACAGATAAAGCAATTCTGGAGCTTCTGGGGAACAGTGCAGGATTTCGCAAATTAGTCCACAGTATTGGAGTATCCGTGAGAAGGACTAACGCGCAGGAAGATCCAGTCACTTTTTTATTGCAGCACTGGGGCAAAACTAGTAAATATGAAACCGGCAGTTATTTACGTGTACCCTGCCCCGCCGATGGTTCAGAGGTTATTTTGAAGTTAGCAGATAATCCGGGTTCTGAAGAAGATGATGTGCTCGGAAAATTTGCTTTTGAATTTAATCACGCAGGCGAACTGGCGATTGCGAGTGTTATTTTTTATTTGCATGACGGTTATTCTGTTCCAGAGCTAATCCTTGAACCACCAGTTGCTTTTGAATCGAATGAGTACCAAAAGATCATTACACAATCCTTGCTGCACGCTGGCAATAATAAAAGATTAAAAGCTGCCATGAATAAGGCTATAAAGGGCGAGGAAGTCACGATCGCTTATATTGGAGGTTCCATTACTCAAGGAGCCGGTGCTAAGCCGATACACACGGAATGTTATGCCTATCAGTCGTATTTAAGATTTAAAGACTTATTCGGCACAAATGGTGGCGAGAACATCCATTTTGTGAAGGCTGGGGTCGGCGGAACACCCTCCGAGCTTGGCGTCATCCGCTATGAAAGAGATATTCTTAGAGACGGTTCCGTAACACCAGATATCGTGGTAGTGGAATTTGCGGTAAACGACGAAGGGGATGAAACGAAAGGCAATTGTTTTGAAAGCTTATGCTTAAAAATACTTTCCGCCGATCATCAGCCAGCCGTAATCCTTCTGTTCAGTGTGTTTATGAATGACTGGAACCTGCAGGATCGGCTCTCCCCCATTGGCCGCCATTATAATCTTCCTATGGTTAGTGTAAAGGATGCCGTATCCGAGCAGTTCCGCCTGAGTAAAGCTGAAGGCAACATCATCTCTAAACGGCAATTTTTCTATGATATCTATCATCCGACAAATGAGGGGCACCGGGTAATGGCTGATTGTCTCGCTTATTTATTCACCGAAACCCATAAATCACTAATGAATGAAGATGAGATCTTATTGGATCAACGACCGGTTATCGGGAATGATTTTACAGGAACCCTCCTGCTGGATCGAAAAAACTATATTGACGCAGGTAAGATCGAAGTAGGTGGATTTTCGGGGATCGATACCGATTTGCAGCGGGTAGAAATGGATGCTGACTCTCACGGTACTCCGGAATTCCCTCATAATTGGATGCATTCAAGAGCGTCTGGAGAAGAAAGCTTCAAGCTGACAATAACGAGTAAAAATCTCATCCTCATATACAAGGATTCCGGCAGCAGCGAATTCGGCAAGGCGGATATCTTCGTAGACGGCAGCCTTGCAGTTACTGCTGATCCTCACGTGAACAACTGGACACATTGCAATCCGGTAATTCTATATCAAAACGAAGCTAGCAGTGAGCATCAGATAGAAATCAAAATGGTGCCCGAAGATCAGGATAAGTGTTTTACTATACTAGGCTTCGGTTATACCCTTTAATCAGTTGCACCAGTTGCAAGACAGCCCCGATGTATTCTTCATCAGGGCTGTCTTTATTGTATCGCTTGGAATTTTGTCCATTTCCCACTAATATACCGCCAAATAAACAATGCTGCTTTAATCAACCAATCACAATAGACTGCAATCCACGTTGCAAACATATCCATATGAAACCAATATACTAGTGCATAAGCGAACGCAATTCTACAACAAATCATAGTAATCATGCTTACGACCATAGGAAATTTCGCATCTCCTGCCGCCCGAAAAACACTTGGCAGTGCATTTCCAAAAGGCCAGATCAGCATCATGACGATCGCATGGCTCCATACGATCATGGTTGCCCATTGCTCCGCTTCCTCTGAAAAATGATACATACGTAGTAGGCTTGGAAACAAAGCTAGACTTACAACAGAACTAACGATCTGTGCCACATAGATCATGCCAATAATCTTCCTTGTATAATACCTAGCCTGAGCATACTCGCCAGCACCCACACATCTCGAAATCACAACAGACATTCCTAATCCAATAGCCATTCCAGGTAACGCTTGCAAGGAAGCGATCGTACTGCCAACTGAATTTGCTGCAATAGCCGCTGTTCCAAATGTGGAGACTAAACTCAATATCAATAACCGTCCAATATAAAACATTCCATTTTCCATTCCATAAGGTACACCAATTCTCATCATCTGCTTGATCATCTTGCCATCAAATTTATGCCGCAAGGTCTTTTTCAAAGATAAGAGATTCTTTGGATTAGATACTAGAACAAGAATACAAACTGCAGCCCCCATTCTGGAAAATAACGTTGGAATAGCGATACCTGCCGTTCCCATGTCAAGTCCATATACCATCAAGGCATTCCCTGCTATATTCACAAGGTTCACAACCAACATTATTTGCATAGGTAGTTTGGAGTTCCCCATCGTTCTGAATACGGCTGCACCTGCATTATAAAGCGCTAAAAAAGGAACTGAAACCCCAACAATTAATAAATAAGTATTCGCGTGTCCATACACTTCAGTTGTAATCGTTCCAAATAAACCATGTAAAATAAATCCTTTCAGTAAATAAATCAAAACCATAATCACTAGCCCCACACTACCAACAAACCAAACTAATTGATTCGCTGCTTCTCTAGCCTGATTCTCCCGCTTACTTCCAAGATATTGACCCACAATTACAGTACCTCCAGTAGCGAGCGCTGCAAATATACTAATCAACAGTAACATCACCATTTCTACTAAAGATACACCCGATACTGCTGACTCCCCAACAGAGGCTACCATGACAGAATTCACCAATCCCATCATAGCTTCTAATAATTGCTCTATCATTAAGGGGAGAAATAATTTCTTTAGTTGTAGATTGGAAAATAATAATGGTTTCGTAATTGCAGTTTCTAGTTTGCTCATTTGTATAACTCCATTTTGTAGTCGTTTTAAGTCACAGAACTCATACTTCCATGGTAGTTTCTAAAGCAATAAATATCTAATGCCTATGATGAATTACGTATCATGCTTAATACGTATCGTTTAATCTGGGAATTCTAGATGTTATTATTAAATGAGGTAACAACAGAGGAGGAATGAACAATCATGGATGTTCGTGTTCTCAGATATTTTTTAACAGTGGCTAAGATAGGCAATATAACAAAAGCAGCAGAAATCCTCCACATTACCCAGCCCACTCTAAGCAGACAGCTAATGGATCTGGAAGAAGAATTGGATACCCGCTTGTTTATTCGGGGAAAACGGCAGATTACTCTAACAGACAGTGGACTTCTGTTTCAACAGCGAGTAAAAGAGATCGTTTCACTACTAGATAAAACAGAAAGAGATTTGGCAGAACAAAAAGATTTGCTTGGTGGAGTAGTTTCTATCGGATGTGTGGAGTCCACCGTATCCAGGGCGTTGCCGGAGTTATTAGAGGGATTTTCCAATCGACACCCTAGGGTACAATATGAATTGTATAGTGCGGATGGGGATGATATTCGGGAGAAGCTGGACCGAGGTAATATTGACATAGGTATATTATTAGAGCCCATTGAAGCCGCTAAATATGATTATATTCGCTTGCCTTATCAGGAACAGTGGGGAATTCTGATGCGACGAGATGATCTTCTCGCCCAGAAGTCTTCTATTGGTATTCAGGATATTCTTACTTTACCGCTAATCCTACCTCGACGTACCATTGTGCAAAATGAGATTGCAAGCTGGCTTGGGGTCGAGAATGAGAGTCTTCGTATCTTTGCCTCACATAATCTTTTGACAAACGCCATGCTTCTAGTAGAACGAAAGCTTGGCTATGCCATTTGTGTGAGTGGCTCATATTCTATCCGGGAAAGTGAACGTACCTGTTTTGTTCCATTTGAACCTGAACGAACTACAAGTCATGTTTTGGCTTGGAAAAAAAATAATTTATTCAGCTCGGCCACTGCACATTTTATTCAATTTATAAAAGATACCTATGATGCATAACATAATGAAAAACCCGCTCAATAAGCGGGTTATCGCTGTTATATGGACAGAATTGCTCTCATTCTTGCTCTCCTTACTCCAGCTCGGTCCCTATCCCTTTTTCCCTCGCCTTGTTTACGTAATACACCGCTGTAGCGATATCAAAGACGGCCATCCCCATCGGGCAAAAGAAGATCGGTTCATCTTCGCCGAATTCATCTAGGCTATGGCGCAAGACAACATCGGTAATCATCTGGGTGTCAGCACGAGTGAGCCCCTGCTCCAAATGAAGCTGCTCAATATCCGTATTCTCACGGCACACTTCATCCCAATCGTCGACGATAATGGCTTTTAACGAAGCTAACGCCTCCGGCTTATAATCGCGCAGTGAAACATTCAACAGAAGACTACCTTTTTCAGGATATAGATCGATATACCGATGTTCGGATACAGTACAAGTAATAAAGATATTCGAATGCTGATAAACGTCCGCCCACGTCTCAGCCACTTCCATCCTATCTCTATAGAGAGATGAGATTCCTGATAAATCTACTCCCTTGATATCGAAAATCCGGATACGTTCGACTTGATCCCCATACAGAGCCATAACCATTTGACAATGAACCTGCCCAATCGGTCCCCAGCCGATAATGCCTAGATGAATCCGCTCCACTGAACGCGCCTGCAAAAAGTAACGAATCATCAGTCCGCTGATGGAAGCCGTCCTAATAATACTGGGAAGCGGAGAGTTCAAGACGGCTGAAGGCTGGCCTGTACTTGGTTCATTCAATACAATGATACTATGCGCGCGAGGTAGATCAGCCTCAATATTATCTGGGAAGCTAGAAATCCACTTTATCCCTGCCGCGTTCACCTCTCCCCCTACGTATGCGGGCATTGCAATAATCCGGTTTTGTGGACTCTTATACCTTAGGTAAGGCTTTATCGGCTGCACATAATCACCTGAATCGATGATACCTACAGCAGTCTCTACCGATTCCACAAGAATAGGCCAATCAACACCTACTGCCCGTATATCTCGATCATTTAAGTACAGCATACCGTCACCTCCTTATGAAACATATCGTTTCTTACATCTCAGTGAGATCATCACATTCAGCCAACAGCTCCTGACCGAATTGGTTATGAATCCATGAGTCAGAATATACGGTATCGAGGTAACGCTCTCCCTTATCATGCAGAATGACTGCGCAGACAGCTCCCGGGGTCAATTCTGGCTCCATCTGCTTAACGGCGGCAATGATTCCCCCGGAGGATGCGCCAGCCAGGATGGATTCGTTCTGTGCCAACATCCGGCAACCTTTTACGATATCGGAATCCGAGACATGCACGATATGGTCGATTATATCTGTTCTGCAGAAAGGTGGCACGATGCCTGCACCCAGTCCCGGGAAGCGCCGTGTACTCTTATTTCCGCCAAAAACCGCACTTCCCTCTGCATCAACAGCCACGATCTTGGTCCGAAGTCCGTGATCTCTTGCGTATTCCGCAAGACCCCGTATGGTTCCGCATGTACTAACGCTGCAAAATAAATAATCCACTCGTTCAAGAACAGTCACGATTTCTTTCATTGTCGTATGGTAGTGAGCTAAATAATTATTTGCGTTTGCATACTGATTCGGCCAGTAGCTGCCCGGTATTTCCGCCAATAACTGCTGCACACGTTTCAGTCTAGCAGGAAGAAACTCTCCTGTTACGGGATCTGGATTGGCGACATAGTCGATTTTGGCATCCAACGCCTTCAGAATTTGCAGATTCGTTTCCGTGGTTCTTGGATCAATAACGCTGATAAAACGCATCCCCAAATACTTACAAATCATGGCCAAGCTGATCGCCATATTACCAGAGCTTGATTCAATGATGGTAGTTCCCGGGCCTATTGTTCCTTCCTTCCATGCCGCTTGGATCATCCGCAGGGCGGGACGATCTTTGGCGCTTCCCCCCGGGTTCATCAGCTCCATTTTTGCATAGACGTCAAACTCACTTTTATAGAACAAGCTCTTCAGCTTGATTAAGGGTGTATTTCCGATAGTCGACAAAATACCGTCAGTGAAGGCCATCTCTACACGATCTCTATCTTTCTGGTAATATAGCTTTTTGTTCTTAACCTTTCCGCTGTCCATCGGCTCGTCTTTGCCTACTATAATGACCTCAATATCATCCAGCAGATGGTTTCGAATCATCATGCCGATTTCCGGAATGCATTCCCTAATTTCCTCTTTGATCTTCGAGACAATGGAGTTATCCGCAGATTTACTTTTGATATAAACGGTCAGCGCATTCTTCCTCACTTTGACCCGAATGATCGCATCTTCAAGATGTCGGTATACGACCTGTTCGATATCGTACAGGCTTATTTTCTCCCCGTGCTTCAGCTCCCGACCCACCCGTTTGACGATGGAACTAAAGCTCTGCTTCTCCACACCATCTATCATCACAGACCTAAAGTCCCTTACAACATCATAGGTAACGAAACGAATAGCTGGCAGCATTTTGCGAACCATGGAGGTAAGAACAAGAACACTTTCATCATTACTAAGCGGACTTAGTTCTTCGCTAATCTCCTGCGCCCCGACCCCTTCCGCAAAAATCCCATCAGCAAAAATATACCTGCCAAGATCATGTGAATAATAAGCAATCGTGCCTATTTCAATAGAGCCATACGTATCAATGATGTCGCGCGGTTCAAGACCGAACAGACGGGCCATATTCCGCTGCCAACCTAATGAGGCGATTTCCCCAACCAAAATAATCTTTCGGATTCCAAAAGCCCGCGGATCTCTAGTAGCATGTACGATATGATCAAGGATGGAAGGCATTGTGTAGAGTAAGTCAGGCTTGAAGGTTTGAAGCTGTTCAATATGCTGCTCGATCGGCAATTCGAAGGGAATTGAATGATGTTCCAATCCTAACCGCTCAAAAATGGACAGTGCAGTGTTCGCCGCATGCCCAGTACCCATATCCGCCAAAGCGCTAACACATCCGCTTCCCGCAATAAGATCACCGTACAGCTTCGTTTTAATATCTATATAGTGCTTATCGTCTTCCTTAGAGTAAAGTATGGCTTTTCGACGGCCAGTGCTTGTACCCGACGTCCTATATACGGTCAAAGAAGGATCAAAAGGTTGATTATAATAATAGGTATCTAGCGTTGTCGACGTCATAAGCGGAAGCGTCTCTAAGCTATAATTCGCTCTTTCACCGCCGATCAGCCCCTTATACCAGGGAAATGCCTCAATTACTTCAAGTAACTTATCCTGCAATTTGTCTTTGTCGAGCAGCATGATGGCCGCCTCCTGTTGACCGCAAGCTGCAGCCCATAGATAAATACCTACCATAATCATATGTAGAGTTCTTTCAGTGTGTTCTACGATTCGGTGGTTGCCCAATCAAAAGCTGAGGCATTTCCGTAATATAGCCTATGGATCTTTTGAGACGGAGGGACAAAATGATGAAGCAGATAAGTCGTATATCCAATAAGCTGACGAAGACAAGGGTGCTGGTTAGAAATCAAGAGTTAAATAAACATGTCCCGCTTACAAAAAAAATGGATAAGAACACTCTCTATGAAATGCTACAAAAATATAAGATGGTGTACATTAAGCCTTGCTGCGGATCTTTAGGACAGGGCGTGATACGGGTTGAACTTACTCGTGCACAATACAGCTATCAGTCCGGTACCCACGTACACAAATTCTCTAATTACGACACGGCATATCGGGCCCTCTTACGAGAAGCCCAAGGGAAGTCCTATTTAGTTCAAAAGGGGATCAGGCTGTTGGTGTACGATGGCCGCCCATTCGATATCCGGGTGATGGTGCAGCGAAATTCTAAAGGTGGGTGGGAAGCAACAGGGGTTGCAGGACGCGTGGCGCATCCTCGCAAAGTAGTTACAAACGGGAGTCAAGGAGGAACGATTTATCCGGTTGAGGAATTATTGAAAGCCTACACAAGCGCAGAGAATTGTACAATATTGATCCGATCCATGAAGCAAATTGGAGTGAAATCCGCCAGACAGCTTAGCACTGTCTATCCTGGCCTTCAGGAAATCGGTGTAGATATTGCCTTAGATCAACGTCTCAAGCCATGGATCTTGGAAGTGAATACGGCTCCCGATCCGTGCCCGTTTACTAAGCTGAAAGACACCCGTATGATTGACCGAATTGTCAGATATGCAAAAGTATACGGTCGCACATACAATCTTAAGTGCATGAAATCAAAACAGGGTGTCGTGTGAAGCATAGTAGAATCCATGTGCCGCGGCGAACTGTGAATTTACAAGTCCACAGCTCGCCTTTTGTACGGAGTATAGGGTCTGTGTATTCAGAGGATAGACGAAAAAAGACGAGAAATCCCCTCTTTAAATTTGATTATAAGGGACCTTTCTTTATAACGCTCAGGGGTAAGCTCTGTACTTAACTGGCTATCTTCATGAAACAATTCTTGAAGCTGTTTAGCAACTTGCTCATCATAAACAATTGCATTAACTTCGAAATTGAGTCTAAAGCTCCGGGAATCAATATTCATTGTCCCTACGGACGCTACTTCTTCATCTACCACAATCGTCTTGGCATGCAAGAAACCATTTTCATATAACAGAATTTTCGCTCCATAATTCAATAATTCACCTGCATACGCCCAAGTTGCCCAGTATACAAAAGGGTGATCAGGCTTATTTGGAATCATAATACGTACATCCACACCGGATAGGAGTGCAATTTTACACGCATCCATAAAACTGCTATCTGGAATGAAGTATGGCGTCTGAATATATACACTCCGTTTGGCGTTCAAGATCAGCTTAATATACATATTTTTCAGATGCTCAACTAGCGAGTTAGGACCACTAGACACAATTTGAGCGGGACTTGATCCGGCATGACTTCCAGTAGTAAAGGAAAATTGATCGAAGCTTACCTGCTCGTGTTTCCGGGCATGTTTCCAATCCAGAAGAAACCTGCCTTGAATTTGATTAACGGAACCACCCTTCATTCTAAAATGTGTATCCCGCCAATATCCAAACTTTTTATCTATCCCTAAGTATTCATTTCCCACATTAAATCCACCAATATAAGCAATTTCCCCATCGATGATACATAGTTTTCTATGATTTCGATTATTCATTCGAAAATTTATCGGTCTAAGCAGTGATGGAAAGAATACCTCTACTTCTCCACCAGCAGAAAGTAGTTCTTTAAAGAACTTAAGAGAAAGTCTCTTGGAGCCGATTTCGTCATAGAGAACCCTCACTTTTACTCCTTCTTTGGCTTTTTTAGTTAATTCATCTCTTAATTTTGTCCCTAAATCGTCAGGCTGGATGATGTAATATTGAATGTTGACCTCTTTTTTGGCATTTCTAATATCATTAAATAAAGAGTCAAACTTTTGTTTACCATCGTTAAAAATAGCTATCTCGTTATCTGTTGTCATTAGCGCATTCGATGAAACAAGGTTCATATGAATTAAATCAGCATATTTCGTTAACAAAGCGTTCTGATTCTCGCGTTGATCCTTTAATGTAGCCAATTGATGATCTACAGTTGATTGTAGATATTTACTTTCTTCAGCTGAAAGGCCAAAGAAATTCTTTTTTGCTAAATTACGACCAAGAAAGAGATAAATAATAAAGCCCAAAATGGGAATGAAATAAAAAACCATAAGCCACGCCCACGTATAACCAATATCTCTCCTCTCAAAAAATAAAAAACCAGCAGAGAGCAATATGTTTATAATCATAACAAATGAAAGTATCCACGTGACCAGACTGCCGTTGTCCATAAGGAGTTCCTGCCTTTCTTATCTTTCTATAGATGTCGGTATTTCTAGTTTTGCCAAAAGTCAGTTTATTCATCGTCTGATAAATCAATACTTCTGTAAATGACTAGATAGAGTACTATAGCATAATTGTCCATCTAAGAAAACATTTGATAAAAAACTCAATAATTAAAAGATAAAATCATAAAAATCCACATAAAAACAATAGCCCTAGTGCAGTAGTTCTGCATCAGGGCTATTATTGTGACTTTTCAATTAGTGTGAGAAATATTCAACAAACTCATTATATATTAAGAACGATTTCTCTCCCAAAATGAGTGACAATGGTTAACGTTCCCTCGCTGAACTTAACTTTCAAATCTTGCTCAGGTGAATGCTTGAGGACCTCATCAGCTTGATCAGCCTGAATATCCAAAGCCCCCTCTGAGGGACAACCATAGACGGCCGAAGCGTGCCAATGAATTCCCGGCTCAAGGGTGCTCGTCAGCATCGGCAGCACCGTTCGAGGGTGAAGCAGGTTCGTATTGGCGTTCGGCCAGACCAACTCACCCTTCCGACAACCTAGCAAATCCTTGATTGCGCTGGTTCCCCAAGCAGTGGAGGCCATCGCACCAGCCACATCGATCTTCGATATCATTTCATTCTCTTGACCAAGTGCGAATCCACCCTCTGCGGTATCCAGCGACCGTCCAGTTTCGACTCGATGAATCCGAATATGCCAAGGAAGTCCGGCGACAACCCAAGTCTGAACCTCGACATTGGCCCACGGTTTCCAGACGGAACGTAGGACGTTGTCTATCATCTCAGACTCTATATTCTGGCGTCGTACCCGGTATAAGTTGTCTCCGCGCTCGCTCAGCGCAAGCATAGCGTCGAACGCTCCTTGGGAGAGCCCCCATTCGGAGCGGGGCACGCTGAAGCCGAAGCCTGTTGAATACACGAATTTTTCGTATTTGGCCGAGGTGTGGGTATGTTCATTCGTGTATAAATGTCCGCTATTGAAGGCCGCTACATGACCGGAAGCGTGCTCGCGGACGATGACAAGATGTGCAGGCTTCTGAACCATGACAGCCGGAATGGACGGTAGCGGCAGTTCCTCTTCCTTCCAGAACGGATGATCCACCCCTAGAGCCAGCGGCAAGAAAGTCTTTAACGCCCAATACGGAGATCCGGGGGCATTGTAATTCTCCGCCATGACCAGATTCGGGTAAGTATATCCGATGGTCAGTACGCCATCGGCGTCAACAATCGGCTGGCTGAACCACCAACGCAGATTTCGCAGCACTAGACCTTTCACCACGCCTGCGGGAAATCCTTCAACATCTGCGTAGGCAACGGCGCTCCAAAATGCCGACTGGGCAAAGCGGTAAGTCAAGCTACGTCCATAAGGAAGTGCGGAACCGTCGGGTGCGAACCAGCCGATGAAATCGACAGCAAACAATCGAGCCCGTTCTTTGAACACACGGGAACGTTCGGGGTCTTCCTGTTCCATCAGCTTTGCGTACAGCAGTGCGTAGTAATGAATAGCAAAAGGTACGTAATAATCGCTGTGACCATTAATCCCGTCGCTGTACCAGCCCTCTCCCAAATAGAAATCATCCATGCGCTTTAAATTGCTCTCCAGTTGTCCTGCGTCGTAGGGACGACCGATTTTGCGGAATCCGATATTGACTAGAACGTTAAAGAACAGCCAATTGCAATCATAGCAAGGATGGGCGTTTATTTGATTCAGCCAACGGTATAATTGATCCTGCTCATTCGGAGCAAGCGGCAACCAAATCTGTTCCGGAATGGCTGCCAATGCGAAGCCGAAGACCGCCATTTCGACCAAACGCTGATCGTAGTCCTTCACCTCTCCCCAATATTCTTCATGAGAAGGATCGGTGCCATGCCGAATGCCATCCAGCACGATGTGCCAGAGTTCGCTGTCTCCACCACCAATGAGCAGGGGTACCAGACCCCACAACACCCGCGAGAAACCTTCCATTTCAGCAGTTGCTGCCGAATAGCTCGCCCCTGTTTTGCCAATTTTAAGTCGTGAGCCACCTTTGCTGTAGAACGGCCGAAGTGGATTCGTAAGCTGCTCAAGAGCGATCACCAGATCCTCACGGGTCTTTAGCGGATTATCTCCAATACGAAAAAAAGATTTCTCATTGTTCATCATAATTCCCCCTATTCCCAATAGAAGGGTCCTGCTGCTTTAAGTCGAGCCAGTGCTTCGACATAGAAAAAATCACCGTAGATAAGCGGAACATCTATATTCCGGTTCTCAGGGTAGTTACTTGTACCATGAAGCAGCAACCCTTCCTCGTCCGCATTGTCCCAACTGCCATAATTCCTGTAGAGAGATTCCACTATTCTTATAGCCCCGTTCCGGTACACATGGGACTCCGAATCATCCACCTGGTCGGCTAGCAGCAGCAATCCACTCGCTGCGCAGGAACCAGCGGAGCTATCACGTATCTCGCCGACTTCACCGGGAGCGCGGAAATCCCAATGTGGAACGTGATCATCCGGCAGTCGGGTCAAGAAGAAATGCGCTACCTGCTTGGCTGCATCCAAGTAGCTTCGCTTTCCCGTATGATGATAGGCAAGCGCTAGGCCGTAAATAGCCCAAGCCGTGCCGCGTGACCAAGCCGATTCGGGTGCAAAGCCTTGCCCACCAAGCTTCTCCACCACTTCACCCGTCTCCGGGTTGAATTTGACGATGTGGTATACGGAGCCGTCTGATCGGATAAAATGCTCCAGCACAGTATCCATATGCGCCTCTGCGATATGACGATAGCGGGGATCACCCGTTGTCTCGGAAGCCCAGAACAACAGGCTGGTGTTCATGCAGCAGTCGATAATAGCAACTCCGCTGTTGTCCTCCCCTACACTCCATGGATTCCAAGCCCGAATATAATGCCCTTTCAGATTGAAGCGGGCTGCCAGGTAGTTGGCTGCCTTTAATGCCCGAATTTGCGACTCTTCGCTACCCGTCAACTTATAATTTGCCACACTGGTAAGAATCCACATGAAGCCTAAATCGTGATCCAGCTTAACGTAGCCATCCAGTACCTCGTCGAGTCTCTCTTCGCAGCGCTCTGCGATCATTTTAAGGCTTTCTTCCCCACTTTCAGAATAAAACTGCCAGAGCATTCCCGGCCAGAACCCTGCTGTCCACCAGTTCGGCGCTTCAAGCAAGTATTTACCATCTTGACTCGCGTGTGGAAATTCTGCACCGATCTTTTCACTGTTACATCTTGTCTTTTCAAGTGCCTTGTTCCAAGCTTCATCCAGCCAAGTAGGGTTTTCCGTTATATTCATTTCAAACACCGCCTTCTTAGAATGATTCACTATTTCTTTCATGATTTATATAAATTGAAAGGTGAATACTAATTTCCCTTCAGAACCGGGCTGAAGAGCATGAAAGTCTAGCGTATGCCAGACCGTATCCCTGCCAAAATGATCCCGGTACTCACGTGCAGTAATCTCTGGCTCAACGATCTGAACATCATAATTCAGTTCCACTCCGCCTACTCCAGTTCCGGGCAGCAGCACAACACCAGAACGCAGCATTTTCGGACGACGCAAGGTAACGAACCGCTCTGTCCAGCTCACTGACTTACCGTTATACTGGTACTCGTCCATTAACTCCAAGCGAGGATGCTGCCCCTTGTACCAAACCATAGAGCGGATCAGGGATTGAAGCTCTTCCACTTCGTATGCCTGAGACAGCTCCAGCTTCAGTTCATCTTTTTCAACCGCAGCCGACGCGTACAGAACTGTAGCACTATGCTTCCTGCCAGCCAGTTGATACTGGCCGCCGATGATCGGAACCGAATGTCCCTGCGAGCCGTTACAATCATATTGATAACGGCCAGCCCCAAAATATTCAGCCGTATACTCTCCACTGCCGAGATCAGCTGCATAGATTTCGCCTCCACCTGACAGAATGAACTGTCCCAGATCATTGTGATTATGAGGTTCAGCGTTATGTCCTCCCTTAGCCGCAAAACCGAACGAACTTCCTCCGGACTGATAACGCGAGACAAGCCATCCCGCATCAGGAAGATAATAACTGGCAGCTCCCCAATCCTGATCCTGTTTCTCATCGCCGGTCCTTCTCCAGATGAGATTTCGAAAAGCCGGAGCCCAGCGGCTGCAGTGATCCTTAGCGTAAGGAGTGCGAAGCACAGGCGGAGGACATTCTACTTCTGGATAGGTATCAGCTAAATAATGGGACAAGCCCATATGTATGTGAATTCGAGGCTCTGAGTCAGAGAAATTGGCGACAAAATTGCCACCGATGAAAATTTTCTGTTGGAACTGAGCGATACTTCGCACTTTGTCCGTTGCAAACCAGTCTACTCTTCCCTCACTTCTAACCCGGAGAAGATCGCTGTAATACGTGAAATAGCCAAATCCGTAGTTCCAGTAACTCAGACCTTCCAGGCAGGCCCCATCATCCCCGAAGCCTTCCAGATAGTAGCTCATGCTGCGCTCTGTCTTCAGCAGGATATTCGTCAGCACAGCAGGATCATCCAATATCAATAAGGCGGCTGCCCCGATCGACCCTGCGCACACTGCTGCCCAGTTATGACGTGCAGTCTCCCATTCATAAGGACCACATTCAATAAAAGGTCGAAATATTCTCTTTTCTACTTCATGTCTGATTCGGGATCGAAGAAGCAGCGGAAGTCGTTCTCCCAGTAATAGAGAAATTTCGGCAAGGGTAAAAGCGGTCTCCGAGGAGAACAGATCAATAAACTGATCAATGTTCTCTGTATTATGATCTGCAGGAAGATGGGCTGGCAGGCACCATGTGTACTCTTCGCATATAGACCATAGGATATTTTCCAGGTTCTCCAGAAGTCTGACATTATCCGGCTCAAGCAAGGTCATAAATACATATGTATTCAGCCTTCTTCTCCGTTCGAAATAGACCCGTTCATATTCTAACCTCGAACCCGTGCGCGAAAAAATTGAAAATAGCGTATCCGTCAGCTCTGATATAGGCTGGCTGTCTAATCTTTGAGCCTCCTCGCGGATTTCGCTGATATCTTCCTTTAATGCCTCGGATAATAAGGCTTGTTTCCAAAAAGCATCCGACTCTCCATCAGGATAATACAAGCTCAGATTTGCTGGCTTCATTTCTTGGACAATTCCGAAAAGCTCCTGTCTGTTCATGCTTTTCCCCTCCCTTTGACCGATTAGATCAGATCCCCCTATCTACTCAAGGCATGATCTCTCATAACATCCTCTCCGGCTGCGATTCTTTGTGCTGTCCATTTCAGTTCTGTCCCTGCCCAGAAAGGATCTGAAGGAAGTAACCCCAGAGGAAGAAATACTGAAGCGCATAAATAGAGACTTCCCGTATTGATATAGCTCTCCGCAAGCTCGGGCTGGTAACCATACACCCCCGGACGTAGCCACCCGTCCTCATCCAGCGTCCCTGGAAATCCCATAGTCCGTGTGATTACAGCGGTCAAGGCGCAGCGTACCTGTGCGGGTGATAGCGCATCCTCCAGAAAATGCTGTAGCGCCGCTTGTGATAGCAGCTGAAACGCACCAAAACGGTAAACGATAGAGCGCCCGATAAACGGATACGTTCCGTCCGGCGCAATCATCCGTTCCAGAACAGTTGAGTATCTTTGTGCCCGCTCCAGAATCAATGGCCTCAATGCGGAGTATTGCTCCGAGTCCCGTTCAAAAAGTGTAACCACATCCACAAGCATCGGCTGAATGACAAAGCTATTGTAATGATCCCAGTGAAAGTCCTTGCCATCCCCGTAGATACCATCGCCTTTATACCAATCCATGAACATGTGGATCGCATAACCAACACGCATCCGGTCATATTCTGAATCGCCGAGTATATACAAAGCTGCTTCAACCATTGCGCTAAACAGCAGCCAATTGCTCCCGCTGGGTGCAGTCCGGCGTGTTCGCTTCAAAGCTGTTATTAAATTACCTTTGACCCGCTCATTCAGCCGCCCGGCAAGCTGCTTCGGTGCACGCACCAACGCATGAGCGAGGAATGCCGCATCGACCAACGGTTGGCCTTCGGACTTAAAATCCATATAGTCAGGTGATGATGGATCAACAGCGGCATCGATGCATTCCAGCATCAATAGGACATAACGAGCCCTGAGCTCTTCTTCTTCACCCTCCAGCCCTTCAAGCTCTAGCCATGGGGCCATTCCACAGGCCAGCCTGGCGAATGCCTCCAAATGCGCAAACTTGCTCCTGTCACTATGAAACTCGGTGGGCAGCCGTTCCTTTAATTTTCTTTGCGACAAGGCGTCAAGTACTGGGTTCCCGATCTGTAGCATCGTATCCAACCAATATTTGCGGTGTTTCGTACTATTCATACACCATCCACCCTTTCAATTGCGTCTATTCAGCAGATGCAGATCCGTCCTACTCATATTCAGACCAGCTATATACTTGGCTTATTGCGTAATCTTCTTCTATAGTTTAGTGTTGTATTATTGCAATGTCTTTGCGATTAATGATTATTTATTGCGTTTGTTGCTATTAATCTGAAAGGGGTTATCCGGATGAAACATGCCCAGTATTATCAGCCGTTCGAAGGCGACATACTGGCGGGCATCGGCAATTCACCGATCTCACCCACCAAAGATTTTCATATTCATGATCACTTTGAAATCTTCCTATTTTTAGGGGGCACGGTGAACGGATTTGTGGATCAGTACAGCTATCCGCTTCAACGTGGCAATGTGCTCTTATTCAACAATCACGAGATTCATAAAATCATTAATCT
Source organism: Paenibacillus sp. NPDC101420 (assembly GCF_050277435.1). Lineage (NCBI taxonomy): Bacteria > Bacillati > Bacillota > Bacilli > Caryophanales > Paenibacillaceae > Paenibacillus > Paenibacillus sp. NPDC101420. Next base: position 847,687 of record NZ_JBNNSE010000001.1, read on the forward strand.
ATCTCCGGAGCCTTACGAACGATTAACAATTCATTTCAAAGCTCCACTTGTATATCCCTTCTGCACCGCAACCACAAATCTGCTCGCCTGTTTCCAGAACCGTCAGCCCGGAGAGCAGAATCTCGCTCAAATGGATGAAACACTGCTTGCAGAGTACATGACCCTTGCCTATCGCCTGATTGCAATTTTGGAGAATCCTCAATACGGCAGTGAGGTTCTGGCTTTAACTTATCTGATCCAGATTCTGGTCCTCATTAATGAGCTATATAGCCGTACTAGTTCCACCATACCCAGTATTATTTCATCGCATATTCAATCGGCCATGCGCTATATCGATAACCATCTGCATCTGAATCTGTCGCTAGAGCAGATCGCTGGTGAATTAAACATCGATAAATATTATCTTAGTCACCTGTTCAAGCAGCAGACAGGAGGAACGATCTACCGGTACGTCCTGCTTAAAAAAATCGCTTTATCCAAACAGCTCCTATCCTCCGGAAACTCCGTATCCGAAACCTGTTATCTATCCGGCTTCAATGACTATGCCAATTTCATACGTACTTTCAAGAACATCACGGGCATTCCACCTGGAAAATACGGCAAAAAAAGCTGACATTGCCACTTATCGACGCCTCGCAATTGTATAAACCCTTCTTTGAACTTATAAAAAAACCTGGCACCCGCTAAATGCAGCTGCCAGGTTCATGGAAGTGCGGCTTACAAATATCCCAGCAGATTGGCGATGACTTGCGCACTTTCGGCACGGGTCATCATCTCTTGCGGTGCGAATTGCATATTGCCGCGTCCTTTTATCAGCCCTGCCTGCTCAGCGAAACTTGCTGATTTCTGTGCCCAGTCATGAATTAGGGAATAATCACTGAACGAGCCTGCTGAAACTTCATTTACCTTGCTGCCTTGTAAATATTCATAAGCCCTAACGATCATTACGGCCATTTCCTCGCGGGTAATGCTGCGGTCCGGTGCGAATGAATCCGAACTACGTCCGAGCACTATGCCCGCTTCGTTTACGGCTGCAACGTACTCTGCATACCAAGCTTTGGAGTCCACATCAATAAACGTTGAATGACTTCCTGCCTCTAAGCCTAGCGCTCTTGCAATCATGGTCGCGAATTGTGCTCTTGTCACTTTCCCTTGCGGATTAAACTCAGTATCGGAAATACCTTGGATAATATGTTTAGCCGCCATTGTCTTAATAACATCCCTCGCCCAGCTATCCGTACTGACATCCAAGAATGTCTTGTCATATTCCAGGACTGCAAACTGGCTGAAATGCTGTATTTCCGTACTCCATTTTCCATCAGCTAGCGTTCCGCCCATAAATTCAAGAGCTCCGTTCCCGGCTATATTGTAGATGCCCAGCAAATTAGGATTGGAATCTGAATCTAATATGAAGGTAAGCGTCAGTGGCTTATCAAAACGGGTTACCGGTACGGCAGTGCCATTCGTACTAATAACTTCCAAACTGAAGTTAATTACATCACTTACAGCAGATAACTGAACCGAGCCGTTGACAGCTGGGTTATTCATATGCTGTTCCACGGCAACTCTGGATGCCTTCACGGCCGAGAGTTTGATTCGTGCTCCATCCACTTGACCTCCTGCAGCTTTCTCCTGGATACTCTTTAGCGCTTCTGGGGTCAGTTGGATAGCAAATGTATTCCATACGAGACGCAGCGTGTTCACTCCGATGATATTTGACACTCCCACAGGAAGCAGTACGGAATCAGTAGCTTCTGTGAGCTGAACTGTTATTCCCCCTCCAACCGGAGCCGTGAAATCGTCACTGTTAAGAATCCGCGTGGTCTGCGGCAGCGGTGTTGGTGTTGGCGATACCGTCGGTGCTGTGGTCGACACCGGCCCTGAGGTTACTTCAGGTACAGGTGTTGGTGTAGGATTTGCTGTGGGTTCAACTGTCGGTGTTGGTTCTACCGTTGGTGTTGAAGTCGGCGGTTGCTGTGCTTCTCCCACTGTAACTATTCTTATAACTTCAACAGCCGTATTGCCCGCGGAATCGCTCACATTATAATGATAAATGTAAGTGCCTGCTGATGAGGTATCTAACGTCTCCGTATGATTCCCATCCTTCGTAATCGTCGCCACAATACGTTCTGTAATATCGCCATCGCGGTTATCCATTGCGGTGGCTCCGGCATCTGTATAGCTTGCGCCATTGTCCAGTTGAACAGATGGTTCACCAAGCAGTGTAATGACCGGCTTCAGTACATCTGGATCTTCCGATACGATTACTTTTCGGGTGACTTCCGCAGCCGTGTTGCCTGCGGCATCGCTGACATTGTAATGGAAGGTGTAGATATCCGCTTGCGCTGTATCTAACTCAGTCAGACCATACACTTCACTGCTGACCGTTGTATTGATGCGGTCTGTGATATCACCGTCTTGGTCGTCATACGCAGTGGCTCCGGCATCCGTATATTCAGAACCGATCTGCAGATTGACTATGGCTTCACCTATCAAGGTAATCTCCGGCTGCTTCATATCTGGCTCCGGTAGCTTAATTGTTCCGCTAGCCGCAGCTTCTGCCTTCGCCTCGCCCTTGTTCAGTAATACTGTGAAGCTGAAGCTGCCGGCTGTGTCATCAGTAGCTTCCTGGAATGAAGATAGGGTGATATCACCCAGCGTAACCCCCGTATCACTGAACCCGATTAAACCGTTCATCGTTTGGAGCAGCCAGGTCCGGACTCCATCTTCGCTGTTAGCTGTTTCCTTCTGCACGCTATATGCAGCACCTTCTATAATACTTTTAGCCTCGTTTACAGCCTGCTCATTGACAATGCTGACCCTGTCCTTCGCCACTGCTAAGTAACTGATCACAGATGCCTGACTATTCGTATTGTTTATCGAATATTTCACGACGCCGCTCACCGGCAGCGTAAAGTTATGAGTGATCGTGACGCCATTAGGACCTGCGAGTACACCGGTCTTGACCGTTTCGTTCACTGTCTTCCCTTCAGCATTAGTGTAGCTAAGCGTGATATCCATCGTGCGGTTGCTCATATTCCACCAGTCCCGATGGAACGATGTAATCGTGTACTTTCCTGCGCTCAGAGGGAGGGTGTAGATCAGAGGTGTATTCTTTGTATTCGAGCTGTAGACACCTGTCTGAGTTTTATCCGTGATAACCACGGCACCGCCAAGCCCTTTGAGATTATAATTTGCCCCTGTATTGATATGACCCCACACAGCGCCTGTTGATAGTTGATCCGCGGTGCTATTCAGAAGGCTGTCGCCCACGAAATTCTTGATCACCGTATAGGGTGGTGTGACGACATCCGCCGAAACACCGACATCCAAAAAGTACACGAGACCTTCTGGCACTACTTCCACATTAGCAGTGGTTTTTAGATTGCCATAAGTGCCGGTTACAGCTACTCTTTCAAAGGGAGTATTGAAGCTGACCGCGTCTAAATTCCACTTCACAGACACCTGCAATTTGGATCCATCTTCTCGGATAGCCTCCAACTTATCTGGAAGATTCGGCAATTTCCCGACATAAGTGGCAATATCCTGAGGAGCAGCAAGCTCCCGTATATCCCCTGTTGTCAATTGGTTCTGGACAGAGATCAGACGTACCGCGAGTTGCACAGCTCCTTCCTGATCCAGTCTGAAATCAGCAGCATTGTCTAGTGCTTCTTGGGCGGTGTTCTGTGCAGCTGCAAAAAGCTGCCAGTCTCTATCCGAATATTCATCCAGTTTGGTAACTTCTTTCGCTGCTATTACCGCTGATTGAAGAGCAGCTGTATCCACAGCACCCTTTACTTCACCGGAAACAACCGCTACCGCGTCCACTACCAAAGTACCGCTTAATACCTTTATCTGAACGTTATGCTGTCCATATTTAAGTCCGCGAAGCGTGTACGTTTGGTAGAGTTCTTTAGAGGCCATCGTATCGGCTGACAGTGTGACAATTTCATCATCAACAGTCACTTCTAACTTAGCCGATCCATTATTCGGTCCCAGAATATCTAACCCGGTGCCTTCAAAAGAATATTCCATCGTAGCAGCTGCACCTTGACTGGTAGATAGGGAACGTTGATAAATATACATACCAGCCCCGTTTTGATGACTCCACAAACCGCCGTATTTTAATTTAGGGTTTGGTGTAGCAGCCAGATCATACATTTCAAGATTATCCAGTAATTCGGAATAGTATGGCGTATAGCCGTCAATCGTCTCGACCTTCAGATTATCGAAACGAACATGATAATATCCACTGGCTAAATCTACCCGACCAGACAATTCAGGGTTCGGATCAGTATAAGAAGCCAGTTTCACATCGTCCAAATAGGCAGTCACATTATCACCTGCAACCTGAATGGCAATGTTATGCCAGGCATCATGTGCGGTGTTAAATCCATCCAGCTTTACTCCACCGGAACCGCTCACTACATTGCCACTCGCTACTGCGCTATTATTGACCAGCAGCTGCCAACCTCCGTCAAACCAGAACTTCAGTACATAAGGTGTGCCGTTTATAGTGTGAGAGCTGCCGCCTCCTTGATACCGTGCGCCAATCGCAGCATAGTTAGCTCCGCCCTGCGTACTGTTCGTCTCGAACGAAACATCTACACTGGCCTTGTAATTCGTCCACCGGTTATCACCGATTGCCGTTACGGGATCTCCACCGTTCCAAGTACCACCCAGCCCCATAATTTCCGTATCCAGCTGTTGGCGCAGAACATAGTTGTCAGACCCGTCCGGAAGATACGCCTCAAATGCACCGTTGCGGTCGTGCGTATACCTTGGTATCACACTTTTGGAACCGCCGCGGGATTCAATATAGCTTTGGGTGCCAGCATTCTGCCCACCTGCCCCGATCTTCACAACGGATTGATTGGAGTAGTCAAAATCATCGGCGTACAGGATATTGTCCGCTGTATTTTGAATCCTCCCTGTGGCGTCGGTATCAAGCACGATGCGGTCGCCTTCTACAGGTAACGGTGTTTGATACGCCTCATTGTCCTTGTTCTTCAGAGTGGTCACAGTCAATGTCGAATATGGTTTGACATGAATGGTATAAACCCCACTGCCATCAACAGCGACATCCCCGAGATATTTCATATAATTGCTGTTGAAAGCTTCGCCCGCGTCTGCCGCACGAGTCTCCCATACTTCCAATGAGGGATTACCCACAAAGTTCATATTTACCGTCTGAAGCTTATAGGTTTTGGCATATTCACTATCGTTCACGATAACGGTTGAAAAATCGCTTCTGTCAGGTGAAGCAAGCGTCATATAGCTAGGAGAACCGTTGCGACCGCTAACAGGGTTAGTGCCTGTTGCTCCCGTGGAGCTAGCCTTAGGAACTGCTCTCCAAATCCCTGCCGTATTATCCTCGTTCTCCCAGCCCACATTGGCGAACCAGCTGTAATGCTGCAGAGCAACAAGAGCTGCATCATAATGAATCCATCCCGACCACGGATCACGTGCGCTAAGTAGTTCCTTAAACGAATATTGTCCACCTTCGTAGAAGGAGCCGATTGCCGGCTGATAAATAAAGTGCGTCCGGCGGGAATTGACGAATCCTTTAATAATCGTATTGCTCATCTCCAGTGGACTGCCAACACCGCCGATGCCGGTTCCTTCCACTGTAGGGTCCTTCACATTATTGTTGGGACGGAAGGCGGAGTTACTGAAGGTGGACTGTGCCTCACTGTTCCATACTTCAATATCATATTGTTCCGCGAGCTTTTTGAAATTCCCTGCGCTGTCGTCGTCAGTGTTATAGTGATATCCGGCGATCGGAGCCGCATCCCTTAGAGAAGCGTCGCTTACCATACTGCCGCCAAATGAACCAATCCCTACTTCATCAGAGATCACAACTTTGATCTGGTTATAGAGCGCTTGCTCTTCTGGGCTTGTAAAACCTTCGTTATCTGTTTTAACACGCTCAGCGTACTGCTTGGTCCAGGTCAAATCAGGCGTATGCTCGTTGATATGAGGATTGACGTAGTCGACCATATAGCCATACTCACGGTAAGCAGCAAGAATTGTATCTTTATACCAGGTATAGATTTTATCATTGTTGCTTGCCCAGGCCGGAGCACTCCATCGAAGGATGCTGACCTTGAGATCCGGATTCGTAGCCTTGGCGTCAGCCGCAAGCTGGAATCCGGGATGCCTAGTGACATTGGCTTCTTCATCGGCCGTACGCATAGTAGCCGGGTCCGGGCCGGTAGAGTTGTTACGGTCATTGCCCATCTCGATTTTCACATGCGTCATAATGGGATGCTCTCCACCGAACAGAATCCGCAACATTTCTGCGTAAGCTTCCGGATGCTCAGCCTTATAATCCATCAACAGGGCACTGGTGCTGTTGGCACTTAGTACGCCAAATCCCTTGAACGTTAGGCCGTTGACATTGTCCGCTTTAATATCGTTGCCGTCGAGTAGAACCTTGACCATGGAAGCTGCATTCTGCCGAGCATCTTCGATCTCTTTTTGAATCCCGCCTTTGGCAACGGCGAACCAGCTCAAGATTGGTTTCTCACCGGAAACATAGGCATAGGTCAATGTCATAGGGCTACTAGCGTCGATATCACCGGGAATAGTGAATTCGCCGGAAATAAGCGGAGTCACATTAGTATTGAATTGTGCAAACGAGATCGTCTTTGCTGCCCCATTTGTATCCTTATATTCGATCTGAGGCTGTATTACTCGAGTGCGGCTGCCATACCAATCATGGAAACCACTACTGAGTGTATAGGTTCCAGCTTCTGGAGCCATTAATTTATATACAATATGATTGCTAGTAGGGTCGGCACGAAGTCCTACTGTCCATATGGATGGATCAGTTGCAGGATCGGTAAGTCCTCCGTCTTTGGAGTTCTTCACCTTGTTTATGGAATCATCAAATCCCCAGGCAGTCGTTCCGGTGACATATTTCTGATCTGGTGACGGGTTGAGCAACGTGCTACCGGACAGCGTTTTGACTGCTTCGTACAGTGGCGAAGAAGTAGGACCATTACCTACGGAATCGCCCCCCCTGCCGCTATCCACAAAGTAAACCAATGGATTCCTTGAAGGTGGAATAACTTCTACATTGGCAACAACCGGCCCACCATTCGCTGTACCCGTGACTGTCACTGTGTCATAAGGAACAGCAAAGGTATCTTCACCTATATTCCATTTCACAGTCGCAGACTGGCCTCCAATGTCAATGCTAGCAGGCAAAGTAGTGTCAGCAGATGTCTTCGCCCCCATATAGGCGGCTGCGAAGATAGTATCCACTGTAGCCGCAGATACAGACGGCATATGGAGTGCCGGAAACATTCCAACTACAAGCGCAGTGGTCATCATCATTGAGAATAGCTTTTTTCTAACGAAGTGTTTTCTGCTCATTCTTTAATCCTCCTTTTGCTATAAATGGTCTCTCGACATGTTTCATGCTTGATTTGACTTTATCGCCCAGCAAACAAAGAAAGCGCATTCATTTCATTAATAAGCTAAAAAAAACTGGCAGCATGCGAAAACTGCAACTGCCAGGTTCAAACCTGTCTAGCCTTTAATACCAGATGCTGCGACGCCTTGAACGAAGTACTTCTGAAGTGCCAAGAAAACAATCACAACCGGAATAATGGAAACCACACTTGCAGCCATTATCAGACCGTACTCGGCGGAATATTGCGAAATGAACATTCGTAGTCCAATTTGTATAGTCTTGAGTTTCGTATCCGTCAAATAAATCATCGGCCCCAAGAAGTCATTCCAAGTGGCAACAAAGGTAAAAATCGTCAAGGTGGACAAAGCCGGCTTGGATAGTGGCAGCATAATTCTCGCCCAAATCCCATATTCGCTCAAGCCATCGATTCGGGCCGCCTCGCATAATTCATCTGGGACTCCCTGATAGAACTGGCGCATCAGAAATACTCCGAAAGCCGAGAATGCCTGCAATAGAATGATTGCCAGATGGGTATTGTTAAGTCCCATGTAACGCATCAAGATAAATTGCGGCACCATATATGCCTGCCAAGGAATCGCGATCGTAGCGATATATCCAAGGAATAAAACATTTTTCCCTCTGAATTGCAGTTTGGAGAATGCATACGCAGCAAAACTTGAAGTCAATAGCTGCAAAATCGTTACGATAATTGATAATTTCGCCGTGTTATAAATGAAGCGGTCCAGTGGAATACGGGTCCAGATATCCACGAAATTTCCCCAGCGCGGATTCGCCGGAATCCATTGCATCGGGAATGAGAACACATCCTTGTTCAGCTTGAGCGAAGAAGACAACATCCATATATATGGAACAAGCATACAGAGCACCGTAGCAAACAACAAAATATACACTAGCACCATCGTGCCGATTCTAATTCCTTTATTTGTACCCACCATATCTTTTGAATCCTCCTATTGTCCGTATTTCTTCTCGCCGCGGAACTGGACGATGGTGATGCCAAGTACCAGCAGAAACAATACAATGGCCATGGCACTGGCATATCCGTAATCAAGCGAACGGAACGCCGTATTGTAGATTTGATAAACCATAACCCTTGTAGAATCGTTCAACTGGTTATCAGCGCCGGCAAATAGGTTGATAAAAATATCGTAGACTTTGAACGAATTGATGACTAGAATCATCAGCACAAAGAAGGATGTAGGCGCCAGTTGAGGGATCGTCACATTGCGGAATCTTCTCCAGGCGTTAGCACCATCAAGTTCAGCAGCCTCATACAACTCAGGGTTGATCCCCTGTAGACCTGCCAAGTAAATGACCATGTAATAACCCATGTTTTTCCACACAGTGAACAGTATTACTGTGAACATCGCCCAGTGTTTATCCGCCGCCCATCGGGGAAGATCCTCTAGTGGGATACCGGTAAGGGTATGCAAAATATTGTTGATCGGCCCCATCGTAGGGCTGAAGATAAAGTTCCATACGGCAGCAACGGCTACCAAGGATGCCACATATGGGAAAAAGAATACGGTTCTCATGAAATTGCGGGCCATGATCTTCTGATTAAGCAAAATCGCCAGCGCCAGCGCAACAATCATGGTGAACGGTACTACGCCAATAGTGTAAACAATGGTATTCCATAATGCTTTATGAAAAGTTGTATCTTTAATAAGCCGGGTGAAATTGTCCAATCCGATATATTTCATTGGATTGGCCCCATCCCATTTCACAAAAGCTAGGATAAAGGCAAAAAACATGGGTACTAGTGTAAACACGGCAAATCCGATAAAGTTCGGCGCAATGAAGCTGTACGCTACCAGGTTTTCCCGGACACCTTTTGACAAATGACGTTTAGGGATTTTTTTTGTATCCAATATGGTTTCGTTCTGCATTCTTTCTCCTCCAAACCTTTCTATAAAAGGCGGGCTTTCACCCGCCCTTAGAATTCACCAACTCTCTTCAGGTTAATTGTTCAAGAGCTGCTGTACGCGCGTATTCATATCCTTCAAGCCTTCGTCGATCGAAGCGTTTTTGGTCATAATGTTATCGTGGGCTTCGTTCAGGATTACTTCAATGTCCGCACTCTTTTCATGCATTGGCATTTCCAAATACGTCTGAACCGTAGTCAGTGCCGCTTTGCTGTTATCATCCGTAGGGAAACCGTCAATGGAAGTAATGGAACTGATAACTTCATCGTTCTTAATCGCTGGAATGGTTCCGGTGGAAGCAATGACCTTAGCACCTTCTTCACCAGTCACAAAGTTCATGAAATCAAGTGCCGCTTCTTTATTTTTGGATTTCTGATTTACAGCCAGGGAAGTAATTGTACCCAGTGTTGTACCGGCTTCCACACCATCCGGGTGAGGGTATTTCACAATTCCCCAGTTGGTTGATTGAGACTCGCCGCTCTTCACCTTTTCAATTTGAGTCGCTATAAACCAGCTGCCCATGTTCATCATCGCAACGGAATTGTTGTAGAACACACCGGAATAATGCGTGCTTGAAGTCTTTAGTGTGGCGTAATCCATAACGATACCATCTTCCTGTTCTTTCAAGATCCGTTCATAGGTTGGCTTCAGGAAATCGTAGTTTCCACCGACAACGTTGTTCTTACCGTCAAGAATACCGAACAATTGAACCGCGCTCCGCCAAGTATGATAATGGGCTCCGTATACTTTTTCAGAACCGCTGCCGTAGGTCATTTTTCTAGCAAGTTCATCATATTGGTCGAATGTCATATCATTACTTGGATACTCCACTCCCGCTTTATCGAACAAGTCCTTATTATAGTAGACAACCCAGAAATCACTCCGGAAAGGAAGCGCATACACTTCATCGTTCACTTCGATCTGTTCTACAGTACCGCCATAGACAGATGGATCAATGTTTTTGTCTCCCATGAATCCCTTGAGCGGCTCCAAGTGATTTTGTTTCACAAGGTTTGAGTATCCAGGAATATCCTTAATCGTAAGAACATCCAGATCTGCACCACCGGACAACTGTGTACTTAGCATTGTCATATAGTCGGTGGAACCAAGATCGACATATTCGATCGTTACATTCGGATGCTCAGCTTTATAGGCATCGATCAACGGCTGATAGTATGCTGTGGCTTCCCAATCCCACAATGCCCATTTCAAGGTCACAGGGTCCTGTTTCGGTTCAGCGGAAGCGTTTGCAGTATTGCCCGTTTCTGGAGCAGCTGTTGCAGCACTGCCTTCGTTGTTGTTATTACCGGAACATCCGGCTAGCGCACTTAGGGAGAGTATTGTGGCAAAAGTCATGCCATAGAATCTTTTCAATTTCATATAAAAATCCCCTTTTCCTTCTGATTGTTTACACTGATCGGCTCATCCGATCTATTTCAAAGTTTAAGACTTTCCCATCTAGAATGGCATGTATTTTCAAACTCAGTTCATTCACTTTTCTTTGTTCTTCTCTTCCTCCTTGCTTCAAACCTGTAAAATCCTATTTAAAACATGTAAATTTCTCAGCACCTCTGCCTTCCACTGTATGGAATCACAGGAATATGCTATGGTGTTAATATGGATATCGGTAAACTAGTTAAGCATATTATAAATAGAAGATTAACTTTGAACATGCATTAATTGAAAGATATTTTTGAAACCGCTTTATATTTTTCCGCATTTTGTAGAGGAGTGTTCAATACGGTAAGAAAATCAACCATTAAGAGCCGCATTATTCTGATCATGACCATCTTTGCGCTACTGATCGCCGCTCTGCTATCCTTTTTCAGCTATGAATTGATTACCTATTATCAGCGTAAAACAACCATCCAGGCGACTGAGTTCAACCTGCAGCTAGTTTCCCATATTATTGAACAAGATTTGATTAATCTCTCCTCATTAGCGATGACCAATAGCACCAACTCGTCCACCAATACATTACTCACTGATTATTTTGTATCTCCAAAGGCAAGCGCCAAGGATGCTGTTAATGTATTTAACTCCATGCAGGAGGACTTTCGGATCAATCGCTCCAATAGCTATGTCCGCCGCTTGATTGTTACGGGTAACAACGGAAAGTTCCTGCAGGTGGATAATTCCGTCAGCACTTCAATTCCACTTACTGTGCACAATATCGGTCTAATTCCCGGACTAAATAAAGATGCTGTGGAGCAGTGGGAACAAGTAATTAAGGACCCGCTCTCCACCACAAACGGAATTCCTTTTGTTCTACCTATTTATGGAGATGGGGCTGCCCGGATTGGAACGGTCTACTTACTCGCCAATACTTCCTTAATTACCGACAAGTTGAAGGGGTATTCCCTGCCTAAGAACTCCCGAATGCTGTTGACGCTCGGCAATCATCATTATCAGCTCATTGGCGATAAAGTGACTGCAATGACTACGCCGTATGAACCTGTAGCCTATACCGATGATAAGCCTGTCGGTCCACAAACCGAGCTGTCCATGATCAAGCTGGAGGATGAAGAAAGCCAAATCGTGGTCTCTTATCCCGTGCGGAGTGGAGTGATTCTGTCGCAGACTTTATCCAATGATCAATTCGCTCCCAAAGCAAATATATGGATTCTGGTAATGCTTGGCGTTTGTTTACTAGTCATCGTCTTAAGCGGCATTATTACTTTGTACTTAACCCGTAACATCAGTCTCCCGGTAGAGAAATTAAAGAAGCGAATTGATAAGATTGCCCAGGGCAACTTCTTGCTGGACCGCAATATCGAATGGAACAGTGAACTAGGTGATGTTGGTCGAGGTATCAACCGTCTATCACAGGACATTGTTGCGCTCATGGATAGCCGGCTCGCTGACGAGAAGCAGAAACAGGAGCTAGAGTACAGGATGCTGCAAAGTCAGATCAATCCCCACTTCTTGTACAACACACTGAATTCGATCAAATGGATGGCTACGATTCAGAATGCTACCGGCATTGCAGAAATGACTACTTCACTCTCCAGACTGCTGCGAAGCATCGCCAAAGACAACCGGAGACTAATGCCACTGAATGATGAGTTAAGCCTGCTCGATGACTATTTTCTGATTCAGAAATACCGGTATGGCAGTACAGTCTCGATGGTGAAGGAAATTGAAGATGAGGAACTACTCTCCGGCCTGATTCCCCGTTTCACGTTACAACCTCTGGTTGAGAATGCTATCTTCCATGGCATCGAGCCCAAAGGTAGAGGAGATATTCTCATCACGGTGAAAAAAAGCGGCTTTGCCGATATCCTGGTCACGATTGAAGACAATGGTGTAGGCATGAAGGAAGAACAAATCTCCACCATTCTGTGTGATTCGGAGGATGGAACTAGGGGAGTTTTCGAGAACGTTGGACTCCATAGTGTAAATGAGCGTTTACGGCTAGCCTTTGGGGAGAATTACGGTCTTTCGATTGAGAGTGAAATGGGCCAGTATACTCTAATGAAAATCCTTCTACCATTTATACAAAAAGAGTAGAATGGCAAATCTAGCAAGGATGTGGTCAAATTGATTAAATTATTAATTGCCGACGACGAAGCTCTTGTCTGTATCGGCTTGCAGTCTATGCTGAAATGGGAGCAATATAATATAGAGATTGTCGGTATCGCGCACAACGGTGCTCAAGAAGAAGAGATGATTGACACTCTCCGCCCGGACATTGTAATCAGCGATATCAAAATGCCAATTAAGAGCGGTTTAGAGGTTGCCGCTTCGATACGCCAAAAATATGGTCGACTTCCGCTATTCATTATGTTGACTAGTTATGAAGAATTTCAATACGCACGCGCAGCTATAGAGGTGCAGGCCACGGATTATCTAGTAAAGCTGGAACTCACTCCGGAAGCACTGGCCGAATCCATCCGAAAGGCTATTTCCTTTCTAGAGAGTTACCAGACGATGGAAAGCTACCCAAAGCTGGTTCACCGTGGCAACCTTCAGGCGCAGCGTGATAAATTCTTCATTCGTCTGTTCAATAACCTGTTCGAGAATAAGAACCAGTATCTCCTGCAGAAAGAGGATTTGGCGTTAGAGTTTTCCGAGCCCGCCTACCTAGTCTGTACTTGCCGCATTCTGGGTCCAGACACTGTTCCTCCCCGTGGAGATAAGCTGGTTGCCTTATGCTCAAGCACTGTGCAAATGGCAAAGGATACGCTTACTTCTATACAACCCTGTTATGTCACCAGTCTTGACTTACGTAATTTCGCCGTTGCTCTACCTGTCCCCGAAGTCGATCCCCGTCACTGGATGTCTGACATTGAGAAGCAACTTACCGACATGGCATCCGTATTACATAACTATTTCAATGTAACGATTATTGGTGCCATAGGGTTTGCCGTCGAGGACCCTTATTTAATGCGGGAGAGCTACCTAGCAGCTCGAAAGGCATTGCCAGTTGCCGTGCAAGAACGGTCTTTTGTTTTCTTCGATGAGAATGAACCTCTAGAGCAGGAACATCCGTTGTTTGATTTCTCTGAATCTCGTTCGGAGATCCGCCGTGCTTTTGAAGAACTAGATACCCTTGCTTTATACACCATCATCTCCAAAATGATTGAAATCTTCGAAGACCGACCTGACTTACTGGTGCCCGCCACCGATGCTGCCTGCAATATTCTGTATATGGCCACTTCGCTTCTTGCGGATGGAGAAAACATTGTAGAGCATATCTTCGAAAATGAACCGGAAGGATACCGGGCCATCTATCAGATGCATACGATTGAAGAGATCGCCGGCTGGTTGATTCAGTTCCGTGATGGCTGCTCGGAAATTCTCTCTACTCGAAGACAAAGCTATAAAGAACAAATCGTCAAAAATGTCCAGGAATATATCAAAAGAAATCTCGGCACTAAGCTTTCACTGAATCAAGTAGCAGATGTCTTCAATTTCAGTCCAAACTATTTAAGCCATCTGTTCTCCAAAGTCGCTAAGGTCAATTATGTAGAATATATCACGGAGACTAAAATCACTGTGGCCAAGGAAATGATGATGCGCGGTGAAGGTCGTATTTACGAAATTTCCCAAAAACTCGGTTATGAAAGTGCCTTCTATTTCAGTAAGGTCTTCAAGAAAGTGACGGGGATTTCACCCAGAGAATATATGCAACAAATTGAAGCAGGCTGATAGTGATCGCCAGCCCCTCCAAAAAGAAACAGCATTCTTTAGCAATAATAGTGACACTCCGTCCGACAACAAAAAATCTCGTTTCCAAGACAAATGTCTAGGAAACGAGATTTTTTCGGAGTGCCCCTATTCGGCAAGCTTTCACTAGGGACAAGCACCAGTAACTATTTCATTTGAGCTTGTTCTTCTCTAGTAGGACCAATTACGCCAGGTACACGAAGACCTGCTTGACGTAAGAGGACAGTCATTTGACCACGATGATGTGTCTGGTGATCTATAAGCGATCTAAGCATTGCACCACGAGGCATTAAACCAGCAAAGGTCTGTACACTCTCAACCATTTGCTCGTCCGTTAATTTCTCAACCTCAGAAGCAATATTAGCCGCGATATTCTTATAAGCTTCAACAATCACAGCCGCATGAGCCGGAACTTCCTTCGGATTGCCTACTGGAGTAAGTGTTAACCCTACCTGACCACCAAAAAACATCGGACAGGTTGCCAAGTGCCAACCTAACCATCCCAATGAGTTGTGACCTTCAACAATTACCTGATCTAATTTATCATCGGTAAGTGATTCAAGAACGCGAATTGTCCCTGCAGAAGCGCTTGCCCATTCTCCTAGAAAATCTTGAACTGTTCTGTACATTTGAAATCCCCTTTATTGGTCGTTAAATAACGATTACTTAGTCATACCAATTAAATTATAACCTGTCACAGGGTCTGTTACAAATAATCTAAAGGACCAACATATTTTTCACTTAACTTGAGAAAAAGGGGACTTTCGGAGTATTACTGATTTTGGCATAATATAACGCCCTCTTAATGGTCTCTATTTCATCTAAAATCTGGTCTATGGTTTGGGAGGTTACATTTCTACTCGATTAAATCGCAATCTGAAAGTATTTCCGGTTTATGGCGCATGCTATCCTGATTGGTTATTTTACGGATCACCTTACACGGTACACCTGCAGCAAAAGAATTTTCTGGGATGTCCTGAGTCACGACACTACCTGCACCTATTACGCATCGATCACCAATCGTAACACCTCCACATACAGTTACATTTGCTGAGAGCCAAACATCGTTACCAATGCTAACAGGCTTTGCATAGCATAAAGACGCAGCATCACCATTTTGATCAAGCATTTGCCTACGCTCGGAGGCAACGAATGGGTGAATAGGCGTAACGATGGTTACATTAGGTCCAAAACTCACATGATCACCTATCGTAACCTGTGCATCATCCTGGACTGTAAGGTTATAGTTTCCAAAAAAATGATCACCAATTTTTGTATGAACACCATAATGAAAAAAAATGGGACCCTGGATAAAAGAATGCTCCCCTATGCTATCAAGTAACTGTGACAATATCGCTTCCCGCTCCTCTGTCTGATCCTCAAATGTTCGGCTATATTGACTACTCAAATTGTGGGCGAGAAGCTTTTTACGCTTTAGTTCTATGTTACCTGGATTGTATAATATCCCTTTGAATATTCGTTCTTCTTCTGTCAAATTGTTCACCTCTTTTAGTTTTTAGACAGTAAGTTCAATTTGAATATTTTCTGGCCCTAAAATACTGCTTTCATAATATCCGTCACCTGTGGTCCGTGGTCCACTTAACGTTCTAAATCCCGCTTCTGCCAAATGCTTGGTTAGCAGATCGACTTGTTCCTTACTGCCTAAGCTGAAAGCTAAATGAGTTAAGCCCGTCCGCAAGAGATCATGAACTCCTTCTACCATATCCGGTCTGCTCATAATCTCCAATCTCGCGCCGCCCTCAAACGTGAGAAAATAGGTTCTTAATCCCGTTTTGGGATTATGGTATTGTCGATTTGACTTCGCATTAAAGAATTGACTATAAAATTGTCTGCAGCTTTCTAAATCTTGTACATACATAGCAATATGTTCAATTTTCATAAAAATCTCCTTTCCGTCCCTACATGTATTAGTTTTGAACATAATTCCTCGTAATATCGTTAAGCCATTTAAATTTAAAATAACGTATTAAGGCAATCGGGGCTTTAATAACCTCGTCTAAATTGATGATAATAAATATCGTTAGAGGGGAGAGATGCCACACAAACGCACTCATGTATCCTAATGGTAATATGATGCCCCACATTACAATCGTGTCACACCAAAAGCCAAATCTAGAATCTCCTCCAGCAACAAATATTCCTCCAATCGTCGTGGAGTTTATCGATTTCGGAATACAACAATAAGCACAGACAAGAAGCATTCCACTCAAATATATTTGTGCTTGATCATCCAAATTAACAAGTAGAAACACTATAGGCTTCAGTAATAGCAAAGTAATACCTGCAACAATGCCAAACAAAATAGCATATACATTTAATATTTTCCCAGCTCTTTTAGCCATTTCAATTTCGCCATTGCCTAGATATTTACCAACAAGTACGGAGCCACCACTTGCAATACCTCCACATAATACAATGACCAGATTCTTAACGACCGAGGCAACTGAATTTGCAGCGACCATATCTGCATTGACATGTCCAATAATTGCAGATGTCACAGTTAATGCGCATCCCCAAACAATATAATTTCCTTGGACGGGTAGTGTATACCTCAAAAAATCCTTAATCAAATTACGCTGAACCATGTCACGTAAAGGTAACCTAAACTTTATATTTGATTTGATCGAGTGGATGATACAGCAACCAAATTCAACGATACGTGCCAAAACTGTAGAGAAAGCAACTGCCACTACAGCCTTTTCTGAATTACCCGGATAAAGTATGAAAATACTTAATACATTCAAGAGAATGTTCAATATAAGACACATAGAACTGATCCAGGCACTCACACGGGCATTTTCCATGCTTCTAATTACACTAAAGTACATTTGAGATATTCCGCTTATCAGATAGGAGAACGAGATCACTCGCAAGAAACTCGATCCATATTGAATTAACTCGACGTCAGTTGTGAAAAACCTCATTAATTGATCCGGCATTAACAGCGATATCCCAAAAAAGATAGCGGATATAATAATAGACATCGTACATCCAATACTAAAGACTCGTTCAATTGTCATTAAATCTTTCTTTCCCCAATACTGTGCAGTCAAAATCCCTACACCTGCTGCCAATCCCATGTAAAACAGTGTTAAAACAAATGTAATTTGCCCAGCCAACGATACAGCAGACATTGTAGACTGGTTTATAAAACCTAACATGAATATATCTATTGTCACGGCTAACGATGAAATGAGGTTTTGTAAAGCAATCGGAATGACCAAATTAAGCAATTGACGATTGAAATGCTTATCTCTCATCTCAAACGTGCTTCTTCATCCAGATCTTCCTTAGTGATCTCTTTGTCTTTGTAATAGTATTTTTGGTCGTGTTCATTAATGGTGCGCATCACCCTGCATGGATTACCAACAGCAATAGAGTTAGCCGGAATATCTTTTGTTACAACACTGCCGGCACCAATAACGGTATTTTCTCCAATAATGACCCCTGGACAAATTGTAACATTCGCCCCGATCCAACAATTGTTCTCAATTTTCACCGGATCAGCATACATATATCCTCTGTAATCTGGATGGATTGGATGTCCCACTGTAGCAATCGTTACAGATGGACCGAACATAACATTTTTTCCGATAATAATTTTAGTGTCGTCAACAAAATTACAATTAAAATTAATGTACGTTCCATCTCCAATCTCAATGTTCGTACCATAGCAAAAGTAAAAGGGCGGCTCGATCCACACCTTTGTTTCTTTACCAAATATCTCTTGCATGAGTTGTGTACGTTTTTCTAGATTATCTGGCGCTGTTATATTAAAGGCATGCATTCTTCTTTTTGCCTGTAGTCTGTCTTCAGGCAGTCCTTCACAGTAATCAGTAAATAGTTTACCGGAGGCAATACGTTCTCTCATCGTCATATTTCTGGCTCCTTATAATATCTTTTGGATTTTGTATTATTGTCGAGCAATATCAAAATTGTATAATTTCTTAGTAGTCCTATCCACCGAAATCAAATATAATTCTATTAAAATCGTATTTTGTTTGAGGGAGCTGTGATTGTGAGTGCAGAGCTGGAAGTATTCTCTGATTTATCGGAAGAACTAAATTATAATCTTCCTGATTTTCCGCTATACGTACGAAAAGGAGCACTTAATCATTTCGATAAATATGCAGCAGCATGCCATTGGCATCCGGACTTGGAATTTATTTTAGTACTAGATGGGGAGATGGAGTATTTTGTAAACGGAGAAATTGTACTGATTGAACGAGGTAACGGAATATTCGTTAATAGCAAGCGTATGCATTATGGTTTCTCCACCAATAAATTGGATTGTACATTCATTGTCGTTGCTGTCCATCCTTCACTACTCGGAATAAACACACATGTAGGCAAAGTATATTGGGATGAGAAATTCGGTTCTAATACTGAAGACTATATTATGATTACTTCACAAAGCACGTGGGGAAAGGACAT
Organism: Paenibacillus sp. NPDC101420; assembly: GCF_050277435.1. Taxonomy (NCBI): domain Bacteria; kingdom Bacillati; phylum Bacillota; class Bacilli; order Caryophanales; family Paenibacillaceae; genus Paenibacillus; species Paenibacillus sp. NPDC101420. Next base: position 866,677 of record NZ_JBNNSE010000001.1, read on the forward strand.
CCTGTATTCCTTACATCGGATTTATGAAGAAATGAACAGCACTCCTTGCAACCCACTACGCCTTCTTTCACTGGCTACATCACTATGTGCAGACGTCGGAGATCATTTACAGAGGGTTCCTGGGCAGATAAATGATGACCAGTCATGGATTGCCGTTTGGAAAATGACAGGATTTATTCATCATCATTTTGACCTTAGAGTAACCCTGAATGACATCGCTACCGCTGGGTCTGTTTGCAGGAGCAGATGCTGCGAGTTGTTTGGCACATACATTGGCCAAACGCCTAATACTTACCTAGTGCGATATCGTATTCAAAAGAGCTCCGAGATGCTGATAGGAACTAATCGATCGATTAGTGAAATTGCGATGAACTGCGGATTTCAAAGTGCGAGCTATTTTTCATCAGTTTTCCGTAATGAGACTGGATTGACGCCTCAGAATTACCGAAAGAAATCTCGAACACCTTCCCATTCAAATTAGCTTATTGACGGGTGCTTCCCAAGATCATTCCGATATTTAATTTATCATTTCCCATTATTTTCTCCTCTATTTGGTTTATCAAAGCGAATGCCAAAGAAGCCAGTAATTCCAAAGTTCTTTGGGTTACTGGCTTCTTTCATTATAATTAAGATACGACGTATGATTCACCTAAAACACGCTTAATACTGTATGACCCCTCTATCATTTCCGTGGCTATAAATGACTCCATATCACTAGATTCAATATCATACAACACTTCAATTTCCTTGGAGAACAAAATGTTTCCTTCCATGATAAGTTCAGAGAGAGGTGGAACATTTTCAGCTTTTACATCACCATTGTAAACTTGTTGAAGTCCGTCGACATAGGCTTCTAATGATCGTGCCCCCACAATTTTAACACCTTTATTTTCTTCATTCACCAAGATAATGGTTGGAAATCCACGTACACCAAGTCTGCCTGCTAACTCAAAATCCTGCTCTAACAAATCTTGTGCCGACCCAAGAGCAGCATCCGCCACTATTTCTTCGCCATTTAGCCCAATGTTGTTGACTATATCAACTAATGTTTTCTCCTCTCCAATATTCTGATTGAAGGCAAATACAGCTTCTCTTGCCTGACGCAAAAACTCATTTTCTTTAGCCGGATATATATTTTGTATAACCTTGTATACTCTAGATGGCGGGTACGAAGAAAGAATCGGATTGTTTTTCCACAAAGAACCATCGATAGGCATACGTGAATGTAAACCGACTTCTCTCCAATGCTCCGCAACATCTGAAGGCTGTTGAATGCCATTGGAGACATCTGCAAAACCATGCCAGCTAGAAAGCAAACCACCCATAATCGTCTTCACGTTAAAATATTGTCCATACTGCAGAATAAAACGATTGAGTACCGGCTCAAGCGCCCAACAGTGGGAACAGATCGGATCAGTTGCATAGTAAAGTGTGATTTTTGGGGACTGTAGATTAAAGTCGATCATTTCCATTTGCTCTTCATCCCCTGGCCCACAGACACCGGTTTTAAGGTCACACATCATATTTGAATTATTCATATATAAATCACCTTTCGCTGGAGAATCAAAGAAAGTGCCCTCTTGTAGAAGTTCTTTGTATGGGAGTATTATAATACCAATACAAATTCAAACAAGTACGTTTATTTTTAATACTAAGTATCTTTAATAATACTATTGGAAAGGAGTTATGTATGAAATACGAATTTAGACTTGATCAATTATGTCCTGCAACCTTCGCATTCCATGTAATCAGCGGAAAGTGGAACCTCCCGATCCTAGCCATTCTTAGTGAGAACGACAACATACGCTATAACGAGTTAAAAAGAAGACTGCATGGAATAACAGGGACTACCTTAACCAACTCACTGAGGGATCTTATAGAATATGGAATCATTCATCGGGAGCAGTATAACGAAGTGCCACCAAGAGTTGAGTATTCTCTGACTTCATCTGGAAAAGAATTAGTGCCTTTAATTGAATCCGTTGTTGAATGGGGACAAAGAAATATTGGGGTGAAGGATAATTCCTAGACTGCTTTCTCACTCCTATTCCTGAATCTCCAAATGCATATACGAAGGCGCTTCATCCCAAGGAACGCTATATCCCGCTCCCTTTGCACAGAACATAGAGCTGGAGGTGTACTCAGGATCAGCGCTGCGGTCGTATCCAATCCTTGCGATGACCTGTTCCGGGTTATGACATGGCTGATAACCGCCTAACTTCATCGAGATTGCTCCCTTGCCCTTCGTGAATGATGCAAGCTCTACTGCATAATGCATGAACGTCGCGACAGGCGCACGTCCCTGAATAAACATCGATTCACCTAGCATTTCTGGCGGGTCAAATTCACCATGGGCCAGCTGTATATCAGACATTACGCGTCCGATAAGCTCTACATCGACTTTGATTTTGAATTGATAATAGGGTTCCAGTAGAATCTTGTTCGCTTGCTCCAATCCCTGCCGCAGTGCCCGCAGTGTCGCCTCCCGAAAGTCACCGCCATGAGTGTGCTTCTGATGCGCCGCCCCGGTTAAAAGCGTTATATGCAGATCGGTGACGGGAGAGCCGGTAAGAACTCCACGATGGTCCTTTTCAAGTAAATGCTGACCGACGAGATGCTGATACCCTGTGCTGAGCTGCTCCACATGGCATGTACTGCGATATGTAATTCCCTCACCACGTTTCGCAGGCGCAAGCCGGAGATGCACCTCTGCATAATGCTTAAGAGGTTCGAAATGCCCACAACCAATCACAATGTCTGCGATCGTCTCTTTGTATAATATCTCTGGCTTGGAGAACGATACCTTGAGCTGGAAACGGTCTAACACCACCTGCTGAAGTACCTCTAGCTGGATCATTCCCATCACATGAACATGAATCTCCTCCAGCTTGTCCTCCCATGTCACTTGCAGCGTAGGGTCTTCGGCTTGCAGGATCATGAAATAGCGTAGCACTTCTCTGGATGATATCCCCAAATTGAATACAACTTTGGATTTCAACGCTGACACAAGACGGGATTCTACTCGATCTGAATGATTACCTATACCCAGTCCAATGGCTGCATCAGTTAGGCCCGTAACGGCAACAAGCTGTCCCGCGGAAGCTTCATCGCATGAAGTATATTTCCCCCCATGATAGATACGAATAGAAGTGATTTTCTGGCTTAACTCCTCATGTTCTGAAGTTCTATAGCAGAGATCCTCCCGTACCCGTAATTTCCCAGCTAATATCTTCATAAAAGTCAGTCGCGTGCCTTGCAGCTCATGACGCACCTTATATACTCGTGCCCCGAATACTGCGTTTACTTCATAAGTCGATTCCATTAGTAGTTGCATCGTCTGCATCCATTCCGCAATCCCCTGATCCATTAGAGCTGCTCCACTCATAACGGGAAAAACCACCCGTTCTTTAACCATTTGTTTCAGCGTAGCCAATACCTGCCCAGGATCAATGTTGTCTTCGAGATATGCCTCCATCAAGGCTTCATCTCGCTCAGCAACGGCGGTAATAACCTCTTCAGGCAGCATGCTCTGATCTAGACCTTTTGCCAAATACAACATATCCGGCGAAAATTGCTGTCTTAACGCTTTTAGCACACGCTGGACGTCAGCACCGGTACGATCTATTTTGTTAATAAATATAAAAGTGGGTATGCCATATTCCTGTAGCAATTGCCAGACCGTCTCAGTATGCCCTTCAATGCCCTCCACAGCACTTAAGATGACTACCGCATAATCCATGACCTGTAAAGCGCGCTCCATCTCAGCTGAAAAATCGACATGCCCCGGTGTGTCAATGAGCTGATACGATTGTTCGTTATATTTCATCACCGCCTGGTCAGCAAAAATCGTTATCCCCCGTGCCCGCTCCATCTCATGACTATCCAAAAAGGCATCCTGATGATCGACTCTCCCCCGAGTCTTAATTCCGGAAGCATGGTATAGGAGCTGCTCTGCGAAGGTGGTTTTGCCGGCATCAACATGTGCTAGCAGTCCGATGGTGATTGGTGATGCTTCTGACAGTTTACAATACATATTTCTACCATCCATTCAGTCAATCTGTTATATAAGAATCGTAGCCGAAATCTAGTAGCTTGTACAGAATCTCTCACCACCGACAGCATGCGGTAACGCCCGAAGATCCATATTATCCAATGACATAACCATCCTCGATGAAGGATTTAGCTAGAATAATATGCAAGAAAGACACTAGACAAGCTATTGAGATGATGATCATGTCCCTATTAACTTATAAAAAAACGGTAACCCTTAACAGAAAGGATTACCGGCTCAATGAATAGTAAGTTTTTGTGGTTTTTCATTTTAAACGAGAATTCACTGTTAGAAAATTCAATGCGATAACGTTAATATTTCTAATCTCCTTAAAACAATTAATCATCTACTCTCTAGACTCAACAGCTTTTTATCTAGAAATGCCTTTACATCTTTAGCAAGCTGAATGGATGCTTCAATTTCCAACTTAGTTGTTGAAACACTTTCAATGCTGCATCCAATTGGAATTCCCTTCTCCAGCCCGAACTCAAATAGTTCTTCAAATATTTTTTGAGATAGCTGAATTGATTTATCCAAAATGTCGTTCGAGTATTTCAACTCGTTTTCTAACCATCCCGGGATACTGATCCCCAACCATTTCATAAATTGTAGTGTTTTCGCTGTGCCACATGGTGCAAGATTAAATAAAATAGGAACCATTTCAAAACCCTTATTTGTATTGTAATAATATAAATCAGACAATAAATTCTTTGATGCCTCTACATTATAAGTTGCCTGAGTGATAAAAAAGCTGCACCCATTGTTAATCTTTTCGACAATCCGTGTATGCTCATCATTCTTTTTTATATGTCTTTCAGGAATGACAACTCCTCCAAAATTCAAATTACTATTTAACTGTTTGCTTAGCTTATAAGCATCTGGTAAATTCAATTCCACCTCTTGCTTACTTGACGAAGCGCCCACATACACGGAAAATCTGTCTTCACTTTCGTCAGTCTTAATCCAATCCGCGAACGAAGCTCTTGTATCATTACCGACGCACCGATAAATTATTTTCGGGACCTCCACTTGTCTTAAATATTTATCACCATAGACAGCCGGATCAATCGTTGGTAAATATGGGTAAGGTCTTTCATGATCAACTCTTTCTGCTTCCTCCTGGACGTCGTAAAGAATTAAAGCATCTAAATCAACGTTTTTAAGTCTTTCAACCTGTTTCTGTGCAATTTCTGATATCTTTTCTGGTGAATGGCTTGCCTTCGGTGGTGTCATCCCATATGTTAAAATACCAGGTTTCTTGCTCAATATTTTTTGTTTAAATGTACTCTCTGCCGCTCCCAAAATAAAAAACTCCTCTACACGTCTCTTTTAAGTTAAGGCTACCATGGCAGGCTTAATATGTATAACTTATATTTACTATATCTAGTTATATTTTAAAGCTATGATTCCCTATTGGTACTTATCGAGTAGTACATCATGGAGGCGGAACTTCTAGATTTTAATGTTGACAACCATTTGGTCTGACTATAATATTAGAAGTCCTGCCAACCTTAAAGTTGGCGATAAGGGGACCGAAAGGTTCATTCTTATTTAAAAAGGGTGAGTATTATGAATAAAGAAGAATTAATGGAAAGCGCACGTAACACAAAGAAAGCTGCTTATGCCCCTTATTCTAAATTTCCAGTTGGAGCAGCCTTATTACTTAAAGATGGAAATGTTATTAATGGAGTAAATGTAGAAAATGTATCTTTTGGTGCTACTAACTGTGCAGAGAGAACAGCAATCTTCACAGCTATTACAAAGGGCTATACTAAAGGTGATTTTCAGGCTATAGCTGTAGCAGGTGACACAATGGATTTTCTGCCGCCATGCAGTATCTGCAGACAAGTATTATCGGAATTCTGTTTGCCCGACATGCCTGTCTATTTAACCAATGAGAAAAAAGAAATCTTAGAGCTGAGTTTAAGGGATTTATTGCCTTACGCATTCAAAAATTTAGATATGTAAAAATAATACCTACCATAGTGGAATATCAAAAACACGCGTACCTGTGTTAGACAAGTACGCGTGTTTTTGTGTTTAAAAGCTTATTTACCTTTATCATTTCCAAAGCATTTCTTACACTAAATTCAATAAATTCTTTATCATAGTCTGTATGTAGTTCTATAGTATCTAAATTATCAAGCAAAATAAGGAATTCACTTTCCAGTTTTTCTATTCCTACATCAAATGCAAAAATATTCGTATTCTTTAAAGAATATATTAACTCACATCCGAGTTCACCAATTAAATCATTTCCCCAGAGAGTTTTTCTGCATGATTCGAAACCAAACAAATTATTATGTGGTGCGGGTACCTGCTCCTCCAAAAAATTAGTATCTACAATTATTCTTCCCTTTTGAATTACACTAATTATCAAACTCATATAGTTAAAACCTCTCAATGAACATCATCAATAATAAAAAAACAAGCGATCCATTGAGATAAAAGATTAACACTTCCTCTCGATGATCGCTTGCTTTTAGTAGCTATGCATAGTCACATTTCTAGTTTTCCCATAAAACATTTATTGGCTCTACCGTTTACCCGCAGCGACTATACCCGCAATTGCCACAAGTCTTACAGCCCTCAATATTAATCAGCGAAGCGCCGCCGCAAGATGGGCAAAGATCACGTGAAGCGCTAGTGTGGTTATGCGCACCATGACTATCATCGGTAGACGTTGCCGCAGGAACGCTCGCTTTCAACTCCGCATTTAAAGCTTCATTGAAATCTTCTAGCTCCAAAGTTGCTGCAATCGGTGCAGGCAAATGATCATCATGAGCGTTATTCAGTACATGAGTCTCCAATGCCTTAGCTACAGCATCTGCAATGGATTCTACTCGATTCGCACCGAAGCCGATTGCACCTGATCCGCCGATACCTTTCAGATGTTTGATTAATAATTCTACCTTCTCACCATGATCTCCATAACGGAGGAACAAGGAGCAGACACGACCGAGTGCTTCTGCCATCGCAAAGACATCAGAACCTGCTTTACCTACATTCAGGAATATTTCTGCCGGTGTGCCATCTAGATCATTGATCGTAATATACGCCATACCAAAAGGTGTGTTAATTTTATAGGTTGCTCCGCGCAGAACCTGCGGACGTTTCTTGTATTGTTTATCCAGCTCTTTAGTAGGAGCTTGAGGTGCTGGGCTTGCCGCTACAACATTTGCACTTGCTTCAGGAGTCGCTGCAACTTCAACTGCTGGAGCTACCTCTTCTACTGCATCTTCCTTCTTCGAGGTTTGCAGAACTTGTACATCACGGCTACCATCACGGTAGATCGTAACGCCTTTACAGCCCAAATCGAAGGCCATTTCATATAGCTCAGCCGTCTCTTCTACTGTGAAGTCAGACGGGCAGTTGGCTGTCTTGGAAATCGAGCTATCTACCCAGCGTTGAATCGCTGCTTGCGCACGAATATGATCCTTAGCTGATAAATCCATCGAAGTCACGAAATAATCTGGCAGCTCTTCACCTGGATGAGCTTCAAGCCATTCTTGGGCGATTGGAACGAACTGCTCATCGTAGCCAAGGCGACTTTGACGGAAATATTTAAAGGCGAAATAAGGCTCAATACCTGTCGAGGTGCCTACCATTGTACCTGTGCTACCTGTAGGTGCTTGTGTTATCACTGTAACGTTACGCATGCCATGTTTACGAATCGCTTCACCAACCTCTGGATACGTTTCGAGCATATTTTTCATAAAACCGCTCATTAAATATTTCTCTGTGTCAAAAGCTAGGAAAGATCCCTTCTCCCCAGCAATCTCTGCAGAAGCAAGGTATGCTTCACGAGCCATAAAGCCGTAAAGCTTGTCCAGAAACGCCAAAGATTCCGGGCTACCGTAACGGATGTTCAATTTGATCATCAGCTCAGCAAGACCCATCGTTCCGAGACCCACACGGCGTTCGTTTTTCTGATTCGCTTCATTTTCCGGGAAATGATAAGGCGTCTTATCAATGACATTGTCCAAGAAACGTACGGAATAACGCGTCGTAGTCGCGAGATCTTCCCAGTCTACATCATGATTCTTCTCATCGTAGAATTTGGACAGGTTCACAGCGGACAAATTGCAGACTCCCCAGCCTGGCAGTCCTTGCTCCCCACATGGGTTCGTACAAATGATCGGATTAAAATACCAGCTGTTGGACATCTGATTGTAGTATTCCATGAACACAACGCCTGGCTCAGCGGATTTCCAAGCGGATTCAATAATGGTGCGCCACACATCACGCGCTTTAACGGTGCGATAATGAATAACGTTTTTGCCTGCAGCCTTCCACTTGTCTAGATCGCCATCCCACACATCGTTGTACTCTGGATCTGTAGTATCCGGAAATACGAGATCCCAATCCAGATTTTCTTTTACAGCCTTCATAAAGCTATTGCTCACACATACCGAAAGGTTCGCATTCGTAACTTGACCCATCGTTTGCTTTACGGTAATGAAGTCCTCCACATCTGGATGCCAGTCATTAATCATGAGCATAAGTGCACCACGTCGGCTACCGCCTTGTTCAATTAATCCAGTGGTATAGCTAAACAGACCGCCCCAAGATACAGAACCACTAGAAGAACCATTAACACCTCTCACAATTGCCCGGCGTGGACGTAGAGAGGATAGGTTAATCCCTACACCGCCACCACGAGCCATAATTTCTGTCATTTCAGCCAACGTCTGCATAATGCCGCCACGGCTATCTTTTGGAGAAGGAATTACATAACAGTTGAACAGGGTTAGTTCTTCACTAGCGCCTGCACCAGCAGCAATTCGACCACCCGGTACGAGCTTCCAATCATCCAGAATCGAACGGAATTTACCCGCCCATTCTTCTTGAAGCTCAGGCGTCTTCTCCACAGAAGCCATAGCTGTAGACAGACGATCCCACATTTCCTCTGGTGTTTTTTCTATATTAAGCGTCAGCTTTTCAACATCTGATTTCACAAGTTCGCCGCTGCGCGTCTTCACGGTTACGATTCTGCCGTTACGTTCTACGATCTCTCCGACTTCCTTCGTGGGAAACTTCGGATCATCTTTTGTTAGAACGAGTACAACATCGCCCACTTTAGCATTATTGCTGTCGGCATCCTTCCAAGCATAACGATCCAAAAATATTTTTTCACTTAGCCCTTCAAGGCGTTGCTTACGTTCCACTTTACCCAATAGAAAAACCTCCCGCAATGTAGTAAATATTAGTTCCAGTTCAGGTGTGGGCGTACATTTTGTGACCCACAACAAAAACTTCCTTACACTTATCTTCCGTCTTACGGGTGTATGTAGGAAGTTCATCTTGTCAATAACAAATAGCAGCTACGCACTTTAAAAAAATCACATTTTCATGCTTTTGTCACAATATATTGTGTGCGTCAGCTTTTAAACTATACCACATATTGTATCGAAGGTCTTTTTCGAAAATAGAGTCAAGCAGCCGAAATATCGCAAACCTTGCCGCGTTTTCTCGCTTTTACTCTCTTTTTTAAAGGCTATCAAGAAAAATAGAAGGTTATGAATTCTCTTGTTTAAGAGCATACTACTCCTACGAATGATGATATAAATTAGCACCTGAGGAGGCTGTACCATGACGCAATTATTCCGTAATTCTCTACCTCACAAAGGTGGAAAGTCAGCGCCTATACTGCCTGTTCCTCTTTCTTTTGACCGGAATTGGCTGCAGGATCTAGAACTCAAACTAGATAAAGGTGGTCCATGGGGAGACTACCGTCTGTCCAAGCTTGCTGTGCAAGGTGAACAAACGGGTCTAGTAACCAGCTTCGATGAGCTGCAATGCATGAAACATTTATCCGGATTATCCCCGCTTCCTCATCAGCTCGATACCGCGCATAAGGTTTTGTTTGAGATGTCGGGCCGCGCGATTCTTGCAGATGAGGTTGGACTAGGAAAGACGATTGAAGCAGGACTTGTACTCAAGGAATATCTTGTCCGCGGTCTAGTCTCTAAAGTGCTTATTCTGGTACCCGCTTCCCTCGTATTGCAGTGGGTCCGCGAGCTGAATGCCAAGTTTGGCATCTCTGCTGTTGCACAGAAAAAAGCATATTCCTGGGGGAATGCGATTGTCGTCGCATCTATGGATACCGCGAAGCGCGATCCTCATAAAGAGATGCTGCTGGAAAATGAATATGACATGTTGATTATTGATGAAGCGCATAAGCTAAAGAACAAGAAATCGACCAATTATCTATTTGTACAGCAATTACGCAAAAAATATTGCCTGCTCCTAACCGCTACTCCCGTTCAGAATGATCTGGGCGAGCTATTTAATTTGATCACTTTACTGAAACCGGGGCAACTAGGAAATCAGGGTGATTTTGCTTCGAATTTCGTCGTTGATAAACGCCAACCTAAGAATGAAGGTCAGCTAAGGGACGAGCTATCGAAGGTGATGATCCGCAATCGGCGTGGCGAAGGTCCAGTTAATTTTACGAAACGAAAAGTCCGTAATATTCCGCTAGTTCTTTCACAGGAAGAGAGAGTATTATATGACGCTGTCACTTCTTTTGTTAAAGATCAGTATCAGGAATCAGGCGGCAATCTTAGCAGCATGCTTTCCTTGGTAACGCTTCAGCGTGAGGTGTGCAGCAGTAGGGATGCCGTCTTCATCACTTTAGTTAATCTGATCAAGAAGCTGCCTGCTGATTCGCCGAAACGCGATCGGATGATGGAGCTATTGCAGACACTTCGTACGGTTAAGACCAATACCAAAGCCGAAACAACACTATCTCTCATTCAAGAAATGAATGAAAAGGTCATCGTTTTTACGGAGTATCGCGCGACTCAAGAATATTTGCTTCAGTATTTCCGCGAACATGGGCTAATGTGTGTTTCTTATTCCGGCGGGATGAATCGTGGTAAAAAGGACTGGATGATGGACCTCTTCCGCGGTCGTGCTCAAGTCATGATCGCTACTGAGGCGGGTGGTGAGGGCATTAACCTGCAGTTCTGTCACCACATGATCAACTTCGATCTGCCTTGGAATCCCATGAGAGTAGAACAACGGATTGGGCGGGTGCACCGGTTAGGTCAGGAAAATGACGTGGTTATCTATAATTTGTCCACGCAGGGCACGATTGAAGAACATATTCTGCATCTGCTACACGAGAAGATCAATATGTTCGAAATGGTCATTGGCGGGCTGGATGTGATTCTGGAGCGCTTTGAGAAGAAAGAATCGCTGGAGAAAAGTTTATACAAAATCATGCTCGAATCCCGCTCCGATGAAGAGCTGCGACATGAGTTAGATCATATCGGTGAATCCCTAAGTGAGTTGACTCAGGGTATTAAAAAGGAAAGTGAGACTTCGACATGACCCTCAACTCACAGGAAGTACGTAAACATGTAATGGATTATCTGGAGGCGACAGAATGCTCCATTATTGAAGTATCGCCCATTCACGTAACTGTAAAGCTATCGCCAAGAGCTGACAGAATGCTTACAGATCGACCTTATTATTGGGGATTCGTGGAGCGTACTGGTGTTGATCCGGAGACACTCTCCTTCACTTTTGTATTTGATCCGGAAAAATACGATAGCCAGGCAGCTATAGAAGTTCCGCCAACGGTAAATCGCAGCATCGGAGCATTGAATCCGCCAATTACCGGAAACCCAGCGATGGGCGCCACAACAGATGCTGAGGCTAGCGCAGATCTATTGAATCCAGCATCACCTGAATCTAATGTGGTTCATGTCCCCTCCTCAAATCCAGAAGATAGCATCCTAGCCCGCTACTTCGGTATTGTACCTGCATTGCCCCGAATTGGGCCCGGTATGATAAGACGTGAAGATATCATCTATGGTAGCAAGCGCCTGCAGCAAATTTGGAGTGCGGCGCAAGATGAAGGGAAATGCCTTTACTTATTTGAAGATCCCGGTAGCAGGCAGCGGAATACACTCTTCTCTGCAGCTTATGAACCGTGGCTCGGCGTCTGCTATAAAGTGGAGATGAGCTGCGATTTGAAACGGGAAGAACTGCATTATCTTGGAATATCGCTGACAAAAGGGACCATCATTGATGACTTTAACACTAAGATAGCCTCGCGGGAGATGATCCCCCGTTTACCAGAAAACGTCCATATTCAGCCTTATGAATTAACAGTGACAGCCGCTACAGATTTATTAGAGGCTCATCTTACCTCTCATCTTGCCGAACTCGATTACACTTGGGCAGAACAGGCACGTGAGCGTCTTAGAATCGAGCTGGCTATCATTGATATTTATTACGGAGAGCTGCTGAAAGAGCCTGATGAAGAAAAACGTTTAGGCACTCAAGAGCAGTATAACCGTCGTCGACAGGAGACCATTTGGCAATATGAGCCGCAAATTGCAGTTTCTGCGATAACCTACGGACTGTTTCATCTGCGAAGCCTATAGAATGCGACCCTACTCGCTAAAAGCAGGCAAAAAAACAAGAGAACTTCCGCCTTCAAGCGCGACAGCAAGCAACAGCCTTTTTATAGCCTGTCCACTACAATAGAGTAAAGCTTAACTTTCCTGACATTTCTTAACAAAGAAAGGTGATCGACGCCATGAAAATAAGTTTGCGGCGGAGGCTGAAACTTGCGGGTCAAGGATGCCTCCTCCTGCTTCTAAGCTTTGGACTGTTTGTATCCAGTTCTGGTTCCCCTTCAGCGCTGGCGCTGGCTAGAGTAAGTGTGATCCAGTCAGTCACGCAGGATGCAATTCCTGTATTGAAGATGAGTACCTTACCTTCTCCGAGTACGGTCCAAGAATTCGCTAAGGCTACACTGAACAAGCTCGCTGCAGAAGCTCCATTTACAGCCTGGAAGGATGCAAGGATAGAATATTATCCCCTTGGTCCAGGTACACATGGCTGGCTTGTAAATGTAATGAAAGGCGAAGAGCGGATCGGATACATGATCATTTCCGCCACCGATACAGGCGGATATATGCTAAGTGAATATGGAGCCGGCACTTACGGACTCCCATACAGTTTAAATGATCTGCGCCAGTTTTTGGTGCAGAAAGGTCTCATTACATCATCTTTTTCAGGAACAATAAACCTTACTGCTTTATATGCACCACTTCTACCGGTCTGGAAAATAACCATTGACGAAAAGACGGTTTACATCAATGCTTCCGTACCGCAAATTTTACCTTGGACACTGAGCAAGGCGGAAGAAGTCCTTAAAGAGCAGCCTCCAGCAACAGATGTAATTACTAATCTTAATCCTGACGTATCACCGTTATCGGCCTTCAATAGTGGAGGGTCAGATGATCCTTACGAAGATATCCTATGGCTGACTGCTCCTAAACTAACTACAGTGAGCGGCGACAATATCGCACTTCTGATCAGACCTAAGGAAAGCATCGCTTATCAAGCTGCTGGGCGAAACGACCTTGTCGGGGCACCGTTTATGATTACAGGCTATCAGAGCTGGCAGTCTTCTCAAGGTCAAGCTGAGAACAATAAAACTACCGTATACGCGGCCTCAGGCCCTGAAGGAAAACGATACTTACCACTCACTGCACTACAAAATAATGGAACACTGCATAAGCTGCCAGACAGAACGACCAAAGCACTCGGATATAATCGTTAACACAAGCATAAACGCCTTCGGCGTCCTTATGAGGACGGTAAGTGTTTATGCGAGAAATAGAAGGATAATTTATAACGTAAGCATATAAATTCTTATATTTAAACAAATGCAAATAACCTTCCACTGCACCCATGAATAATGGCACTGGAAGGTTATTTGCTATTTAACCTTTAGTCTTTTTTATCATGACTCCACTTGCTTCGCCAGATAGACCACCCAAGCGGGAGCATGCCAAACCATTTCTGTGACCACGGCTGCTTCGTAGCCGCTCTACGAGCATGAATGGCACGCGGATCCTCGATATATACGACTACCTTCTCCGTTATATACTTTACAAGCTCATCGCCACCGGAAGCCATTTTAACACCTCCTAAAATGTAAGTGAATTCAGATTATCAGCATCCGTTCCATGGTCTTAGTGTGCACCACTCCACTTGGATCTAAACTACAGACTTCTGATTTGTCGAATAGGTTTACCTATTAAAGCACAATCTAACAAAGAATCCAGAAGACGTTATTCACTTGCAAGGAGGCGTTTCACTTGAACAACTGGAGAAAACAATCCTTTTCCAGAACAGCAGCTGCTCTATGTGGCTTTCGAATCACTCTAACTACCCTAGGACTACTAATGTTGTTTATGGGCAGCTCCTTAGCCTCTGCGACACCAGAGAAACCTGTGATGAAGGATGACCGTCAGCATTTATTAGGTCACGGACATCGTATGATCCTAATTGATGCGGGACACGGAGGCATCGACGGTGGAACTTCCTACGGTAATATTCTTGAAAAAGATATCACCTTAGATATCTCACGTCGATTATTTCTACTTCTGGGTAGCGATGGCTTTGACGTTGCTTTAAATCGCAATGGAGATTATGCCCCAAGTGATGAGAACCGCTGGCTGCGTAGTAAATCTCGACATCTGCGGGATCTTGCACAGCGTAAAGAGCTCGCTGAGACATTACCTGCTACTGTAGTGGTAAGCATCCATATTAACTGGGCGCCTTCCCCTTCCAAACATGGTCCACTTGTATTGTACCGTCAAGAGGGCCGTAGCTTCATGCTTGCTAAGTCCATTCAGCATCAGCTAAACAATCTTTACGATGTCGAGGCTCATCCAAGACCAGGCAAGCCCTTTTATTTACTCAACAAAATAACCGCCACAACTGTTATCGTTGAGGCGGGTTTTGTAAGCAGTCCGACTGACCGCGCAAAGTTATGCACCCCTAAAGGGCAGCAACAAATCGCTGAAGCCATCGCTGATGGTATTGTAGCTTATCTTATGGAAGTTTAAGTTGGGAGCTCCATTTCATCTCGTTTTTAACCAGATCAGAAATCCCTATAAACTCAACATTGTCTTTCATCTGTTCAATACCGCTGCGGATTCCTGCGGCGGTCTCTTTCCCAAATACACCAACATGACCAATCGTTACACAAAATCGTTGATCCTTCGCCATGTCTTTGACGAGACCCATTTGTTTCAGAACATGACTTGCTGTATGTGTGTCATCTAAAAAGATATGGTTCTCTACGCGTGGCAACCCCATACGATAAGCCATATTGCCAGCAACGGAACGGTAGTTGGTCTTGCTGTCTACAAAAAATAATCCTCGTTCTTTGCATACAGATAAGATTACTGCCATAATCCGCTCATCTCCGGTAATTTTCGAACCCATATGGTTATTTATCCCGATCGCATAAGGAACATTATCGAGTGCTGCCTCAACCTTTTGTCGTACTTCCTCATCGGACATTTTAGCCAATATGGCTCCTGGTCCAAGCCATTTAGGATTACCTTGGCGCGGCTCCATCGGCAAATGAACCAGAACATCATCTCCGCGTTCATGGGCGCGGGTGGCATCCTTTACGGATGTAGGTAAAAAAGGCATGACGGCTACAGTAAGCTTTATCGGTAACGAGAACATTTCGTCTGTCCCCTTCATGCCATTGCCGAAATCGTCAATAATGATAGCGACCTTATCACGTTTGGGTGCACTCTCTTCAAGCTGCGTATTTGTAG
The DNA here is from genome assembly GCF_050277435.1 of Paenibacillus sp. NPDC101420. Taxonomy (NCBI): domain Bacteria; kingdom Bacillati; phylum Bacillota; class Bacilli; order Caryophanales; family Paenibacillaceae; genus Paenibacillus; species Paenibacillus sp. NPDC101420. Next base: position 882,334 of record NZ_JBNNSE010000001.1, read on the forward strand.
CGTTGTCTTTAGACGTGGCAGCAGAGACAGCCGGCGTAGCCGGAACAATTGTGGTAATCAATACTGCAGCAACAGCAAACCAATTCAGTAAGTAACGTTTAACCTTTCGACTGTCCTTCATCAAGAGGAACGCCTCCTTCGTCTTAAACAATTGTTCTCATTGTTTGGTTCAAGAAGGTTAAATATGTACGGGGAGGGTTCGCAATAATTTACAATCGAACTGTTGCTAATGCCCGCGCTTGTCTGTGGCAAGGATTGCTTCCAGCACATCCACAGATTGAACTTCAAATGGCATATTCTTCATTGGGCTATCCTGGGAGCAGCTAGCTTCTGCAACCACCATTAATTTATCCATATCGCTACTGGTGATCCCAAGCTCCTTAAGTGTAACGGGAAGGCTGACTTTTTTGCAGAAAGCAATGACCTGAGTGATCTCATCTTCTGAAGCCTTCTCCAAGACCAACTGCACGATCGTAGCAAAGGCAACCTTCTCACCATGTAACACATTCCTGCATTCCTCATGCAGGGTCAGTCCGTTATGAATAGCATGGGCTGCAGCAAGCCCACCGCTCTCAAACCCAACGCCGCTCAAGTAAATATTAGCTTCAACAATATGTTCCACTGCAGAAGAGGTGCTCCCCTGTTTAACATCCAGGAGTGCGGATTCACCTTCAGCAAGAAGTGTGTCCAGACAAGCACGTGCTAAAGAGAATGCTGCGATTGTGCTAGTCCCGCCTGCATGAGTAACCGCTCCAGATTCACGGCAAGCTCTTGCTTCGTAATAGGTGGACAAAGCATCACCCATTCCAGCCGCCAGCAATCTTGCAGGGGCTTTAGCGATGATATCTATATCTGCGATCACCATATCAGGATTTCTTTTTAATGGAAGGTAATAGTCGAAGTCACCTTCGTCCGTATACAACACTGATAAAGCGCTGCAAGGTGCATCCGTCGAGGCCACTGTGGGTACAATAACTACCGGGAGACCCGCCATGTGGCTTACTGCTTTTGCCGTATCTAAGGTCTTGCCGCCACCGATTCCTAAGATAACCTCAGCGTCCTTCAGGCCAAGTTCTAACACTATCTCATCCACCTGATTAAGGCTGCACTCACCCTTGAATTCGCGCATTATAAGGTGAATATCGTTCACTTCAAAGCTGTGTAAGATATCCTCCTTGTACATGGAAAAAATATAAGGATCTACAATCGCAAAAGCTCTGTTCGATCCTAGCTGCAAACAATAATCTCCCAGTTTACGAATCTCGCCATGCCCCTGAATATATTTAGTCGGTGAACATATGATCTGCGTCATGGTTTCACTCCTCTTTTTGTATATTCTTTTATTCTAAGGAGTGTTGCTTCAGACTGGCTATAAAAAAAGATGCTATAGACTTTTGTCTTAAATAAATCCCCCGTTCACACGAATCGTCTGGCCCGTAACCCACTGTGATTCCTTACTAGCTAGAAACAGAACTACACTCGAGATGTCCTCAGGCTCACCTAAGCGTCCAAAAGAATTCATACTCCCAACATTCGCAATCTCTTCAGCTGACTTCCCAACTGTGAAAAGTTCCGTATTAACAGGACCTGGCGAAACCGCATTAATCGTGATTCCTTTTCGTCCAAATTCTTTAGCTAACTGACGAGTGAATTGTTCCACTGCTCCCTTTGTTCCCGCATAAACGCTGTAGGTTGGGAACATCTGGCCTGTAACCGATGTCGAGAAATTAATGATCCGTCCGCTCTCACTCATATGTTTAGCCGCTTGCTGGCAAGCAAAAAAGGTACCCTTCACATTGATAGCGAACTGTTTGTCGAAGTCTTCTTCCGTCATACTCGCAATCGGCTTTGTGATCATAATGCCTGCGTTGTTAACGAGAATATCGATTTGTCCATAAGCTTCCAATGTGGCTTGGAATAATTGTTCTAGATCTGCTACTTGGCTGATATCCGCTCGGATAGCGATAGCTTCTCCACCCTTTTGCTTAATTTCGTTCACAACTTCCTCTGCCTTGCTTGAACTGCTTGCATAATTAACAACAACCTTCGCACCATGTAACGCCAAGTTCTCCGCAATTTCCCGTCCCATACCTCTTGAAGCTCCAGTCACTAATGCAACTTTTCCAACCAAATTCTGATCCATCTTTTATTCCTCCTATTCGTTTACCTTTCTTGTTGGTCTGATTATAAATCGAACACTCGCAAATAACAAGTGACAATTATTATTTTTTGTCATTCAATATAATTGTTCTCCAGACGCAAAAAAACCTTCCGATCTTCATCAAAAGGTTTAGTCCATCATTTTTCTATTATGAAATATGCTATAACAATTTATGACGAAAATCCGGAAAGCATCAAATCCCAAACAGAGGCAAACTCCTGATCAATCGAACCCGACTGCCACTCTTTCGCGTGAGCAGGATGATGAAATCGTGATGTTGCATTAAAAATAGCTCTTGCCGCAACCTCTGATTCCAACGCTTTAAACTCCCCGGTTTGTATACCTTTTTCAAGAATGCGTGCGAGTTGCCCAATTAATTGATCTACGTGTTGGGTAATCATATCTACGGCTTCTAAAGTTACAGAGGCGTACATAGCAAACATTTCGGAATCATCTACAGCATAGCTCCGTTTACTGCGAATTAGAGTATCTAACCACAGACGTAGCTGCTCTTTGGCATTCCCATCAAATTGCTCAGTAACGTCCTTCAATGGGGCTAAAATATTTTGATGCAACCATCTTTCGGTTACCGATTCGCGCAAAGCTGCTTTACTGGAAAAATGTCTATATAGCGTACCATGACTAACTTTCAGTACCCTCGCTACATCAACAACTGAAGTCTTATCCGGGCCAAAACGCCGGAGTACTTGTTCAGCCGCATCCAAAATGTTTTCTTTAGATAATGGAAGATCATTCGACATCGGTATTTCCCCTCGCTCTATTTCTGATGGTTCTTATCATAGCATATAATATTCAAAAACGAACTGACAATAATCTTACTTTGTCATTTGTAAAATCATTATCAGTATATACGTGCACAAACTTATCAAACTAAGATCCACATTTCAGTATCCAATTCTCATCAGCCGCTGAGTACTTACCATACCCCAACAACAAAAAACCTCCTTGATTTCTCAAGAAGGTTCATTTCTTTCATCTACTTACTCACTCGTCCAGCTTCGCCCTAACAAACTTACCAATCTTCGTAATCGCCTGCTCTGCTTCTGGGAGCATGTACGCTAAGAAATGAAAAACACTCCACATATTATCCCATATTTCCAGTTCCACATGAACACCCGCTCCTCTCGCCCGTTCAGCCAACCTCGTTGAATCGCTTAATAGCACCTCATGGTCGCCTACTTGAACAAGTAAATCAGGCAATCCCTGCAAACTCATTCTTAACGGCGATAATATTGAAGCCCACTCGGTTCGAGTACCTACATATGATTCAAGTATCCGTTTATTCCCTTCCAAGCTACCTGTCGGATCAAGCTCCGCACGACTATGATACGATTCACCATCCAAATGAACAAGATCTGTATGCGGCGAGATTAAAAAAGCACCTGCTGGTAACTCGCTCCCCTCATCTCTCAAACTAATCAGTGTCATCAGCGCAAGGCTGGCTCCAACAGAGTCTCCTCCAAACACGATATCACTGGCAGAATATCCGTTCGCAAGCAACCACCGGTAAGCCCCTGTACAATCTTCATTAGCGGCGGGATAGATATACTCGGGTGCAAGGCGATACTCAATAATTAGTACTTTCATGCCACTCGCCTTTGCAATTCGTGCTGCTAGATCCCGATAAAACTCACAGGTTCCTGAAACAAAACCACCACCATGAAAATAAAGAATCACTTTATCATCAGGTGGAGCTGCTTCCACAGGAATGATCCACTCTCCGCTTAATGGCCCAACCCTGACCCGCTCGACTGTAACATCCGTATGACTGGGCATATTCGCAGCCGCCTCAACCATTTCTTGCCGGATATGCTCTACAGACTTACTTTCAAACCGATTGTTTTGTTTCAGGTAATCTTTGATCGCTGCAAGCTGTTCTATACTCGTCTTTTCCATATCGATAATCCCTCCTACAGGTCTTTTCAACTCAAAGTGTAAAGCCTGTAGGTGACTACAAGGTCAAGTTAAGATTCCATTTTCAGGATTTCTAGCGTTGACTGTACTCCAGGATGTTTATCCTTGGCTAATAAATTTTTTCTCAAGTCTGCGAGAGAAGCAAGCTTTATCTCCTGCTTTGCAATTTCATTGCGGACTCGATCCATTTTTTTATCTACAACTTTCACAAAATCATCTATGCTAATGCCACTGCTTTCCGATTTTAACAATGCCTTTTTAATTTCCTTTAGGGTGAATCCACATTGCTTAGCATTATGTATAAACGTAAGTCGACTTAGCGCTTCTTCAGAATAAAGACGGTAGCCGGCTTCCGATCGTATAGGTGTACTAATTAGACCCATTTCCTCATAATACCTCAGTGTTTCCATATTCACATTTGCCATCTTGGCCATTTGGCCTCGCAAGTATTCCGTCATGATATACGCCCCCTTGGAATTCCCTATATTATACCAAAATCCAGATAATACAGAGGGTATCAAAATAGAGCCAATAATTAATCGGGATCAATTTAAAACTCCTTATTTACACACAAAAAAACGGCATTTCTGCCGTTTTCCCATGTCTACTCTTCTACTACAACACTTCACTTCGAATCGCATTTTTCTGTATTAGAGAAATCTGTCCGGCATGAATACCTGTGTGATACATAAGTCTTCCTACCGCTTCAAGCGGAGTAGATGTGCCAAAAGACGACTCTACGCTTACATGCCAAGCATCTTCCGGAAGCTCCCGCATCGCTGCAATCAGATTCTCGTTGGAAGCAGACAGCAGATCCACCAGTTCACTTAGTGTAGTATATGCTGCGTCATCGGCTTGAGGTTTAGGTCTACCAAAGAACCACTCTGCAAACATAAATTCTACCTCGGCATTATGAGAAATCAATCCTCCGATGGATGAATTCCCTAATTTAAGATTTAAATCTTCTTCCGGCAATGCCTTCACCATTTTATGAAATCGCTCTTGAACCGCTTGCCAGATGGGCAGTACTGAAGTAATAGTCATCGGCTATTTGCTCCCCTGTACAGCTGCTTCTTCGTCTTTCTTCTTATCAATAACAACGTGATTAAATACATTTGCATCTACATCAATATCGAACGCCAACCCAAAACCTACAACATAACGCCCCTTCAGCGGAGTTAGTTCGAACAGTGAAAAATCCAGTCCGCGCAGCAATTTCAGCATGGCCTCACCATGGTCAGCATTGAACAATTCAAAAATATCCTCATATCCATCATTGCCGATATTGCTTGAGGTACAACTCCAGCGCACACGCTCAGTTGCAAATTTATTGTTTGTTTCAGACTCATCCGCAATTAGAAAGGCGTCCACAAAATCATTATTTTCCATATAGCCATAGTGCTCTGCGATCTTACTAATATAGATATACAGCTTGCCGTCTTTCTTTACGAAAGGCGCATAACTAATAAAGGGCTTACCTTCATCATCGATCAAACTCAAAATCAAGTTCTTACGTTTATTAATAAATTGCAAATAGTTTTCTTTATTTTTCTCCACATCTACAGGCTTCTTCATTTAAAATCCCTCCATGAATAGGTTGTGTCACACTATGAATCTATCGAACAGTACTCAACAAATGAATACGAGGTTTCTTCTCTGTGGGCACATACTGGACTTCCGCGTCCATCCGGTATATATCCCTTATCATATCGGTTGTCATGACTTCATTCGGTGTGCCATACATCGCCTTCTCACCTGCCTGCACTACAACGATACTATCGCTATAAGTAGAAGCTTGATTGAGATCATGCAGCACCATTACTACGGTCATGCCCATGTCTTGATTTAACTCGCGAACAAGCTCAAGCACTTCATGCTGATGCGAAATATCCAAGTACGTGGTTGGTTCGTCAAGCAACATGATAAGTGGACGCTGCGCTAAAGCCATTGCAATCCAGGCACGCTGTGATTCACCACCTGACAATGAAGCTACGGCTCGGTCCTTATACTCCATCAAATGTGTCTTTTCAAGGGCCCAATGAACAATGTCCATATCCTCTTGATTCAATCTTTCAAACCACTTTTTGTGTGGATATCTGCCATACGAGACCAGATCGATCACAGTCATATCACTCGGTGCTTGATTCTTCTGGCTCAGCATGCACATTTTTCGTGCGACTTGTTTGGCGCTCATGGTCTTCAGATCCGTACCATCGAGTATGACCGTACCCGTATGATAAGGAATTAGCCGTGATACCGCTTTGAGCAAAGTGGATTTGCCGGAGCCGTTCGGTCCTATGATGGAGACGATCTCACCCTTTTTTACGGAAAAAGAGAAGTTGTTAATCACGCTTTTCTGCTCATACCGAATCGAAATGGAATCGACAGTAAACATGTTAGAACGCCTTCTTTCTCATCAGGTATAGAAAATATGGTCCGCCAATCACAGCCATAAGGATACCCGCAGGGATATCTAGGGGTGCAAACAGGGTACGTCCACCTGTATCCGCAATTAACAGAACCAATGCACCAAGAGCCATACTCATCGGCAAAAGATATTTGTAATCTGAACCTACGAGCAATCTCGCCATATGAGGTACAACTAGACCGACAAATCCGATCATTCCAATGGCTGCTACAGAAATAGCCGCTAGAAATACTGCCAGCAAGGAGAGCAGGATACGAATTCGGTTCACATTTTCACCCAGATTCGAAGCCACCTGATCACCCAGACGAATGATATTTGCCTTACGAATGGCAAAGAACGATAGGATCCAACCTGCAATCGCATATGGGAAGACCATCATCAACGCATTATTCCCTTTTGCCGCAAGACTGCCGTTAAGCCATTGAACCGCTGCAGGGAGTCTATCGCTGTACATGATTGTTAATAGTCCAATGAGTCCTCCGCAAAGCGCATTCACAGCAACACCAGATAAAATAATAGTGATCGGTGAAATACCGGTTCGTCTCCAAGCTAATGCATATACAATACCAGCAGCAATTAGCCCTCCAACAAAAGCGGCAATCGGAATGAACTCAGTATACTGTGGTGCAGCAAGCATTATAACAAGAACACATGCAGCCGCGCCGCTAGTTACACCCGTCAATCCAGGATCAGCAAGTGGGTTACCCATCACAGCTTGCAGCAGTGCGCCCGAGATCGCTATATTCGCTCCGATGATCATCGCCAGTAACACACGTGGCAATCGAATATCCCATATGATGGTGGCATTCACCGCCTTAGACGATGAACCAAAGATCGTGCTTAGTATGTCTGATACCGGAATGAAAACAGAGCCTAATCCGATGGCAATAATCGCGGCAACGAGCGCTAATAGAACCGTTACAATAACAACTATTCTGCTACGAGATGTATTTATCACTTGCTGTCTCCTTTAATTATTCATAAAAGTATTTTGCGATTTCAGTTAGAGCTGTCTCTGCGTTAATGATCGAGGTTACGCCGAACACACTGTAATCTAAAATCTGGATTTTGTCGTTTTTATAAGCGGAGAGCTTCGTCCAAGTTTCATTTTTCTCTATTTCTTTTTTAAATTTGTCCTTTGTCGCTCCGTGGTCACCTGAAGCCAATACGAGAATGACGTCAGGATCAGCGGCTACGACGTTCTCCATATTAATAGGTGAGTAAGTATCGGTAACTTTAAGTACAGAAGTAGCAATATTATCAGCACCAAGCTTTTTCACCAAACTACCTAGATAAGATTTCTCACTCATAACCATGAAGGAATCAGAGGTTCCAATAACGAGCATCACGCTCGGCAGTTCTTTTCCTTCGGCTAATTTACTTAGCTCATTTTCTTTATCCAATATCTTACTCAAAGCCGCATTCATCTCATCTTTTTTATTAAAATAAGTACCTAATACTTTAAGGCTAAGCTTTAAATCCTCGAAGGATTCTGTGCGTAGATACGCTTTTTGCAAATCCATGCCTTCCAGTGTCTTATCCAGTGTGCTTCGAAGTGATTCTGCTCCCAGCAGCAAGTCTGGCTCAAGCTTTGTTACTACTTCAAGATCCGGTGCCATTGGCGAACCAATTTTATCTATCGATTCAAAATCAGCAGGGATTGGATTGGTGGAGGTTGGCACCCCAACTGGTGTGATTCCAAGCAAGTAGAGCATTTCTGTTAATGGTACAGATGTAGTTACAATTCGCTGTGGAACTGTGGCTGGAAACTGGCTTAATGCTTCATTGAACAATGCTTCATCTACACCATCATTCTCCAGACTGTATTCCTTTCCAGCATCCGCTGTTTTCGCTGCTTCTGTTGTATTCGCTGCATTTGCTTCTTTCGTTTCATTAGCAGCTGTATTCGTTACGGCTTCATTCTTGGTTTGATTGTCCGCTGTATTGGTGGACGAACATGCAGTCATTGCAGTAAGCGCTGCAACAACCAGAAGTACTAATAATTTCTTCAAAATCTATCCCTCCGAGTATGTATAATTATACGTTCCAAGTAGTGATAATGATTTTCATTTTCATCTACCACTCCTATGATAATGGTTATCATTAGGAAGTGTCAAGAATTTTATTTTAATTTTAAACTAGCAAAAATACCTTAAACATCCCATTAAAAAGGACAACCTTTCTTGTAGAAAAATAGGAATTCGGTGTCGTATGAACCCTTCACTTTCTTAAATCCACAAAAAAACCACATCCAAAGGACGTGGTTAATATGCATAATAAACCTAAATATTTAATTATAGACTGGAATAAATCTATCTCGATTATTAATAATGGAATCTTCTTCTGATTTCGCTTATAAATTTCCGGTCAGAAAAAATTATCATCCCAATAATGGTTAGGAGTGAGTATACGATAGAGAAAACACTGGTCCAAATGACATGAGACAAATTAAATACAAACAGAAGCATAGGACATAAATTAATAAAGAACATCGCTAAAATATAGCCTATATCATGACGCCATAATGATTTTTGAACAATTGCGAGCACAGTCATAATAAACGTAGCTGCCACTCCAAACAGTGGGATTGCATAGTTGGTAGACCATCCCCTAAAACCAACGAATATATCGATCACCAAAAGAAAAATGGACAACATGACATAGTGATATAAAATTTTCCTGCCAATATGTTTATTAGATAAAATGGTGTCTTTAACAACGATCCACGCATAGATAAGACCTGTACTTACGATAATTGACCATATTCTCGGATTGATATGATAGGTCAACGCATTAATTGTAATCGAAAGCACGATCGCAGATATAGTCAAAAAGAGGAACAATTTAGCTACCGTAAATGGTTTGGTTTCCTGATAGATCTCTTTATAGGACGGGTATTCTGTCGTGCTCTCTCCCCTGATCTTAATTGGCTTGGAGCATAGTGGACAACGATAATGTTGATTATCAACCGTCACGTTGCAACGAATACATTTGGTCATTCGCTAATCCCCCAATCGTTTGAGTAGATTTTAACTTCAAGTCCAGCCTCACCCGCTAAGGTCGAAAAGAAATATTGCAATATATCGGATTCCACTATATTTCTGGTAAACGTGATCACCAGCTTATCATTGACTGAGCTGATCCCACAGTTCATAGGGCTTTTATTGGATGGATAGACTAATGCCTCGATTAGCTCTACGTGCTTGTACATTTGCTGTGGCAACATAATATTGCCGATATTGGACAAGGTCAGTGTTCTTTTACTTTCCCCAAGCATATGAAACCCTAAATTCACGAACCAGTTCTTCAAAAATAACGGGACAAACAACGTAGCTTTGTTCCGTTCAAGCGCCACATTATTGTAAATGATATTTTGCAAATTTTCTTTCCCCGTTTTATACTTCAGCATCTCATTCATTCTAAAAATTAATTCATCCAGTGTGGTATCTTCCGTAATCCGCGCACCAAGATTAACTACGCCAAAGAAGTTACGAAGAGTACGTGAAGGGAATGCTTTGCGCAAATTGACAGGCACTGCGATAACCACGGGAGCGTTACTTTTGCTATATTTGATTCTTGTTTGATAAATAGAATAACTCAGTAATGCGGATAAATAAGCAGTGATCGTACTTCCTTTTTGCTTAGCGAGGGCATTTAATTGGGAGGCACTTATGACCCCGTGTACCACGTTATTTCCGAACTGTTCGAAAGCGGTACCTTTAATGTGGTACGCTCGGCTGTTTCTAACCGATTCAACATAACAATCCTTGTAGTATCTGCGAAAAGCATCCTCCATATCATGGATATCCACTCCTGAATCAGCGAGTAAAATCCGGTCCTCAGTGTCAATTTCATGTCCCATATACATTAGATAATAGTACAGCAGTGATTTTAAAAACTCGACAGCCCCATTACCATCCGTAAGCGCATGGAACACTTCAACAGAGACTCTATTTTTGTAGTATAAAACCTTAAATAAATATCCATTGTTTGTAGTTGGATCAATGTTGCGACAAGGATACTGCTGATCCTCAGCGATCACAATTTTATCCGTGCTAGACTCTAAATAATTCCAAAACACACCCCTGCGAAGCTTCACAGTGAACATCGGAAATCTGTCGAATACCGTATCGGCGGCTTGCTGTAACGCATCCACATCTACAGGATTTGTCAGAACAGCTGAGATCCGATAAACGGAAGTGTTTTTTGTGTTTGTAACGGATGGAAATAGTTTTGCTGCGTTATCAAGTTTGTACCACTTTTTCACTTCAAAACTCCTCTTTTATTCTGCTGTTACTGGTTGATACTCCACTTTTGCATTGTCTTCCTCAAACAAACATAGCTTACCACGACACAGATTATCTCTGCCACTACAAAGGAAAGCCATAAGCCGATGTTACCAAACATTAAAGGAAGGATAAAGAAATTCCCCATCAACAAGACATACCGTAAAATCGCCAAAATCGCGGATGTTCTTGGATTGTTAATGGCTGTGTACAAAGCGTTAATTATAATATTGGCCCCTACAAAGATAAAATTAAAGCTATAAAATGTGATGATTTCACTTGATGTAGTCATGACCTGAAGATTGTCTTTTACAAAAAGAGAAATTAAGGGAGATTTAAAAATAATCAATATCGCTGTACAAACCACACCAACTAATGTCACTATTTTAATCGCCATGGTAATCAATTCCGTTATACGGCTATATTCCTTCGCTCCGTAATTCACGCTGCTAATGGCTCCTAACCCTCTCGACATGCCCATGATAACTGCATTAACTACAAGTGAGATATACTGAACTACCGCAAATGAAGATACCCCTATTTCACCAAATTTAGAGATCAAAATCCAGTTGAAGATCATAGAAGAAAAACCCGCACTGAATTGCGTAATCGCTTCTGAAGAACCGTTATAGATCATCCTTCCGATTGCTTTAAAATCCACTTTCCATCTACCCACTCTTAAAATGCTATCCTTTGAGATAAAATTCGAGAAAAATAATATAAAAACAATCGTTGCACTGATCCCAGATGCCAAAGCAGCACCGGTAATCCCCATATCGAAAACGCAGATAAAAATTAAATCCAAGATGATATTCAAAACTACACTCAGTAAATTACCAACCATATAAAGCTGGGGTTTCCCCATAGATTGCAATGAAATACCAAGTAAAATATTAAAAATTACAGGCACGACAAATACACCAAAAGTCTGTATGTAATCAACAACCATAGGAAAAAGCACTGAATTTGCTCCAACTATTCTAGCCAGTACATGAGGAAAAAAAACTACCATTATGAAAATAACTACGGCTATCATGAGCAATGTGTAAAAAGCATTATTGAAGTAGTGGTTGGCTTTCCCCTTGTTCTGCTCTCCCAGACTAATAGCGGTTAATGTATTTCCTCCAATAGCAATTAAGATCCCTATACAGGAAATAATATTAAAAATCGGTGAAGCCATATTCACTGCAGCTAGCGCATTAGGTCCTACAAAACGCCCCAAAATGATTCCGTTAATAATTCCGTACAGACACATAGAAAGTGAAGCTACGATCCCAGGGATTGCATAACCGCGAAATAGTTTGGAAATTGGATCTTTTAATACATTGAGTTCTGTTGTCTTCATCTTGTCATTCTCCATTCACTGTTTTGAAATTTTAGATAAAAATCAGTACAATGAACACTATAATCTCTTGTGTAACACAAGAGTCAACGGGAGAACGATGCAATGAACAACTATTATTCTATTGGTGAAACAGCAAAACTAGCAGACACAACTATCGAAACCTTGCGGCATTATGACCGAATTCACTTGCTGAAGCCTGCTAAAGTAGATCCCTCCTCCGGTTATCGCTATTATTCAGATAAAGAGCTTATTTATCTTGATGTCATCAACTTTTGCAAAAAAAAGAATATGCCACTTCATAAGATTAAAGATGTTTTTACGAATGATAATCTTGATTATATTATTAATTTTCTTAAAACAAAGGACGATGAAATCGAACAAGAAATCAAGCAGCTGAATAAGACAAAATCACAGCTTAAAGCTTTACAAAAACAATATGAAAATCAAGCTTATTTATCCGATGTCCCTCTATCCCCCACCCATTTTTCAACTAAGGCTTTGGGAGAAAGAGCGATCGTAAAAATCCACTCCCTACAGAAACCCAGCCTCGAAAGTTTCCATCAACTGCAGAATGCGCTAAATCAACAGCTTGAAGATGAGCCAAGAGATGCATTCGCCTTTGATCTTCGTGCAAATATTATGACTACGTTGGAGCCCAGTGAGAATCCATCTGTCTTTTTTGTAGTTTGTGAGAAGTACCCTGAACAGGCCGGCTGTATTTCAATATTACCTAAAGGAATTTATCTCTATGGTTATTGCTCGGAGGAGCAGAGAATGGAAACGATGCAGAATATCGCTGCATATGCTAAAGCCGAATATAATACGGAGATTCCATTTGTCATCCAGACAGTCATTTTCACCGGAATGTTTCAGTGGGTGTATGAGATTCAAGTATGGTTAAAATCTGCATGATCTAAAATAAGACAAATAAAACAGCACGCGGCGATATAGGATCGACACGTGCTGTTTACTACAGAATTAAAGCTGATTTGTCCAAACTAAAATCTAGCGACAAAAAATTCACGGTCTGCTGGGACGTTAAAACTCTTCAAAACTACTCCATTCTCGTCTCTTATTGTCAGCAGGTAAGGTACTGAAGTTAATGTGCTAATCGTAGGAAATCTGACCACACCGAAATCATCGAACTCAGCGTTCACAGTAGTGGTACCATTTTTTAATGTAGCGTTCCAGCCCGAAGAATCTTTAGGTGTGCTATTCGTACCTAAACTTGTAGCGAGAACCACAAATCTGTCCAATGTCTGTCTGATTCTCCGTTTCTTCCGGGTTGCAGCTGCTTTCACTCTTTTTGCCGCGAGGGCTTTGGCCGCCATAACGGCTTGCTTATTGACTGGCTTCTTAATCATTGCCATTTACTTCACCACTTTCTTTTTAGGATACGATAGTAGATGCAAGATTTGGAATGCTTGACCTCACTTTTACCTACTATTCTAGAAATGTACTTTATTCCTAGATTCATAGATTCGTACCCACTGGATCAGTGATGCATATAATGCACTTGTGAGGTGATCCATTAATAAATGAGCCGACAATTTTGGCCAGAGCAATATAGTTCAAGAATCCATAGCGCGCTAAGAAAAAGAATTCAACACTCCCAAGTCCGTCGCGGTACATCCGCTAAAATTCCTATCATTATCAAATTCAAACAAAAAATGACCCCAGCACAGCTGAAGTCATTAAAAAAACATTTAGAATCACACGACTTTCCTATCAAACATCATCTCCCCATACTAAATTCTGTATCATCACGAGTTTCGATGAACTGTCTGAAACAGATGTGCAGTTGGCATGGAATCGATAAAATCTATGTTGACGGAATTAAAAAAACATCACTTTATATAGCGACACCATCCATCGGTTCTACATCCGTCCAAAAGAAACAGGGACTTACCGGAAAAGGAATCAACATTGCCATTCTTGACACAGGAGTGTATAGGCACCCTGATCTGATTCAGCCCTGTAACCGTATCGTAGCTTTTAAAGATTTTATCAATCACAGAAAACTTCCCTACGACGATAACGGCCATGGGACTCATATCGCAGGGGACGCGGCAGGCAACGGATGGATGAGTAAAGGAAAGTACAAAAGCCCTGCTCCAAAGGCAGGGATCGTCGGTGTTAAAGTACTCGATAAAAATGGCGACGGATATGACTCCACGATTATTAAAGGAATTGAGTGGTGTATTGCGAATCGAAAGCGACTAAAACTACGTATCCTTTCGATGTCATTAGGGGGTACGGTAAATTCAACTTGTGCTGATGACCCGCTGTGCCAAGCCGTAGAAAAAGCAATAAAGGCTGGACTCACTGTTGTGATTGCAGCTGGAAATAGCGGCCCTGGACGCAGGACGATAGAATCTCCTGGTATTAGTCCTTCTGCAATTACCGTAGGTGCAGTGGATGACCGTCGCACGCTCACACAAAAGGACGACCGGATTACCTCGTATTCAAGCCGCGGACCTGCACCGGGAGGGCGAAAGAAACCAGACCTCGTAGCTCCTGGCGAAACCATTATCTCTCTTCGTGCGCCTCATTCCAAGCTAGATCGCGAGCTTCCTTACTTGCGGATCGCTAAAAATTACTTTGTGCTGTCCGGTACCAGTGTCTCAACACCTATAGTCTCTGGTGTCATTGCTCAATTGCTGCAGAGAAATCCCTCATTAACTCCTAAGCAAGTGAAATCCATACTAAAAAAGAACACATTCTCTCTGAAACTCCCCCCTAACACAGCGGGCTCTGGTGAGATCAATGCAAGATTCTTATTGTGATTTTGCTTCCTTCTTTAAAGCTGTGATAACAGAAACTGATAACACTTCAGTAAATTTACCCGTAGGCTCCATTTCTAATAAAGAAGATTTCAAATCCGCTTCAAATCGTTCCAACTGATCTCCAAATAAGCGCTTTGAAGCATAGGAAGTGGAATACAAATTGCCAAGAATAGAATCCACCGTCCATGTCACTGAATAACTCGGTAAAATCAATCTTTCCACATCCTTAAAGCTAGATCGCGCAACAATATCCTCATGTCTTTCTTTAGGATGAGTATAGATGCTGTCTCCTGCGATTCTTTCGTTACCTAACCAGCGTTTCACTACTTCATTTACCTTAAGCTGCCAAGATAATGGCTCTTGCCCTACATTAAAAGTATCAATAATTGCTAGACCGCCATTATTGTCCGAACTGTGGTATAGGATTTCAAGAATAGACGATCTATCCATCCAGTGAAACGCTTTGGCTAGGATGGTAAGACGGAAGGAACCCCAGACGTTCTGCAACTCTTCTGCTCTACCAAGCATCCAACTAACGTTATCAACCCTATGGATTTTTGATAGACGATTAGCCTCTTCCAACATTCCACTTTCCGTATCTACACCTATCATTTCTTCAAACCAATCACTAAATCTTAGTCCCAGCTGACCCGTACCACACCCTAAATCAAGCAGACGGCCTTCTCCGTTAAGCGAAAACTTCTGAATTAAGAACCGAATAAGGGATGAAGGATACTGCGGTCGATATTTTGAATAGTACACTGCCGTACCTTTAAATAAATCCGGACCATATTCATTCATAGTTTCACCCTTCTCTTGTTTTCTAATAGGACAAAATCATAGCAGACATCCAACTAAAATAAAAGGCAGTTCGGTGTGAATCCGAACTGCCTTTTATTTATGCTGATACGCCAATTCACTGGATTTGGGCTCAAAGGATCAAAAAATCCACATAGTAATGATTGACAAATAGGTCCGTTGCATATATGGTTAATTACATAACTAACTAACCAATGAACATGGCGGTGAATACATGGGAAGCTTAATGGATGATACTCGACCGATATTTATGCAGATCGCCGAACGCATAGAAAATGACATCATCGAAGAAACACTGTTGGAGGAATCACAGGTTCCTTCAACAAATCAATTTGCTGTTTTTTACCAGATCAATCCGGCGACGGCTGCGAAAGGTGTGAATTTGCTTGTCGACCAAGGAATTTTATACAAAAAGCGAGGTATCGGCATGTTTGTAGCTTCTGGAGCGCGCACAGTATTGATGGAAAAGAGAAAAGAGCAATTTTATGAGCAATATGTTGTAACTATGATCCGTGAAGCAGAGAAATTAGGAATTACGTTGGATCAATTAACGAAGATGATTCAGAGGGGAGATAATCGGTCATGAATGAAGTCGTTGAGATCAAGGGACTGACCAAGTCGTATGGAAAGGTAACCGTCATCCAAGACATTAGTTTTTCTTTAGAAAAGAACAAAATCTATGGTCTGCTTGGCAGAAATGGTGCGGGCAAAACAACGATCATGCACATGATTACAGCACAGTTATTTGCTACAAGCGGTGATTTAAAGGTGTTCGGGGAACATCCCTATGAGAATAACCGCGTACTCAATCAGATTTGCTTTATTAAGGAAAGCCAAAAGTATCCGGATACGTACCGTATTATCGATGTTCTAGAGGTATCCGAGTTATTCTTCCCTAACTTTGATCGGGACTACGCCCACTCCTTAATCAAGGACTTTAATCTCCCCTTAAAAAGAAGAATAAAGAAGCTGTCCAGAGGAATGCTCTCGGCGGTGGGCATTGTAGTAGGCCTGGCGAGCCGCGCTCCGCTGACTATTTTTGACGAACCTTATTTAGGTCTCGATGCTGTAGCAAGAAGCCTGTTTTACGATCGACTAATTGAGGATTATTCAGAATATCCGCGAACAGTTGTCTTGTCTACACACTTAATTGACGAGGTAAGCCAGCTATTAGAGCATGTCATTGTTATCGACAACGGTAAGCTGATTATCAATGAGGATGCTGAAGCTCTTCGCGGGCGGGCTGCTAAAGTTATCGGTGCGGCTGCGAAGGTCGAAGATTTAATCACCGGTAAAGAGATCATCTCTCGTGAATCCTTTGGCGGATTACTTTCTGCCACTGTTATTGGCTTAAACTCAACAGATCTATCACGTGCTGAGATGCTTGGTCTGGAGATCTCCCCGATATCTTTACAACAGTTAATTGTTCATCTTACAAACAGAAAATCCCAAGAGAAGGGAGTTGCAGTGCAATGAACCAAATGACAGGGATATTAAAAATGCACTATAAGGATAAATGGTTTTGGTTGTTTATGCCTTGGATTATATTATTGTCCAGCTTTTTGGTTAATCTTGTCATAGCTTTTTTCCTGCAAGAACCAATGTATACCGGCGGCCTAGTCTCAATCTTTATTTATATGTTTGTCATAGGTATCATCATTTTAGTACAGACTTTCCCCTTTGCCTTGGGCTTAAGCCTACGGAGGATAGATTATTTCTTCGGCACATCCTTGATGGCCGTTATAACAAGTGCCGGCTTCTCACTACTTCTGTTCCTGCTATCTATTATAGAAACCAAATTAACATCTGGATGGGGTGTGCAGCTACATTATTTTCACCTACCATACTTGAATGATGGTACCGTCCTAGAGCAGCTGTGGATCTATTTCATGATCTTGTTGCATATGTTTTATTGGGGATTTGTTATATCCAGCATCTTCCGTAGATTTGGTAGAAGCGGCCTATTCATTTTCGCGGCAGTCATGTTTATTCTGTACAGTGTCGCTGGATTGTTAATGACATATTATCAGTGGTGGGTAGATGTATTTAATTGGTTGGCTAGCCATACCGCATTTGAACTTGCCTTGTGGAGTATGCCCTTGACGGTCTTGTATGCACTCTTATCGTTCTGGATGCTTCGGAAGTCTACAGTATAAGACTCTGCCTGGAATATTGTTAATATTTATAGGGGGTACTGTATGGATTATGTGAGGGATTACGCCATGTATGCTTCTATATTCGGTATGTTTAGTTTTAGTTGGTTTGGTTGGGCACAAGAAAACCCCAGATCCAGCTGGCGAAAATATATTGGCATAGCTTCTGGTGTATCCCTTCTCGTCTGCTTGATTGGTGTCTATTTAAGTGTGACGAACTGGGATGCTCCCTCCGTATTAAATGACAAGACCTCTTTTGATAATTATCTGATTTCTGTCTATATTGAATTATTGTTGGCTGGTGCTGGAGCTTCTATATTGATGAAATGTAAGTATAATGATTATGTTGCTCCTTGGATTGCCTTTATTGTAGGGATTCATTTTATTGGCTTAAAAAGTGTGTTTAACGATTTCAGTTTATACCTTTTAGCAGCACTTCTAGTTGCAATCTCTATCGTATCACTGTTCATATCTAAAAAACTTAAGGTCGCAAACAGTGCAATTACAGGCATTGGTGCTGGGACAGTTTTGTTCGCCTTCGCTCTATTAGGGTTAATTCGATATTTATCAATCTAGATACGAGTATGCTAAAGTTACCTTCGATTAATTATATTCACAAAAAAAACTCCCTTGATTTCTCAAGGGAGTTTCTTGTGATGCGGTCGAGAGGACTCGAACCTCCACGATATTGCTACCACACGGACCTGAACCGTGCGCGTCTGCCAATTCCGCCACGACCGCACATCATAATGACTTCATATCAAACTTGCGGTCACAAGATAGATCATACCATGCTGAGATTAAAGCGTCAATATATTTTCCAGCTTTTCTTATCGATCATTATTTTATGGATAATTATTGCTTTTAATTCCGAATATAAGGTATAATGAGAACAAAAGTTCGCATAATATAAATGAGGTGATTTATAATGGCGACTACGAAGTTGAAGACATCCATTGTTGATGAAGATGTTACTAAAGAAGAACTGTCCCTTGTCAGAAGCTATTTGCTGCTAACGTTTATTCATAAAGTTTTCGAGCGTGACTGCCGTGTAATCAGCAAAAGTGGTCTATTTAAGACCCCTCAGCTTTATATGGAGCTCTTGTCTGGTGCCACTAAGAAAACTTCACTAATGCTTCAAGAGGTTACGCGTGAATTGAGCTCACATGATCTGAAGATCACAACCGTTCGCCAAGATCAACGAGGAGTCGAGGCCTTGTACTCCTGTAGAGGATATCAAGGTGAGATGAATATATTATGGCCAGGATTCCGTAGAGAGATGATGCTGCGAATGCGTGCGTATCTCGGACTGTCCACAGAGCTCTCCATACTCTCCAGAGAAGAAAGTGACTCCCAGCTAGCTTTAAGTATTTAAACCGTCAGAGGCATATATGTAAGCAGAACAGCTCCCCACCCAATTTGGGTAAGGAGCTGTTTTTGCTGCGGAAACTATATATTATCAGGTTCTTTCCTTGGTTCGCTGAAGGGTTGGAATAAATAATTCCGATCTAGCTTTACTACTCGTCTATTCTGACGACGTATCATCACCTGCGAATCATCCCAAGCCAGAACAATCCCTTTTACATCATTACTTTCTATGCCGTCCCGCACCACACGAATTTTCTCGCCGGAAATTCGGTATGCATCCAATTGTTCATCGCTAATCATCATGAATTCCTCCCTCTGTATAGCTTATCCTATTTTCATCCAGAAAAAAGACCCAAATGAAAAATCATCTGGGTCTCGTATAAGTAATTGACCAATTGCATGTCTACTAAAGCATTCTTATATCAGCGCTTCATTCTTCTCGAACCAGAAATCAAGAACTTTAGCGGACATCACACGTTGCTCCAGATACTCCACTTGGTTTGTTGTGAATTTCTCCCTCCAAGGGAAGGAAAGTTCCTCACATAAACCTTTGATTGTCAGAAGTTCTGACCAAGCTACATAGCGTTTGTACCAAAAAAACTGAGGATGTTCAATCATATAGGGATACAGATCGTCGAATTCCGTGTGTTTGCAATCCAGCGCACGCTCGAAGTGATCCTTGGCCTCGGTTAATTTATCAATAAAAAATTGCTCAGTCACCGGTTCTTTCCCCATTGTGACGCCTCCTCCCTATGTCTGATTTTATTATAAAGGAAAATCTATAGGGTGAAAAGCAGTTGTTTGAAAAATAGGCCTGTTCTTATCTCAAAAACGGGTTAATCCCCAAATTCAATGGTGCCTCCGCTAAGAGAAGTAATTCTTACGAGTGACTCCAGTCGGATGCCTTGTTCTTTGATCGTCCGGGCTCCAGCCTGAAAGCTTTTTTCCACTACAACGCCAAGACCTACCAGCTCAGCGCCAGAGCGCTCGATGATCTTAATCAATCC
Source organism: Paenibacillus sp. NPDC101420 (assembly GCF_050277435.1). NCBI lineage: Bacteria > Bacillati > Bacillota > Bacilli > Caryophanales > Paenibacillaceae > Paenibacillus > Paenibacillus sp. NPDC101420. Next base: position 902,622 of record NZ_JBNNSE010000001.1, read on the forward strand.
ACGTGCTGCATCACCATTAGCAATAATATCATCGATAAAGAGGATTTTATCCTCTGGAGAGATGAATTGGCGAGACAACATAATGTCGGTAACAATACCTTTCGTAAAAGAAGGAACTCTTTCACAAAGTGCGTCCGGATCTGCTAACAGTGTTTTTTTGCGACGTGCAAAAACTAACGGCACCTTTAACTCATATGCGGTGGCAAATGCCACGGCAATGCCCGAGGATTCCACGGTCACAATACGTGTAATTCCGCAGTCCGCAAACCTCCCGGCAAACTCCCGTCCCATTTCCATCGTAAGCTGCGGATCTACCTGATGATTCAACAGTGCATCCAGCTTCAGCACTTCATCCGAAACGACGACACCTTCCTCCAAAATCCGCTGTTTCAACACTTCCATGACTTTGAACCTCCAATACCCTTTATAATCGCAGACGTTCCGTACAAATGAATCACGGAAGTCATGTCCTACTGATCCTCATCATAACCTGTACTATACAGAGTGCACAAGGCAATCCTGCATAGCACACATTATGATTTTTCTTTTGTTCTTAAAACTATTAGGAGGGGAGCCATGAAATCACATGTCCGAACATTACAGATCGCATTCACTTACATTGGCACCATTGTAGGAGCCGGATTCGCCACCGGACAAGAAATATTAAAATTCTTCACTCGTTACGGACACTGGGCAGTCCTGACCATCCTGCTCTCTACTATACTGTTTATATGGCTGGGTACGAAAATGATGGTCATCGCTCGGCGCATAGAAGCAGAGTCTTATGAAGACTTTAACCGACACCTCTTCGGCGACCAAGTCGGAAGCACCATCAGTTTGTTCACGATGGTCATCTTAATCGGTGTCAACAGTATTATGCTTGCAGGCGCGGGCGCTATTTTTCAAGAGCATCTTGGATTTCATTATCAAACAGGGCTAATACTCACGCTGGTTGGTTCTTATTTTCTGCTTAAACGGGGAATTTCCGGTATTCTGCAAATGAACAGTCTGATCGTCCCATTAATGCTTACGCTGTCACTCATCATTATTTTTAATACCTTTCAAATTCCAGGAGCTCAGCGGTTCTTATTCCTAGAAACGGATCGGACAATCTTTGGCGCTTGGATGTCGCCGCTGCTCTACACCGCCTTTAATCTAGGTATGGCTCAAGCCGTATTAGTTCCCATGGCTCGACATACGGATGAAGAAAAATCTCTTGTCTGGGGCGGTATTATTGGTGGTGCCGGAATTGGCTTTATGTTGATCGCCGCACATTTCGCGATGAGCTCCCAGATGCCTGATATTCTCCAATTTGAAATCCCTATGGGCAACATCGCCATCCGGTTGGGTACTGTAGTACAAACTATATATTTGTTGCTGATCTTTTTGGAGATCTTTAGCACTTTTGTCGCTGACATTTATGGTGTCACCATGCAGCTTAAACAACGAATTCCAGTTAAACCCGCATTGATTACGCCGATTCTGATGTTGGTCTGTTATTTACTGAGCCAATTTGGCTTTAGCTCTCTACTCTCCGTGTTCTACCCGATCTTCGGAGCTTTGTCGATGGTCTGGGCTGTCATGCTACTACGTACGCCATGGTCTACTCCACCACGTAGCGATTCCTCATCGGGTTCGAGTGGAAAAGGGAACAGCCTTGTATCCATAAAACCAGTTACACGGAAATAACTGCTGCTGTTGGAATGATTCGTGCTGCCGCTTCCGCCACATGCTTGTGACAGGTCATCATCACAATCTGGCGGGAGACCGACAGTTCACCAAGCAGTGAAAGCGCAGCATGAAGACGAGCCTCGTCAAAATTGACGAATAGATCATCGAACAGCAGTGGTAACGATACTTGCCGAGACATCGTCTCTGCAAGTGCCAAGCGGATGGAAAGGTACAACTGTTCTGCCGTCCCACGGCTGAGCAGACCGCTGTCCAGCAGTCCAGCATCTTTGTGTTCCGCTTTTAGTTCTTTATGACCTAGAGTCATAACTACTCTTTTGTATTCCCCTTCGGTCAGCTTGGAGAAATAGTCAGATGCAAGCAAAAGTACCTGCGGTTGCTTCTCCTGTTCATAAATACGGCGGGTTCTTCCGATTAATTCAGCAGTTAATGCTGCTACCGCATACTTATCAGCCACGATTCGCAGAGCAGCTCTCTGCTCTTCCAATTGCTGAATAACAGAGTCCTCCATACAACGCTCTTTCAAATACTCCCTTTCCTGAAGCAGCTTTCCTCGTTGCTCCAGCAGGGTGTTCCACATTTCTTCTTCCCGTTCAGCTAGCTCTTCAGCTGCCGTACGTTCCTTCTGGAGTGCTGAAGCATCATGATGATCTAATAATAACTGCAAGGCGTTAACTCGCTCATCCTCCCAGCCTCCAAACATGGCTAGCTCCCACTGGCGAATGGATTTATTCAGCTCACTACGCCGCTGTACAGCAGCCGATCTCCTTAAGAAATCCTCCCCGCCTGTTGCTCCGCCTTCGTCCAACAGATGGTCACGCTGTTCTCTTAACTCACCTAATACCCTATGGCTCTCCTTAAGCTCTTCCAGAAGCTCTTGTAACCGTGACTGAATGCCTTCCCGGCGAACCAGGTCCTTTTTCAGTTCATCCCAAGCTCTTTTTCGAAGTTCCAGCCAGCTTAGTAAAGTTAGTGCAGATCGTCGCTGTCCATCGTGCGGATCCATATCAAAGCTAGTTGCCGCTACACCAGACTCGTCTAAAGGATCAGTACCTGATTCATAAATGAGAGCAAGCAGCTCCTCCTCGAACACGTTACACTCATCTTCCAGCTCTTTCAGACGTAAAGAGAGCTTATTCTCTTGGCGCAGCAGTTCGTTCCCCTGCTCCACCATAGCGAAGATATCCGGCAGCCCTTCCGGAGACAACCCTTCGGGCAATCTGCGCTCACGCAGCCATTCTTCATAGTGCTCAGCAGTTTGCGTAAAAGCCGTCTCTGCCAGGCTCATTTCTTCCGCGAGCAGCTTCTCTTGGCCTGCCAGCGTCTCCAGCTCCGTGCGGCAGGCATCCCGCTCGGCGGCATAGCGTTCAATGCGCTGCCGCCAAGCGGACCAAGCCTCCATGAGCCTGCGAAGCTCCCTCATGGAGGCTTCCAGCCCGCCTGCGTCAGGGCTGGACCCCGGGGCGGCCGATCGCCGCCCCGGCATGGCGCTCTCCGGCTCCGCCCCGGAGAGCAGCTGCCCCCGCAGCCGCAGCATCTCGGCTGCGGCTGTGCCCACGTCCCCGCCATGCACTGGCGGGGACGCTTCCGGCCGGCGCGCTCCGCTGAGGCCGGCCCAAAGGGCCAGATCGGCCGCTCCAAGCAGGCCGATCGCGAGCACTGCGCTGACCGGCGGAGCACCGGTTAGCCACAGCGCTGTGGGCAGCAGCACGGTTAGTGCTGCCCCAGCCCACAGCAGGCGCCGGTAGAGCGCGGCCATGCGCTGCGCGCTAGGGCCGTCACTTCCGGCGCCGGGGCCGCGCTGCGGCCCTTCGCTGAGCTGCGCTTCGCGCCAGCGCTCGGCCGCCTGCTGCAGCTCGTCCCACAGCTGCAGCACTTCTCGGGCGCTGCGCGGAGCCAGCTGCGCAAATGATTCGGCGCCGGTTGCGTGTTCACGCGCCAGCGCCCGTTCTGCTGCCTGCAGCGAAGCTGAGGCAGCGGCCAAGCGGGAACGCAGCGTCTGCCGTGCTGCGCCCTCCGCTTCCATGCGGCGATCATAACTTGCGAACGCCGCCGCAAACCTCCGTGCAGCTTCACGATCCGCCGCTGCACCCGAAAATGCAGTCAGCTCTGCCGCGCTCCAGCTGACATCAATGCCTCGCAGAATTCGCTGCAAATGCTCATTCAGCGCGGTCAATTCACCTTCTAGCCGCTGTCTTTCCGCTCGCAGGTTTTCATAGCTGCTCCGATGGCGATCCAGCCGCTCCAGGGCAGGCCCCTGCGCTGTTAACAATGCATCCGGCGGATTCTGCACCAGCTCAGCCGTAAGCTCACTTTGCAGACGTTCATAACGAGTTACTGCTCCCTGAGCATTCCGAATTTCACCTTCAAGTGCCTGATAGCGAATCGCTCCATCTTCAGGAAAGGTTGTAATCTCTGGCAGGTCCTGCAGCTCGAGCTGCGCATCGCTCCATTTTAACCACAATTCACGAACATCCTGAGCTTTGCGAAGCATCACGAGCTTGTCTCCTGTAAGCTTACGTTGTTGTTCCAGTTGATCTAGCTCAGATTCCGTAACCTTTAATGCTGCTATATTACCGTTATAACGTGGAAGATAAGAGCGGCTCTCCGCCATCTGACGCTCTAGTTTCTCAATAGCCTGAACGATTTTAGCAGCTTCCTGCAGCTTGCCCCGAGGTTTATACAGCTTCTCAGCTTCCTGTACCAATCGGCGTTCCGCACGCATGATCGTTCCACCACCGCCCATACCCGCGTGAAAGAGAAAGCTGCCCATCTCTTCTGATTGAAGCGCAGCAAGCTCCTGCAGTTCATCGAGAGAGACCGCGAACAATTGATGGAACATGCTCCGAGAGATACCACCAAGCAAAAGACGCTCCATTTCAGCTTGCCCTAGCTCTTGCGTTGTTCCATTCGGATGGTTAACCGTGATGTTCAGTTTCTCATTTCTTCCTAAGCCCTCACCACCAGCTGTATGGCGACGAATGGTCCACAGGGCACCATTACTATCACGTGCCTTCAGTATTCCCCCATGTAATCCGCCTTGCATAGGTTCATACCTCTCCGTAGGGTTACCACGACTTGGAATTCCAAACAGCATGGAGCGAATAAACTGTAACGTCGTGCTTTTTCCTGCTTCATTACGTCCATAGAGTATAGTAACTCCTTCCGATAGTTCAATCTCTCGGTTATGCAAACGTCCGAAGCCATGGATCTGCAAATGTTCAATTCTCATCTTCTGGAGCACCCTCCATTCCACCGAGCATTGTGATTCCCTGTTCTGCTGCACTACGAAGCCAACTTAACTTCTCCTCTTGACTTGTCACCGAGAGCAGCTGTCGCAGCTCCTGATTCTCCATGAGCGGCTTAAGCGCACTGTTTATTAATTCTTCAAGCGCTTCTGCTGAATGTTCCGTACGCTCTGTAATTCTCAGCATTTCTCCAAGAAAGCTATCCTCCTCTAATAACCGTTCACGATCAATAGCTAACCCGGATTCTACAGCGAATCCTTCCACCCAGACAAGTCCTTTATAATCTTTACGCTCAGCCCGTACCGCCTCACGGCGCTGGAGTTCAGACAGCAGATCCTCTACCGCTCCTTTTTCAGCTAATACTTTATGTACGTCCCCGCGTCCAATCAGACGAAATCTGACCACTGACATCAGCTCCGGGAGTTCCTCCCTGATATCGTCAATCTCCTGCTCCACCCTTTGTATCCATTCTGCTTCATGACTCAATCCCTCAATGGACAGATCCCTTACCTGCCAGCGAACATAATCAAGCTCATGAAAATGGGGCGTGGCACTTCCAGCCTCATCAACATCCACAACATAACAACCCTTTGGTCCGGTTTCCTTAATGCTACGTCCTTGTATATTGCCCGGGTAAATAATCGCCGGTTTTTCATGCAATACACTACGTTTATGGATATGTCCAAGTGCCCAATAATCAAAACCCCGTTCGATAAGGTCCCTACGACTGCAAGGAGAATACGTCTCGTGCAGCAAATCACCGTCTACATTCCCATGCAGCATAGCAATATGAAACAGACGGCTGCCAGGCTTTCGAGAAAAGGTCACTGCAGTGTTGTCCGTAACTTTCGCAGTCGGATAGGAGATTCCACTAACAATAGCCACTTCTTGACCATCTTTGCGACGGTAAGCAATAGCGAGATCTGGCTTCTCTCCTCCAAACACGGTTACATGCCTGGGCATTTCTGTAGTCAGACGCAATCCGTCAAGTGGATCATGATTGCCATGGATCAGAAACACGTGTATTCCTTGCTGACTCAGTTCCTTGAGTGCTTCCTGAAATCGCAGTTGACCCTGTAAGGAAGCGTCAGAAACATCGTATACATCTCCACTGATGACGATAAAATCAACATTCTCTTGGATGGCAACGCGGACAAGCCGCCCAAGGGCGGCGAAGGTCGACTCACGTAAATAAGAACGAATGGCTGGCGAAATATGCGCCAGCCCAGCAAATCGGCTATCCAGATGTAAGTCAGCAGCATGTAGAAATCGAAATGGAATCATAGCTGCTCACCCCTTTGTTCCTGAGGGATACTGTAAGTATGTCTTTTTAAGTTCATTAGCGACACGAGTCAGCGAATACAAGCTTTTCGCTTTATCCCAAGCCGAACGAGAAAGCTCATAACGATAAGCCGGATCAGATATCACCTTCTCTAAAGCGTCAGCAAGAGCAATCTCATCATCAGGACTGACGAGCAGGCCATTCACACCATCTTCAATCTGCTCCGGTATCCCGCCTACATTCGTCCCAACTAAAGCCAAGCAGCTAAGCGCTGCTTCTGCAAACACCGATCCGAAGGCCTCCGCCCGAGAAGGCAGCACGAAAATATCAAAGAAAGGCATGAATTCTTCCGGATGGAGCGTATATCCATAAAAAATCGTTTCATTATAAATCCCTAATTGCTTAGCCATGTTTTCCAAATCCGCACGGGAAGGTCCATCTCCAATAATATGCAGTACATATTCATGGCCGCGATTTTTAAGCTCAGCACAGGCCTTGAGTAAAGTATCAATTCCTTTGGCTGGAACTAGACGAGTCACAGTCACTAGCTGTGGTACAGCGTTGTCATGCGGGACTGGCTTAAACCTTTTCTCATCAAAACCATTCGGTATTACTCCTATATTAGAAGGATCTAGAATATAAGGCGCCACATACTCTGCAAAAGCTTGCGACACAGTCATTAACCGATCACTAACATGCTCAAGTTCGCGGTATAGCGAAACTAGAAACTGATGTTCCAGCCCACCTTCAGAAATAGCTCCATTCAGAATCAGCTCTCGCTCATAACTGGAATGTAAGGTTTGAATTAACGGAGTATTTGGAAATACTTTTTTCATTGCTAAACCAGCAATTGGATGATGGGAATGGATAAGATCATATGTCTTGCTCATTCGTAGTTTAGTCCACCATAGATAATCACGGTAGGTCTGAATATATTTCTGAACGATCTGACTTTCCCCAAACTGGGTCCAATCAAAGGTCTCGAATATGACTTCTTCATGTCCCTTGTTGCGAATCCGCTTAGGTAACCAAAACAAATCCATCTCCCAGCGGCTTGAACGGAACCTTTCCTGAAGATAAGGGATCATGGATGATACACCACCGGGTTGCTCCGGCGGGAAGAAGAGCGCTTGCAGCAAATTCATATGGTACATCCCCTTTACAATTGCCTTACGTACAGTAAGACTTGGCAATTATGATATAGTTGTGTATATGTAGAATTTCAGGTACGATTACGTTCCCCATACCTTGATTTTATCGGTATAAACATGAAACAGCAACTAAGAAAAAGGAGAATGATCTATGAAGGAAGAACAGCTGCCTGCCTCTTACACCGCATATATACAAGAAATGCTGGGGCAAGAGGCAAATGCTTTTCTAGAAAGTTATTCAGCACCACGAACGCAAGGGCTTCGCTTTAATCCATTGAAAAGTATCTCGGATTCAGGTCAAGTCGCAGTAGAACGCACAGTCTCACAGTTTGATCTGAAACCTATCCCATGGTGCCCTGATGGTTATTATTATGAAGAGCCCGCTCGACCAGGCAGGCACCCTTACCATGCTGCTGGACTATATTATATTCAGGAGCCTTCCGCAATGTCCGCAGCTGAACTGCTGGCACCTAAACCCGGTGAAACCGTCCTCGACCTTGCAGCAGCCCCTGGGGGGAAAACTACGCATATCGCTGGTTTAATGCAAGGACAAGGCTTCTTAATTTCTAATGAAATCCATCCAGAGCGCGCAAAAATCCTTGCAGAGAACGTAGAACGTTTAGGCATTAAGAATACCCTCGTAACCTGTGCAACGCCAGAGCAGCTGTCTTCGCGCTTTCCACTTGCCTTTGACCGAATTATGCTAGATGCTCCTTGCTCAGGAGAAGGCATGTTTCGAAAAGATCCAAATGCCGTTCAAGAATGGTCTCCTGACCATGTGGTTATGTGTGCGGCGAGACAATGGGACATCCTGCAGGACGCCTACCTTATGCTTAAGCCTGGGGGTACTCTGGCCTATTCTACTTGCACCTTTAACCGTCAAGAGAATGAGGAGACCATTGCCCGATTGACGGATCGGTACCCCGATATGGAACTACTTACCTGCAAGCGCCTTTGGCCACATTTAGAAAAAGGCGAAGGCCACTTTGTTGCACTCCTACGTAAGCACAGTGTCACCGAAAACGATGTTAATGATGATGCCAAACGCAGCACCAGTAAACGTCGGAATAAAAACAACCCAAAAATTAATTCTTCCGTACGCGATGCGTACCAGTTATTCCAAGACTGGGCTTCGTTAGAGCTTCCTGGTTTCTCATATCAAGGCGTCCCTCTGCTGTTCGGAGAATCCCTATATTTACTGCCTGAATCCTTTAATGGCAACCTCCATACTGGGCTGCTGGATGGTTTGCGTATTCCTCGTGCCGGGCTACATATTGCCCATTTGAAGAAAAATCGGATTGAACCCGCTCACGCCCTAGCGATGGCGATTCAGCACACACAAGTAACACGTAGTTTTGATCTCAGTAGTGGGGGGCTGGAAATACATGCTTGGCTCCGGGGAGAAAGCTTACCAGTGCCGGTTGAATTACATGGATGGACACTTGTAACTTTAGATGGATTGCCGATAAGTTGGGGCAAAGCAAGTGCAGGCCAACTTAAGAATCATCTTCCTAAAGGACTTCGCATCTTAAAAGCCCATATTGACGAGCAATAGGCCATAGACCAGTACATCCAGTCCACTTTGGCATATGATGTCATTATCTCAGAAAGCTGCGACACCCGCCGTAGCAATGAGAATAAGACATACGTTAAGGAGGAATATATCATGGGTGAATTTCATGGAGGAGCCTTCACTTCAACTGGTGCGATCTTGGTACTCTTTATCTTGCTCGTAATCATTTCCCGTTCGTTGTTCGTTTAATACCATTCCGGCTAAATAGACGGTGAAATTAAAGCGGCTGTGTCGTCCTTTTTGGGGCGGTGCGGCCGCTTTATTTCTTTCCAGCATAACATTTCCATTTGTTGTTCTCGTGAATATTTACCGTTTGAAAGCCAGCTTTCCGAAATAAATGATCTATCTCTTCGTTCTTTGTATATTGTTTCATGTGATAATTAATTTTATAGACCTCAGAAATAATAACAAACGTTCCGCCTGCCTTCAGCACCCTATACACTTCACTTATATCATGTTCAAGATCGGGCCAGAAATAATGCGTCTGAATAGCCGTGATCGTCCCGATAAATCCATCATTGAACGGTAAAGCCGATACGTCTCCCTGACTAATCTTCACCCTACCTGCGGCAACAGCCTTATTGTTTTTTTGAATGGATGTCTCCACAGCTTGCTGAGAATAATCTAAGCCGTAGATTTTCTGATATTTATTATGTTTTGCAAGCGTATGTATAGTTTGACCGCCACCACAGCCTATGTCCAAAATAGGGGCGTTGTTCATCTTTTCTATTTTTTTAAGCCCCCACGCTGTTATGCTGGAATGTGCCTGGTTCATGATCTTGATCATGATATTCCCCACGAATCCTCTCGGGTTCTTGGCTTGATCGATCAGTGCATTCAATAATCCCATATTTGTACCTCCCAATCAATTGGACATACCAGCAGCCTGATCACTTGATATATGTTCCGTAAGATTTTCAGCTGTAACTACCCACATATCTGCTTGATACTCTATTTTATGAATACTTGTATATGAAGTCGGGAAATGGGCATTCTTATTGGTCCACGTTAGCCCTTTTAAAATATGATAAATAATATTAATTACGCCACCATGCGTTACCACAATTACATTTTCTTTTGGATCAGTACTCTCCAGTTCATTACATAGTTTTGAGAAACTTATATTAATTCGCGTAAAAAAATCCTGCGGACTTTCTCCTCCTGGAAATCTCTCATCCATTCTTAATTCTGAGAAATAGAGACCCGGGTATCGTTCATTTGCAATTTCATGGGGCATTCCAGCGATTACACCATTATTCGTTTCTCTCCAAGACTGACTGCTTTCAACAGGCAAGCTTAGCGCTCTGGCGATCTCATTTGCTGTATCTAACGCACGCTGCAAATCACTGCTAAGGATACGAGTGATGTTAAAGCTAGACTGATTTTCCTTAAGATAACAACCAAGTCGTTCGGCTTGTCTATAGCCCTCTACTACAAGTCCACGTTGACTCCAACCCCCACGATAGCCTTCATCATCTATTCCATGCCGTATAAAATATATAGCCATCGGTTGTACACCTCCAAAAAAGATTGTTATACATTTGCATTAAACTTCGAGATCGCTTGTTTTTGAAGTTGATCCCAATGGGGCGTCGCAATGTTTGCTTGTTGTTTCAACTTATCAAACGAATTAAACAAAGCTGCAATTTCGCTGAAAGAACCATCTACAAATTTCATAAAGGGTAATTTATGAATTATTTTCAGACCATAGTATACACCCTGTTTATGTTTTCGAATAAAGTCTACTTGACCTGCTGGAGTGATCGTATAGTCTAGCTTCTCCATCATTTGAAACCCTTCGTCCATTACTGAAATGGCTTGTTTTAATAGCTTCTTATCTTTAGATACCTTTTTCAAATCCCCGTCATGAAGATAATTAAGGGAGTTCAAAGCCACTATAGGCACGATATGACTTTTGAGCCAAGCATCCATATCCTCATGATAAGTTAGCTTATACTTAGCGTTCTCAAACGCTTTTTCCAGTAAGTGTTTTATTGGGATCTCACCGTCAAGACTGCCAAGTACCATTTGCCCACCTGCGTGTATTTTGATAACTCGACCGCTCGCTTCACGAATTCCTGCGCTAAGCTGAAATCCAAAGAGTATATTTTTTCTTACATCGCTCATTTCCTGAAGATTCTTTTGCATTTCGTGAGCATCGCCATTATTACCCACAAGAATTATATTCTGACTCTGATTTTTAGCTAAAATAGGTAATACGGCTGGAAAATCATTGTATTTCATAACAACAAAAATAAGATCATAGTGATCATCCGGTTGAAGCTCTGAGATGACTTTTACAGAATCCATAGTGTTTTTAAATTGAAAATAATGGCGAAGTACAAGACCATCTTTCGTCAATTGCTCTGCACGCTTCCCTCTGGCAAGCACTGTGACATCGTTTCCCCCACGCACCAGGACATGTGCAAGATAGCTGCCTAAAACTCCCGCTCCAAAAACTAATACTTTCATGTTCAACTCCTCTATCCCTTTTTAGACATTTGTTGAATTTCGATCAACTGTTCGATAAAATCAGATTATCACATCTCCGGTAGGGTTCAATCGTTAGTTTGATCGGTTTTGTTGATTTTTCAACAAAATACAATACATTGTTTAATAAAAAGGGAGTATTACCATGGATAGAAGAATTAAAAAAAACCAAACAGCCATCATGAATGCATTAATTCAACTAATGGCTGAAAAAGATTTTGAAAAAATAACGATTAACGAAATCGCAGAGCGCGCTGATGTAAACCGCGGAACGATTTATTCCCATTATGCAGATAAATATGATCTGATGGATAAATGCCTGGCGGCTCAGCTCCAGCAACTAATCGAAAGCTGCTCCGCTGTGGAGGATGAAACCGAACCCAATCCCTCTAAGGCGTCATTACTCCGCACGCTGGAACAATTGGAGGAGAATGCTCTCTTTTATAAGACTTTATTAAGAAACAAAGCTTTGCTCTCCTTTAGAAACCAATTACAAGATATGATAAATAATCAAATCAAAACACAATTCTTAGAAAACAATTTAAACCTAGATAAGTTAAGTAAGGATATATCCGTACAATTTTTGAGTTCGGCAACTGTCGGAGTGATTGAATGGTGGTTTACCCATAGTAATCCTTGCTCTGCAAAAGAAATTACTGAAAAGTTATGGTCAATGCTCGATCTGAATCTGCAAATGATCCGTTCCCAAGCTTGACAATGTTATCCCATATCCATCTCATAAATGGAGCTGATGATCTTTTCAATTTGGATCTCCTTAATGGATATATCAAGAATCTCTACCTTTTCGCTAAGAATATGAAGAAACTCACCCATTTTACACTGCTCGGTATCGATCTCTAATTCCACTTCGTAATCCGATATTCTTTCCGATATCAGAGTCCCAGGCAGGTCAATATCTCCAATCGTTGTAGCTGCAGAAAGCCTGACCACTTTTTTAGCGCCTAGATGAAGTCGAAGTTCGGAGAACTTATCGTCATATACTTTTTTACCTTGATGAATAATTAGTACTCTTTGCACCAAACGCTCCACATCTTCCAAGTCATGTGTCGTTAGAATAAATGTGGTGCCTTCCTGATTCATTTGCTTAATGAATTCTCTGATTCTTTGTTTAGCTATAACATCCAGCCCGATCGTCGGCTCATCCAAAAAAACCACTGGCGGAGAATGAAGCATTGCCATAATAAACTCGCATTTCATTCGTTCTCCCAGTGAAAGGGTGCGCGTAGGCTTAGTGATAATATCACCAATCTCAAACATACTTACAAATCGATCTAGTCTTGTACGAAAGTCATTCGTAGGAATATCATAAATTTCCTTGTTCATATAAAAGCTATCCAAAGGAGGAATGTCCCATATTAACTGCGATTTCTGTCCGAACAGTACTCCGATTTGTTTTACATATTGATTTTTCTGCTTATGAGGGTTGTATCCTAGAACATTTATCTCTCCCGATGTGGGATAGAGAACACCTGTCAGCATTTTAATAGTCGTAGATTTCCCCGCGCCGTTTGGGCCCAAAATGCCAATGATCTCTCCTTTTCCAACACTGAACGAAAGATCTTCTACAGAGGTGATAATCGATTTTTCACGGTGAAACAGACTTTTAAATACGCTTTTCGCATCTTGTCCACGGTGATACGTTTCATATTGCTTAGTTAAATTCTTGACGGTAATAATGTCCAATGTAATTCTCCTTCATACAAATTCATCCTCCGGCACTTTTGTAACTACGAAGCATGTACGTATAGAGCCAAATTCCGAAGGCAGCAAATAACACACAAGGGATAATCGCTATAAAAAAATAGGCTTCCCATCGTCCAATCAGAGTAGATGCTGGAAAATAAGCAATCATGGAAACCGGAAAAAGAAAAGAACTTACGGCTACGACTGCTTTAGGGAAAATCGTCCCTGGATAACGCCCAAAAGACTTAATGCTCTCAAACATCTCCGGCAAGCGGGAATTCGCTACCCATTTGAAGGAAATTGCTGCCACAATAAGCGCCACGCCGAACATAACAAGCAGCCCTGCGCCAAACAACAACAGGAACAAGAACCAAGAGCCGATGGTCATCCCATCGATTCCGCTAAGTGCGTATACGAACATGATTACTCCTCCACCTAAAAGCCCGATACTTTCGAACTCAAAAGATCTGGCCAACAGCAGAAAAAGGCTCGAGGTTGGTTTAATTAATACCACTTCCAAAGTCCCTTCTACTACATGAGACATTGTATTCCACATAATTCCGTTAAAAAAAATCCCGGCACAAGCCGTAGACAAAATGAACACAGATTGAATTAATAGTGCCTCTTTAAAGGTCCATCCTTCAAATGAAGCATTCGAATTATAGATGAACACCGTTACTAGGGGAAACAACACATTCCCTATGAGCATGATAAGGCTATTAAGAATAAAATTAACACGATAAGTGATAGCAGAAGCAATATTCGCCTTCATGCAGGTTTTATATATTTGATACATACGTTTCATGCGCCCACCCCCGTAAAATGCTTAAGCGATACCGCATACAGCACCCGGCAGACTATTCCGGCAATAATAACGGCTACAAGCTGCAACAACAAAACTTGGGGAATAGGTAAGGTTATATCAGCTAAAGTATAGCTACCTGTATAGACCATTGCAGGCAGAAAGGTCGTATATTGAAACGGTAAGAAAAAGGAAGCCAGCTGTAAGGATTTTGGGAAAAAGACCAATGGAATCAGTGATCCTGAGAATATCCCCTCGCAAAGACTGAAAAAGTTACGAATACTGGAGGATTGCACCATCCAAAATGCGACCATGCCAATACTATAATGGATGAAAAAGTTCATCATGAATGCCATAGCTATCGATAGCATTGCGTATAGTAAATTTGCGGGTAAAACATCAATATGAAAAATAAAGAAGAAGATCATAAAACAGGGTATAAATTCAAATAGAAGCCCAAGTACCCTATGCCCTGCCTTCTGAGACAATGCATAGAACATATGATTCATTGGTCTTAAAGAGAACGTAATGAATTTCCCGGTGCGAATGAGCATTTGTAAATTCCAATCGGCAAAATCCATGGTCAAGTAGTTGATCAACATCGTGGCACAAAAATAAGAGAGCATCTGAGAGAGCGACATCCCGTTAATAGAGGATTCTCCACTATAAACAGCGCTCCATATGTAATACTGCACCAAAAAATATAGCGGGCCTACAAAAATAGAAACCATCGAATGCGTTCTGTACGCACTCCATTCCTTATAAGTAACAAAAGCAACCGCTCTCATAACGCGAAAGCGGTGCTTTATCTTCTCAAACATAAGTCACATCCTGCCTATCTTTGATATCTCACAACATATAATCTTATTCTTATTCGAGTCCGGACCAGATCACATTGTTTGTACCGAAAATCGCTCTACCGTCCCATATATTTTTATGAAAAGGGATATACCAAACGGCAATCAGCTGTTCAACCGGATCAACGACCAAAGAACAAGACCCCCATCCTTCATGAAAAAAAGTGCCTTCAGAATAAGATGTACTTTCATTATATCGAAGGTCTGGCCCAAGACCGTATGGTCTATCTGCTCCTCCATCTCCCCATGCGTAGTTTGGAAGTTTTTCAGAATTGAACCGCTTGGTCATTTTCTGAACAGCCATCCGACTTAAGATATGACCACCTTCGTATTCCCCATGGTTAAGCAGCATGATTCCGAACTTTTGTAGATCATTAACGGTTGAATACATTCCCCCACCCGTTCCGGGAGTCTTGATTTCTTCCTCAGACCTTTGTTCTTCATCCGTAATTTCCCCGTTTTGCAGCTTCTGAAGATATTCCTTGGCTTCTTCCGAACGAATAGCGATCCTACCAGCTTTCTCAGGCGGTATATCAAAGAAAGTATCTGTCATGCCTAACGGTTTTACAATGTTGTCCATTATGTAATCTTCTGCAATAACACCTGTTATTTTCTCGATAATTGCACCAAGAACCACGTATCCGAACGATGAATACATCCATTGAGTCCCTACCGGAAAACGAATACCATAGGAAAGTCCAGCTTTAATCCAGTTTTCTTTTCCAAGCTCTGATTCATAAATATACCACCATGCACTTTTATAGTAGGTATCACTTATAGTGCCATGATCAGGTGCGATGCCGGAGGTATGCGTCAGTAAATGAGCAATTGTAATCGGCTTAAAAGGATCGGCATCAAACTCCGGAAGAATAGAACTAACTGGCTGCCCCATAAAAATTTCACCATCATCTGCTAGCTGCCAGATCGCTGTTGCCGTAAACAGCTTAGTAATAGAAGCGATTCGAAATATTGTATCCGTTTTCAACTCTTGGCCGCTATCTTCTTCGTAACTGAAGCGCCCCCCCGCTCTATTAGCAAATATTTTTCCATAACGACTAAGAGAATAAATATAGCCATCGGCTACTTTCTTATTACAGAGATCCTCATAAAAATGATTAAGTGCCTCTAATCGGTCCTCCCTGTAATTCACTTCGTTCAGCTTGCTAAGCTCTGTGGATGATAACATTATTCGCACTCCCCCTATCAATCATTAAAAAGAATAGCAATTCTCAAAAATGTAAATTTAACCTAACTTATAATACCTTTTCAATATAATAGTTACAACATGATATTTCATACACTATTAAATTAATTCAGATTATTAATCACATAAATAGCATGTACTAAAATCCTAATAATTGGTAGGTCAATTTTATATTTATTTATTTTTTACATATCTCACTTCCTGTTGGCTACTGTCATGAATGGAGCAAAAAGCGCTGTTCTACTGAACAGCGCTTTTTACTCCATATGAAAACGACCTTATTATTCTAGTTCGGCGGGCTTTACAATGGTTGTACCTTTGTTATTCTTGGAATACTTAGCTTCGATTTTCGTGTTGTATGTATCCTTTTCTCCATCACTTATCAGCACATAACTCAGATCGACTGTCAGTTTTTCCGTCTGCCAGGTCTTAGTATTGACGAATAATTTCCACGTTACGCTTTTGGGTTGAACTGTCTCACCATCCCAGAGGTTCTCCTGGTCATAGAGCTTGATTATTCCCTTAGCTGCTGTCGGATCGGTTACCGTGAATTGCAGGACTGTCTGAGCACCAGCAGTGCTGACTTTCATAGATTTTTTATATTTTTTTACCGAATCAAGCATGGAAACAGGATCGTATTGACCTTTGGAGTAAAAAGAATCCCACTCCATCTTCTCCAGTCCAATCCAATACTGCGCATCAGGATCGATTGGCTCACCGTCATCGTCGTAACCTTCATCTTCAGATTCATCGATCAGTTCACTTCCGTCTACAAGATAGTAAAACTCCTTGTCATTGGCATATAGACTGTACGTTGTTTCTAAAAGACTACTATCAACGGTGCCGGCTGCAGCAAAATTCGGCAGTCGATTAATATCCAGCTTCAGTGTGTTAGTGTTGCTGATACGTACCCCACCGCTCTGAATATCCTGTTTTTTGATCACATCTAAGTGAAAATTCTTTATTGCTTTAGAGGCTGCCGTTACTTTGCTAATCATTTGATCCGCGGTTACTGCTGTTGTGGTAGCGGCAGACACGACTTCAGGATTAGACATCCATCCGATCGTTCCGGACAGCAATAAAGCACCTACTGCCAAACTAGTGCCTATTGTTTTGAAAAAACTGTTCATGTACTTCCCCTTTCGGCCCCTTGCGATAATGTAACGCCGTATAGGTCGAAATAATAAAAGAGCTCAAAATTGACTACATATTCTTAGAGCTATCCTTTATGCTTCATAAGACATCCCTATGGCGGCCTGGCGATCATTTCCTTCTGTAGAAAGGCTTTAGACCCATGGCTTTGTGTCATCATCTTTCGATGATTTTACCTTTAACGCGGACAATCAATTAGTTTTAATTAGCTTACGGACGCATGTCCCACCGCTAATTTTATCATGGTTATAATTACCTGTAAACGACTTATCTTCCATTTCTATTTACCGTCGATTTACTCGTATCCTTATGTCAACGTAAAAAAAAGCATAAAACAGGACTCCAGTCCGCTTTATGCTTTGCATCTAAAATTATTTTACAGGATCAAAAAGATTAGGATAAACAATATTTAACCAGCGCATCACGCACACCATGCTCATTGTTCGAACCCGTAACAGCATTCGCTGCCGCTTTTACCTCTACAGGAGAATTATCCATCGCCACGCCCATCCCCGCATAGGTAAGCATAGAAATATCATTAAAATAATTACCGATTGAGAGGACTTCTTCTTGCGGAATTCCCAGCTTCACAGCGAGATTTCTTAATGCGTTTCCCTTAGAAGATTCGGGATGCATCAAATCAACGAAAAATTCACCACTCCGCAAAATATTGTACTCAGGAGCCCAAGTACGCCATTCACGTTCAGCTTCGTCAAGGATTTCTGGCTGTGTAAATACAGTAAACTTAACAACCGGTTCACGGAAATCTTCCCATGCGGGCAGCGTCGCTGGCACAATACGGAAGTGCTCATACATATAATTAGCTTCTTTAGTCAGATTCTCTACATTATCAACATACATATCAAAAGCAGTATTCACATCATAATGAATATTGTGCTTACGGCAATAGTCAATATAGGGGTCAAGACCACGTGCATCCATACCATATTGGTGCAGCACTTCTCGATCTTCCACTCGTACCGTCGCTGCTCCATTGTGACCAAGCACGTAACCAGTCAGCCCCATTTCCTCCATGAAAGGAATCGAGTTCTGTGGACTGCGTCCCGTACACAATACGATTTGACCGCCAAGACGTGTAACCTCAGCAATAGCTTCCTTATTCTCAGAGCTTAAGTGGTGATCATCATTTAATAGCGTACCGTCCACATCTAGTGCAATCAGTTTGTATCTCATACTCCACCATCCTTGTCTTTCTTTTTCTATATTATCCTTGAGATGATTCTGCGCCTAAGAGTGCCAGTTCCTCTAACGTCAGTTCCCGACAAGCTCCAAGCGGCAGACTTTCATCCAGCTTCAATTCTCCCATAGATACACGTTTCAGAAAAGTGACTTTTTTGCCTACCGCCTGAAACATACGCTTCACCTGATGAAATTTCCCCTCAGTGATGATAAGTGAAATATGGGAAATCACTTTGCTGCCGCGCTCTCTTCCAAGAATGGTTAAGTGTGCAGGTAAAGTAACGTAGCCATCTTCCAGCTCCACCCCTGCTGCAAAAGCCGCGACATCATCCGCGTCTACATCGCCCTCGATGGTTGCCTCGTACGTTTTCGGGACATGCTTACGTGGCGACAGCAATTCATGGGCAAGCTTCCCATCATTAGTGATCAGCAGCAGTCCCACAGTATCCTTATCTAGCCTTCCTACAGGAAACGGTTCAAACTGTGCATACTCGTGCTTTAAAAGATCCAAAACCGTCCGATCCCGCTTGTCCTCCGTAGCTGACAGGACACCCGGGGGTTTGTTCATCATAAGATATATGAATTCACGGTAGGTAACAACTTCTCCCCCTACCTCTATTTTATCGGCATAAGGATCCACATGGAACCCACTATCTTTTACCACGGTCCCGTTCACCAATATTAAGCCTTGTTTAGCTTGTTTACGGATATCACTGCGCGACCCCACTCCAATATGGGACAACACTTTATCTAATCGTTGTTTTTTGGCGGGCTTACCTGATTGGCTCATTGCTACATCCACCTCCAGCCTGCGGGATATTCGTTCTTGAGTATGCCATCCTGCCACTTACCCCAGCCTGCGCTGTAGCCATCAATGCAGACCAGAACGTATCCCTTTTGGGCACTTCCTATTCTAATAGAGAGACGTTCTTGAGAAATCGACAACGTCTCTCCTTTAAGATAGGAAATAGCTTCATGATTCGTACTGGAGAGTGAGACACTTCGGCAGCTTTCTTCCGGATGCAAAGCTGTAGCCATTGGATGCCCTGGAATAAATCTTCCGTTACGGATTTGTCCTACATACCATCCCGGGCGGATCGTCTTTAATCCATTTAGTCTTTCCTTAGGAAGTGGAGAAATGTACAGATGGTCACCGAACAGAACCGGATATCCTTGCGGTTCCCAACCAAGCTGATCTCGCACAAAATTTTCATACGCAGTCAAAGCTTGCTCGTCACCTGAAACTTGCCGACCACGGTCAGCGCCACCAGTAGGTTTGTGAGAGGGTTTCCCTTCTTTCCCCCGTCTTCCTTCTGATTTATTGGATGATTTAACGTGTGCTGCACTTTTTGGAGTAGTAGTTCTTGCTCTTGCAGATTCGTTTAACTTGACCTCTAAGTGATCACGTTCCTCCATTGAGCGCTTAGTTCCCCCATGTTGCAATACAGCCATGAAATGTCCTTCGCCTTTCACCTTATGCGGCCACAGTCTTGCTGTTCCTGAGAGTTCTCCGAAGCCAGGAGCGAATGAGCCTGTACCTCCTACCGTCACCACTGAGAATTGTGGATGTTCAGAAATAAACTCGGCTATAATTTCCTCATTTTCTTCTGTAGCAAAGGTACAGGTGGAATAGACAAGTGTACCTCCCGGTGCCAATGCTGTTGCAGCAGAACGTAAAATATCCCGCTGCATGGAAGCATATTTGGCAGGTGTACCTGAATCCCACTGCTTCACCATGTCTTCATCTTTACGGAACATCCCTTCACCAGAGCAGGGAGCATCAATCAAGATCTTGTCAAAAAAAAGCGGGAATGCAGCCGCGATATGATCTGGACTTTCGTTCAGTACAATACCATTACGAACCCCATACAGCTCCAGATTTTTAGCTAGAGCTTTAGTCCGTTCTGGATGAAGATCATTACTAACCAGCAATCCTTTACCTAACAGCTTGGCTGAAATCTGCGTAGATTTCCCCCCAGGGGCGGCACATAAATCAAGTACACGATCACCTGGTTCAATATTAAGCAATTCCACAGGTGCCATCGCACTCGGCTCTTGAATGTAATATAAACCTGCGTGGTAGTGAGGATGTTTACCAGGTCTAGCCCCATTCTCTGTATAAAATCCTGTCGGACACCAAGGAATGGGTTCCAGTCCCAAAGTAGAAAGAGCCTTTAAGCTCTCCACGGAAATCTTCAAGGTGTTAACACGGACGCCTCCGTATGGGGTTTCCTTATAAGAATCCGCAAATTGATTATAATCTGTTCCCAGCATGTCCATCATACGCTCGCTGAAAGAACTGGGCAATTGTGCCGCCATGATGCCGTCCTCCTGATAGTATTGCAAAAATTTAGGTGTTTAAAGATTCAAGGAACACCCCTACGGGTGTCCCTTATACAATACTCATATATAGAGGATCTTTACTTACGATGAAAGGATGTCGGTCTCTGAGGACCACGTCGTTGAGGGTTATTCGGTGTGATAGCTACAGCTGCATTCTCCACTTGGTCCGCTAGACTCGGATCAATAATCTCTATGGTTAGATCGTAATAAGAAAATGGCCGCTCATCATATGATGCTAAGCGCCGAACATAATCTTTCACTTCCTCCACGAGTTTCGCCAAATTAATGCCGAGTGTCGCTGCTGGATATTCTTCCAGTTTGGCAGAAGCACCACTCAGCATAATAGCTGCACCGCGCACATTCTGATTGCGAAAATGGTATAACCCTACCGCTACTTGAAGAAGTGCTTTGTACAAAGGATTTCGGTCCTGGGCAAGCCACAGTTCTTCGAGCACCTCGTGACATTCAAAATAATCCCTGTCACGATTAAAGTACACTAGGTATTCCAAGTACAATGGTTCATAAGCCATCCGGCAAACTATCCTTTTTAGCTGCGGAAAGGAGTCCCCGCACATGATCTAGAAGTTCCTTCATCGCTTCCATATCCTGAACCTGCCATATTTCGTTAAAGCGAGCCTGCGTATCTATAGCCTCATTCACCAAGTGATAGAAATACAATTGATGAATGGCCTTGAGAATCTGAGTGGTCATATTCGAGTTTTCCTCGAATGTCTTCTGTGCTTCCAGAATCTCTTCCCGAATACTGGACATTTCACTGTCGAGGATCGATGCTGCTTCAGCTGCCGTCTTTAGTCGAACACGCATTTCATCGGGTAGACTCTCCCGATATTTATAGTTCAGGGAATGCTCTATGGTAGCCCAGAAATTCATAGCTAGCGTACGAATTTGGATCTCCGCGAGCACAATTTTCTGGCCAAGCGCTGTTTGCACAGGATATTTAATAATCATATGGAAGCTGCGGTAGCCGCTCTCTTTATAATTAGTGATGTAATCCTTCTCATAGAGTACTTCAAGATCCTTACGGGCCCGGATATATTCCGCCACTCTGCGGATATCCTCTACGAATTGGCACATGATCCGAATTCCTGCAATGTCTTCAATCCCCGTCTCCAGATCTTCCATCTTCACATTCAGCCGTTTAGCCTTTTCCAGAATGCTTGACAGCCGCTTTACACGCCCCGTTACGAATTCTATCGGCGTGTATTCCTCTCTTTTCTTCAACTCCGAACGCATTGTTTTGAATTTAACTTTCAATTCTTCCACAGTCTGTTCATATGGAAGCAAAAAAGTTCCCCAGTCCCTGCCGTCCATCGCCTTCGTCCTCCTGTCCTTTCGTCTCCTTCAGTGATGATCAGCGCCCACTGCTTCAGAGATATGACTGAATCCATCCCGCCGTAATAGCTGCCGTAATCCGGCATGCAATTTGCGGTTAACCTCCGGTCCTTCGTAAATGAGAGCTGTATAAATTTCGACCAGACTCGCACCTGCTCTTATCTTGTCATACGCATCCTGACTGGTGAAAATGCCGCCTGATCCTATGATCGGCATCTTCCCTTCCGTCTGGCGATAAATACTGCGAATGATCTCCGTTGAGCGGTCCCGCAGCGGTTTGCCGCTTAAGCCCCCCGTCTCATTAGCCTTTTCATGACTAAGTCCATCACGGTTCAATGTAGTATTCGTAGCAATAATACCATCCATACCAGCTTCTGTCAGTGTCTGAACCATATACTCCAGCTCTTCATCAGTTACGTCTGGTGCTATCTTAACCAACAAGCTTTTGGTAATCCCGGTCGCTTTACGCTGAATCTCCATTTCTTCCTTCACTTGAGCCAGCAGGAACGATAATTCACTGCCATGCTGGAGATTGCGAAGACCAGGTGTATTCGGCGAGCTGATATTGACCACAAAAAAATCACCGTACGGATAAAGCGTACGGATGCACTGACGATAGTCTTCATGAGCCGCTTCATTACTAGTTATCTTATTCCGGCCAATATTAACTGCTATAGGAATTCTCCGATTCTTTAATTTCTTCAGACGCTGTGCCATAGCATCAACCCCTTCATTATTGAAGCCCATTCGATTAATCAGTGCTTCATCCGAAGGAAGACGGAACAAACGAGGGCTATCATTACCTGGTTGACCCTTAGGGGTAACCGTGCCCACTTCCATAAATCCAAACCCGATCGAAGAGAATCCGACTACCGCATCGGCATTTTTATCTAAACCTGCAGCAAGTCCAACTGGCGTCGGGAAATGCGTGCCAAACAGATCAACCGCTAAATCCGCCGTTTCAGGAACTCCGTACATTAAACGTAGCGCCGCGCTTCCACCTGGCACTGATGACGATTTATCCAATCCACCTATGACGAGATGGTGAGCCTTCTCGGGATCAATCTTGAAAAAAATTGGTTTACCAAAATTACGATACAACACCGTTCTCGCTCCTTAAGGGGTACTTCACTAATCCACGTGTCTACCCGTTTCTGTAGGTTTCTTCTTAATTTTAGCCTTTTCTTGAACAAAAGAAAAGTATTTTACAGTGCGAGTATGTTGAGTACATAACGCAGAGTATAGTAATTTTGTTGTAAACGCATTACAATATAGGTGTAATCAGCGATTAAGAGAGAAAGAAGGTATGCCCAATATGTCTACTAAACGTAAACCACCAACTTTGCAGCAAAAGAAAGAAGAAGTTAACCGTAAAGCGCTAATGTGGATTGGCGTCAGTTTAACTTTACTAATTCTTCTAATCATCGTTCTGTTTATCGTTGCAGGAAACTAATTCAGCCAGTGGTATACTTTGTGGGGGTTGGTCTGATCATGCTTAGCAGTAGAGCTGAAGCGTTTAGCCGGCACAAGCTGCTTTTCAGGCAGAACCCCTTTACTAATCACTACTGTTGTACCTTTAGGAATCAGCGCGAAGAGCTCCTCCACATCTTCTCGGCCCATTCGAATACATCCAAGCGATTCATCCTTACCAACACTGTCAGGCTCATTCGTGCCATGAATAGCATAATTACTGTCCGAAAGCTGAAGCCCCCTGCTACCGAAATCCCCATCATCTCGACCATTTGGATTGACGACTTTATCTGTAATCACGAAATTCCCCTCTGGTGTCTTATCTCCGCCAAGTCCTACCGCATAATTCCGTAGAATAATAGAACCGCTGACTACCGCCAACCGGTGATTTTGTTTATCCACAACGACCCTCAGCGGTTGATCAAAAAAAGGAACGTCTCTCGCAACACTTCCACTCACACTTAATGCTGTCGGTATAGTCCTCACACCATCGTTAGATGAGTTTGAAGGCTCCGCTATGTCTTCTGTTCCCGGTGCCATCTTGTTCTTAGCCACCGCTTTAAGAGGGCTGAATTCCCGCTTCATGACGGTTGTCGTCCCACCTATCCAGTTCTCAGGAAAAGATCCCGTCAAATCCGCTAATGTATCTGGAAGCTTCCCTTTAGCATCTTGATAAGCCCGGATTGCACTCCATAGTGTGGCAAGCTCCTCTTGGTCACCCTGCCATTCTGCTCCATCCTTGGCGAGTTGCCCTTGCTCTGGCGGCTCACATGCACATGCCTTAGGATCGTAAGACTGATATACCATCCGTCCCTTTCCATTCTTTTGCAGTGTGAAATTTAGCGGAAGCTTCTCTTTCCAGAGCAGCCATTTTCCCTCTCGCTCCATCCCTAACACAGCAGCTTCAAAAGGTTCTTTACGCATTAGCATTTTCGCCATTAACTTTCCTTGCGAAGCCTCAGTTCCATTTTCTTGCGCTGTATACATCACTTTTTTCGCCTCAATAACCGGCTCTTGGACGGAGTCTTTTGGATCTGGCAGATCTTTGACTTCTGGAGCTGCCGTGTCTTGAAGGACTTCTTGTTCTTCAGTAACACCAATACCCGGAGCCACTGCTGAAGGTACCATTAACAGTATAAGAAGCATTAGCGCCAGTGATATGTATCTCAATCTTTGTTGGCCGCGCTCACGCTGGCGACTCGCTTGCAGCAATCCATCTTCGTATTCGCGCAGCATTTCAGCAGGTACCTTACTATGCTCGAAAGCCTCATACACTTCACCAGCCTGATTGAAGCAATAATTAGCTTTTCCATGTTGACCGTTCTTATAGTATTCCTTCCCCAGCAAGTACCATGCCATTTTGTTATCTGGGTGCATCTGTACATATGCTTTGAGGTGCTGTGAGTTCTTCATCGGAACCTCCGAGAGTTTATAATTCCTACTTTATTAATATCGGTCAGACACAGCAAAAAAGACATCCCTAGCCGAACAAAATGTTCGCAGAAGATGTCTTTATCTGGTGTCGCACGTTACTCTTTATCGAGTAATTAACCTTCTTTGTTAAAAGGTTCGTCCGCAATTTTAATGGAGTCGGTTGGGCAACCATCACAGGAATCTTGGAGATCATCAAACAAATCGTCCGGAATCGCTGTCACACCGCAGTTTCTGTCATTTTCGTAAATAACTTCTGCCAAACCTTCGTCATCGTAATCAAAAATATCAGGAGCCGTTGCGCCACATGCACCACAAGCGATACAAGTGTCTTTTTCGACCCAAGTGTACTTAGCCATTTTTTTCTCTGCCTCCCGTTAAGCAATGCTGCGCTGTTGAACCAGCGTCTTATTTTTCTCATATTAATATAAAAAGAATACAATTTCAATTGATTTTCAATACGTTTGCATTTCTGACGCATTCTATAGTATCAATTTCGACACGTTTTATCAATCTTTATCTGACTCAACAGACAACAGATTATCCTTTTGCAGTGAGGTGCCTCGTTCCTTATGATTACGTAGCCTTGCAGAATGGGTGTCACTTAACATCCCAGCGGTCAAAACTGCATTTTCACCAAACTTATTGCGAAGCATATCCATGGCCTTGGTCAGTGACTCTTTCTTAGGCTGCTGTTCGTAATCGAACAAATCCAACTGTATTGCAGAATCCTCTTTAGCGATCAATCCTTGCAAGGTCACACCAAGCAGTCGAACAGGCTTCTCACCATTCCAATGTCGAACATAAAGATCACAGACAGACTTGTAGATATCTTCTCCACTCTCTGAAGGCGCCTCAAGCTGCCGCGAACGAGTAATGGTCTTCATATCCGGTGTCCGAATGGTAAGCTGCACACCTGAAGCCACAAGCCCTTGCTTTCGCAAGCGCCGCGCTACCTGATCACTTAGATTCAGCAAAATGGGGCGTACCTCAGCAAGGCCAATAACATCCCGCGGCAGTGTAGTGGTGTGTCCGATCGACTTACTTTGCTCTCGCTCAGGATTTACTATCCCATGATCGATGCCGTTCCCTGCACGCTTTAGCCATGAGCCCATAACTCCAAAATTCTCAACCAGCATTTTCTCATCAGACGCCGCTAATTGACCAATGCTGTAAATTCCCAGCTTACGGAGCTTCTCTGCCGTTTTTCCACCGATACCGAACATTTCATTACATGGCTTATCCCATAAAATCTTAGGTACATCCCGCAGCCGCAGCACCGAAATACCATTTGGCTTTTTTAAATCCGAAGCCATCTTCGCCAGGAGCTTATTTGGAGCAATACCAATGGAGCATGGCAAGCCCAATTCTTCCATTATACGGCGCTGAATAGTTTCCGCAATTTCCATAGGCGTACCGAATTGCCTGGAGCCAGTTATATCTAAGTAACATTCATCTATCGACACTGCTTCCAGTAATGGTGTATAGCTATAAGCAATCTGCATAAACGCATTAGAATATTTGCGGTATAAATGGAAGTCCGGCTTAATAACGATAAGCGATGGACAAATACGTAGCGCCTTCTGAACCTGCATACCCGTCGAGATCCCCAATCTGCGGGCGACATACGAACAAGTAACAATAATCCCTTTCCGTAATTCAACGCTACCCGCAACCGCAGTAGCCTTACCTCTGAATTGGTCAGGATCCTCTGCCTCATGTACCGAGCAATAAAAAGCATTCATATCCACATGCAGGATAACCCTGCCACTCGTTGGATAATACTGATCAACATTCTGCACAATATCTACCTTCTTATCCTCAGGGTCTCTATTGTCCAATTTAGAATACCTCTCCGCTGCGGTTAGGTCAACTTAAGAGGCTGTAAAGTTCTTTGTTACATTCCCGCGTAAAAATGCTATAATGTATAAATTCATTTCCCTTGCCAATGCTTCCGATGTGAGTTTTGCACGAAGTGAATCCGGAAGACGAAGCTTACAAAACTTTTAGGAGGACACTCATGTCTAAGTCCATCTCCATCTTCGATACTACATTACGCGACGGCACCCAAGGTGAAGGCATCAGTCTGTCGGCTGACGACAAGCTGAAGATTGCCAAGAAGCTCGATGATCTGGGTGTGCACTATATTGAAGGTGGCATCCCGGGAAGCAACAATAAAGACATTGAATTTTTTAAAAGAGTCAAGGAGCTTCATCTGAACGCCAAAATCACAGCGTTCGGCAGCACACGGCGGAAGAATTCCTTGGCCGAAAACGATGACAATTTAAAACGTATGATTGATGCAGGAGTTCCTGCTGCTACACTCGTCGGAAAGTCTTGGGATTTTCATGTACACACTGCATTACAGACTACGCTTGAGGAGAATCTCGCCATGATTGGCGACTCCATATCCTACTTGAAACGCAAAGGCCTTGAAGTAATTTTTGACGCCGAGCATTTCTTTGATGGATACAAGAACAATCCTGAATATGCAGCAGCCGTTCTGTCCAAAGCCCGGGAAGCCGGAGCAGATTGGCTTGTAATGTGCGATACCAACGGTGGAACATTGCCTTTTGAAATTCATGAGATTGTTACCGCTCTGGCTGGGCAGCTACCTGGAGCAAATCTCGGAATTCACACTCACAATGACTGTGAGCTGGCGGTAGCTAATACACTTAGCGCCATCGGTGCTGGAGCACGGCAAGTTCAAGGTACCATTAATGGTTACGGCGAACGATGCGGCAATGCCAACTTATGTTCCATCATCCCTACCCTTCAGCTCAAAATGGGATACCACTGTATTCCTGGTGATTCTTTACCGCAGCTTACGAACACAGCACGCTATATTAGTGAAGTTGCCAATGTTAATCTGCCGGTAAATCAACCTTATGTCGGAAATGCAGCTTTCGCACACAAAGGTGGAATCCATGTCTCCGCTATCATGCGTGATTCACGGACCTATGAGCACATCGCTCCTGAGCTTGTCGGGAATAAACAACGTGTGCTGGTCTCTGAACTGGCTGGACAGAGCAATGTGCTCTCCAAGGCGCAAGATATGGGTTTGAATTTGGATCCAAGCAGCGAGCAAGCTCGCCGGGTGATCGAGAAGATCAAAACGATGGAGCATCAGGGGTATCAA
The DNA here is from genome assembly GCF_050277435.1 of Paenibacillus sp. NPDC101420. NCBI lineage: Bacteria > Bacillati > Bacillota > Bacilli > Caryophanales > Paenibacillaceae > Paenibacillus > Paenibacillus sp. NPDC101420. Next base: position 930,710 of record NZ_JBNNSE010000001.1, read on the forward strand.
TTCGAAGGTGCCGATGCCTCGCTGGAGCTATTGCTTCGGGAAGCTACTGGCGAGATGAACGAAACCTTTACCTTTGAATCCTTCAAGATGTTAGTCGAAAAAACCGCAGAGCATCCAGTTGTATCTGAAGCCTTCGTTAAACTGAAGGTTGGCAATGAGAACCTTTATACCGCTGCTGAAGGTAACGGTCCGGTCAATGCACTCGACAACGCTCTTCGTAAAGCGCTGCAGACCTACTTCCCGCAATTGAAGGAAATGCATCTATCAGACTATAAAGTCCGTGTTATAGATGAACAGGATCAGACTGCTGCGAAAGTACGGGTATTGATTGAATCCAAGAACTTCACAGACACTTGGAGTACGGTAGGCGTCTCCAGTAACGTCATTGAAGCCAGCTGGGAAGCGCTTGTTGACAGTATGCGCTACGCACTTCTGAATCAACTCTCGCTGGAAAATGAACAGTCTGGAAGTACTGAACCTAGAGGCCTGGTGAATCATTAATTCATACCTTTCATAAGCATTCATATGACGAAGAACCCCCTTCAACAGTTTAACTGTAATGAAGGGGGCCTTTTATAATTCTTTGGTGTAGATCCTTTATGATTCGGTAAGCTTGATAATTTTTTTCTCCAGTTCTTCCGGACTAAGAATGCCCAGAATAATCTCTGAGATCACTCCATTCTTGTCAATAAGCACATTGGTAGGAAATACTGCTCCGTTATATTTGCTGTACACCTCATCTTTCACATCAAACATAACCGGGAACACAAGACCGTATTTCTTAATAAAACGTTCTGCATTGGGTTTATAATCCTGACTACTCACATTAATACCGTAAATATCTAGAACATCCTTATACTTAGTGGCCATGGTGTTAAGCTCCGGAGCTTCCTCCTTGCAGGGATCACACCATGAAGCCCAGAAATTAACGAGGACTGCCTTCTCTCGCGGTCCGTCAACTACATATGTAGCCCCATCCGTTCCTTGGAGTGAAAATGAGGGAGCGCGCAGTCCAGCCTTGGGTCCTATTTTCATTGGCGGCTCATCTTGTTGTCCAAAAACAGCGGTAGCCTTCGGCTCACGATTATGCCACACCGCAAACACAGCTACACATACAATAAGAATCACTATCGTGATATTCAATTTATTTACTGCTTTCATAGGGATCTGTTCCTTTTCGAATGGAATAGTTTTCTACTATTGTACCCTCATTAACTTCAATTTCAAACCATCCATTTTTTAGACAAAAAGAAAAAATAAAAAGAGGGTATCGTCAGCGACGAAACCCTAATGAAGAGAGAGGGGTGAACAAATGGCAGCATTACAGGGAAATGTCCAGCCTATAAGACTGAAATATTCCGTACAGCAAGCACTGGGGAAGCACTTGCTGTCCAGTTACCCGCATGAAGCATGCGGTGTCCTGCTGGGTGCTGCCGCAGCGGGTGGCATGCTCATCGATACTTACGTACCTATGCGCAACGTAGCGCCAGACCCGCTGCACACATTTGCTCCCCACCCTGAAGAGTGGATTCATGTTCTTTACAATGAGCCGACACTCATCGGTTTATTTCATTCCCACCCAAATTCAGAACCTGTACCTTCGGTTGCCGATTATAAAGGATTAGCAGCACTTGGATCTGAATTTAAGGTCTACCTTATTGGTTCTCCCAGAACTGAAGATGGCTGCTCTCCATTTCTGAATGGATTTTATATTGAGCGGTATTCAAAAGAACAAGGAAAAGCTTTCCCTGAACTATCTCATGCCCCGCTTCACGTTCTACTTAAATAAGCATATAAATCGCCTAAGGTATCTACTTGGCCCCGCTCCGAAATTTCGCGAAGATAAGCCACCCACAGCCGGGCTGTCATTTTGGCATCCTCTAATGCATTGTGACGTCCATGAATCGGAATTTCATGGACAAATAACAGTTCATCGAGTGTATAGTTATTTCGCTGCGGCTCGAGCCAACGTGCAAGCATCATCGTGTCCAGCACCCGGTGTGTAAGCTGAACTTTAGAAGTTCTCCATAGCGCGGCATTGAGAAAAGCTTTATCATGCGAGCTTGCATGTGCCACTAGCACATTTTGCCCCACAAAGGACATGAAATTATGAAGGCCATCAATTAAGGAAGGGGCGGACCCAGTCATCTCTTCCGTTATCCCTGTTAACCTCGTAATATCTTCTGGAATTGCCGTCTGACAATTCACCAAGGTGTAAAAGCATTCATCTTCCTTAATTTCCTCTCCAACAACCTTAATAGCACCAAACGACATAATTTCATCTCCATGCTGATGAGAAAATCCCGTCGTCTCTAAATCAAATATAACCGTCTCCAGTTCAGACAGCGGAGTACGCAGCACCTCAGGACGACGCTTCTCACGCATGAGAGATCGGATATAGGCCATTTGCTGCGCAGTCTGATGAGCAGTTTCTCCCCCTCTCATCGAAGCGATTGCCGACGGCATTCCACCTTGTCTCAGGTTGTTCCAGAATCCTCCATTCTTGCTTGGCTCCCTCATGTTCGCCACCTTTCCGCTGAGCGGAGCTGACGCTGCAACGCCCGATGAAGGCGTCTAACAAGCAGCAGACTTTCACGCAGCTCAGACAATAGCTGCTTATTCTTCAGTTCACTCTCAGCAATATAATCACTGCTGATTAACAAGCCATTCTGGACACTAAATGGCGTGTTCACTCGCATCCGCATCGCCAATAAGAAAGCCCGCCGAATATCATCCAGATGTTGATATTTGTGAAGTCTTTTAAGCTCTTCAATTCGCTCTAAGGTCGAGCTAGCTCTAATATGATGCAATAACGATAAGCGCCTAACAATGTTCACTACCGGGATATAGACTCCATACTTAATGTCAAATCCACCTGCATAATCCCCAAAGCGCTCTGTTAACACCTGTCCCAGCAGATTTAAAGTCGCTTTATGGCGGACTGTATTGCGAAGAACAGCCACAGACAACTCCTCATTGTCAATAAAACCCTCATAGAAAGCCTCTTGCCACAATGCTGATAACTCCGTACTTCCCGCAACATGACGCATATCTGAAGAAATGATAAGATACCGAATTGGCTCCCATTCCAACTGGGTTCTCCATTCCTTCAGCTGCTCCTTCCATTCCGATAACGTCTTCCTCCACATCCCTTGGGAGCACATTACCTTGCCTGCACATTTCTCATATCCCACTTCTTCAAGCAGATCGGATAACATCATTCCAAAAAATTCAAAGTATCTATTCTTCTCCCCATCCGGTTCACCCGCAACGATCAAACCATTATCCTGATCGCTCCACAGTGTAGCTTCCTGCCTTCCACTACTGCCAAACACAATAAAGGAATAAGCACAGGGAGGCGGGCCATAGCCCGCCTCTTTCATCTGCGCCTCACATATTAGTACTGCAGTCTCTGCAATAAGATCATGCATTGTATTCACACGAAACATCCATTCCTCAATCGGAATTACATTCAACTGTTCCAGTAGAATACTTTGGCAGGCAATTCGCCTCTCCCTAAGTTCCTGTGGCGAACCGGCTAAAACGATGGCCCTAAAGCTTTCTTCATCATACCCGTCTGTTAACTCCATCGAAGCCACACGGTCCGCCTCCCTATCTGAGGATTCATATTATTGTTTAAGGGTTTTAGATTCCGATTCTGCAATTAATTTCATTTGTTCAGGGTATCCGTAAGTACCATGCTCACTGATATCCAGACCCATCAATTCTTCTTCTTCCGTAACACGAAGTCCTGTTGTTACCTTCATTACATATAAGATAATGAATGAAAGCACGGCTACGAAAGCAAATGTTCCTACTACCCCAAGCACTTGAACACCCAGCTGGTGGAAACCTCCACCGTAGAACAATCCTGCTTCCCCTACCAAAGCACCTTTAGTAATAAGATCCGGTGCAGCGAATAGACCCGTGGAAACCGCGCCCCACATTCCCGCAATACCATGTACCGAGAAAGCATAGATTGGATCATCAAGTCCTGCACGTTCCAGCCATTGGGAAGTCATGAATGTGAACGCACCCGCTACTAAACCAATAATGATTGCCGCCCATGGTTCAACGTAAGCACATGCACCAGTGATCGCAACCAATGCAGCTAGAACACCATTCAGCATTGCTGGAATATCAGATTTACCAAAATACAACCAAGAAGCAATTAATGCCGCCAAACCGCCTGCTGCTGCTGCGATATTCGTTGTTAATGCTACGTGACCAAAGAAACCTCCCATTGGGGACAAAGCACTACCTGGATTAAATCCGAACCAACCAAACCAGAGGATAATCACACCGAGTACAGTAAATACTTGGTTATGACCTGGAATAATAACAGGTTTACCTTCTTTATTAAACTTACCAAGTCGTGGCTTAAGCAATATGGTTGCTACTACCGCTGCAGTGGCACCTGTAAGATGGACAACCGTGGAACCTGCATAATCTTGCATTCCCAGCTCAGCCAACCAGCCGCCGCCCCATACCCAGTGTGCTACGACAGGATAAATTACGATTGAGAATAAAATTCCGAATATAATGTACACACTGATCTTTGCACGTTCTGCCATGCCTCCAGATACGATAGCTAAGGAAACTGCTGCAAACGCCATTTGGAACAAGAATTTAACATTTAAAGTAACATCAGAAAATGCAAGTGATTCAAATGAAGATGCTGTTGAATCTCCGCCATACAAGAAGCCTGTAGTACCGAAGAAGCCGTTACCGTTACCGAAGCCAAGTCCAAAGCCAACGGCCCAGAAACATACACTCGCAATGGCTAGTGTCAGTACCGTCTTACCGGCTACGTGACCTGCATTCTTCATTCTAACTGATCCTGCTTCAAGCATCGCGAACCCTGCTTGCATAAAGAAAACTAAGATGAATGCCAGGAAGGTAAACGCGGTATCCAATCCGACCTGCAAATCTGCATTTGTTGGACCGTCCGCCGCAAAAGCACTTACCGGATAAACCATCAGCGTAATCATGGCCAGTAACATCATCAACCATTTCTTTTTCATTTTTACCCCACTCCCCAATGTTATATTTTCTAACAAAGCGTGAAACTCTTAATGTCATTATAATCAGAAGTCAGGTAAATTGACAAGACTATTTTTGGGAATGTTTTTATTTTATTTTCACTAAACTCACAAATTCTCCATAGTACACTTGGACTATCTCAGTATTTTAGGCCCATACAGCTATGAATTCATTGAAATAACTACGTGAAGATCCACTCTAATATTACTTTTTTATCGAATTATCCTTACTGATTCTCCAATAAACATAACATTAAATGTCATGTTTATAGTTAGGATTTATTAATGAGCATAATCGGTTCAAATTTGATATCACATAGAGTTTGAGTGTATTGTATATAAACAACGCATTTCATTTCATGAATTAACCTCTCTTTAATGCATATACTTTATGAAAGTATGACGTTTGACTGTATGGTTTCCAGTTTGTTATCATTACAGATAGCATAATAGAAACCACCAATATAGGAGACGACTATCCTTTATGGACAGTCGAATTCGATTAGTGAGGCGAGGTAGCATGGGGATATGATTCTATATCGAATTGGAGAATTAGCTAAGGCTGCTCACATCAGTGAGCGCACCATTGATTATTACACGAAATTGGGGTTAATCTCCCCAGAGTCAAGAAGCACCAAAAATTACCGACTTTACAGTCATGAAACCTTGGTCGACTTAGAACGTATTAATCAATTAAAGCATGACAAGTATTCATTGGAAGAAATCAAATCCATGATGAGCAAATGGAGCGAGGCTACTCCTGAAACTGACGTATCTGATAAATTAGTCGAGCTTGAGCAGCATATGCAACGACTAGAACGTGAAGTAAAGGCACTTGAACCCATTATAAGCGGTCTGAAGCCGGGACAGGCCAGACGCGCGCTCTCTAACTTACTCCCACAAGGAGTGGCCTGCATGGAGGCGATTCGGCTTCTATTGCTTACGCAAGGACCGCCAATGTAAATACCATATTTACAATACAGTGGAGGAATGCAGCTATGGGAATGTATCTATTAGTAATTATCGCTTTTATTTTTTCATTATGGGCCCAGTTCAGAGTTAAAGGGACATTCAGCAAATGGTCCAAGGTCGCCAACTTAAACGGTCTGACAGGATATGAAGCAGCTAGACGCATGCTCGACGCAAATGGACTTCACGATGTTCCGATTGAGCCTGTAAGAGGTACGCTTTCTGACCACTATGATCCGATTCACAGAGTTGTACGCTTATCAGAGCCTGTTTATTATGAGAGTTCTATCGCAGCAGTCTCAGTCGCTTGTCACGAAGTGGGTCACGCCATTCAGCATAAAGTAAGTTATCCTATGTTAACACTACGTCACCGGATGTTCCCAGTAGTTAATTTTGCATCAGGTATAGCACCATTCATGCTTATGGCAGGATTTATTTTCGGTTACTTTAATCTCGTAGGCCTTGGTATCATTTTCTTCTCGGCCGCTGTTGCCTTCCAGCTTGTGACACTCCCAGTTGAGTTCAATGCCAGCAACCGGGCACGTCAAGTCATGGTAGAGCAAGGCTACATTCGTAACGAAGAGGAACGCGGAGTAGCCAAAGTCCTAAACGCAGCTGCATTAACGTACGTTGCCGCCGCGCTAGTCTCCTTACTCGAACTGCTTCGTTTGATTACCGTCTTTTTAGGTAACCGCGACTAATACAAAAATACAACACAAAAAGAAACCCCGGAAGGCTAAGAGCCAACCGGGGTATTATTTTGCCTCGCTTTAAAATAGGATATCAAAAAAGTCCGAAACGAACGCGCAACCAGCGGCAACTTACTATCTGTTCGGTAAATCAAACCAACCGTCCTCGTCACAGCAGGCTCCACAACCCTTACCTGAGCTGGCTGGAGAGGATTCGTCTGATAGAACGCCATCTCCGGCAGAAGGCTTACACCCATCCCTGCCGCCACTAAACCACGTATGGTATCAGTCTCCCCACCTTCGAATGCAATCTGTGGTTGAAATCCCGCCTGCAAGCATGCTTGCCAAACGATCGGCCTCAAAGAATAACCTTGACTGAATAGAACAAACTTTTCATTTTGAAGCTGTTCCAGTCGGATCTCAGATTCTCCTGCCAGCTGATGATTCTGAGGAAGTATTGCAAATAACTCTTCAGTCATAACAATATCTCCAGAGACATGCTCATCATTTTCCGGAAAAGGCGAAATAAATGTTAAATCCACCTCTCCAGATAATACGTCCTTTATCAGCGAAGGGTAAGAGCCCTGCTTAAAGCGAAACTTAACATGGGGATAGTGCTGGCGGAATTCTGCAACGATAGTCGGGATAAGATGAGTTCCAAGACTGTGAGGAAACCCTATACGAATCTCTCCACGTTCCGGATCTAGAAATTCATGCACTTCATTTACCGAATGTTCCAATTCCTTAAGAATACTATCCACCCGCTTGCAAAAGAGCTGTCCAACTGGCGTAAGCTGCAAATTACGCCCTTTTTGCATGAACAAGTCAACCCCAAGCTCTTGCTCCAATTGATGAATCTGGCGGCTTACCGCAGACTGCGCTACATGAAGTTCCTCCGCCGCTCTTGTTACATGTTCTTTTTGGGCTACCTTTAGAAAATATTGCAGCTGTCTTAGCTCCACTCCATCATCGCCCCTGTCTTAGGCTTTTTTTAAATATACGAATAATAAGTCCATATAGGAAAAAGCCAGAAACCAAGCCTCCGATATGCGCAACCCAATTCACCTTTGGTGTTGCAAACGACATAATGATCCCGATTACAAGCAAACCGTATAACGTCTTTCGCGAGCCTTCGTCCATCATCGCCCGTTGAATAACAGCAATGTATAAAAATGCGCCATAGACGGCGTAGATTGCTCCAGAAGCACCTACCGAGACCGTACCTACCTCTAATACTGAGCGACTGCTGATTGCAATCGTTAGAAAATTCGCAAGAACTCCACCTACCACATAAAGAATTGCATATCGCCACCAGCCAAGCAGGCGCTCCAGAGGCGGTGCAAATACCAGTAGAGCGAAGCTATTAAAGAATAGATGGGAAAACCCATTATGTAAAAAAATAGCCGCCACATAACGCCACAGTTCCTCTTTATACGGGCTAACATCAACTATAGCACCAAAATCAACAAGTGTTTGTATATTGGTGGATCCACCATTGAACGCCATGAGCATAAACATAATCACATTAGCTACAATGAGAAGACATGTTACCGGGTAATACCGGAGATAACTTTTCCAATTTTCATACCGAATAAATATCATTACACCCATCCCTTTACATTTATATCTTGCTTTGTTGGACATCTCCCTGTAAATAAGATTATAATTTATTGTGGCAGTAAGAGCCAATATTACAATTCGAGGAGGAAAACAAGGATATGACGCAAGAAAGAACAGGCGTAGCTACTTTCAAAAGCAGCCCCATCACTCTCGTAGGACCCAAGCTTACAGCTGGTGATCCCGCTCCTGATTTTGTTCTAAGTAAGAATCTACTGGAAGAAGTGTCTCTTAGTGATTATGCCGGTAAAATCAAGCTGATCAGTGTTGTACCTTCTCTAGATACTGGTGTATGTGATGCACAGACCCGCCGGTTCAATAGCGAAGCTGCAGAGCTAGGTGACGATGTAGTTATCCTCACGGTAAGTATGGACCTACCATTTGCTCAAGCCCGCTGGTGTGGCGCTGCAGGGATCGATCGCGTAATCACTCTATCTGATCACAAAGCAGCCTCATTCGGACAAGCTTATGGCGTACTAATCAAAGAATTCCGGTTAGATATGCGTTCTATTTTTGTACTAGACAAGAACAACACACTCACCTATGTTGAATATTTGAGTGAAATGACCGAGCACCCTAATTACGAAGATGCTATAGCTGCTGTGAAGAGTTTGCTCTAATTCTCTAGAACAGTAAGTTAGCGGCCATTTTCGACAATACTTACTTATCACTGCAAGCATAAATGCCTTTGTCGTCCTTACAAGGGCGACAAAGTGTTTATGCGAGAAATATAAGACATAAACTATAGGTGTAGAACTTATACTTTCTTATATTTTGAAAAAAGCGGAAGAAGGTCCATCCTTCTCCCGCTTTTTTTGTAATAGAAAGATTTATCGATAATATCCAGAGCAGTCAACATTTGCGTAAACGCATTCATACAATCCCTAAGTAAGAAGGTTTAGTAAGAATCTCTGAAAATTAGTCTGCTTTGTATTTTCCTAATTTTTTGTCCAAGGACGCATATAACCGCTGAATGACACGGTAATTAGCACCCAAATCACCTAGCGAACCTCTAGATGCAGAGTACATATCTACGCCACAACGTACAGGTGTGGTATTGAGCACAGAGACAGTAATGTCCAGTGTACGGCCGAATGCCGTTCTCTTCTCCAGAGTGATCTCACCTACTGACTCCACTTCATGAAGCACCTTGAATCCAGGAATCTTCTTAAGCGTTGATGAAACTTCCTCCCAAGCTTTGTCTTTCGTTAGATTGTAATAACGCGTTTTTAATGTCGGATCTTTTGCGCGGTCGCTTGTTCCATCATGACTACGGAATAAACCGACCAAGGTTCTTTTTAACGACAAAATTCTTCCCCCTCTACAAATCCCAAGTTCATTATTCTAAGTGTAACACTCTTGTCTCAGGAACAAAAGGGTATTACTCACTTTCTCCTTGTTCCAGACACACAAAAAAGCGCCCGTTCCCAACTTTCACGGGATACAGGGCGCTTTGGCCTAAACAATAGAAAACCCGCTTATGCCGTCCGGCTACAGTGTCTTCTGAACCTGCTAGAGCAGGTGGGTGATCGCAGAAAACGTTTTTGAATTCCCCAAGTCATATAGACAGGGCTGTTCAGCTGCGCTTCGTGTAGATCTCCCAAGACATTATCATTGGTTCAAAACAACGAGCAACCGTAACGAACATCGCAGGATTTGTTATTATTATATTGCGTTTTAACGAAAAAGTAAACCTGTATGCGCTTTATTTTACACTGGAATTAAATTACTGACGATTTCCGAGTGCTTAATACTCGTCTTTGTTAAATACGTTTTACATCTTTATCCTCAACATCATCTTCATAATCATCATCGTCATCGTCGTCATCCTCTTGATTGTTCAATGCAGCTTCTCGCTCTTCTTCCTCTTTCAGTTTCTTCTGCTCCACCTGCAATTGCAGTTTATTATAGGTAGCATAGAAGTTAAAGAAAGCAGCCATCGCAATCAACGTTGGAATACAGATGAAATACAGTGCTGGATATCTAAGACCAATATAAGCTAGCACTGCAGCTGCAATCAAAGTTGAGAACACGCGAATTGGACGTGCTATAGTCAGCAATATTGAATTAGTCATCACTTGTTTAAAGCTCATTTGATAATGAACGACAATAGAAAAGAAGTTAAACATGGACACCGATAAAATAATCATGAGCACTAACATCAAAATACCAACAATTCTGAAGTTAGGCATTTGTGTCATGTAAACCGTTACATCGACGTACATAATAACGAACATCAATGTGTAGATAATTCCACCGAGCATACTTTTTAAATAATTCTCTTTATACCCCTGAAAAAACGTACGAAAAGTTCCTACATCCGTGTTCCCCATAACCCATTTGCGCACAACGGTAAATAAAGCCGCCGAAGCAGGAAATACTGTAAATGGCGCCAGAATCCCCATAGCCCAGTTCAATGTGAGCTGCTCATTTACTCCACCTGAGCTTGTCCCAAGCATCATCAATTTCATCAATCCGAAAAATAAAAACGGGGCGGAACATAGTGCCCATAAGATATTACTAGCTGCGATACGTGTAATCCATTCTGTGATGCGGTATAAACCACCCATTGCTCCTTTAAACTCCAATTCCCTTCCTCCTCTGTCTCTTGCATACTGCTTATCTTAACTATACCTCATTTGACCTACTCTTTTCCATAGCCCAACTTTCTGAATTCTAGGTCATCGTCTATACATTAAGTCTATAGAGTCCATATATTGGGATTGTGACCATAAGAATTTCCAAAATCACCACATTCTAAAGGAGGTTATTATATGTCCTCACCTGTTGGCTACGGCGGCTGGACTTCCACTGGTACGATCCTCGTATTGTTTATCCTGCTCGTTATCATCACTCGTACTTTCATTTAAATAAGCTGCTAATTCAATAAACACCCTTATATTTCAGCACAAAGAAGACGAGAACCGCTATTCGGCATCTCGTCTTCTTTGTATTTTGATAAATCATCACCCGCGGGTTCTGATCAAGTATTAATTATCGAAATCTTCGCGTTTTGCTGGACGCGTGCTTGTGCTGCTTGGGCGAGTAGATGGTTTGCGGTCCGCACTGCGGTTCGCTCCACCATCACGGCCAGCTGCGCCATCACGGTTGCCTTTATAGCCACCGCCATAACCGCCACTGCCACTACCATAGTTACTGCCACCGCTGCTGTAGCCACCACGACTTCCGCCACCGTTGTTGTCACGGTTTCCACGGTATCCACCAGTGCTGCCACCGGAAGTACCACGGTTGCCACCATAACCACCATTAGGTTTGCGGCCACTGCGAATGTCGTTCTTACCACCACGACGTTTAGCACGGATTGGATCTTCAGGAGTCAATTCAATTGCAGAATCCTTCTTATCACCAGTCAGAAGCTTCATTGCAGCTGACAGCAATTGTACGGAATCATATTGCTCAAGCAATTGAATAGAAATACCTTTGTACTCATTCAATTCACCGTTCTCAACCATTTCAAGCAAGCGCTCTGCTGTTACGCGTTGTTTACCTTCAATAGCCTCAGCCATAGTTGGCAATGGTTTACGAGTAATACGGTGACGAGTAACGCGTTCGATCAAATGCAGGTGATCCATTTCGCGTGGAGTAACGAAAGACCAAGCTGTACCCTCTTTACCAGCGCGACCAGTACGACCGATACGGTGTACATAGCTTTCTGGATCTTGCGGCAAGTCAAAGTTAATTACATGAGTAACGCCAGATACGTCCAAACCACGAGCCGCTACGTCAGTAGCTACCAGCACATCAATGCTGCCATCACGGAATTTACGCATTACAGCATCACGTTGGTTCTGAGACAGGTCACCATGTAATCCATCAGCTGAGTATCCACGTTTTTGCAAAGCTTCTGCAAGCTCATCAACCCGGCGCTTTGTGCGTCCGAACACGATTGCAAGCTCAGGTGATTCCATATCAATCAAACGACTAAGCGCTTCGAACTTTTGACGTTCAGGTACTTCAACATATGCTTGATCAATCAGCGGAGCACTGATTTGTTTCGGAATAACGGAGACGTGTTGCGGGTTGTTCAGGAATTGCTGTGCAAGACGTTGAATGTTTGGAGGCATTGTAGCCGAGAACAACATAGTTTGACGTTCTTCAGGAACGAGCTTGAGGATTGTCTGAATATCTTCCATAAAGCCCATATCCAGCATTTCATCTGCTTCATCCAATACAACAGTTTGAACATCATCCAAACGAATGGTTTTACGGTTGATATGGTCAAGCAAACGTCCAGGTGTACCAATAATAATTTGTGGTTTCTTCTTAAGACCACGGATTTGGCGACCAATATCTTGTCCGCCATAAATTGCCAACGAACGAAGACCTTTAAAACGGCTTAGCTTACCGATTTCTTCTGATACTTGAATGGCCAACTCACGTGTTGGTGCCATGATAAGTGCCAGAATTTTTTCGTCTTCGCGATTAATCTTCGAAATGAGGGGGATACCAAAAGCAGCAGTCTTACCTGTACCAGTCTGTGCTTGACCGATCAGATCCGACCCAGTCAATGCCAATGGAATTGACTGCTCCTGTATCGGTGTTGCCTCCTCAAATCCTAACTCTGTGATTGCTTGTAGCACTTTTGGCTCCAAGCCAAATTCTGCGAATGTTTTCAAATTATTCATGCTCCTTCTATACAGTGGACATTCCACATGCTTGTCTGTATTCTTAAGTAGCGGTAAACACATTTATATGCTGTCCAATCATGCTCTTTTTTCTGCATGATATAGCGCTTTTGGGACGAAAAGCCTCCCTTTCATCAGGTACTTCATTGTACCTGAGCAACTGTAGCTTTACATCCGATGCAATGCAAAAATACCATTGTAACGTCCTACTCAAGAATATCCTGTACATTATATCACAACTCTAAGTAGGAATACCAGTGGGTTCCTTTCTTTTCATTGCATACATGGTTTATTTTTAAATTTATTTATAGAGGTGGATTTGCTTGTTAAGACAGATTTGGAATTGTATTGCAGTTATTTTTGGGGCAGCGTTGATCGCCAGTGGATTTAATCTTTTTCTAATCCCTCATCGCTTACTCAGCGGAGGAATATCCGGACTTTCGATGTTAGTGGGTTACTTTACACCACTAAACATAAGCCTCTTGTACTTACTCTTTAATATTCCATTGCTTGTAGCTGGTTGGTTCCAGCTAGGCCGGAGATTTATTATGCTAAGCATGTTATCCGTTGTGGCAACAACCTGGTTCTTGACGATCATTCCCGAATATTTGGTAGCTACTGATATGCTGCTTTCTTCTGTATTTGGTGGCGTGCTGGTTGGTATTGGCTGTGGCTTCAGCTTCCGTGCAGGTGGTTCATCCGGAGGTTTTGATATCCTGGGATCCATCATCACTAAATTCCGCGATTTCCCAGTTGGAAACGTGGTGGTTAGCTTAAACGGACTCGTTATTCTTGCCGCGGCATATTTTGATAAAAACTGGAACTTGGCTCTTGCATCAATGGTATCTATATATGTAACTGGTAAGGTACTGGACATGATTCACATCAGCCATTTAAAGGTAACCGTATATATAGTAACAAATCGTACAGATGAGCTCCTTCAGCATCTAATGGGGCTTCAACGCGGTGTCACAAAGATTAAAACAGAAGGCGCTTATTCTCATGTTGAAAAGGACATGCTAATGACAGTAACAACCCGCTACGAACTTGCTGAACTGCAACGTATTATCCGCACGACAGATCCTCAAGCATTTGTAAATATTGTCGAGACAGTTGGTGTTATGGGTTCCTTCCGAAAAAGATAAAAACTGGCAATGAAAAGTATTAATTTGGAAAATGCACCAATCACAGAATTGTGATATATTATAATCACGCAGAACCCTAACAATTTCATAAAGATTGAGATTTACCCCTCTTTTTTCCAAGCACTTCGTTTTCCGATGATTACTGAATTCCATTCAGACCTATCGAAAAAGGAAAGGGTGATTTTTGTGGAAATGGAAACGGTAAAGCTGTCAGCAATCGTCATGAGGTGGTATCCTGATATGATGCCGTTTCTCAAACAGGACGAATTAAATTCCGTAATCGTTCTGCGTGACGGGCTTAGTATTCTGGAACCTGCAGATGCCATGGATATCATCCATTACAGTATCTGTGAACATCAGAATTCTGCGTATCTTCAATGAGTAAGCCGCAAGAGAAGTCTTGATAGTTGCCGCCTTAAGTTCGGCCATGTTGCCGTGTTGAGGCGGCATTTACTTTTTAACAATACGTTTAGAATCTGTGTGTCCCGGTTATATACATCAAGGATGGATTTTCAGACCCGATCTGAGCCAACATTATTACAACACTGTTCTTTTTAGAAGCAACCGTTCCTATATAATTTAGGAAATGTACATAAAGGGAGAGAATACGAATGAACATCACCTGGGCTCTACTGATGATGGCCTTGGGAAGTGTAGGCGTGCAACAGAATCAACATGACGCTGAAGTGGCAATTGCATTGAAGTCCGCCATGAATCCCCCCATCATCGCTACGCAAAATAATAATTCAAATGGTTCAACTCCAGCTCCAAATGCTACAGCAGAAGCAAATGACTCACAAAGCATGCTACACGCAGATCCTCAGCCGGATGCGCCAAAAGTAAAAGGCATCTATGTTACCGCATACAGTGCCGGTGGAGAACGAATGGAAAAGCTTCTTTCTTTACTTGATCAGACGGAACTAAATTCTATGGTCATCGACATTAAGGATGATGCAGGTTACATCACGTATAAAACCGATAATCCTGAACTTCAGAAACTCGGTAATCCGCAGCCATTTATTGGCGACATCAACAAACTGATGGAAAGATTGAATAAACATGATGTATATCCTATCGCTCGAATTGTTGTCTTTAAGGACTCTATACTTGCCAAAAAGAATCCGCAATTATCCTTTGTTAATGCAGACGGCACAGTATGGAAGAATAAAGGCGGCGATAGCTTTGTTAATCCTTATAATGAAGATGTCTGGAAGTACAATGTCGATATCGCCAAAGAAGCTGTCAAACTCGGCTTTAAAGAAATTCAATTCGACTATGTGCGCTTTCCTGAAGGATTCGAAAAACGTGCAGACACACTTAAATACACCAAAACTAGCGATTCTCGCGTAGATATCATTTCTAATTTTGTAAAATACGCAAAAGCAGAGCTTGCTCCACTTGGTGTTCGTGTATCCGTAGATATTTTTGGATATGCCGCATCTGCTCCTGCTGAGGGCATAGGACAAGACTTCGTTAAAATATCCAAGAATGTGGATGTCATCAGCCCGATGATTTATCCGAGTCATTATTCAACGGGATGGTTTGGAGTGAAAGAGCCTGACTTAGATCCGTATGCTACCATTAAAGGCTCCATGGTTGATACCCATAAGAAGCTTGATCCTCTAGGCAGCTACAAACCTGTTATTCGTCCTTGGATTCAAGATTTTACAGCAAGCTGGCTCGGAAAAGGTCATTATATTAAATACGGTAAAAAACAGGTGGAGGATCAAATCCGCGCTTTAAAAGATGAAAATGTAGAGGAGTTTCTGCTCTGGAACGCCAATAACCGATATACCTCCGATGTCGATTATGAGAAATGATGTATATAGCCCTTATTATGTATAATTGAAATCAGGTATGATATATAAAGATAAAGACCCGGCATTTGCCGGGTCTTTTAATGGAGAAAAAGGGAACTTTTACTGTAATCAATAAAAACCAACAAAGAATGAGGCAAAGAACGATGATACAAACCACCTCTTTAAAACAAAAAGCAATACAATTCTTTCATATTTTATTTCCAATTCTGGTTACACAGATTGCTTTGTCAGCGATAACCTTCTTTGATACAAACATGTCAGGTAAGTTTAGTACAGCCGATCTGGCAGGTGTGGCGATAGGAACCAGTCTCTGGATCCCAATTCAAACGGGCTTAAGTGGAATCCTTATGGGGATTACCCCCATCGTCTCTCAGCTCATCGGAAGCAAAAAAGAAAAGGAAGTAGCCTATCAAGTCACACAGGGAATCTGGTTATCACTGATCGTCTCTGTAATTGTCTTACTAATCGGGAGCTTCGCCTTGTCACCTATCCTTAATTTTATGAATCTGGAGCCGACTGTAAGAGATGTTGCATTTCGTTTCCTAAGTGCGATCTCCTTCGGAATTATCCCGCTGTTTGGATATACAGTTCTCCGTAGTTGTATAGACGCTCTGGGACAAACACGAGTGTCCATGTTGATCACACTCATAGCCCTACCCGTGAATGTTGGTTTGAACTACTTACTAATCTTCGGAAAATTCGGGTTTCCTCGACTTGGTGGTGTTGGAGCTGGAGTGGCATCAGCTATCACCTACTGGGTAATTTTTTCGGTTGCCCTGCTGTTCATTTATCGAGTAGAACCCTTTGCAAGCCTTAGAATCTTCCGAAAGTTCTACTTTATATCGCTAAAAAGCTTCAAAGATCTACTGAAGATCGGTGTACCTATTGGCTTCTCGATTTTTTTTGAAACCGCAGTGTTCTCCGCTGTAACCTTGTTGATGAGTCGGTTCGATACTGTAACGATTGCAGCTCATCAAGCAGCCATTAATTTTGCAACTACGTTATATATGATTCCGCTCAGTATCTGTATGAGCCTTACCATTCTCGTCGGCTTCGAGACTGGATCTGGCAGGCAAAAGGATGCCCGTCAATATGCCATTATGGGAATTGGACTTGCGGCTATCCTCTCCCTGGCAACTGCACTCCTGCTCTTATTTGCCGGCCATCATGTAGCTGGTTTATACACTGATGAACCTGATGTCATATCATTAATTCAGCATTTCTTAATCTATGCGATCTTTTTCCAGATTTCCGATGCGATTGCAACACCTACACAAGGAGCACTTCGTGGCTATAAGGATGTTAATCCAGCCTTCATTATTTGCTTTATAGCTTATTGGATTATAGGGCTTCCTACAGGCTATGTACTTGCTACTTATACGGATCTAGGAGCTTATGGTTATTGGATCGGCTTGATCACCGGTCTTGCGATTGGGGCTACATTGCTCTTGACTCGGCTTGTTAAAGTTCAACGCCGTTATGCCACACAATATGCAGACGCTCAAGCACATCACTAATGATCAAAAGAATACAAAAAAAGGAACAGTGCGAAATTCGCAGCTGTTCCTTTTTTGTATGTTAATTATTGAGAAAGACGGGATGCAAGCTCGTACAACTCCACGTCAAAGTCTTTCTTCGTATTCACTACAAGATCGATATCTGTAAGAGTTAGTTCTCCCTTGATGATACCGCAACCTTTATCAGACTCACCTTCAATTAGTTTACGAACGGCAAAGTCACCAAGACGGCTAGCAAGGTTCCGGTCTCCAGGTGTTGGTGTTCCTCCCCGCTGAATATGTCCAAGTACAGTAACCCGTGCATCCAGAGAAGCATGACGATCTTTCAACGCTTGGGCCACATCTTCGCCTTTACCCACACCTTCTGCAACGATGACGATACTGTGACGTTTACCTCTGACAAAGTTGTCGCGCATACGATCCGCAACTTCATTCAAGTCATATGGCATTTCTGGCACGAGAATTGTTTCTGCTCCAGAAGCCAGACCTGCATGTAGTGCGATATCTCCACAATGACGTCCCATAACTTCTACAATGGAAGAACGCTCATGGGAGGACATCGTGTCACGCAGCTTGTTAATAGCATCTACAACGACACCAACTGCTGTATCAAACCCAATGGTGTAATCCGTGTAGGAAATATCATTATCAATAGTTCCCGGTAATGCCATCGTCTTGATACCGAGTTTACTTAGTTTATTAGCACCTTTATAAGAACCATCTCCACCTATAACTACTAGGCCATCGATGCCCATTTCATTAAGAATATCTGCACCCTTTTGCTGACCTTCTGGTTTTGTGAACTCCAGACATCTTGCAGATTGCAGAATGGTTCCCCCACGTTGAATAATGTCACCAACACTGCGAAGATCCATAGGGAAGATATCGCGATTCAGAAGACCTTGATATCCACGTTGAACTCCAAAAACTTCAATGCCATAATAAAGTGCGCTTCTTACAACCGCACGAACAGCGGCGTTCATACCTTGTGAATCTCCACCACTAGTCAGTACTGCAATTTTTTTGATTTTTGACATTCTGTTGTTCCTCCTTAAAGTTGTGCAATGCCCCATCCGTTGTATAGATGAAGCTTCGCAGCCTTGTTACAAAAAACGATTGCGTATCCAGCGGCTATTAGCGAAGAAGAACAGCCTTGTAAGCGGACTTCCTCTCATCAGGCTTTTAGACACAGTGCGAACTTCCCGCTGTTCGCTAACTTTCGGATCAGATAAATAAAGTGCCAGCAATCCCTCAATCACCATACGATGCATAGATGATTCCGGAAGTTCACGTACATCCTTACGGGCCCACTCAACCATGGAAGCGATCCGACTTAACATGGTATCCGTGTCGTCATAATAATTGCAGAAATTAAGATCGCCGCCTGCTCGGTCCTCTTCCTGATCAATCAAATAATCCAGCATAATGTGCAATCCACAAACATGTGGAAAATATGCAGCTCGAATCGATTCCGAAGAAGACTTACTTAGCTTCGGATCACATGCAGATAGAAAAAGCATGAATACGCCTAAAGTAGAGCCCGTTGCAGCTGCAAACTCGTTCCAATGCAGATGCGGAGCACGGCTACCCTGCTGCTCCCACCATTCCTTCAGGGCTGTTTCCCTGAGTTCCGGGCGGATATGCTTATATACCTGCAAATCTGTATACAGCACAGCCAAATCACGAATCTCCGCTGCAGCAGCGGAATAACCTGGCAGCAAAGAGATCATCTCCTGGCATTTTCGAACTAGCCTATACAAGTACCCGCCGTCATTCTGTTCATCGCGAAGCGCATAATAATTGACAGGTTCAGCGTTTGGATCAATGGCATCCAGCATAGATTGATGCAGCAGCCTGAAATCTGCAGGATCAAGCGAAGTACTGCGATCACATAAGTTATCTAGATAATCACTGATAGTTTGATAAGCAACAATAAGCGGAATAAGTATATGTCTCATCGATAAATTGCCGGCGGCATAAATACCTCCACCTATGCAGTGAAACTCCTTTGTTTCAATGCTGGCAAGTGCTTGCTTCCGGAGCTCGGGATCGGGAATCCCATTCGCATCTTGGCGCCAGAAGTCCAGACTTTCTCTCACTTCTGGCAGCACGTACTTATAGACCCTGTTCATAAGCCCAATAGGGCCACGCGGGCTAAGGTAACGGCCTTGCTCTAATTCACTCAATGATAGTGCCTCCACATTGTTGTCTCCTTATCCAAATCACCACTTATTATAATATGATCAGACGTATTTGTACAAACAACAAAATCACTTTCGTAAAATTATGAAAGATTCAGAAATAACGCAATTCAAGAATAAAACACATAACCCTTCATTGCTTTATGCTATACTAGCCATATTTCAATCTCAGAGGAGTGCACTTTCATGTTTTCAAAACGGACCGGAAGCCCTTACAGCGATCAGAATTGGCTTCGTTCCTTTCTTTTTACGATTTATGGCACTAGCGTTCTTGTAGTATCCTACTTTCCTTTATTCTACACACTTTTAGGGTTTAGCAGTTCTCAGGTGGGCTACTTGTATTCTCTCGGTCCCCTCATCTCCATCCTATCCAATCTCTTCTGGAGTATGATGAGCGATAAGCTAGGTACCATTCGAAAAATCATGTTTATTTTACTCGCGGGGCAATTAGTTACCGGACTTCTATTAGCCAGAGCGACCGAATTTTCTTCCGTTATGCTTATTTTGTCCTTTTTCTACTTCTTCTATTACCCAGTTTTTCCGCTTGCTGATACAATGGCCATCAAAATTGCGGAGCGACACGGACGAAACTTCATTACAATTCGTGTATTTGGCTCATTAGGCTATTCTTTCTTTGCTTTAACCGTCGGGTATGCGCTTAGAGCTTTAGGTGCTACTTGGAGTCTTACCTTATGTATTATTATCATTATAATCGCACTTCTAATTACAATTGGCCTAAAGGATGTCAAAAAAACTGTTCCAGAGCTCCCCAATCAGAAGGCTGTTACTACCAAACCAGGCAAGAAAGAGCATGGGCTTAAAGATATCCTTTTGCGAAAAGAAGTGCTGTGGTTCTTCGGATGTGTCTTTGTACTCGCACTGGGACATAGAATGAACGAAGCTTTTCTCACCATCAGTTTAAAGAACCTGGGCGCTGGTGAGGAAGTGATCGGCTGGGCATTACTTGCCTCAGCACTAAGTGAAATCCCTGTATTATTTATACTCGGCAAATACGGCGACAAATTTAAAGAACTGCCCTTATTAATTTTAGCCAGTCTCATGTATGCCCTTCGCTTTCTACTAATGGCGCTCGCCGATCACCCAGGCTCTATAATCGCGATTCAAGCCTTGCATAGCCTGACATTTGGCGTCTTTTTTGTAACATGTGTCCGCTATATCACTCGGATTATTCCTGATCGTCTCCGAGCAACCGGTCTTGCAATCTACACAGTTGTTTGGTCAAGTGCAGCTGGACTTCTAAGTGGTACATTTGGTGGAATGATCTATCAGGAAGCAGGACGCTTCACCTTCTATATGGTAGCGGTTGGCTTCAGCCTTCTTGCTTTTGTAGGCTTTTTAGGACAGCATTTATTGGATACCCATCGAGATTCAATGCGCTATTTCAAGAATAAGAACAAAAAAGCTTCCCTATAATAGAACACTTCTGATACTCAAAAATATTAAAAGGTCTTAGCTATCCCTTCGCTTGGGAATGCAAAGACCTTTCATCTAAATTGATGTCTATTAGACGTAAAAAAACACAGTTCCCGAAAGAACTGTGTTCTATAGTTGGTAACCACTCTTGCAAGGGCTTGCCAAGTAAATTATATATTTATAGCAGACAGCTTAACTGTCTTTGCCGTTTCTTATAATTTTACTACGTTTTCAGCTTGCGGTCCACGATTACCATCAGTGATATCGAATTCTACTTCTTGACCTTCGTCCAAAGTTTTGAATCCTTCACCTTGAATTGCTGAGAAGTGTACGAATACATCTTCGCCGCCTTCTACTTGAAGAAAACCATAACCTTTTTCTGCGTTAAACCATTTTACTGTACCTTTCAATTGAACAACCTCCTAAAAATAACCGCCATATATGGCGTATAACTATATTATACTGCAATCTTTTACTCAAATCAATCTATCTGGATCTTTAAATATGTGATTTAATTTGCTTTTCCCTTGACCAGTGCGTTATCATTGAGCCAAAAGCCAAAAATCGCCAGGGTGGTAATGATAATGATCAAAAAACATGAAATATACAAAACAGACAAATGGAATATGATGACGGTAGAAGTTCAAGGACGTTATATTGTACTTCGCGAAATCTCCGATCAATGGGGAGAAGAAACACATACTTTCCTTAGTCGTCCAGCTATGATGCAGTGGGTGAACAACCGATTCAACAAAGAATCTTATAAAGATAATGAAGAAGAGTATAAAAATATCATCGCAGCCTTCAAACAGGTATAACAGAATATGAACACAGAAAATATCGCGATTTATGTTGTCCTAGTCTTATGTCTAGGCGCAGTTCTAATTATGACCAAGGATCGTGTCCCGCCGCAGTTTAAGCGGGGCATGGCCTTAACTGCAGTCATTATGATTCTGTTCGCCTTCATCTTTGTTATTTATAGCTTATTGGCATAACTTATACTTTCATATATTTAAAGAAGACTAAATATTAATAATCAGGACTTAATAGGGCATAATAAGCCGACTCTACTTTCAAGAGGAGGATGTTATGCCTATTTCACCCAAGTCCATCCCTCTTCTACTTGTGCTCAGCTTGCTACCGGGTGATTTATCATCTACAGTATTGCCGAGGGAGATTATGCCTACTACATCTCATCATTCTAGGAGGGTTTCTATGGAAAAATTATTGAAAAGAAGCGAAGTACCTGCTGAGAATCGTTGGAAGCTTGAAGATGTGTTTGCTTCTCAGAAGGATTGGGATGCAGAATTTGCTGAAGCTAAATCCTTAATCAAAAAAGCTGCGGATTTTCAGGGTACACTAGATTCCGCGGATGCTCTAAAAAAATGTTTTGAAATGGATGACAAGCTGTCCATCCTAACTGAACGACTCTTCGTGTATGCACATATGCGTCAAGATGAAGACACAGCTAATCCTGACTCTCAGGCTTTGTCCTCCAAAGCGAAAAAGCTTGGTATTGAAGCAGGTGAAGCCTTATCTTTTGTAACCCCAGAAATTCTGGCGTTGCCAGTTGAGAAGCTCGACCAATTCATCGCTGATCCGAACCTATCCGCTTATAAATTCACCTTAACTGAAATGAAACGTGAAAAAGCCCATGTGCTTTCTAAGGCTGAAGAAGCACTGCTAGCTCAGGTCGGAAATTTAGCTCAAGCACCTCAGAATATTTTCAGTATGCTGAACAATGCGGATCTGAAATTCCCTAAGATCAAAGATGAGGATGGCAAAGAAGTTGAACTGACTCATGGCAACTATATCAAGTTTCTCGAAAGTAACGACCGTGAGGTTCGCCGAAATGCTTTTAAGGCAGTCTATGATACCTACCGGAAGCAGAAGAACACTATCGCAGCAACGCTTAGCGCCAATGTGAATAAAAATGTGTTCTACTCACGAATTCGCAAATATCCTTCTGTAATGGAAATGTCACTCTATGGTGATAACATTCCTAAAGAGGTTTACACCAACTTGATTGATACGATTCACGAAAGCCTTCCATTGATGCACCGTTATATGAAACTGCGTCAGAAGCTGCTGGGTGTCGATGAGTTACATATGTATGATCTGTTTGCACCGCTTGTTGATGAATATAAATTAGATATCACCTATGAAGAAGCCAAGAAAATCACTAAAGAGGGTCTCAAACCGCTCGGTGAAGATTATCTGAATGTGCTGCAAAAAGGCTACGACAACGGATGGATCGATGTGTATGAGAACGAGAATAAACGGTCCGGGGCTTACAGCTGGGGGCCATACGGTACGCATCCTTTCGTACTGCTGAACCATAATGATAATTTAAACAGTATGTTTACACTGGCACATGAGATGGGCCATGCATTACACTCGTATTTTTCGGATAACGCTCTGAATTATCGGGATGCGCAATATACGATTTTCCTAGCAGAGGTTGCTTCTACTACTAACGAGGCGCTGCTAATGGATTATTTACTCAAAAAGTCTACAGATCCTAAAGAAAAAATGTATTTGCTCACCTACTATGCTGATCAGTTCCGGACAACAATTTTCCGGCAGACGATGTTCGCTGAGTTCGAGAAAATCATTCATCAGCGTGTTGAAGAAGGTGAATCGCTTACTCCACAAGATCTTTCGAGCATCTACTATGACCTGAATGTTAAATACTATGGTAAAGAAATGGTTGTAGATCAGGATATCGAGATGGAATGGGCGCGGATTCCGCATTTCTATAACAGCTTCTATGTTTATAAATACGCAACCGGCTTCTCAGCAGCGACTAGCTTTGCCAAACAAATTCTTGAAGAAGGCAAACCTGCGGTGGATCGTTACCTCGGCTTCCTGAAGAGTGGCGGCAGTGACTACTCCATTAATATTCTGTCTAAAGCTGGTGTTGATATGTCTTCTCCTGAGCCGATTCGCGAAGCGATGAGTGTCTTCGAAGATGTTATCGCTCAAATGGAACAGTTGACCAAATAAGGCAGAGAGCTTAGTATTGCATTAATCCCTTGCCCTATTTGGGCAAGGGATTTTATTCTGTTATATCCCCTGAGGAGGAAGAATTCAATGAGAATTCAATGGTCTTTAATTGCAGGTCTAATCTTTGCGCTGCTAACAGCCATATTTGCAGTCATCAACGTGGATCCCGTTCAAGTCAATTTCGGTTTTGATGTAGTTAATATACCGCTGATCCTAGTTATTCTGGGCTGCGCGTTAATTGGTGGAATCATCGTGGGTTCTTACGGTATTTTTCGCCAGTACAAACTACAAAAACAAATTAAAAGCTTAAATGCTGAGCTAACCAAACTTCGTGATGCCGACACTTCTTTAGATTCTTTTAACACAGACAATGATGGCCTGACAGGAGGACTTAACTAATGATTACTATTCAACCAAACGAAGATTACATACTCTCAATCCTAAAAAAATTGCTGGATACACCGAGCCCCAGCGGCTTCACAGCACAAGTAATGAACCTTGTTGCCGAAGAAGCGGCAGCATTAAATGTACCGCTAAGCTGGAATGAAAAAGGCGGCGTAATTCTAACCGTCCCAGGCCTAGATCCTTCCCGTACTATCGGCATCAGCGCTCACGTGGATACACTTGGAGGCATGGTTCGCTCTATTAAATCTGATGGTACACTGCGACTGACCTCTGTTGGTGGCTTCACTATGCACAGCATCGAGAATGAATACTGTGTGATCCATACCCGCAGCGGCAGAACCTATACTGGAACCATCTTAACCAGCCATCCATCCGTTCACGTATATCCAGATGCTCGTGATTTCAAACGTTCAGAGGAGAACATGGAAGTACGGATTGATGAGCTAGTATCTAACAAAGAAGATGTACTTAAGCTAGGCATCTCCGTTGGTGATTTCATTTCCTTCGATGCACGTGCGGTGATTACACCTAGCGGGTATATTAAATCCCGCCATCTGGATGACAAAGCGAGCGTTGCTGCCCTTCTTGGCCTGCTGGAAAGCATGAAGCGCGAAGGCTGGAAACCGCTCCACAACCTTTCTTTCCTCATCTCCAACTATGAGGAAGTGGGACATGGCACAGCTTGGATTCCTGGCGAGATTAATGAAATGATCGCAGTCGATATGGGCGCCATGGGCGACGATCTTAGCTGTAAAGAAACCGATGTGTCCATCTGTGCAAAAGATTCTTCAGGCCCTTATGATTATGTTATGACTGGCCGTTTGATTGAGCTGGCAGAAGCACTTGCTATTCCTTATGCCGTTGATATCTATCCAATGTACGGCTCCGATGCTTCCGCTGCCCTTCGAGGCGGCAATAATATTCGTGCCGCACTGATCGGCCCAGGCGTACACGCCTCCCACTCCATGGAACGTACACATAAGCAAGCTGTAGTAAACACTGCTAAGCTTCTCGCTGCTTATGTGGGCACTAACTGAGGCAAGTACTGGCAAGTTAAAGCAGCTCTGGAGACGTAGACAATGGCTGATAGTCTCACTTCTGCTGCTCATGATAGCAGTATCAGCAATCTCGATGTTCCTGTTTTCCAGAAGCCACAAGGAAAATCCCTTTGATGGTCTTCCACACGCTTAC
Organism: Paenibacillus sp. NPDC101420; assembly: GCF_050277435.1. Classification (NCBI taxonomy): domain Bacteria; kingdom Bacillati; phylum Bacillota; class Bacilli; order Caryophanales; family Paenibacillaceae; genus Paenibacillus; species Paenibacillus sp. NPDC101420. The sequence goes on from NZ_JBNNSE010000001.1 coordinate 956,392, forward strand.
ACTTATTTAGAGACCGTGAGTCCAGAAAATGTTCAACTCTATATGATGTCACTTTCACCCGAAGATATTAAACTCAGAGCCGCTGGTGCACCCCTTCAGCAAGTGATTGCTTATGGGATTAATGGAGGCTTCTTCTATGGAGATGCACTTCTATCCATTGCTATCATGAATGATATCCCCACTAACGGTGTTAAAAAGGCGTACGGCTCCGGCTGGTTTAACGCTAAATATGCGCGCGGAACCCTGGTCTGGGATGGTGCCAGTCGTAGCTTTTCCGTACAGGTCGTCTCATCGGGAGAAGAATTGAACGTTACGGATCGCCAGCATTATTTTGCGCAAGGCGGCATTAGTATGAATCTGCAGGATGAGGATCTCTGGGAAGATGTGATAGCGAAAGAACATCTTCCTTATTCGGATGAGAAACGAATGCGCTCAGGCATGCTGTATGACGATAATGGCAAGCTGTGGCTGATTGTTACGCCAACACTCTCGACGGCGGCAGAGTTCCGTTCAGCCATCCTACAGAGCGTGCCTGCTGAAGGTCTCGAAGGTATTTTTCTAGATGGTGATGGCTCCTCACAGATGAATGCTGATGAAATCATCTTACCTGGCGACTCTCGTGCCGTGGTGCAAATGATCGCGGTGGACGGAACGAAATAAAGCAAAAAGAAGCGATACTCTACTATTAGAGATCGCTTCTTTTTGTGATTTTATTCAATCCCAGACTTGCTCCAGCTTATCTGAGTAATATGAAATGGCCTTACTATAGCTTCTTATTCCTTCATCCGCAGAGGTTTCAGCCAGCAATTTAAGCAACATCCCCATAGCCAGACTATGATCTCCGAGATTGTGCAAGGTCATTGCAAGGAACACCGGAAATTCCTTATTCTCTGGGTACTCGTGAATGGCCTGCTCCAATATTGCTTTGGAATTCTCATATTCTCCGAGTGTTCGGTAGGTGCTGCCCAGTCCCAATAGAGCGCCGACTTTCTGCTCCGAAGATAAGCCTAGTGTTAAGCTTTTCTCATAATAGGGTATTGCCTCGCGTTCCAGACCGAGCACATCATGCGTCCACGCTAATTGATACAGAAGTTCTGCATCATTACCATTCTGCTCATACAGCTCTAACAGCATCATTCTGGCTTCTTCAGCTTTACCTTCGTTTCGCAGGGCTACAGCTTCCACAAGTTGATTCTCCAAACTGAGCCCTCCCTTATTGTCACACATGGACAATCCGTTTTATGCTTTACCAGCGATTTTCTCTGCAAGCTCATTCAGATAGGTCCAGCGCTCCATTAGACGCTCCAGTTCTACTTCGGCAAGCCTCTGCTCTTCCACTAGCTCCTGCAGTCTCCCGGAGTCAGCAAACGCTGCTTCCATCTCCGCACTAATATCCGTCAAGCGCTGTTCTGCAAGCTCGATCTGCTCGTCAATTCCTTCATATTCACGCTGTTCCTTAAAACTGAATTTGAGTTTGGTCTTGGAAGCTGATGATGCCGCTGTGTTACTGACTGTTTCTGTAGTCTCTTTACGCTTTGCATTCCCGTCATCTTTGTTCGATTCTGCATTGCGTGAAGGAACATTTTTGGCCAGCCATTCTTCATATTCCGTATAATCGCCAACATGAAGCCGAATTTCTCCATTTTCAAAGGCAATCAGCTTGTCTATAGTCCGATCCAGGAAATAACGGTCATGGGATACGGTAAAGACGACGCCCGGGAATTCATCCAGATAGTCTTCTAAAACAGCCAACGTGCCAATATCCAAGTCGTTCGTAGGCTCATCCAACAGCAACACGTTTGGTGCTCCCATCAATACACGAAGCAGATAAAGGCGTCTTTTTTCGCCACCAGACAGTTTGGAAATCGGCGTCCATTGCATCGCAGGAGGGAACAAGAAGCGTTCGAGCATTTGGCCTGCGGTAATGACGCTACCATCAGCTGTACGTATGACTTCCGCTTCTTCCTTCACATATTCAATAGCTCGCATGCTGTCATCCATATCCTGATGTTCTTGTGTAAAGTAACCCAACTTAACCGTCGCACCAAGCTGAACCTCTCCCTTATCCGGCTGCAGCTTACCTGCAATCAGATTCAGAAGTGTTGATTTACCGCTACCATTTGGACCTACAATACCTACGCGATCTTGTGGTACAGCAATATAGGTCAGATCTTTAATCAACTGACGACCATCCAGCGATTTTGACAGTTCATTGATTTCAATGATTTTGCGACCCAAACGTGTGGATGCCACCGAAATATCCAGCGAACCGTTCGAACTGCTTCCTGTACTTTCTTTCAGCTTCTCAAAACGGTCGATTCTTGCCTTTTGTTTCGTTGATCGAGCTTTAGCTCCACGACGAATCCAAGCAAGCTCCGTACGAAGCAGGTTCTTACGCTTTTGCTCCGCAGAGGCTTCACGCTCTTCACGGTCGGCTTTTAGCTCTAGAAAACGGGAATAGTTGGCCTCATAACGGTATAACTGTCCTCCGTCCAGCTCTAGCATGACACTTGCGACACGCTCCAGGAAGTAACGATCATGCGTTACCATTAAGAGGGCGCCACGCCGTTTCTGTAAATATTGCTCTAGCCAAGCCACGGAGTCCGTATCAATATGGTTCGTAGGCTCATCCAGAATAAGAAGCTCAGATGGCGTAATCAGGGCAGCCGCAAGTGCTACACGTTTCCGTTGACCACCAGACAGCGTATCCATCAGCGCATCGAATTTCACTATACCCAGCTTAGTAAGTACGCTCTTAGCTTCACTCTCCAAATGCCAAGTACCTGCTGCATCGATAGCCTGCCCAATCCGCACCAGTTTGCCTTCCAGTTCTGCATTACCTGGCTCTTTTTCAAGGCGAGACATGATCTCCATATACTCACGCATGGTAGCAAGATCTGGATCATCTCCGGCGAAGACCTGTTGCAGTACTGTATTTGTCGGCTCATAAGGAGGGTTCTGTGCCAAGTACTGCACTCGAACATTATTTCCGATCGCAATTTGCCCATCATCCGGGGTATCCAGACCGGCAATAATACGTAAAAACGTAGATTTACCCGTTCCATTCACACCGATCAAACCAATTTTATCCCGATCGTCCATACCAAATGAAGCATCACTAAAAAGTACTTTCTCTCCATAACTTTTGGAAAGATGTTCCACGGTCATAATATTCATGCTATTTCCTCGCTTGCCTTATATTTTCATAAAACCGGTCGCAGCATGAAGCTGCTATTCCACCGGTCTATCATCCTGACCTAAATTCAAGTAATCCATAGCCCCTTTAATAAAAAGACCCGCAGCGAAACCAGCGCGTTTATGCGCATCTTCTTCCTTAAAAGATGGATCGAACAAAATATCCATCTTCAGTCGATCCAACATCCCTATGTAGGACTGCGCCATAAGCTCAGGCTCAGACACACCGCCCTCCAGCAATACCTTCACCACTGCCTGCATATATTCTTCCATAAAAAGCGTCATATACGCCACAAGCTCTGGGTTATTGTTCGGTGCGCGGAAAAAGAGCTTCGTGTGTCGCTTACGCTCATAATAATAGTAAAGATGATGTTTGGCGATAATTGACAGTTTACCTGCCAAAGTATCACTAGCCTTCAGCTTTTCCTGTAATTGCTGAAGGAATCCCTCACAGTCCCGGCGCGTTACCGCCATGAACAATTCTTCTTTACTCTTGAAGTATAAATAAACGGTGCCCTTAGCAATTCCGGCCTGAACCGCAATTTCCGACATCTTCGTTTCGTAAAATCCACCTGAACCGAAGAGCTCGTATGCGGCATCCAGAATGGCAGTATGTTTATGATTGGACGTGCTGCTCATCGGTTCCTCCTTTAAAACATCATCCCACACAATAAGGCAATAGCCCCTCCGACGATAGAGCTAATAGCATTGACTGCATCATTAGTCATCCACTTCCAGCCACGTGCGTATTCAACCTTTTTACCGCAGTGATGTGTACTTTCCACTTCGCGTCCGCATACAGTGCAACGATTCATCTGCTGAACGGTTGCCCCTAGGATAGAATCTGTGAACGCACCCGCAAGTCCTCCAGTGAGTCCAGCCAATGTAAGCAACAAGAAGGATTGATCTGGCATGCCGGATATCATCCGTAGCAGCCATGAAGATGCACCGATAAGTGCACCTCCTGCGGCGGCGGCCAGCGTACCCAGACTGGATACGCCACCCGAGGCACCGGCCGGAAGTATTTTACCTGTCAGGACAGACCGAGGCGGCTTCTTGCTGAGTGTACCAATCTCCGTAGCCCATGTATCAGAGGTTACCGTTGCCATAACGCCGATAAATAAAAATTCCCAATGTTCCATCGGAACAATCGCATTCAATAGAACGAAAACCATCCCAAGCCCACCATTAGCAAAGACCTGCCCAGCATCTCGGCGACCTGTCTTGGCATAAGTCAGCTCAAGCTCTGCCTTATTATCATGATGAAGCTTAGACAACAGGCTTGAAGAGATGAAAAAAACCAACAATATTCCAAACCAAAAGGCATTTCCAGCACCAAAATAAATGGTCCCCATGGCTACCGCGGCAAGCATGCCGGAAAGGCTTAAGGATTGTTTCCTATAAGCCGCCCCCGCAACTAACAAAGCGCCAAGGGCGCCGATAATCCATAACATAGATTCATCTCCAACAGATGTTTTTAGCCGATCAGGCAAGTCCCCATCAGCTTGTCACCCCAGTACAATTCAAACGAATCTCCTGATACGGTAGAGCCTACACCTTCTGGTGTTCCTGTGAAAATCACATCGTCTTTACCCAGCCCGTAACGCGCAGCGATAAAATCGACAATTTTTTGGAGCGAAAAAATCATATTTTTAACATTACCTCGCTGAACTTCAACACCATTTTTTAAAACCGTGAAATCCGTTCCTTCCAGCTCTTCCTTGTCAGGAAACGCAATGTAAGGTGTGAGTGGAGCAGCGTTCTTAAAGCCTTTAGCTGGAGTCCAAGGCAGACCTTTCTTCTGCAGATCATTATGCACATCACGCAGTGTGAAATCCAGTCCCAGAGCCATAACATCCACCAGATCCTCCACGCTCATACCCGGTACATAATCACGCGCGATCCGTAGCACAAGTTCTCCTTCATAATGAACCTGACCTGAATCCTTTGGAAGCTGAATGACTGCTTTATCGAGGGAAACCGCCGCATGTGAGGGCTTCAAAAAAATGAGTGGCTCTACGGGGACATTATTTCCTAATTCCTCCGCATGTAGCTTGTAGTTCCGTCCAACACAATACAAATTATTAACAGCAGCGCACACAGACAATCAGCTCTCTTTCCCATCGAATTGGATTATTTATACTTTTAGAAATGTATCGCCCCAGATATCCGGACGGTTTGTACAAATCATTATATCAGAATGCATATCTGCTAAGCGACGCATCTCTTTTCCTTTGTTCACTGTCCAAGCCATAATCTTCACACCTTGCTCCGCCAAAACCTTAGCCAATCTAGGATTTAAACGCGAAAAGCTAATCGACAAAAGAGAACACTCCAGTTCATGCAGCCTTCGAGCAGGATTACCAAACCTTGAATCAAAAATTAAGCCTGTACGAAAGCGGGGGTCTATTTCCTTGATTTTTTTCAACACATCTGTGTCAAAAGAGGTCAAAATCACGTCGTCCCGCATGCCTTTAGAGGAAATAAGATCCGTCACCTTCTGTTCGATGCCAGGATACATATTGCCCACTGTTTTCAGTTCAATATTGAGACGAAGTCTACCGGAGGCTAAAGAGAGCACTTCTTCCAAGGAAGGCACCCGCTCTCCCCGAAAAGAACGCCCTTTCCAGCTACCCGCATCGAGACGCCGGATATGTTCCCAATCCATATTCCTCACCTTACCATGACCATTGGTTGTACGGTCCAGTGTAAAGTCATGAATGACAACAGGAACACCGTCCTTGGAGAGCTGGACATCCAATTCCATCCAGTGTACAAAAGGCATGGCAATGGCCATCCGGATCGCTGCTAATGTATTCTCCGGAGCTTTACCGGAAAATCCCCGATGGGCAACACATAAATTGTTCATCATAAGGACCTCCCAGGAACCCTATTTTCTAACTTGAGTCACTTTGCCGTCACTGTTGATCTTAACTCGACCAGCAGATAAAGACTCTATTTTTTTCAGCAAAAGCTGTCCGTTCACCTGATTCATGGGCACGGGCTGAGCTAGCTCAGCAGTCATAGGCTTCAGCTGTAATGAACATTGACCTTTTTTACTACATTCCGCCTGAAATACAGCAGTTTCCCAAGTGGCAGGTACCGTTGATCTCGTAAAAATAAAATTACCAGTGCTGTAGGCGATCCACTTGCCTTTGTACGGCTCCACACCTTGCAATACATGTGGGTGACCACCAATGACAAGATCAGCTCCCGCATCGACAAAGCTACGTCCAAGGGTCTGCTGAGTATTATCGAACTGCTCTACCCGTTCTTTACCCCAATGGACAACTACGACAACCAAATCAGCTTTTTGTTTAGCTGCAGCAATCGCTTTAAGTCCTTCTCTACTATCATATACTGAAGCAAGCCCGGGTTTATTTTTTCCCGCCATCCAATCAGATGCAGGAATCACCCGTGTGAACCCCAGCAAGGCGATCTTAATCCCTTTACGCTCAAAATATTGCGCTGAGAATGCTTCTTTACTATTGAGTCCAGCACCAACATAAGGAATGCCTCTTTCCGAGAGATGACTCAGCGTGTCTCGCAGGCCTTCCTCCCCTTGATCAAGCGTGTGATTGTTCGCCATATTTACTGCATCCACTCCGGCTGCTTTAAGAGCATCTAGTGCTTTGGGCGAGCCTTTGAATACGTATTGCTTATTAGCGGCGCCAACCCCACCCGTGGTCACAGGAGTCTCCAGATTCACAATCGTAAGATCATCCTTCTTGAACATTCCATCGAGCGCGGCATACGAATAGTCGTAACCTTTCTTTTCGAGCAATTCCCCGGCTTTCCCCGAAAAAATAACATCTCCACCAAAATTCAAGGTCACTGTATTGCCAGAAGCCTGGTCATCTGACGGAAGTCCAGACACAGAACCACCATCTGCGACTTGGGAGCTACCTTCCTCTGGCGAAGGGGTCTCAGTTGGTACAGGCGCCTGTGTTTCAACATTTTCTTCTTTCTTTGGCTCTGGTGTAGGTGAAGCTTCCGGAGTTACCGTTGGAGAAGGGATGGGAGACTCCGTGGCTTCAGGCGTTGCAGTCACTATAGGTGCTGTCTCCTGAGCAGTACTATCAGGCGTAGGCGAAGCCGTCATTTGCGCCACTGGAGGTGGCTCAGAACTTCCCTTGAATCTGTCATCCATAAAACTATAGCTGAGCGCCACAATAATCATCAGAAGTAGACCTGCATTGACCCACATCCAGGCCGTTCTGCGCTTACGTTTGCTCTTATGTTTGTTCTTCTGTCTAGAACGCGATCGCGGCGGATACATTGTTTCTATGATCTCCTCTACTCTCAAATTGGTTCTATTATAGCATACCTAGCACCTGTCCCTCCAAATACGAGAGTCCAGTAAAATAGTATAATCTAATATTTAAACAAAAACGGTGAAGCAAAAAAAATCTTCGCTTCACCGTTCATTATATAATTCTAGATCTCCCGTAAATGAACAATTAATTCGATATACGCTTTGCAGCGCTTTGTGCTGTAAGCTTAGCCTGCTTAACACAATCGGGCATTGCCACTCCATCATATCCAGCTCCAAAGACATATATCCCAGGAAGTGTGGTCTCAAGCTCCCTATGGAATTTAGAAAGATTGTCAAGATGTCCAACAGGATACTGTGGCATCGAATGTTCCGAACGAGTAATTTCCGTAAATATAGGTTTCGCTGTAATGCCCATGATCTCTCGTAAATCCTTACTCACTAGCTCCGTAAGAGCCTCATCTGGAAGGTGAACATTCTGCTCATCTCCGGAACGGCCTACATGACAGCGCATAAGTACTTTATCATCTGGACTCGTATGCGGCCACTTCGTTGACGTCCATGTACAGGCAGTAATATTGCGCCCTTCCTTACGTGGCACAAGAAAACCTGCTCCAGCATCATCAATTTCGATATCCTTCTTGTCGAAGGCCATGACTAAGTTCGCAACCGATACATAAGTTACCGCATCGAGTGCTGAAACATCCACATGTGGACGCAAAAGTTCGGCAGTAAAAGAATTTGGTGTGGTGATATATATTTCATCCGCAAGCAGCCGTTCGCCACTTTCCAGTTCTAGCTCATAACGAGAAGCATTAGTTCCTGTAGCATGTATAGAGACCACCGCAGCTTCAGTTCGCTGTTCTACATCATGCAGTTCATGAATCAAGCCATGCACGAGACTTTGTAGTCCTTTTCGAAATGTCAGAAAAGTGCTGTTCTTTGTGCTCGTATTTGTCTTGGAGGAATTCTGTTCTTTAATGATTCCACGAATAAGACCACCATACTGCCGCTCTACTTCTCCAAATTGCGGAAAGGTAGCCTGTAGGCTGACTTTGCGTAAATCCCCAGCATACATACCGGCTAATAGCGGTTCGGTCAAATTCTCCATCACTTCAGTACCTAAACGTCGCTCAATCAGCTGTCCGAGGGATTCATCGTCATTACTCCGCTTAGGAGGAAGGATCAAGTCCATCAGCGCGCGTATTTTGCCACCGAATGAAACCAGAGCACTTGATAGAAATGGCTTTAGTTCAGTAGGAATTCCAAGCACAAGACCGGAAGGCATAGGATGAAGCTTGTCACGCTGTAGTATATAGGTCTTCTCTGCCTTTGGATCTGTGTTCACCAGCTCGTGATCTAGCTCTAATTCCTTAGCCAATTCAATCATCTCTGTTTTGCTAGCTAAAAAAGAATCCGGACCCTTCTCAATCACAAATCCATCCCGGTGCAATGTTTCGATCTTCCCGCCAAGAGTCTTGTCTTTCTCTAGCAGTACAATATCAGGTTTCACACCAGCTTCTTTGTAAAACTTACGAATGTAAAAGGCGGCGCTGAGTCCACTCAGCCCACCGCCTATGATAACAATTCGCCTAGAGGGACCAGTCATGACTGACCGGCCGACATTTGATTCAGTCTTGTACGAACAACATCGCTCAATACGGACATGTACGCAGGATCGCTGTTTAATGATTCAATCCGCATAAGACGCATATCCAGCTCTGAAGCTACGGCTGTTGCCTCGATATCAAGGTCATACAGCACTTCTAAATGATCGGATACGAACCCGATCGGTGCCACTAGAACATACTCTACCTGTTCCTTGCTAAGCTGCTGAAGTGTATCCAGAATATCTGGTCCAAGCCATGGTTCAGCTGTCCGTCCTGCGCTTTGCCACGTAAACTGCCAATTGGTTATCCCCGCTTGATCTGCAATAGCCTTTGAGGTCTCCAATAGTTGATCTTTATAAGGATCGCCCATAGCTAGAATACGCTCTGGAAGACTATGCGCGCTAAATAATACCCTTATCTCATCGCGAGTAGCGCCTGCTTCGATATATTGATCTATTTTCGCAGTTACTCTCCGGCCTAGAACATCGATCAATACTGGGTGCATATGGTAGCTCTCCACAAAACCCATGTTGATTTTACATGCATCAGCCTTTTCCTGAGCACGTTTAATGTAGCCACCCACGCTCATGCTTGAATAGTGAGGGGCAAGCACAACACCAACCGCTTGGGTAATGCCGTCCTTCGCCATAGCCTCGACGCCGTCCTCAATAAACGGATAGGCATGCTTCAAACCCTGATAGCAGACAAATTCAACATCCGCCCCAGCTTTATCCGCGTTTAATGCTGCCTGTAATGCAGCTACTTGACGGTCTGTGTTCTCCCGCAGCGGGAATACACCCCCGACGATCGCTTCATAGCGATCTGTTAATTCTTTAAGCTGCTCCGCTGTCGGCGGATTACCTCGCCGAATATGAGTGTAATATGCTTCAACGTCTTCTAAGCTTTTAGGAGTGCCATACGACATGACGAGAACACCTATTTTTGCTGTCACGGATTCCATCCCCTTATAGATTTAATAGGCTATTTTTAAGAACGCAGTTTGGCTGATTCTTTCAATACTTCCTGTGAATATTCGTGAATATATACCGTTAATTCTCTAAGCTTATCTAAAGAAGCCTCCGGGAATAAGCCGTGACCCAGATTGAAGATATATCCCGGCTCTTGTACCCCTTCATCAATTAACGCTTTCGCTTGCTCCTTCAAGACGTCCATCGGCGCTGTAAGTAAATACGGATCCAGGTTGCCTTGAATCGCAAATTTCCCACCGGTTCTGCGGCGACCTTCGGACAAGCTCACACGCCAGTCCACCCCGATTACATCCGCTTGAAGCTTCGTAAGACTCGGTAGCAATTCGCCAGAGCTTACGCCAGGAAAGTATATTTTCGGTACATCAAGATCGGATAATTCGGAAAAAATACGAGAAACCGTCGGTAACACATACTTTTCAAAATCGCGAGGCGCAAGGGCACCGACCCAGCTGTCGAACAATTGAAACGCTTTTCCACCACTACGCACGTGACTGCGGAGGTAAGCGATAATCATATCGCCGAGCTTGTCCATTAACATTTCCCAGACACGGGGTTCACTGTACATTAGCTCTTTAGTCCGAATATATCCTTTGGAAGGTCTGCCTTCGATCAGATAGCTGGCAATTGTAAACGGTGCGCCTGCGAAAGTAATCAAGGGCACGTCCAGCTCCTTATCCAGAATAGCAATCGTCTCCAAAATATGTCCGAGATCGCCTTCAACATCAATGGGCTTCAGTCTCTCGACATCTGCTGCAGAGCGAATCGGATTCTCGATCACAGGGCCAATATCTTTGACGATATCAAATTTCACACCGATAGAAGCGACCGGATTCATAATGTCTGAATACAAAATGGCCGCGTCCACACCTAGCTTACGCACAGGCATCAAGGTTACTTCAGCCGCCAACTCAGGCTGTTTGCAGATTTCAAGCAATGAGTACTTTTCCTTGATTTTACGGTACTCGGGATCATAACGGCCGGCCTGCCGCATGTACCATACGGGAACGTGCTCCGTATCCTGCTTTCTGCAGGCGCGGATAAAAGTGTCGTTGTAGGTCATGATAAGATCTCCATTATATTTTATAAGATTTTTTAAAATAAACGCTTACCGTCCTAATAAGGACGCCGATGGCGTTTATGCTTGATCGGCATACTTACTATTATGCCCTTTTTAAAAGGTTGTAACAAGCAAAACGAAGATCGTGGAATGACAATCCTATGACATTACTATGACATGTATTGCACTTTTGAAGCTAAAAAAATGATATACTGATAAAATGTCTATTTTTCTGTGAATCATTTATTTTCTGAAATTCTTTGAAAGGAAGTGAAAGCACTTTGAAGAAATGGGAGACATGGAAGGTCAACCTCTTAGTGCTTTGGTTCGGACAATTCTTGGTAAATGCCGGAATGACGATGATTACACCGTTCCTGACCTTGTATCTTGCTAAGGATCTTGGAGTTCAGGGTGAGCATGAAATTGGAATTTGGGCGGGCCTTATTTTTGCCGCAAACTTTTTAACTTCTTTCATTTTCCAGCCACTATGGGGAAAACTTGCTGACAAATATGGACGTAAAATCATGCTCCTGCGCTCCAGCTTTGGCATGGCTATCGTTATGGTGTTGATGGGCTTCGCACAATCCCCTATGCAGCTGCTTTTACTGCGACTGCTAAACGGTACAATCTCCGGCTTCAATCCCGCTTCCATCGCACTCGTTTCGGGTACTACTCCGAAAGCACGTATGGGATTTTCGATGGGGCTGATGCAGTCGGGTTCTGTTGCAGGTACCATCCTTGGACCACTTATTGGTGGTTTTCTTGCTGATTTAATCGGATTTCGTCCGATCTTTTATGTCGTTGGCGCCTTGCTCTTCATCGCCTCTCTGCTGGCATTATTTCTCGTTAAAGAGAAATTTGATCGTGCAGAAGCCGCACAGGAGCCACAGGTGTCAGTAATGGAAGGCTTGAAGGAATTGATCAAGATCCCTCAGCTCCCGGCGCTGTTTGGTGTAACCTTTTTGCTGCAATTTGCAATGATCAGCCCCATGGCCTTGCTGCCACTGTATGTTGAAAAGTTAAATGGGCCTGCTGAGAATATAGCCTTTTTAGCCGGAATGGTCAGCGCAGTTACAGGGATCTCCAACATGCTGGCTTCCCCCTTGCTCGGCAAGCTGAGTGATAAAGTCGGCGCACACCGCATTCTGACCTACGCGTTAATCGGGGCCTCGCTATTCCTGATTCCGCAAGCATTCGTTACTAGCGTGTGGCAGCTAATTATTGTCCGTTTTCTCATGGGGATTTTTATGGGCGGCCTATTGCCCAGCGTTAATGCGCTTATCCGGTCTTATACCCCTGACGGGAAAGAAAGCCGCGCATTCGGCTTCAACGGCAGCACATTGTCACTGGGCAATATGCTGGGAGCTATCATAGGCGGCTTTCTATCTGGTTATATTGGTATTGAGGGACTGTTTATCATCTCCGGAAGCTTGTTGCTGTTGAACACCGTATGGGTCCGGGTAAAGCTATACAAAGCTACTCCGCCACGGCTATTTCGCTAATTTTCTGCTATTTCACCATTGCCAACGCCAGTCCATCATAGGCTGGCAGACAAGTGCTGATCAGACGGTCATCGGTGGCGATCATTTCATTGAAATGCCGTACAGCCAGAATGGCAGGTCCATTTCGATCTGTATTTAGCGTCCGTCCGCGGAGAAAGATATTATCACCAGCAATAATCGCGCCTGGATTAGCCATCTTGATGGCATATTCCAAGTAATTGGTATAGTTAATCTTGTCTGCGTCGATAAAGAAGAAATCGAACTTAGCTCCCTCTTCGTTCAGTGCCTTCAGGCTGTCCATCGCGGGTCCGATTCTATATTCCGTAGAATCCCCGAATCCGGCCAGTTCTAAATTACGGCGAGCAAGCTCGGCATAATCGGCCCTCAGCTCTAGTGAAGTCAGCTTGCCACCTTCAGTAAAGCCGCGAGATAAGCAAATCCCGCTGTAGCCGCCAAGTGCGCCAATCTCCAAAATACGCGTGGAGCGAGACAGTCTAACAAGCATAGTGAGTAGTCTTCCGTACCCCGGCTCGACAGACACCTCCGGCATCCCCGCTTGGACGATAGCTTCTTTTACCTGAAGCAGGATTTCGTCCTCGGTATAAAGTTGTTCACTGTATTCTTCTTGGGTAAGCATAAAGATTCTCCTTTGATGATCCCCCGTTTTCTCGAATGAAGGGATGACGGGGAAGATTTTATGGTTTATGGAATGCCGGGCATTGTGAAGTGTCCCGCATTCCCCTATACTTGTATGGATGCTTTTCTTATGGTATTGGCTTTTCTTATTGTACTGGCTTTTTGTATTTATCTACAAGTTAAACGGAGTTGAGAGTATTTGAGCAAATTACAATTAATCGCTACTGCCCCTATGGGATTAGAAGCTGTAGTAGCGCGCGAATTAAACGAACTGGGTTATGAGACCACGGTCGAGAATGGTCGTGTATTGTTCAGTGGTGATTATATCGACATCTGTCGCTGTAATTTATGGCTGCGTACATCCGACCGCGTATTAGTAAAAATGGGTCAATTCCCCGCTAAAACCTTCGATGAGTTATTTGAGGGTGTTAAAGCGCTGCCTTGGGAAGACTGGATTCCCGAGAATGGAGAATTTCCGGTTGAAGGACGATCCCATAAATCACAACTAACGAGTGTACCCGCTTCCCAAGGGATTGTCAAAAAAGCTATCGTCGAGAAGCTGAAGCTCTCCTATCATACGGACTGGTTCCCAGAGAACGGACCTCGATATGTGATCGAAGTGATTCTGTTAAACGATATCGCGCTTATCACGCTAGACACCACCGGACCTGCTCTTCACAAACGCGGATACCGCAGACAGGCTACAGAAGCGCCACTGAAGGAAACGATGGCAGCCGCTTTAATCCAGCTTAGCCGCTGGAATGGCCACCGTCCGCTATATGATCCATGTTGTGGTTCGGGAACATTGTTGATCGAAGCCGCGATGATCGCTTGGAATATCGCACCGGGACTACGGCGTTCCTTCCCTTCAGAACATTGGCCAGTCATCCCTAAGCATCTGTGGGAAGAAGCTCGCGAAGAAGCTTTCGATGCCGTACGAGACGATTATCCATTGCAGCTAACCGGCACGGATATCGATCCTGCTGCTATAGAAATTGCTGAAGCCGCTGCTAAAAGCGCCGGCCTATCCGGAGAAATAACCTTCACCGTGATGGCTGCCGCCAAAGCAAGACCCCAAGGCGAATACGGCTGTATCATTACCAACCCGCCATATGGTGAACGGATCAGTAATGATAAAGAGGTGGAGAAGCTGACTCGCCAGTTTGGTGAAATGATGCTGTATCTACCGACTTGGTCATTCTTTGCAATTAGTCCTTATAAGGAATTCGAACAATATTACGGCCGTAAAGCGGACAAGCGTCGCAAGTTGTATAACGGACGTATTGAGTGTCAATATTATCAATACTTGGGTCCACTTCCACCTAGAAATCCAAAATAATTCGGAAGACAATTACGCCAAGCATAAACGCCTTCGGCGTCCTTAAAAGGACGGTAAGCGTTTATGCGAGAAATATAAGAACGGACATCTACCTCGATTGAGGACGGTGTCCGTTTCTTCTTACATACTCAACTTCTGCGCTAGGAGGCTTTAACGTGTCACGAGATCCATTTAGTAGGAGCAGCTCATCCATAACGGATAGAATGATCACCATTGTCCGCTCCCGTTATATTGGTTACATCCTTTTTCTTGTCCTTATGCTCGCTAAGCTAATGTTTCTTCACAGCGGCCTGCATGCTCCTAATATTGATATGAACCGTCTCGACAAGCTCATTGCTCTCGGTTCAGTTATGCTGTTATCATTTTGGGTGTTATGGCTCCCCCGACGTGGACAAACCATAGCCTTGATAATCATAAACGTGCTCCTGACATTACTTATTTATTCTGATATTGTCTACTATCGCTACTTTCAGGATTTCATCACCGTTCCCGTTCTTTTTCAAGCCGGACAGATGGATGCACTTGGCGGAAGTATCTTTGCACTACTCCGTCCCTCTGATCTCTACTTGTTCGCGGATTGGCTGATATTTCTGGTTTACACCATTTGGGTAGTGTTATTCCGTCGGAACACGCCTGCCTATAATAATGGACAGCCTTCCTATTATGCTCGCACAAGTCATTTTCGTCCCTCTTCACGCTTAATGAGAGGACTAAGACGGAGCGTTAACGGAGTCGTTGCATTGATATTAGGCTGTATTCTGACCTTTGGCCCTATCCACTCTTACGCCACTACGTGGGCCAAGGGTTTATTCACTGGTAACTGGTGGAGCTTGGCGATGTATAACGTTACTGGACTCATTGGATTTCACGGTTATGATATTTACTTGTATGCCAAAGATCATTTAGGCCCGCAGCCTGAGCTTTCACAAAAGGAAGCCAGCTCCATGAAGCTCTGGTTCAATGAACACAATGCTGAGCAAAGTGCTCTTAACGACAGCTTTGGAAAATACAGCGGAAGCAACATCGTTGTTATTCAGGCCGAAGCTTTTATGAATTTTGTAGTGGGACGATCGATCAATGGACAAGAGGTCACACCTAATTTGAACGCTCTAATCAAAGAGAATACCTACTTCAGTAATTACTATCATCAGACCTCACAAGGACGAACCTCCGATGCGGATTTCGCCTCGAATGGTTCACTGTATCCGCTGGTCTCCGGCTCAGTATTTGTCCGTTACCCGGATCATCAATTTGACACGTTACCTGCCATTTTGAAGTCCAAGGGCTATAGCAGCAATGCCTTCCATGCGTATGAAGGAAGCTTCTGGAATCGGCAGATTATGTATAAGGCGATGGGGTATGACCATTTTTATAGCAAAAAAGACTTTAAGATCGACGAGCCCCTAGGCTGGTCATTGGGAGATAAATCATTCCTGCGGCAGTCCCTAAATATTATGGATTCTGTAGAATCGATCCAGAAGCCCTTTTACTCTTTTTTGACTACACTATCTAGTCATCACCCATATTCTCTCCCTGCGGCTAAGCAAGGGCTTGATACCGGGGAGTTTAAAGGTACCATCTTCGGAGATTATTTGCAGGCTGTTCATTATACAGATGAAGCTCTAGGTGAATTGGTGAGGGATATGAAGCAGCGTGGGTTGTGGGATAACACGATCCTTGCCTTTTATGGTGATCATGATAACTCTATCCAAGAAACCTCTTATTACGAACAATTTCTTGGTAAAAGCTTAAGTAAGCTCGACATGCATCAAATCATGCATCAAGTTCCATTACTCATTCATCTGCCGGGTAATAACACCTCGGTGATTGATTCTAATCCGGCTGGTCAATTGGATCTCACACCTTCCTTACTCCATCTGCTTGGAATCTCACAAGATCCTTATTATCTCATGGGTAATAATCTGTTCAGTGGCAAAGAGCGACTTGTGACACTGCGAACCGGTGCCTTTGCCGATGCGAAGCGCTCCTATCTTCCAAGTGAAAATGGACAATTCAACAGCGGCACCTGTTATAGCCTCGACAGCCGCGAAGCCATTGACGTTGCGGGGTGCAGTACCGGGTTCGAGACAAGTAAGCAACGACTGCAAATCTCAGACGATATCATGAAATACGATGGCATCCAGATGCTTCGAAAGGAAGAATCTGCACCATAAAAACTTCATTTATAAAACAAAAAGCCCTAAACTCCGTCATCAACACGGGTTTAGGGCTTTTTAAGTTGATGGATAAGACCTCTGTATTATTTCTGAACGGCCGGTTGCTTGATAAAAGCTTCTACCTTCTTCAACACTTCTTCCTCTGTTGGAGCACTCACATAACGACCATTAACATATACAAAGGCCCGTTTGCCACATGGACCACAGTACGACTTACAGCCGACCTTGATCTCTGCATCAGGCGCCATCTTTTGCAGTTTGGGTATGATACTCTTCAATTTCATAAAATTACATTCATCGCACACTTGTATATCGTTAGCCATGGAGCAACCCTTCTTTATGTCCCAAATTTAAGGCGAAACGTTTAGTGATCGCCGTGATTACCTTTAGACGGATTAGTAATAACAAAACCTTCTTCAGGAAGATATAAATAATCAACGACCACACCATCAAGGAGCGGTTGATTCGGATCAAGAATAACATCGATTTCTTTATCTGTCGAGACTACAACATCATTCTCATTAGGCGTGTCCAAATCCAGTCCGTAGTGAGCATGATCACCGTGAGCATGCGTAATCGCTACGCGAAGCTTCAACTCGCTGTTTCCTTCAAGTTCCATTTGTTTCTTTATCACTTTAGCCGCATTGCGGGTAATTTTGACCTTCATCTATCATCCATCTCCTAGTACTTAAATTAAATACTCAATTACCTATTTTAAAGGTAATTGATATCTAAAAGCAACTATATTAACAAATTAGATACACAATCCGAGGTAGATCTCACTTCACTGCCTCATTTTCCGGCCTGAAGTGCCGGGTATTTTCGTCCCATCCGTGACACGAACCAGCCCATAAGAAGCATCGTCACACCAATATCATCGATCGGTAAAAAAGGCATAAAATCCGGCAACACCCAATAGAGCAGCACTGGGATTGTGAATAAAAGCTTGTCCCCTATTGCGACTTTAGGGGAGATCACATATCGCCAGGAACTACTGAAGATAGTAGACCATTGTTTCAGTGACAGCAGTTTTTTCAGTTTCATAGTGACCCTCCTCCCAAGTAAAAAGGATACAGCCGCGGATAACGTGTAGTGACGACAGCGGCCATACCCTATGGTTTATGTTACGCAAGTTTACTGTAATTGTTTCATAATTATTTCACATTGGATAGTATCGTTCCCAAAATTAGACCCGTTTCTAGCGCCATATCCTCAAAATCTGCCAGTGGCAACGGATTTTTGCCGATCCCCAGCTCAACTGTAAATCCTGGTTTGCGAAAGGTCTGGATGAACCAATCCTTATACCCGGCATCGCTGCCAGTTAATTCGACTGCACGATAGCTGCTCGCAGCGGCCAATCGTGTTGCTAATTCGCGGCTTTCGGGAGGCTCATATCCCCGGTAATTCCAGTAGATCTCTCCTCCTTGGCTATGCAAAGACACTGCAGCTTCTCCGGGCGCGTTCTCAGCAAGTACCGCTAGAGCTGCTGCCTCAGGTTCACTTAACGCCTCAGGACCACTGTAATCACGTGGAGAGGGCAGGGTTACACCACGTCGTTCCCGTTCCTCTTCCCAATGAGCAGGGAACTGATCCCCGAGATCCACACCGCGTATATTGGCCTTCCAATGGCGAAAACTCCGCCGTCCCCCGTTCCATTTCATAAGGTCCTCATAATAAGGGTGGCCTGGTAAAACGCCCTCCTGCACTAACTCCACGCCGTCAGGGTTAGCCATGGGTACAGCCCATAGGGTCCAATTATTGTACCATTCCTCTGGACGATGACCATTCCATGCCAAACCTTTAGCATAAGCTGCTGCATACTCTTCTATGAACGACATCAGGCAAGGCGAGGTCAGCCATTCATTAGCATGTAGAGCCGCATTAACATGCAAATGGCGGGTTCCATTGCCTATTTTAAGCACATGAATTGGCTTGCCGAGCACACTGTTGCCAATTGGATATGCTTGAATAAAAGGATATTGTGCAATCAGGCTGCTGATATCGTTCTCAACATCAACCGGACCGTACTCTCCACGTAAGAATACCACTCGCTCTGGAATCGGAGGCGGAATGACGAGCACTTTTCCCGGTGTACAAAAGCGCCCTGAGGACACACCTGGATTAAGCTTCTCCAAATCATCTAAACTCACATTGAATAATGAGGTTATGCGTTCAAGATCGTCCCCTTCCTGCACCGCATACCTTTTACGCGGCGAAGACGGCAGGAATAAAACCTGACCCGGATATAAATAAGACTGTCTCCCAACCCATGGATTGCCTTGAATGACATGCTCAGGGGTTAATCCATGCAGGGCGGCAATTCGGCTTACGGTATCTCCCCTGCTTGCAATATATTGTCGCATTAGGTCTCATCCTCTCGGCCTTAAATTGCTGATACGGTGGATACAAAAATAGCAGCAAACAGCACTTAACTCTATTGTATGCAAGAGCCACTACCCTGCATGAAGGAGAAATGAATCACAAGAAAATAGGCTGGGAATTATGCTTCCCAGCCTATTTTATCTTTCACTCCGTAGAGTTTGTCCCTATTCAATTCAACATTGCTCTGCTTATAACGTGGATACTTGCCATACTACTGGGGTGCGTTTAATTTGTTCTCCAAGCCAGTCTCGGGCAATTCGCTGAAACATTTCAGCATCACCACTGCAGAAGAACTGATGAATTGGACTTTCATCCCCGATGGACAGCTTGCCTTTATCGTATAAAATCGTGCTGATCTCACGAGCTGTCTCATCTGCGGAACTGATCAGTTTGACTCCCGGTCCCATGGTCTCTCCAATAGGCTCAACAAGAAATGGGTAATGAGTGCATCCTAAAATTAAAGTATCGATGTTATTATCTTTAATGCCTTCCAATGCCTGCTCTACAATTTCATAACTTTTCTCTGAGCGGAACATGCCTTGCTCAACGAGTGGGACAAGCGCCGGGCAGGCTTGACTTACAACCTCAACAAAAGGAGACAGCTGCTTTAGTGCGTTAGTATAAGCCCCGCTGCCGATGGTTCCTATTGTACCGATCACGCCGACATGTCCGCTTTTGGTCGCGCTAATTGCAGCACGGGCTCCGGGATGAATCACCCCAATGACAGGAATAGAGACCTTGGCTGAGATATAATCGAGTGCCGCTGCTGTTGCGGTATTACAAGCGATAACAATCATTTTAGGATTAAACTGGATCAAATAATCTACAATTTGTTCTGTAAACAGTGTTACTTCCTCGGTCGAACGGGGTCCGTACGGAGCTCGGGCCGTATCTCCGAAATAAATGATTTTCTCCCGCGGGAGCTGCCTCATCACTTCTTTGACAACTGTTAGCCCTCCCACACCTGAGTCTAATATTGCAATAGCTTGCTGCACGAACACACCGCTTCCTTCTACTTGTTTTGTGTAGCTTATGTAAGCCGAAAACAAAATGTACCTGACTTTCAGCCCCAATTGCAGATATTACTCCTTTTGGACTCTTAGTTCAAGCCAAGACTTTTGCCATCATTTAACAGGTCTATAAGAATGAAATAAAAAAGCCACCTTCCGCCCAATGCGAAAAAGCGGCTCTATTAAAAGAGAATAAGTACTTTTTGACCGTAAAACCAAACACTCCATCCACTGTTTCATTATGCGATTTCGTTATTGTCCTTGTCATCTAGCTGAGCTTCTTCAAGACTAGCTTCTTCACTGCTTACTTCTTCATTTACAGGCGATACCTCTAACTCCGTTACCTCTTCCAAAGTGGCCGCTGCCTCTTGAATCGTTTCTTCCGTAGCAATTCCACTTACTGCTACAGTAGCAGTATCTTCTTCTACAGCATTCGAACATGATTTGCTCCATTCGCGAACCTCATGGACTACATGACCTATAGAATCCTTAGCTTTGTCATACAGCTCAACGCTCTTGTCTCCAGCCTGCACGGCAATTCCCTGCACCTTTTCAATGCCAGCAGCTGTTCCTTCCGCAATATCCTTGCGCAGCTCTTTACCTGGCTTAGGCGCGAACAGAAGTGCTGTCACTGATCCAACCACACTTCCGACTAAAGCTCCCCATAACAAACCTTTTGTGTCCTTTTTCATCGTTTCATCTCTCCTTTAAATTCATTGCTCCCCGCTCTACCGGGCTAATGCCTATATCTGCTATATCATAAGCAGCAGGAGTTTGTCTTGTGACTAATTATTACGACTTTTCAGAAGTTTTGTCTGTTACATTTTTGGGTGCAATTGCGTATCGGCAGCATTGTCCGCCTTCTGCCATACATTCACTTCGTGTAACCTTAGCATCCAGCAATTCCTCAAATAGGCTATGCTCGCATTGACAAGCTTTACGATACTGAGTAGCCACCTGGCGAATCGGGCAGTTGTATTCTTTTATGACATACGAACCATCCTCTTCTCGGTTCCACTCCGCCATATATCCACCAGCGTTTTGGATCGACGATAACTCAGCTACTCGCTCTTCCAAATTCCGGCGTTCCATCATCGGTGCATACTGGGTGAGCATCCGGCGACGGCGTCCCTCAAACAATGTATTAACAGCTTCCAATCCACTGCCATAATCCAATTCACGCAAAAGCTCCAAAGCCAGATTATGATAACTTTTTGGAAAATACTCTTCGGACTTCTCCGTTAAAGAATACATATGTAAAGGCCGCCCCATCGCTTGCCGAACCACTTTTGTCTTAGCAAGTCCCTCCTGCTCCAGCTGAAGCACATGACGGCGGACACCCATCTCAGTAATTCCCAATTCTTCTGCCAGCGCGCCGATGGTCAGTGGTCCTTTCGTCTTCAGGAGCGTCATTATCAAGTGTCTTGTCGATCCATTTTCCTGCCCCATCTTCATCATAAAGGAACCCCCTCTCTTTCACGGCTACCGCCTATTTTATATGATTCTATCTTATGCTATTATAGCGTTACACCGGACCCAAGTTCCTGATCCAAATAATTCCCTACTTCAACAGCAAACTTCTCTAGCACCTCTGAAAGGATTGGTGTGAGCGGGTGTAGTGCTTCTCTTTCCCAGGCAAAATAATCCTGCACGAGCGGCTTACGAAGTGCGACAAGCTCTATTAATCGCTCGTAGATCTCACTTTTACCTAGTACTTTTTCTTCATGTATAATTGAAATGATATCCTCATAACTTCCGGCATCACGCATAATAAAGCCGTCAATCAGACAACTACCAACGTCCGTAACCACCTCTATCGCCAGATGAAGGCAGCGTTCTTGTATTAGTCCGGTTAAAGTATTGCCATCCCATGAAGCTGTTACAGTCCGAAGACCTGTAGTTATATCTGGGATTTGAGCAAGAATGGTTTCGATTTGTTTGCGGTTGACATAATACACAGCAATACCCCCATGTCAAAAATAGTTAGAGAAATCTGCATTATCCCTACTTACCGCGTTTGCCGCGGCGTTTCAGCCAAAAGAACATAATGAAACATGCCGCAAGAAAAACGACCAAATAAGTTAACGCTTCCATCGGATACTCGAGCTCACGCATTCCTGTCACCGCTTCCGGTATAAAATGATGATGCTTGTTAATCAGCAGATCGCTTAGATTACGTAATCCACAGCAATTGAAAGTTCTTTAACTTCATTAATATGAGCTATAACTTCCTTATGCGCCGGATGAACCTGATAAGCCTGTAAATCATCCAGTGAAGCTACCACCGTAACTAGAGCAATATCAAAGGATCGATCAGAATGAATGATATCAGCACCCACTTCAATCGAAAGGAGCTGCGGGATTTTACCTTCCATATTTCGCAGTACGGCTACCGTTGCCGCAACGCTTTCTTCGGACCGGTCCTTCAATTTAAAAAAAACAATATGCTTGATCATTCTATCTCGCTCCCTGTTGTAATATTGTAATTAGATATTAAAAATATATCATAAGCGTACGCGTTCTGGAAGAAACTTAAAAAGTGATGTCAGAAATAGCAGCATTAACCATTGCCGATGTATATGAAAGTGTTGTAGTATATTTTTAAAAAATCGGAGGAATTATGCCTAGTAACCAACAAGAAACTCATAATATCCAGGCGTGGTCTCTGATCAACCGCAAATATCTTGGACAAGGCGTTCGTGTAAAAAGATTCCGCCGTCCAAAGCGCAGCCAGATTAGAAACCGTGTGTTACTTGCTGTATTGATGGCTAAGGATATCAAACTTTCACGACTCGCAGAAGATCTTGGTATATCCTCTCGCAGCGTAAGCGCCTGGGTATACGAAGGTCGTATCCCTTCCAACAATAACATTGACAAGACCTGCCGCCTACTCGGGTACCCGCCCCACATTTTGTTCAATGAAGCACTGATTCGTCAGAGTCCAATTGTATGTCAACCAACTCCTTCACGATTTATGAAAAGAAGTATTACCAGTTCGCCTCGCAGCAATGTGATTCTAACCGGCCTCTGTATGGTTTACGATTTTTCCGTAACCGATGTAAGTATTTGGATAGGTGTTCATCCCGGGACGTTTCGAAAATGGCTGCACAGCAGCCATCTGCCTACCCCTGCTCTGCAGGAAAAAGCCGAAACCTTCTTCCGAATTCCACGACATATTCTATTTGCAGACTGCGGAACGCTCTAATGTGATCCTATCGCTTAATAAGTTCAAGGCCAGCCCTTCTTCCTTAATTAGGAGAAGGGTTTTTTGCCATATTTTTTTCTTAAAAAAGGGTCATACTACTGTTTAGGTACATTGTTCAGTACTAAAGAACGGAACAGGAGGCGTAAGATGAGACTTGACGGAATACTATCTGAAGGCTACACCGATACTTGGGACGTGGCCCCCGGTGTCATCGGACTACGAACCATGTTCGTAAATTGCGCATTCATCGGCCAGCCCAATTCGGACTGGATCATTGTAGATACGGGACTTAGCTCTTACACAAACAGAATTATAGATTATGCTAAGGAGAAGTATGAGAAGCCTCCGGTGGCAATTATCCTGACTCATGGGCATTTCGACCATATCGGGGGTGTGAAAAAGCTTATTGAGGAATGGAATGTACCCGTGTATGCTCACCCACTAGAGCTTCCTTATCTAACAGGTAAAGCGGATTATCCTCCAGCCGATCCGGCCGTAGGCGGCGGGCTGATGAGTATGGTGTCCTCATTATTTTCACATCATGGTATCGACCTTGGATCAGCCATACATCCTTTACCCGAAGACAGAACCGTCCCCGGAGCAAAGGGCTGGAAATGGATCCATACACCTGGACATAGTCCTGGACATATTTCACTATTCAGACCAGAAGATAAGGTACTGATTGCTGGTGACACCTTTCTTACAGTCAAACAAGAGTCCGTATTCGCAGTAGCTACCCAGCATCAGGTGGTGCACGGCCCACCCTCTTATTTCACGACGGACTGGGAAGACGCGGAAAAGTCGGTCCGCACACTTGCGTTGCTAGATCCTCATATCGTTCTCTCTGGACATGGGGTGCCTATGGAGGGTGAAAAATTATCTACTCAGCTTGCTCATTTATGCAAGAATTTCAAGGAAATGGCGTTGCCGGGTCAAGGGAAGTTCGTGTGATTTCCTTGCGGGGTCCCATTTTGCTAAAATAGCCAATGCGCCCCCGCATCATTCAAGACTACACTCTATACCAATATTGATATATCTCCTTAAATCCGAGCTTGTCGTACAAAGCTGAAGCTCCAGTATTAGCTTGTACAACCTGCAAAAAAGCGGTTGTTGCACACTGCGTCTTGCCCCAATGTAGTAATGCAAGCAGCAGTTGTTCCGCCATACCTTGTCTACGCTGATCGGAAGCAGTGATAATATCAAAGAGACCTATGTAGCCGTTCTGAATAACACCCAGACCACAAGCGGTAGGAACGCCATTGTTAAACAACAGAATATAGCCCTGCTGCAAAAGACAAGCGGATAACATTCTAGTTAAGGTGCTCCGATTGTCTTTTGAGAGCGCAGAGAGCTTTGTAAATGCATTTAACCACTCTTCAGTTAAGCTCTCCTGAACTTGTATCTCATATCGAAGATCAGGAGTAGCTAATCTCTCCAGTTCTAATAGCCTAACAGATGATGGCTCGACAACTGTGTAACCACGCTCCGCTAGCGCCTCATCCAGGTTCGCAGGCTGGATATACGGCGTTATTTTAAATACTGGCTTTAATCCAGCATCCTTATAGTACTGCTCAGCAAGCTTAATTTGGTTTGTAAGATCCACAAGAGAGCTTTTTTCTCCGTATAACGGATTGACCGAATTAGCTCTTTTCGTATATCCAGCTGCTGTGCGCAGAACCCAGCCATTCAGGAGAACACTCTGCTCCGCTGGCCAAGTATTAAGTGTGATTTCTTCAATTGCTTTATACAAGTTATCTCCTCCTTATTAGCCATGTTCCCGCTTGTTACGCATCGCTGGCAGCAGCTTCACTGCTTCATCAGCATACGAAATATAATAGTCATATTCGGGAGACTCCTTACCATAAATGGCTATTTTCCCCTCATGGTTGTAATGTACACCCCAGCCGAATCGCTTCGGAAGTAGAGAGGCTCGCAGGCATGGATGGTTTCTAGAGAATAGCTCCTTCCATATTTCTTCCCTACGGGTCACACGATCTTCTAGCGGAATTTGTTTATGGCGTACATGAACCTCAAACAGAAGCTCTTCATGATTGTATTTGTAAGGCTCATTAATAAGCAGCTCATATTGAATCACATGCGCAGGCGGGAGTGTACGGCAAGACATCGGCGGTATTCCCGTTTCCTCAGGACAATCCTCTGCTACACGTATGAAAGTGTTTGTATAACTCATGGGCATCACCTCTATTTTTAATTGAAATATATTCCTTCTATGATAATTCATAGTCACTATAATTGCACAGCAAAAATCCGGAACCTCAACCTCCTGGATTCCGGATTTTCATCTGAATTTCTATTCCTCAGCCACTGCCGCAAGGAGTTCTTCAACAGGCCACGGAAGTGGATTATTAAACGTTGTCCAATCCTGCTTCAACTCATCTTTCGTCAACAAACATCGATCCAATCTCGCTTCGATTTGTGCTGAGTCCATACTAACACCGATAAACACGATTTCATTCATTCGATCGCCCCACCGCTCGTCCCACTTGGCTTTCATTTCAGGTTCGCTTTCCAATACCTCCTGCTGCTGATCCTCAGGCATTGTAGCTAGCCAGTAGCCGGCAGGTCCGAACTGAATCGAGGGTCCAGCCTGGCTGATACTTGCTGCAAGATCACCCTCTGCGGCAACCCATACAATCCCTTTCGCTCTGACAACTTCCTCCGGCCAATGACTAAAGAAAAAGCTTAACCTTTCCGGATGAAAGGGTGTTTTCCTGCGATAGACAAAAGAAGATATTCCGTATTCCTCCGTCTCAGGCGTATGTGTCTCCTTGTTAAGCTCCGTAATCCAACCGGAGGACAAGCTTGTTTTTTCAAAATCAAACAATCCAGTATTAAGAATCTCCTTCGGATCTACCACTCCGTTAACCGTACAGATCAGCTTGGCTGTCGGCTGAAGTTTGCGAAGCACAGCTTCAAGCTTGTTAAGCTCTTCTTCTTCTAGCAGATCACACTTATTAAGCAATAACACATCACAAGTCTCGATCTGATCAATGAGCAAATCCACAATATCGCGATAATCGTCTTCACCAGCCGTTTGATTACGATCGATCAGACTATCACCAGAAGAGAAGTCATACCAGAATCGGCCAGCATCCACAACGGTCACCATCGTGTCCAATTGAGCGAGTGAAGTCAAATCAATATCCAGTTCTGGGTTCGCATAAGTAAAAGTCTGTGCCACCGGAACAGGCTCGCTAATGCCAGATGATTCAATGAGGATATAATCAAAACGGCCTTCAGCTGCCAGCTTTTGTACTTCGACAATCAAATCGTCGCGGAGTGTACAGCAGATACATCCGTTAGACATTTCCACTAATTTCTCTTCCGTTCTAGAAAGCACATTACCTGACTTCACCAGGTTGGCGTCCACATTCACTTCACTCATATCGTTAACGATAACAGCAACCTTCAAGCCTTCACGGTTGTGCAAGACATGATTTAGCAGTGTTGTTTTTCCAGAGCCCAAGTAGCCACTTAGCACCGTAACGGGGATTTTTTTCATTCCGATCACTCCTATCATTGATTAGCATTTATGTTTGGCATTTATAGCTCTTACCGGGTTTCGCGGTGTAATGTAACTCTTTTCAGACGTGGACAATATTTCTTCATTTCCATACGTTCTGGGTGATTTCGCTTATTCTTGGTAGTTGTATAGTTACGATCTCCTGTCTCCGTGCATGCCAAAGTAATGATTACTCTCATTGTTCCATCTCCTTTTTTAAATCGTAATAATTACGATTAACATATCGTACACGTTTTATTCACAATCTGTCAACTATGATCTTGTAAAAATCCCAACTCTCTTAATTTTGTGGTCTTTCTTGCGAACAAATCACGTATAGATGGAAATATAAAAATATGATTCTTGTATTTCCAAGAGAATCAGGCAGGAGTGGAGATCATGAAGATACCAGTAATTATTTTGAGCGGGTTTCTGGGGAGCGGGAAGACAACTCTGCTGTTGTCCCTGCTGAAAGAGAGCAAGGTAAGGGGTCTGAACCCTGGCGTAGTTATGAATGAGCTGGGAAAGAGAGATGTAGATGGGTATATTCTGCAGGAGCATACGGGTGCAACCGTGACTAAGCTACTGGACGGATGTGTATGCTGTAGCCGTAAAGAGGATTTGGCAGACAGCCTACTGGTACTGCTAAGAGGACGCCCCGATGCTATTTATATCGAGCTTACTGGCGTCGCGAATCCGGAAGAAATCGCCAAAACATTACAAGAATCCGCTCTTCAAGAAAGGGTCGAATTGCATTTTACGATCACCTTATTGGATGCAGAAAACGCCTTGGAATATAACAGCAGACTCTCCTCTGACAAACAGCTGGTTCGTACGCTTCGCAAGCAGCTGTCCACCGCTGATCTCATTGTCGTTAATAAGAGCGATCTTGTAGAGCCTGAAACCTTATGGCGAATTGAAAAAGGTGTCCGAAAACAAAATACAGAGGCTGAAATCGTATATACCCATTACAGCGAAATCAACCTTTCACCGATATTATCAGGAATCACCCCACGTAAAATCATCGCTCCCGCGCCACAACGAGCACCTCAAACCTTTAAAGGCGCAACTCTTAAACAAATGAATTCAGAACAGGGAGCTACAGCAGTAAAAGAACGGCAAGAAGAGCCCCACGCTTCTTTTTCCCAAGTGACCGCCATCACGTTAACCATTCCGCAAGCAGGGACTATAATGCCTTCCAAAGAACGGCTAGAGGCTTTCTTT
Organism: Paenibacillus sp. NPDC101420; assembly: GCF_050277435.1. Lineage (NCBI taxonomy): Bacteria > Bacillati > Bacillota > Bacilli > Caryophanales > Paenibacillaceae > Paenibacillus > Paenibacillus sp. NPDC101420. The sequence goes on from NZ_JBNNSE010000001.1 coordinate 984,514, forward strand.
CAAGAATGGGGTGACAACCTGCTCCGTGCCAAAGGCCATATCCTTTTGTCCGAACAGGAACCGGTTCAACTTGTCCAATATGCCGGAATGCGTACAAGCTGGGAGGCATCACGTTACCCTGGAATGCCTTATGTGGTATTCATCGGGATAAATTTAGATGAGGAACTGCTGGCAGATCGGTGGTCCACCTTATTCGAACCTTGACTACCCTTTCCCCTTTAAAACTACTGCCGCTGCTTCTGCCGATCTCATTCCTGATTATCATTGGTTTTATATGGGTGCCAAATCACCTGGAGCTACTAGACAACGCGTACATCGACACGTTCAAAACCGGCTTTATCGGGATTTTGCTAGAAGCCTTGCCGTTTGTGTTAGCAGGAGCTTTATTATCCTCGCTGCTTCGGGTCTTTATCCCAGATGAAATGATCTCCCGCTGGATTCCACGGCAGGCGCTTCCGGCCATTTTATTCGCTTGCCTGCTCGGAATTATTTTTCCAGTATGCGAATGTGGAATGATCCCTCTCGTCCGCCGACTAATCCATAAGGGGATGCCTGTCTACGTGGCGATCGTGTTTATTTTATCCGGGCCCATCCTAAATCCAGTCGTCTATGGAGCAACACTGACGGCATTTCGCAACCACTCAGAACTGGCCTATGCCCGGATGGGTCTAGCTTTTGCAGTCGCCTGTATTATAGGCTTGATTATCTATGCAACGGTGAAAAAGTCCCCGATACGCCTTAGCGTTCAGTGGGAAACCGATAACACTCATCATAATAATTCTCGTGGAGGAAAGTTAGCCGCCGTCTTCGTGCATACCTCGGATGAATTTTTTGAGATGGGAAAATACTTAATCATTGGCTGCCTATTGACCGCTGGCATTCAGACGTTTATGGTTCAGGACAGTTTGGCTGCGATCGGAGATAAGCCGCTCGGGTCTTATTTTTTCATGATGGGCCTGGCATTTGTGCTTTCGCTCTGTTCCACCTCAGATGCCTTTGTAGCTTCCACCTTTGTACATTCTTTTCCAGCAGGAGCACTGCTCGCTTTTATGGTATTTGGGCCGATGTTAGATTTCAAAAATTCATTGATGTTACTCTCGCTGTTTAAGACCAAATTCGCTCTTTATTTGTTCTTTCTTATCTTTTCGAGCGTATTTATCGGAGCCGTACTCATGTCCTTATGGCTGTAATCATAGAGGTGGCAAGCAGATGCTTACCCCATTGTTAGGAGGAAGCGCATGAATGACTCTCGAAGCATCCGATTTCACTATTTGTTAAGGGCGGTCATTCTGCTCGCCTTTGCTCTCTATATTGGGCATTTAGTGCAGCAGGACGCTTTGCATTATTATGTAGCGCCTAAGCTAGCACGCTGGGTTCAGTTATGTCCGATTCCTCTGACACTAATGGCGCTCAGCTTGGCCATTCAAGCCTTATTTGGTAAGGGAAATGTGCTATGTGACTGCGAGCATCGCCTCCCACATTCCATATTTAAAAGTACAGCGCTTTATGGATTATTCCTGTTTCCACTGCTGCTTGGATTTGCACTTCCTGATCGTGCCTTGGGAAGTATGGCCGCTAGTAAAAAGGGGATTTCGTTCTCCTCTTTACCATCAGAGACTACCAACGCTGTTAGATTCGAATCGATTGATCCTTATCATGAGGAGCTCACCGAGCTAGCTAAGATCTTATATGGGCAGCCTACTATCCCTGTGTATTCTGATATTTTTTCTGAAACACTAGGCGCTATTGACATGTATAAACAACAATTTGAAGGCAAAGAAATTTCCGTTTCCGGTTTTCTATACCGCGATGACAGTGAAACGCCAGAGAATGCTTTTGCCATTGGCAGATTTCTGGTTCAGTGCTGTACCGCCGATGCTACTCCGTTTGGGATGTTGGTTGATTCCGGCAAATTAAAAAGCTTGCCCACTGATACCTGGATAGAGGTTCGGGGCAAGCTTCAAATTGTGCAATACAAAGGCCGAGAAATGATGCAAATACGCGCAGAAGCAATTACACCTATCGCGCAACCAACAACACCCTACATTTACACGAGTGCTGACTCCATAACCGCATGGAAAGCTTTGACGAATACGGCCAACCCTACTAAATAATTGCGTCCAGCTCATCCTCATCATCCACAGATCCGTTAGGGTTAAATACTTCAACCATAATACGGGCGGGTATACAGATGATTTGCTGCTTTGGCCTAGAAATAAAACCCATTTCCAAAGCGATTCGCAAAGGTGCGTCAGAATATGTCATTTGGATCCCGTAATCAAATACCTTTAAGGTATTGTGACCAAACTTCGATTGAATATCTATAATTTGCTCTTCTTTAGTCAAAGAAACGGTCTTGTATTCCTTACCATCAACCGTAATTACAGCTTTCAAATCGCCTTGTTGATACTGTTCATTATGGGTATCCCACCACTTGATTCCGTAAATCAAACCCGCTGCGAATAGAGCTAAAAAAATGATTACAAAATCACCACGCTTCATCTTTAACAAGGTATGGGTCCTTTCATTGACAATATATTCGTAATAATTACGATTACAAATATATTAATCTTACGCCCTTTTGTCAATGACACTCCTCATCCTTAACGAATCCGAGTAGACCAATCTTTTAAAACCCTGTCAAGCTCCTTTATGGAGATAGGCTTGGAGATGAAATCCTGCATTCCTGCACTCAGACACATGTCTTTATCTTCATTTCTGGCAAAAGCTGTGGCCGCAATAATAATGGGAGACAGCCCGAGCTTCTCACGTATGATTCCTGTTGCTTCTATCCCATCCATAATAGGCATCTGAATATCCATAAAGACGAGATCATAATCCTTGGACAGCACAGCTCGAACTGCTTCCTCGCCATTTGATGCAACGTCAGGGAAGTATCCCCTCTTCTTCATATAAGCCAGCATCAGTTGCTGATTCACAGGATGATCTTCAGCGATGAGAATAGACATCGGTCCATATTCTCCCGTATCAGATGCTCTGGCGTTAGGTTTATTGCTTTTGTCTGTATCCACTGAAGGGTGGAGCGTAACCTTCTGAATCCATTCCTCTTTTGGCAAAGAGACCTCCACGGTGAAAAAGAACTCTGAGCCATGTTCCTCACAGCTCCTCACACCAATCGCTCCTCCGAGCAGCTCCACCAGCTTTTTGCTAATCGCCAGTCCAAGTCCTGTTCCGCCATATTTTCGATTAATGGAAGGATGCAATTGCGAGAACGATTGAAACAATAACCCTTGACTGGCAACCGGGATCCCCAAGCCCGTATCTTTAACCATGAATTTAACGATAATATTTCCTGACTTTTGAGAAGCTTCCAGGCTGGCAGAAATACTAATTTCACCTGTCTCCGTAAATTTCACCGCATTTCCCACTAGGTTTACGAGAATTTGGCGCAATCTTGCCTCATCCGTCACAATGACAAATGGAAGATCAGGTGCAATATTGATAGTTAATAACAACCCTTTTTCTTTGACCTTCGGATAGAATAGCTCACTAACGTTCTGTATCACTTCACGCAAATCCACCATTTGCAGTTCAAGTGTCATCATGCCTGCTTCAATTTTGCTGAAATCCAGCACTTCATTCAAAATATGAAGCAATGCTTCTCCGCTACTTGTAATGATTTGTGTGTAGTAGCTCTGCTCTTCATTTAACTCTGTCCCTGAGAGCAAGTCTGCCATTCCTATAATACCGTTCATAGGCGTACGCAGCTCATGGCTCATGATCGCTAGAAACTCCGATTTCGCCCGATCCGCTTCCTCTGCAGACTCCTTCGCTCGCACAATCTCCTTCTCTTCTGTGATATCTCGGAAAACCACTACAGCCCCGATCCGCTCTTCTCCATCAAAAAGAGGAGTCATGTGATATCTGACCAAAAAGCTGGAACCATCTTGCCTCCAAAACACACCCTCTTTCTCATCAAAAGAGCGATTATTGAAGTGCGAGGGAATCAGCGTCTTCTGAATGCCCAAGAATGGCTCATTATCCAGCCAAGTCTGATGAATCGTATGGAATTTGCTGTTCAACCATTCCGTTGGATCGTATCCTAGCATAGTAATCGCCGCTGGATTGATGAACATCGTATCCCCTTCAAGATTCATACCAAATATGCCTTCAGATACCGAATTCAATATTAGAGCATGCTCGTTACTTAACTTCTCTATTTCTTCAAAATGCCGCGCCCGTTCCGCAATGTCCCGGGTTACACACACAAGCTCCCGTCCTCCAAAGGTCTCCGAGTAAATATAGCGAAGTGTTGTTTCCGTCCAAATGTACGTTCCATCTTTGCATAGAAACCGAAAGGTCACAGGGTCGAGCTTCTTCCCTTCCATACAGTTGCTAAGATAGGACACCACTTTCTCCTTGTCTTCAGGATGTATGTAATCAATACCTCTCGTTTCGTACATTTCTTCCGGTGTATAGCCGAACATCGTCTGGCAAATGGGTGATGCATATAGATAGATGAGGTCTCCGTCCGCTGTATTACGTGAAATGAAATCCATTGAATTTTCCGACAGGAGTCGGTAATTCTGCTCACTATCACGCATCTGTTCCTCCATTTGATGACGTTCAGTCACATCCTGGGCAATCCCGCTGATCTGTAGCACTCTTCCTTCCTCATCTTTAGTCACTTCCCAGTGTGCATCCAGAAACTTCAATTTTCCATCCGCACTTTTAATTCTAACCATAACTTCGCCATTCGTCCCATTCGCTAAAGACTGGTGAACCAGCTTTTGAAGTCTAGTAAAATCATCTGGATCAATACAGGAAAGCACTCGTTTGTAATCAAAATAGGAATGATTGCTGTCGTCCAACGAAAAGCCAAAAATGTTACGCATCTCTCTAGAAACCGTCAACCGCGTTTTCGTCGCATCCCATTCCCACGATCCCATTTTCGCAAGATATTGGGCTTGCGCCAGCATATCCTCATATTTCTTACGCTGCGTAATATCGCGGCCGATCGTTAATATCTGCTTGATTTCCCCCTGATCATCGCGTACCACCTGTGAGCTGCTCTCAATCCACAAATAATGTCCGTCTTTATGCCGGGCCCTGCGTGTATACACATCCGTATCAGAATAGAGCTTTCCGTGTTTTGTCATTTCAAGGGCATCTTCTGCGTGATAATACTCAGGTCTTTTCGTACCGATCATTTCATCTGGAGGATATCCTAGCAACAACTCCACTGAAGGAGAAACGTAGTGCAGTGTACCGTCTGGTCCGCCAAAAGAAATCATATCCGGCGTATTTTGTGTGATCAAATTATATAAATGCTGATCTTCCTGAATCTTATCTTCCGCAAGCTTTCGGTCTGTGATATCCGTAAGTTCTGAGATCAAGACAAGGGGTTCACTAGAGTTCTCCTGAAGAATCAGAAATATATGTTGAGCTACCCAGATTATCTCGCCACCCTTACATAAGAACCGTCTTTCTAACTCTATTGCGGTCCCAGGATCTGCTAAGAGATTGTTCAGGATAACGTAATGATCATCATCAGCTACATCGTCTGGATAAATAAGATCTAGATAGTGCATATTTAAAAGCTCTTCTTCAGAGTAACCAAGCATATGGCAAAGTGCTGGATTGGATTGAATCAAGGTCCCTTCCTTGGGAGAGACTACAGCAACCCCTATAGAAGACCGTAAGTATAGTTGCTTAAAAAGAAATTCAGACACCTGTGCAGCCTCCTCTTTTGGTATGGGGACAAACTTTATTACAATTTCGTAATCTATTCCAGTATACCTTTTTTTCGGTAATTAAGCTTGATAGTTGAGTCCTAAATGATAGGCCGGTGAAAAGCAATGAGATTGCGCGTTATCGTCATAGACAAAAAAATAAACAACAAGTCCCGAGTAATCAGGAAAACTGCTGTTTATACATATCACAAGAATAAGGACTATTCTCTTATTAAATTCTCTTGCTGAAGCTTTTTAATTTTCTTACGGATAGGTGCGCCAGCTCTAAAAAAAACAAGTCCTAAAAGAATTAAAAACCCGCCTAGAATAACATTTACCAAACTAATGCTGTTGGATGAAGTGAAATAATTCGTTAGCCCAATGAGAATGTTGGCTAAACCAACAATGAACTCTAACCACATGACAGAATTCCATAGTGTGTTGATTCGCTTAAAGTGTTTTATTTTGGATTCCAGATCTGTGTAAATATCAAACGCACCTTCGGATGACTTCTTTCTAAGATAAATCCAGCGAACATAGCTGCTAACACACTCTACTCCATTTTCTTCTAGAAACTTGAGGTATGCCATGCTTTCCGGATGAGTAGGCACATTATCTAAAAGCTCAATTCTATACGTATACTCATTCTTAGACGAGTCAGTAAACACATATTTACACCAGGAGTAGCTTGAAAGGGCTAACCCTTTGGCAGACATTTCATTAAGCCACTGTTCTTCCTTCTCAAAATCCCAAAACAGCTTGCGAACCACATGTTTCATTTGGACTCACCTCCAGCTATTCTCTTCCCATTGGCAATCAGTTCTTCCAACCGGATAAGCTCCCCCTGAATCACTGTCTTCCCTAATTCAGTAATTTCGTATTCCTTTCTTCGGGAGCCTTCTTCCCCTTCTATAGCTCTTATCCAGTTTTTCTCAAGCAAGGTGTTGATAGCTCCATATAAAGTGCCCGCTCCAAGTTCCACTCGACCATGACTTAAATCCTTCACATTCTGCATAATCGCGTATCCGTGCATTGCGGTGTATAAAGACAATAAAATGTAAAATACAGCTTCCGTTAAGGCTCCTCTTTCTGAGCTTTCAGGCATGATTCCATCTCCATTCTATTACTGTTAGCGATATATCGGTTACCGTAATAATATTATTACGGAAGCCGATATAATTGTCAATACAAAAATACCTATTTTTAGTAAACGCAACCGATCATAACCACGAAAAAAAGCCTATAGCACATGGATATAGACGGTTCATGATCGCAATTCCCTCAACTTGGATCTACCCCATCTAATTAAATCTATTCCTTCCACTACGCATGGGGTGCATCGGACTTAGAAGCCACTAGAATTGGACCACCATCACTTTCTTCAGACATAAAAAATAGGCTTACACAACTGCCCAAGAGCAATTGTATAAGCCTATTTGATGATGCGGTCGAGAGGACTCGAACCTCCACGATATTGCTACCACACGGACCTGAACCGTGCGCGTCTGCCAATTCCGCCACGACCGCACATTATGTACACCAATGAAATAATCACTGTACATAAGACTATACTCTTTTTTCGGATAAATAGCAACATATTTTTAAATCGATGTACAGATAAATCTAACAACAGCGATATAAGCGAAAAAATATATTCAAATCTCCATAGGCATAACCAATCACAGTTATTCAGTTTATATATTTCACTTATAAGAGGCTGATATGATACAACATAATTAAAAGAATGTGCTGCATCAGAAATATCACTGTAATTCCAAACCAGAAAGGACGAATACGTATGAACCAACAGTGGAATACCGGAACCTATGATACTGATATGGCCTTTGTGTCTCAGTTTGGAGAGTCTTTGATTGAGCTTCTTCGCCCCCAGCCTGGCGAACAAATTGTTGATTGGGGCTGCGGAACTGGTGATTTGGCAGCAGCCATCGCCGCTAGTGGTGCCACTGTAACAGGTATTGATGCTTCAGCCGAAATGATTCAGACTGCCCGTGACAAGCATCCCCAGCTAAACTTCATCTTAGCAGATGGGCAAAACTATGTCGCGGAACAGCCAGTCGATGCCGTGTTCAGCAACGCTGCTCTACACTGGTTGACCGACTCGAACGGAGCAGCTGCTTCTATCACAGCTAGCCTACGAACAGGCGGACGTTTTGTTGCCGAGTTCGGTGGGCTGGGCAATATCGCTTCTATCGTTACTGAGCTTCCAAATGCTTTTACCGCTATAGGGTGTAGTGATAAGCTTCAATTACCTTGGTACTTCCCAAGCATCGGACAATATACAACACTACTAGAACAACATGGACTGACTGTTGACCTCGCCCTTTGTTTCGACCGTCCAACCCCACTAGAGGCTGGAGAGCAAGGGTTCCAGTCCTGGCTGAACACTTTTGCTAATGGAATCTTAAGTGTCCTAACACCATCTGAACGAGAAGAAGTCCTCTCTTATATGGAACAGAAACTTAGACCGACATTATTTCAGGATGGCCGCTGGGTGATGGATTATCGAAGAATCCGGGTCGTCGCTTACAAACGCGTCTAACAATGAAGGGCGTGGCTTCTTCCTATGCAACAAAAAAAAAGAGTGTACTGGCGCGTGTCCGCACCAATACACTCTTTTTATGACCATCTATCTTCTATCTCCCACATATCGATCGCTACCAGCACCAAGTCCGACAACCAGCAGCAATACGCTTGCACCCAGCAATAAAACAAGCGGCATCGTCCAGCTATTCGTTACATCATGAAGCCATCCGAATAATGCCGGGCCCATTGCTGCAAGCACGTAACCTACGGATTGGGCCATTCCCGACAGTTCCGCTGCTTCTTGAGTGCTTCTGGTCCGTAGACTGAAGAACATCATCACAAGTCCGAAGGCAAATCCTCCGGCAATCCCAAAACAGATCGCCCAGACAGCCATTAAAGCACTGCTTCCCAACCAAATGCCACCGATTCCGATGAAATACAAAATAGCCGTGATGATTACTAGAATACGTTGGTTCTTCATCCGACCTGCCCACAACGGCACGAAGAAAGTAAACGGCAGCTGGGCCATTTGCATTAGTGATAGTAACCAACCTGCATGGCTTGATGACATCCCTCGCTCACCAAGGAGAACAGAGAACCAAGCTATGAAGACATAATAGAGCAACGACTGTAAGCCCATAAAAATCGTTACCTTCCAAGCAAGCGAAGAACGCCACATATTTCCACTAGAGATCGACCCCTTGGCCCCAGTCCCTTGATCGAGCTTGCGCATTTGCGGAATCCAGAACAGGGTTGCTAGCGCAGCGATCATAAACCAAATCGCCAAAGTCCCTCTCCAGCCAAATCCAGCTTGACTAGCTAGCGGTACACTAATACCTGAAGCGACGGCAGCGCATAAATTCATTGAGACAGTATAAACACCTGTCATTAATCCAATTTTGTGGGGAAACTTTCCTTTAATCAGACCCGGAAGCAGTACATTACATACCGCAATAGAAAGCCCGAGTATCGCCGTACCTGTGAACAACAGTCCCGTTCCAGATCCCGACCGGATTAGAATCCCCATAGCAAGCATAACCATAGCAATTAATAACACATTAGCCAAGCCGAAACGGCGAGCTAGCTTTGGAGCAAACGGGGACAAAATGGCAAAAGCCAACAATGGTAGAGTAGTAATAGCTCCTGCTAAAGTGTTCGATAAGCCTAGATCATCCTGAATCATTTGTACCAGTGGACCGACGGAAGTGAAAGGCGCTCTAAGTGCCGCTGCGATAAACACAATCCCCAACACTAGCAGCCAGCGATCATATTTGGTATCCGTTAAACCTCTATTCTGAATGTTTCCTTCTCGTTGCGATGCTTTCATCATGTATCCTCCTAAATTGCAACAAGCATAAACGCCTTTGACATTCCTGTAAGGACGGTGAGCGATTACGCCAGAAATATAAAAATGTTTATTACATGGCATTAAGACCTATCATCCACTATTATTATAAAAGTTACAAGCCTTAAGTAATTTTATAACCCTATTATTGACAAAATCGAATGACATCTTTAGTATCCATATAATCAAGACAATTGAGAATCAATTTCATTCGATCTCCTACATATTCCTATAGAAAAGAGTGAACAGAATGCTTCGAAGGTTTTTTTCCTACTATCGTCCGTATAAAAAACTATTTATCTTGGACTTCTCCTGCGCTGTTTTTGCAGGTCTGCTAGAACTAGCTTTTCCGGTAGCTGTCAATAAATTTATTGATGATTTGCTCCCGGGTCAAGATTGGCCGCTAATTCTTATTGCGTGTGTCGCGCTCCTAGCTATTTACGCCTTGAATACAGTTATGCAGTATATCGTTACATACTGGGGGCATATGCTTGGCATCAATATCGAGACCGATATGCGTAAAAAAATGTTCGATCACATCCAGAAACTGTCCTTCCGCTTTTTTGATAATAATAAAACAGGTCACCTCATCGGGCGAATCACCAACGATTTAAATGATATCGGCGAGGTGGCGCATCACGGTCCTGAGGATATATTTATCGCCATCATGACACTTGTCGGTGCTTTCCTCCTTATGGCTGATATTAATCTGAAGCTGGCCATTATTACTTTTATTATCGTTCCAATTATGGCTTGGGTGATCATCTACTTCGGACGCAATATGACTTCCACCTATCGCCAGCTTTTTGGAAATGTAGGTAGTTTCAATGCCCGTATCGAAGATAATGTCGGTGGTATCCGGGTTGTTCAATCTTTTGCCAATGAGCAGCATGAGCAAGAGCTATTCGCAGTAGATAATCAAATGTTCCGTAAAACTAAGCTTCTCGCTTATAAAATCATGGCCAAAAGCTTATCTGTCAGCTATATGATGACCCGCCTCATTACGATCCTTGTGATGATCAGCGGCGCTTGGTTCTTCATCAATGGCGAGTTGCAAATCGGTGAGTTTGTGGCATTTATTCTGTTGTCCAATATCTTTTTCCGTCCGATCGAGAAGATCAATGCCGTTATCGAGAGTTATCCAAAAGGAATTGCCGGCTTTAAACGTTATCTAGAAATTATTGATACGGAGCCAGATATCAGTGATAAGCCGGATGCCGTAGAGGTAAGTACTTTACACGGTGATATTACCTTCCAGAATGTCTTTTTCGGATACGATGAGGACCGTCCGGTTCTACAAAATATCAGCCTAAAAGTTAAGGCTGGCGAAACGATTGCCTTTGTTGGACCTTCTGGTGCAGGCAAAACAACTATTTGCAGCCTGCTCCCTCGTTTCTATGATGTCACAGGCGGGGCTATCACCATAGATGGCATTGATATCCGTGACATGAAGCTGGAGTCGTTACGTAAGCAGATCGGGATCGTACAGCAGGATGTGTTCCTGTTCTCGGGTACGATTCGTGAAAACATCGCCTACGGAAAGCTGGATGCGAAGCTGCCTGAAATCTGGGAAGCTGCTCGGCGTGCCCATCTGGAAGATCTCATTCAGAATCTGCCAGAAGGCATGGATACAGTGATCGGAGAGCGCGGTGTGAAGCTGTCCGGTGGACAGAAGCAACGCCTAGCGATCGCCCGCATGTTCCTGAAGAATCCACCGATCCTGATTCTGGATGAAGCTACTTCAGCACTGGATACAGAAACGGAAGCAGCGATTCAGCAATCACTGGCGGATCTGTCCGTGGGTAGAACCACACTCGTCATCGCCCACCGATTGACGACGATAAAAAATGCCGACCGGATCATGGTCGTGAACGAAGAAGGCATCGCCGAGCAAGGCCGCCATGAAGAGTTAGTCCATGCCGGTGGCATATACAGCCGGCTGCATCAGGCACAGTATAACGCTTAGGGACGTTATATCTAGCTCCCTAGCTAAATGAAGCAAGCCTAGTCGACAATAACGTGGCGACTAGGCTTGCTTTTTAGTGCATCTCGCTGCTTCCAGCGTGAGATGCTAAATTGGTGAGTTAGGGAGTTAGGGAGTTAAGAGTATTGGAGTTAGAGAGTATAAGGAGTTACGGACTTATGGATTCGTGGGAATGAAATTTAGGGAAATCCTCCCCAATTTTATCGATATTACGGTCCTGATTTCAACAATTGGGGAATTTCTCCCTTTAAATTCACCTAATTAGCTCATAACAGCGGATTTCAGGCGATTTATAGGGAGAAATTCCCTAAAAAGCTTAAAATCCAGCGAAAATCAGTAATTTATAGGGAGGTTTTCCCTATAAATCAAACTCAAACACAACTCTGTGCATAATAATAGCTCTCCGCTCCGATAAGGTAACCATGTTCAATTCCCAAAAATTCCTACGGCTTGCTCAGCACGTTGTACGGGATTTTTACCGTTCTTTTCGGCATTTCCAGCTGAATCAGCTTCATGAACGGGATTTCTACCGTTCTTTTCGGCGTTTCCAGCTGAATCAGCTTCATGAACGGGATTTCTACCATTTATTTCTTCGCAATATGCACTTTAAGCTGCTTGCCCTTCACCGTCGTCTCTCTCATCGCTTGCAGTACCATTGCACCTTTACCGTTCAAAATATCCACGTAGGTCACATTGTCCTGAATCGAGATAATACCGATATCTTCTGCAGATATACCCTCAAGCTTCGCGATTGTGCCGACAAAGTCCACGGCTCTTAGCTTCTTTTTCTTGCCGCCGTTGAAGTACAGCTTCATGATCTCTTTGTTCAAGCTTTCGCTTTTGTCCTTCTTGCGGACAGGCTGCTTGTTAATTTTCTGCTCAAACGCTTCCTTCGCGTAAGCAACGGCATCGTCCGAGGGAGCTTTCATGTTCGGGATGCTAAAGCCAATATAGCTTTCAATGTCCTTCACCCACTTTTGCTCATTTGGAGTGACAAAAGTGATCGCTTTGCCTGTCTTACCTGCACGAGCGGTTCTGCCTGTACGGTGCACGTAGCTTTCTTTTTCCAGCGGAATATCGTAATTAATCACGTGAGTGATGTTCTCGATATCAATGCCTCTTGCCGCTACATCGGTAGCGATTAGATAACGGAACTGCCCTCTTTTAAAAGCATTCATGACCTCAAAACGCTCGTTCTGCTCCATTCCCCCGTGGATCTTATCACAGGGATATTCCAAATCAGCCAGCCCTCTAAATACCGCATTCACCTGTTCTTGTGTACGGCAAAAGATAATACAGCTGTCCGGATTCTCCACCGTAATAATATCGCTCAGTAGGGAGAACTTAGCAGCTTGTCTCACTTCGATCAACGCATGTTCAATTGTAGCGGTTGTAATTCCGCTTGCTTGAATCTCAATTTCCGTTGGATCACTCATATATTTCCGGCACAAATTCTTAATCACTTCCGGTAATGTAGCGGAGAAAACACAAGTCACTCGTTCTTTTGGCAGCTGCTTAATGATCTTTTCGATCTGCTCAATGAACCCCATGCTCAGCATTTCGTCTGCTTCATCGATGATCAAATACTTGATCCGATTTAGCGGAAGCGTACCTCTTTCAATATGGTCGAACACACGTCCAGGCGTACCTACGACAACATGTGTTTTTTGAGTAAGTTCAATTTTTTGTGGAGCAAAAGGCTGCTTACCGAAAAGAGCCACGGCCTTAACCCGTTTAAATCGTCCAATGTTGGTGATATCCTCTTTCACTTGCATGGCAAGCTCCCGAGTAGGCGTTAGAATCAAAGCCTGCGGCTTATTCTCCACCCAATCCACCAAATCACAGACCGGGATTCCGTAAGCTGCCGTCTTACCGCTACCCGTTTGCGATTTAACGATCAGATCCTTTTGCTGAAGAGCTACAGGGATCACTTTGCTTTGAACTTCTGTTGGCGTCTCATATTTCAGGACATCCAGCGCTTTTATAATGTCTTCGTTTAACTCATAATCTCTAAATTGCAATTCACTCATCATTCAACCTCTTCTATGCCGATTGTTCTGGTTAAAGCGGAAACTCCGCGATCCTTCATCTTGTGCATACTTATCATTATAACAGCTATTGGCTCCCTTGATTCCATTCCCTATAGAACTGGTCCAGATAATTAATCATAAAATCATGCCGTTCTTCTGCTAACTTGCGTCCATAGGTTGTATTCATCAGGAATTTTAATTTTAATAACTTCTCATAAAAATGATTGATAGCCGTTCCTTTGCTGTAATCCCTGTACTCCTTTTGAAGCGATTCATCTCTTGGAGACACTTCCGGATCATAAGCTGGACGACCTTTCGCCCCTGAGAAAATAAAGGTTCTGGCAATGCCAATTGCACCAAGCGCATCAAGTCGATCGGCATCTTGAACCACTTGGCCTTCAAGCGTCTGCATCGGTTCTCCCCCGCCACCACTAAAGGACATCGTCTCAATAATCATCATAATATGATTATTTTGTTGCTCATCTGTAAGGTTTGAAGAAAGCCAAGTACGTACTTTAAGCAAACCTTCTTCTTTAGACGGATTAAGCTTCTCGTCAGCAACATCATGCAGCAAGGCGGCCATCGTGCAAACAAATACATCAGCGCTCTCGATCTTGGCAATTTCAGCGGCGGTGTTGCGCACTCTATCGGAATGCCACCAGTCATGCCCCGTAGTATCTTGTCCAAGTTGTTCTTTAACAAAATCTTCGGTCCGAGCTATAATTAAAGATTCATTCATCGTAGAAAAACTCCCTTTCCTTAAGGAATATCGAAGCCCTATTATAGCTGATAACTTGTCCATTCGCCCACAAGAAATCGAACCAAATATAAATTCTTGCTTGCACGACTCCAAATGATCCGCTATAATCGGCAGTAATCAAAATTTCGAAGGGAATTGGTTCTGATGAATACAAATACAATCATGCTGAATCAACTTCATTATTATCACAAACAGCGTTAGCACTCCTGAATTTTTTCAGGGAGGCTAACGCTACTCGCGTTGGCCTCCCTGCGGCATAGATCACGCGCAGGACCAAGAGGTCCTGCGCGTTTTTTTATTTTCTAAACTATGCCAATTCAAAGGAGCTACTAATGATGCAAAACATTAAAGGAACTTATGATTACTTCGGTCAAGAGCAAGCGCTCAGAAAGAACATTCAAAATACGCTGCAGGACTTGTTCGAGCTCTATGATTTTGAATCGATGGATACGACATTATTAAATGAATTGGAGTTATTAACCTCAAAATATGCAGGCGGGGACGAAATCCTCAAGGAAATGTACCAACTCACGGATCAGGGCAACCGCAAATTGGGGTTGCGTTATGATCTGACGATTCCTTTTGCCAAAGTGATCGCTTTAAATCCAGGGATAGAGTTCCCCTTCAAGCGGTATGAGATCGGAAAAGTGTTCCGAGATGGACCCGTAAAACGTGGGCGTCTGCGTGAATTCCTGCAATGTGATGTCGATGTGGTCGGCATTTCCGGCCCTGAGGCTGAAGCTGAGCTAATGCAGCTGGCTACCGAAGCGTTCCGCAAGCTGGACATTCCTATCATCCTAAAATGGAACAATCGACGTTTTCTCGGTGAGATTCTAGAGTCCATCGGCGTACCTGCGGAAGAGCAACTATCCGTTATGCTTACCCTTGATAAACTTGAGAAAATCAGCATTAGCGGAGTGGAGAACGAGTTGATTGGCAAGGGGCTAGAACCTGCAACCATCACAGCGATTCTAGCGCTTATCGAAATGGACAATCCAAGCTTTGAGCAGTTATGCGACAAATACAATCTCACAACACAACCGGGTGCGTCAGAGGTTCTCGTCCTACAAAATCTAATCCAAGACATTGGACTACAGGAGACTTGCCGCTTCGATCCTTTCTTATCCCGAGGTCTTTCATTCTACACAGGAACAGTTTACGAGATCTTTGATGCATCTGGTTCCTTTGCCTCAAGCTTGGGTGGCGGAGGCAGATATGACGCGATTATCGGACAGCTAGTGGGCAGAGAGGATATTCAATATCCTACGGTGGGGTTGTCATTTGGTATGGAGTCAATCATGGCGCTCCTAACAGAACGACCTATCCAAGAAAATAGAGCAGCAAATGTTATGGTCATTCCCATTGGTGAGACACTACCACAAGCTTTAATTGCAGCAGCCGAGCTGCGTGCCTGTTCTATAAGAACCACTCTCGTATCCGGTAAAAGAAAATTAAAAAAGCAGCTCGCCACAGCTTCATCCAAAAACATCCGTTACGTTATACTGATCGGCGAAAGCGAATCAAGTATTGATAAGGTACGTTTGAAAGATATGGTGGAACAAACAGAGGTTATCGTTCCGCTGGATGAAGCTATTTACCTCATCACTGGCTAAGCTGGTGTTCGCTTATAAAGATTCACATAAAAAAAGACCCCGCCAACGGCCGGCGGGGCAAAGTTTATATTTAAGGGAGGTTATATATGTACTATAACCTTGCAAGCTTAATATTTTATGAATGACGGATAAAGATTCCCTTAATCCTACTTAGATCTTAAACCGGTCTACCAGCCCCTGTAGCTCCTTGGCACTTTGGGTATTCTCGTCAGCCACCGTAACTTCATGGAATGTCTTCTCAACGATATCAGCCGTCTTCACCGCAATATCCTGAATCCCAATAGCCCCCTCATTTACTGTAGCAGCCACTTCATTGACCGCTATAGAAATACTAGATACAGCCATACTTAGATGATCGGCCGCAGTCTCAAATTGATTCATCAGCAAATTCACTGTAGTAGCATCTCTGTTATATTGCTGACTTACCTCCGTTAACCGCTCATAGTCTCCAAGAACATTCTGGTCAATAAAAGCTAGTAACGCCTCTGAATTTTCCTTCATTAGTTCAACAGAAGCATAAACACCTGTAACGACCCCTTGAATCCCAGCCGCAGTCTCTGACGATTTCTCAGCCAACTTGCGGATTTCACCAGCTACAACAGCAAATCCTCTACCTGCCTCACCTGCTCTAGCCGCTTCGATCGCTGCATTCAAAGCAAGCAGATTGGTCTGACTAGTAATCGATAGAATCGTATCCGCCAGTACATTAATCTCTGAGATCGCATTCGACTGTTCAATTGCTTTTTCCATATCGATACGAACAGATTCATACACTCGCTTCGCATTATCCGTAGACTCTATCGCCTCATCTTGTAACACCATCGCCCGTTCACTGATCTGCTTGGAAACTTCAGCGCCTTCCTTCACATTACTGGAGATCTCGGACACATTAATATCAATTTCAGTTATCGCTGCCGTCATCTCTTGTGTTGAAGCTGCTGTCTCCTCCATCCCTGCCGAAAGCTGCTGTGTAGTTGCCGAATTATCATGAGCATTCTCCCGTACATCTATAGACAGCTTTTCAAGAGTCTCCGCATTATCAAGCACCTTGGTGGAGATCGTGATTAGACTACCCGCCATATCACGAAGAATAACCCGTGTTCGGAGCATCGCTATGGCTATCGTACCTGTTTCGTCTTTGTTTTTCGTCAGATACTCGTACTGGGAGTCATACGTCAAATTCAGCTCTGCCGTTCTATTTATCAACTCTGTCAGTTTAGCAATCGGTGAAGAGATTTTTTGAGCAAAATATAAAGCAATCAACAATGCAATAATCAAACTTCCTGCACCCAGAAACAGATTAAAGCTTCTCATCTCATTCACAGGTTTTACAATTTCATCTAAATTTGCGGTTATCCCAAGCAACCAGTGGGTCTCAGGCATAACGGTATAGGCTGATTTTTTATCCACATCATTATATGTATAGCTAAGCAGGCTATCTTCTACTTTTTCACCAGATTTCACACGCTTCACCACAGCCATGATCTGATCATTGGCAACAGGTTGTCCTACTTGCTTCTTATCCGGATGGTACAGTGTATTCCCATTCTCATCGAGAAGATAAGCATACGAAGTCGTTGTATTTACTACTTTTGCATCTGCTAAATACTTAATCATACTATCTGCGGAAACCGCTGAAGCTACATATCCAATCATCTTCCCGTTACTCTTAACCGGATGTACAAATCCTACCACATAAGCCCCAGTAGATTTCGATTTCAGTGTTTCGCTAATTACCGGCGCCGCAGTCTCCATTACTTTCTTCGTATAATTTCTATCACTGAAATCCGTACCTATAAGTTTAATATCACTGTCAGCCACAGCGATGCCATTCATATCACTGACAAAAGCATGTTCGAGGTTCCCAGCATCCTTCACAATTCCCTGAAGGCTGATATTTACCTCATTCTGTAGCTTACTCCCCTTGGCGACGCCACCATTCCCTGCTTGGAGTAATAATTCGACAATTTCCGACCTTCCCGCAATAAGTTCAATACTTCTTTGCTCCTTCGAAATCATAGCCGATATGGTCTGAGCTTTATTCGTATTGACCTGCTTCATAGAATTCTCAGTAAGGCTCACAATGGCCTGAGTTGACCTTAAATATGTAAAAACCCCCATTACTGCAATACATAATAGGGTCACACCTATCATCATAAGTGATAGTTTAAGACGAATCTTCATTTTTCCTCATCCTTCCGACTACTGTTCATTAGAGAACAATGCAATTGTAAATAATACAACTACTATCGGATATGATGATAAATTAGTGAATATTGATGAAGCGAAAATACGGAAAATATCAAAAAATGTCGAATTTTTGCATATAAATGCAGAAAAAACTAGTTCTACTAGTTCGGTGATCTTCTTTACACTAGTTATTAAGACCTGTTTTATTTCTGAGATGAAATAGGCGGTTCTGACTGGGATGCTGGGGAAACTTGCGTAATTGCACCCTCTGTTAAAGGGTGTTTAGTTCTGCTACGTAAAAACAGACCAGACATTGCAGCGAGAATTTGCTGGAATAACATTCCTGAAATCACAGGGAGTGCAACAGCCGGAGGAAAATATTTTACTGCGAGCACAGCTCCTGCGCTTAAATTACGCATGCCGGAATTAAATTGTACGGCCACAGAATCTTCGTAGCTAAAGCGGAAACGGCGCGATACCAATGCTCCGATTACATATCCGAGAACTACGGTTACGAAGGTTACGCCAATAATAATCGCTAATTTACTATCCGGGTGTTTCAGATAACGAGCAATGCTAGCACCATTAATAGAGACGACCATGAACAACCCAACCTTTACAAATGGGGAAAGCGGAGGTCCACATACCGTATTCACCTTGCCTTTTGTCCATTGATTCAGAAGCATCCCGACTACCGAAGGAATGACAACCATCCATAGGAGCCCTTTCATCATTTCCCCAAGCTGAATCTCCACACTCGCTCCCATGAGCAAATACAAGGTACCCGGAACGACAATCGGTGACAAGAGCGTATCGATTAGAATAAGTGCCAAAGTTAGTGCAATGTTCCCGCCGTATATGGATACCCACACCACGCTAACGACACCCGTTGGGATCGCAAACAACAGTACAAATCCTGTCACTGTGTAAGGATCTCCCGGAAAAACAGCACTTGCAACGAGCCAGCCAATGAGCGGCATCACGATATGAAGAATAAGCATCAACACGATCAACTTCTGTGGTTTCAGCAGTACGCCCAGCAGATCCTTGAGATTAGATTTCAAGCTCCCGATCAATGTCATAAAGGCGAATATCCATGGGACGAGACCTGTGAATGGTAGCAGTCTGCTTTCATTAAGCACACCAACCACGATGGCAGTAGGTGTTAATAATGGCATTATTTTTTCGAGAACAATATTGGATTTGATGAGTCCATTTCTTATATTCGTAAGCATGTGTCGCATACCTTATGTATGGATGTCATACATTCCTTATCCGCAAATTTAAGTTATAGCAGTCTCTATAAGCTTACAGAAATCATACAGGACTTTCCATTAATCTACTACACAAAAAAGGAACCAATTCATTAAATTGGCTCCATGTCGTAATTTTATAGCAATGCTTAACGATTTAAACCCCTTGCGGAAACAATGCGTCCAGTGCTGGGCATGGCAGTTTATCCAGGAACTGAGCCAAAGGCGCTGGCATGTTACTGTATAAGTCCTTCAATGAGGTGCCCTGATAAATGTTGCCAATAATAACGGGATGACATAATTCAGAGATCAGAATGTCTCCATTGCCATGTAGATGAAGCTGTTTCTTGCCCTCTATGCAGTGTGGAAAATAAACGCCCGGTTGCTCCTCGAACCCAAGCGCATCCATAAACCGGTCCATGCAAGTGAAATACAGGGTCGTATCCTCTTTCTTCATAGCGATCAGTTCACTCACAGCATTCTTTAATTGTTCACGGGCAGCTATAGACTTCCAACCCGTATGATCCATGATAATACTGTTCTGAATCTCATGTGTTCTAACACCCATCGCATATACGTGATCACTAATTTCCTTCATATTATCCTGAGTTTCGCTGAACAATAGCGTTTCCAGCACCGTATCTACACTAGTTGCCGCGAACATAGTAATGTTCTCTCTAATTTTCTCATAGATGCTTGGATGAATATTATAATAACGAGAGAATGCGTCCGCTGTAGTAAAATTGAAGGAAATATGTATCGTCGTTAATCCTGCCGCGACCAATTGATCAATCCGTTCAGCATTTAAAAGACTGCCGTTCGAATTGAGCTGTGTCTGAATCCCTCTGGATGAGCAGTAGTTTACAATCTCCACACAGTCATCGAACTTTAATGTGACCTCGCCACCTGACAAGCGTACTCTTTTCAGACCAGGAAGCTCTTCAAGAATTCGGATAACCTCTTTAGCCTTGATGCTTTGTCCATCATTTCTATTATACGCACAACAATAATCGCAGCGAAAATTACAGTTCGAGGTAACTCCTATTTCTAAGCCTTCCAGCTCATAAGTAAGCGGTTTGTCTAGTTCCAATGCTTTATATCTCATTCTCTAAAGTCCTCCTGAAAAATAATGATTTGATTCAAGGGTTCAATCTTAGAGATTATAAAGGTTTACGGCTTAGGTTAATGTGAGGTATATAACAGTCGAAGTGTGTTTGAGAAATCCAGGTCAGCAGCTTCAGTCGTAACTACGTCACTACTCAGCTGATCTCATTTTTCGTAATGCTTTCCTTCTTCGAAAGAGTTGCCACCTAATGGTATCCACACACTCTGGTGAATTTTCTTCTCATTTACGACTGAATAAACATAAATCCAACCTTCTTCGTTTTTAAATCTAACTTGTAAATGATAAGGATTATATTGTCTACCTGCTTGTCGACTAATTTCCCATTCTTGATTAGGGTATTTCTCCTCCAAATAGTGATTGAGTTGTTCTGTTTTTCGGGATACTTGATAATCAATCCAGTAGGGGCGAATAGCGAAGGATAAAAGCAAAAGTACAGTTATTGAAGATACTATAATTAAACCAGACCTCCTAATCTTACGGGGTAAAAACAAGGCTACTCCAAATATAATGAGGACAAAAACAACCAAAAATATGATTTCTATTGCTGTAATTGGATGCAACATAACCCTCCTCTGAATCAGGCTTCTTTCGAATTCCATGACCCATTTACTGGTCTGAACCATTAATTTCCAGTATAATGCTTTATTGTAAGCAAACACAACTCATGCAGAACGCTTGAAAGGAGCCAAAAGATGAGGAAAATCATCCTAAATTCACTCATTATACTAATATTCATATTTGTTACAGGCTGTACATCTAATGCCGATACGGTTGATACACCGCTGTACTCAGGGAAAAGCTTATTTATAGGTGTTGTTGGCGAGGTCCCTAAAATAAGAGAAGAACATGTGTACTTCACAAGTATTTCTTTTGAGGAGTTAGAAGATTATTCAAAGCTCTCCTCCCAATATGATGCTGTAGTTATTACGAAAGAGCATCTGAAAGAAGCGGACGACAACAAGTATGTTAAAGTATACACAAATGCAGGTGTTCCTTTCTTCTTTATTGGAGCTACGAAATCATTTATGCCGTTTGTTCTTGAAGACGTATCGTATGAGCACTATTCTTTAACAAATTTTAATAGTGATATGTATGTTACTTGCTATCTTCAAACTGGTGAAACATATAAAACTTGGGGATACGGGCTTTACAACGGCAAAGTAAATGAACCCAACATTAAAGATGTATACTCACGGATGTTCACTACCATCGAGTCCATCAAGAATGGTACGTATGAATAGGCTTATCCCCCTCCGTAAGAGAAAGATCATTTATGCCGTAAAACCTATAAATTCCGATCCATTTTAGATTTCATATCCCAAACTCCTCTATCTCCTGCACCCAGCCAATGAAATTGTGATGGGAGATGGCAAAGGAGATATATAGGGAAAAACTCCCTATATTCAGGATGATTTCTTCACAATTACCCAGTTATGCCGAATTTCTCCCTCTAATACGGGGAATTTTCTAAAAAACGATGATATCCGCTGAAATATAGGGATAAATTCCCTATACTCCACCTGTACAACCCTAAAATACAGAATTTATAGGGAGGATTTCCCTATACTTTAATAGATCTATTCCATACTAGCTTTATGTGAGAAAGATAAGGATAATTTATTGCGCAGCATATATTTTTTTCTTTTTAAGAAAAAAAAGGCTGCCAAATGGCAGCCCTTTTCTTTTGATAACGTATCATAATTCCGCCTACAACTCCACCGACTTGCCCATCTCATTCCAGACAGGCTGTCCAATCAAGCCCACACGCCAGATTGCAATCCCTTTAAGACCATAACGTTTAGCAAGTCCAACCTTGGAATATACTGATGTTTCATTCTCACTGTATACGGAAATACCGAGAATCAGCTTATCCTTACTCACTTGCTGAAGTGCAAGCCGGATGCCTTCATCAACTAAACTCATCGGCTCTGGAATTTTTTTCTCTTGCAAATAATCATAAGCCATAATGACCAAATCGTCTGCGAGGCTTCCCAGCGTCTTGTAATCATAACCTTTATAAGAGCTGTTTAATGGATGAAGAATAACCGTGAGCTTAAGACCTGCTGCATGTGCTTTTTGAGACAAATTCTTCACAAAAGCATTATAATCGGCTTGCACCTTTGCTTTATCTCCCGTTAGACCCAGTCCTTCGAGATCCAGCGTGATGCCTTGGAATCCCTTTTGTGTAGCCAGATCAACGATTCCTGTAATCGTCTGCTCTTGAAGCGTTTTATCTTCCAGATTCTTCGTGAGCTCCGCTGCAGTATCACCAGAAAAGACCATCAGATAAGGCGCTGTACCACCTGCTGCTGCATTCGAGACAATAGACTCTGGGGTTACATCCCCAGCTGCTTGAGGCCATCTAAAGTCAGTGCCTGTCGTGGTGAATTGTCCACTTTTATCAATCCCGCTCCACCCAAAAGCTACAGCATCAAAGCTAGGAAGTAACGAAATTTCACTGTATGAGCTAAGCGCATAAAAGCCCAGCTTATACATATCCGTCTTTGGTGAAGTGATCGATACCGTTTTGGTTGCTTGATCCCATGCTACGCCCGCACCAAACTGCTGGCCGAAGAAGCTAAGTGGAATCATCGTGTTATTACGGATCGTTTGCGGGGCAACCCCTAGCTTCACAACTTCGCCGTTTACGCCTGCATTTTTACTACCAAGGGTCAACGTTACCACTTTAGTACCCGCTGTATCCGTCTTGGTCGCGGTAATTTTCTTAAGTGCTTGATTCCACTCTACGTTGATCCCCAGCGCTTCTGATATCGCCCGGAATGGAACCATCGTTGTTCCGTTCATCACAACAGGCTCTACTGGAAACGGTAGTGCATAACCATCCAGCACAATACTAACTCCACCTGCGGGTGCTGCTTGTGTAGTGTTTTGGAATAATGCCGTGGTGCCGCCTAGCGAAATCGCCAGGCATAAAACCAATTTGCCAATCCGTTTGTTCATGACTGTTAAGTCTCCCATCTTCCATAATATGAAGTGTAATCTCTTAAACTCTTTATATGTCTTCTACCATTTTACCAAAGATTATCCAATTGTAAAATTAATAGATTGTCATCTATGAGCTTCGAAATTATTTTTCATATTAGTAGAGGTCGACAAAATTACATAAACACGCTCAAAAAGGTTCCCACTGCTCGTTCAACATCTACATCCACAGCAACTTGTATGGGTTTACCCACTTTTGGCTGAGCCCGCAAATCCGCTACGACCATTCCCGATGTAAACTCACCTTTGTGCTCCACACGAACATTCATTTCTTTATAGGTTACTAGATCTGGTTGCAGCGCAACCATAAGCGCGAGCGGATCATGCAGCGGTGCACTGTTAATCAAAAAGTTCGCTTCACGATAGAAATTAAAATAATGAGTGAGCGATTGTTCCATAAACGAAATGATCGCTTTATTCTCTTCACGTCCAAAACGGTTTAACAAATCGATATGCTCTTGGGTAATCCGCGTCTTAAGCGTAACGTCTAAACCCACCATCATAACGGGAAGTCCAGATGTAAATACATGATCTGCAGCTTCAGGGTCTCCAGCAATATTCGCTTCTGCAACCGGTGTTCTATTGCCGGGATTGAAGATCGTACCGCCCATCACTACTACTTTTTTCAAAGTATTCTTAATACCAGGATCCATATCAAGCGCCATCGAAAGGTTGGTTAGATGTGCCAGTGTAACTAATACAATTTCTCCGGGATTCTCATTAGCCATCCGAACAATAAACTCAGATGCAGTTTCGCTAATGGGACGCTGGCTGGATGGAGCAATTTCCACATTACCAATACCGTTCTCACCATGCACATGAGTGGCGTAGCCTGAGTGCTCACGAACAAGTGCCTTGGATGCTCCAATAGCTACAGGAATCTCATAACCAGGCTTAGCAAGCTCAATCAGTCGCAGTGAATTGTCCGCCGCCTTGTCGACATCAATATTCCCAAAAACGGTTGTAATTCCTTCTACAATTACGTTTGGAGCGCGTAAGGCATATAGAATTGCCAGTGCGTCATCAATTCCTGTGTCTGCATCAATAATAATTCGTGTTTTGCTCATTTATGTTCTCTCCCACCCTGCAATGTCGTATGGATTATCATATCACGGCCTACCCGTACGCTCAATTTTATTCATTTGCTGTTCTTTAAA
This sequence comes from Paenibacillus sp. NPDC101420, assembly GCF_050277435.1. Lineage (NCBI taxonomy): Bacteria > Bacillati > Bacillota > Bacilli > Caryophanales > Paenibacillaceae > Paenibacillus > Paenibacillus sp. NPDC101420. The sequence goes on from NZ_JBNNSE010000001.1 coordinate 1,009,212, forward strand.
AGTATCAATAAAGCTTTCAGGATCACACTCTACCAAATAAGTATATACACCCTTACTCGTGTACAGATAGAACATCCCCTCTGAACCTCCCATTGAGCGATAGGACATATCTAAAATATCTTTTATTGGAAATTCACGATGACGAGTCACGACTCTATCTTTGTACAAATACATTAAGCGATTGCATGTAATACTTCGTTGTTCTCCATCCTTAATTTCTCGCTGTATCTTATAATACGGAAGCTGAGCTACCCATTTCATTTGAAGTCCTCCTGCTTGACGTAATGGACTCCATTTTATTATTCTTTTTACCTTTTTGCAAAATAAAGAAGCTCGACGATCCCCTTAGAAGGAATCATCAAGCTTCAGTAATTACCTTTTATTTCGCAGTATAAGCTAGAGCTGCTCGGCAAAAGCGATCTAACGCTTCAACTAGAATAGATCTAGGACAAGCCAGATTGATCCGCAGATGACCTTGTCCCTCAATTCCAAAGACAGAGCCTTCATTAAAAGCAACTTTAGCCTCTTTGTACATCAGCTGTTTAAGTCCATCTATATCCAGATTCAGACCGCGACAGTCAACCCATAGCAGGTATGTGCCTTGCGGATGCATCACTTGGACCTGCGGCAAATGCTCCGACAGATAGCTAATCGCATAGTCCACATTACCGGACACGTACTCTAAAAGCTCATCCAACCATTCTTCTCCATCATTATAGGCAGCTTCTACTGCACCTTGGGCGAAGTAGCTAGCCATATGTAAACTCAAGGCTTTCATTTTTCGATCAAATTTAAGCTTCAATTCCGGATTGGAAGAAACGATAAAAGAAGATTGTAACCCCGGTAGATTGAAGGTTTTGGTCGCGGCAAGTGTGGTTAGTGTAATATTCGCAATTTCCTCAGATAAGGATGCAAAAGGGATATGCTCATAACCTGGAAGCGCCAAATCACAATGAATCTCATCAGAGATTACGGTCACTCCATAACGCAGACAGAGCTCACCAAGCTTCAGCAGCTCTTCTCTTTCCCATACTCTACCACCCGGATTATGCGGACTACATAAAAGCAGCAGCTTGGCTCCACCTTGCATCAGCCCTTCCAATTGCTCATAATCCATCTCGAAGCGTCCATTACGAATAACAAGCGGATTCTTGGCGACCTTGCGATCATTCATTTGGATGACGTCATAGAAGGGATAATAGACTGGCGACTGCAAAATAACCTCGTCCCCCGGCTCGGTAAACAGCTCTACAGCAAAACTTAAGGAGGTTACGATTCCGGGAGAATCCGAAATCCATTCCGGTTTAATTTCCCAATCATGCCGTCTTCTAAACCACGACGTGATAGCTTCTTTATAAGAGTCACTAGGTACACTGTATCCGTAAACCCCTTGTTCTGCGCGGCGCAGAATCGCTTCCTTCACTGCAGGAGGACTTTCAAAATCCATGTCTGCCACCCAAAGTGGCATAATATCCTTCTCACCAAACAACTTTTCGGACTGGTCCCACTTGTAAGAACGTGTATTACGGCGGTCAATTACGCGATCGAAATCATACTTCAATTAAAGTCACCTCATCCTTATAAACTTGTCCCTTATTGTATCATGAGGCGGAGGATATCGCACTCTGGATAAGAAAGAACGCACTTGTCGAAAGTGCGCCCTCCTTAACTCTTATACAACTACGTGTTATTGCAGCCAATCTTCCAAATGCGATGCCACAAATCCATCATCCACTAGATGGGGATAGTCTCTGCGCACTCTGTTGATTTCCTCCACTTGCCCCGGGGATAATCGTTCCTCCTGATTTAGACACCATAAGCCTTCAAGCAATCCTTGATGGCGAAGCACTTCATGAATACCCGGGATACAGCCATGAAAATGATGCGCGGGATCAAATATCGCCGCATTGCTATCCGTCACTTCAGCCCCAAGCGTCAACCAATCGGATGCCAACGAGGGTTCACTTCTGACCTTTTTAATCTCATTAAGCAGCTGTACTGCTTTGCTCGTCCAGACTGCCCAGTGACCGAGTAGGCCGCCGACTATTTTTTTCTCAACGGGCTTGCCGTTCACCATAAATCGGAAGGTCGTGAGCAGATCGCTGACAATATTATCGTCATTTCCGGTGTACAGAGCAATTTCTTCGCTACGGCTGGATTCAAGCACTGCTCTGACTACATCCAGCGTCTGATAACGATTGAACGGTGCCATTTTGATGGCGATTACGCCTTCTATTTCAGCAAATGCCTTCCAAAAATCAAAACTTAAAATCCGTCCTCCCACCGACGGCTGAAGGTAGAAACCAAATACCGGAATCACATCCGCCACTCTGCGTGTTCGTTCCAGCAGTTCTTCCTCGCTTAAGTCTTGCAAGCCTCCCATACTGAGCAGTCCTGATTCATAACCAAAGCTTGCAGCAAGGCGCGCTTCAAGAACAGCCTGCTCCGTCCCACCGCAAATACCCGCTACTTTCATGAATGGCCGATTTAGCTGGGCAAGCTCCACCTCTTCCGCAGCTAGACGTAACACAGGTTCCAGCAGCCCTACTTCTGGATCCCTGATCTCGAATTGAGTAGAATGCACGGCAACCGCGACTCCACCCGCCCCGGAAGCAACATAATATCGGGTAAGTGCCCGTTGACGTCGCTCATCCAGCTTGCGCTCTTTAGTTAAGGCGAGAGGATGTGCGGGAATAGCCAACCCATCATGAAGCGCGGCATGTAATTCCGAAGTCAAAGGTACTCTTGTCAGTGTCATTAATATTTGCCCTCCCGCTCCTGAAAATGCGTGGGTTTATTCCAGGTTTCTCCGCCTTGCCCTACCCAATCGCCAATCCAGTCGATCATTTCGGCCAGCGATACCCGCGGATAGCCAAAGGTGGCAGCTGCTTTCGCTGCATTACTTAGCAGTGCAGTAGGTGCTTCTGCACCTGTAAAAATCGGCTCAACGCCTAACTTTCGGCCGAATTCATTCGCAGCCCAGCGCAGGGACAATGTCTCAGGCCCAGTAATGTTCATGACATTAGGCGGCGAACTGCAACGCAGCAGTGCTCGCAATGCGATTTCATTCGCATCCCCTTGCCAGATCACATTGGCATGACCCATTGTGATATCAATGGGAAGTCCCTCCCTGACCGATCGAGCAAGCTCCAATAACACACCATACCGCAGATCAATGGCGTAATTCAGCCGATAAATGAACATCGGCGTTCCATTTTTATGAGAGAAATGTTCAAATATACGCTCACGGCCCAGACAGGATTGCCCATACTCCCCGTTCGCGTTCGGAGAAGTTCTTTCCGTTGCGCCTCCTTGGCTGACCGGAGTAAAAGGGTAAACGTTGCCTGTCGAGAATACAACCATTCGTGAATTACGGAACCGTTCCGCAACGCGGCCCGGTAGATAGGCATTCATCATCCAAGTGAAATGTTCATTCCCGGTCGTGCCGAATTTATTCCCGGCCATATAGAGAATATTTTGGGTTTCAGGGAGTGCCTGCAGCGCCTTATCGTCAGACAAATCGGCGGAGATAATCTCGACCCCGGCCTCTTCAAGCTCTCGTCTCAGCTCCTTATTCGAGAAGCGGGAAACGCCGATAACTTTCTTGTCTAGCCCCGCTTGGCGAATTGCATTCACCGCTAGCCTTGCGAGACTGGGTCCCATCTTGCCCCCCACGCCTAGTAGCATAATATCTCCATCGAGCTGGCTAAGTTCCTCAATCAGGGCTGCCGATGGACTTGCCAAGCGCTCCTCCAACTCTTGAACGGTTCGCATCATTGAACTCTCCTCTCCATTGACTCAAGTTTGTTGCTTTTACCACAAAAGACCTCATAGCTTGGTATAATCGGACACGTTGCTAGCTGTAATTGAAAGCCAGGCTAGCTGAGATTAGAAACTAGCTTGTTGTGATCGGAAACCAAGCTAACTACAATCGAAAACTAACTAGCTACATTCACAAACCAGCTTGCTACAATCGAAAACTAACTCCCTGGTTGCAGAATGTGCAATAGAATTTCCAAATTCATCGCTAAAAAATGAATCTATTGCACTTCATACATCAGATTCCTGCTATAAGCTCGTTTAGTGGTGATTATCTGAAATTTCATTGCACAAAGTGCAATAGAATCAAAATCCATCCACTCTAGAGCGGAATCTATTGCATAAAATGCAATCACTCAAAGCAAAGCAATCATCTCTTTCAAATCAATCAAAGCAATAGACCAAGCTCAGTCCAGCCTATCCAGTTCAGTCAGACAATCTAGTAAACTCATACTAACTTTTGTCGTTGTGTAGCTTAGGCGCTTGCCTTGTAATCCGCCGCTTGGCCTCATTCTCTTCCAACACCTTCAGCCCTAAGCGCCTCGCGGAAATATCCAGCTCAATTTCGTCGCCATCCTGCACAAGGTCGCAATTCCTCCGATAGCCGCTTCCGAAGCCGCAGATACGTACAATTCGTGCGATATTTGCGACATGCGCGACACGTACGATTCGTGCGATATAAGTGTATTTCGTACACTTATATCAACTCCTGTTCCCGTAGATGGCAATTTAGTTGTACTATCTGCAATTAATAATCCAAAATGAGGCTAAAAACAGCGATTTGATAAGATTTAACTGTATGAAGTGCAATTAAAGTCCAAATGAGACGATTACGATATACTGTAGTTGTATAAAGTGCAGCTATTTTATCTTCACAAGCATTGGATTATTTCAGTCTCGGCTTTTATTTCGAGTGCACCGATTCCCTCTCGCTCAGCAACTCTTCTCTAAGCTCAACAGGGAGAAGAAAGTCAAAGTCACAACCGAGATTCGCTTGAAGCACACGCTCATGAAACAGCAAGCCATACCCTCTGTCGTAGTGCGGCTTCGGCGCTTGCCATGAGACCCTACGTCGTGCCAATTCTTCATCCGACACCTTCAGCTCCAAGCGCCTCGCGGAAATATCCAGCTCAATTTCGTCGCCATCCTGCACAAGCGCCAGCGTACCACCAACAGCAGCTTCCGGCGCCGCATGTACAATCAATGCGCCATAGGAAGTACCGCTAATCCGCGCGTCTGAGATGCGTACCATGTCGCGTATGCCCTGCTTCAGCAGCTTTTGTGGAATCGGGATTTGCCCGATCTCCGGCATCGCTGGAGCACCCTTGGGACCTGCGTTTTTAAGCACTAGCACACTGTTCTCATCCACGACCAGATCAGGATCATCGATCCGCTTATTTAGATCGGCCGGGCTCTCGAACACTACTGCGCGTCCGATATGCTTTTTGAGATGAGCGGATACAGCGGTTTGCTTGATCAGCGCCCCATCCGGCGCCAGATTCCCGCGCAACACAGCAATTCCACCTTGGCTGTCGAGTGGCTCCTCCAAGGTACGAATCACATCTCCGTCAAGTGTTGCCGCCTGAACCAGATTTTCTGCAACCGTTCTGCCTGTTACAGTCAAACAATCCCCATGCAGCAGCAGCTCCAGCTCCTTCATCAGCGCGGGTACACCACCTGCCTCGAAATACTCCTCCATCTGATATTTGCCCGAAGGACGCAGGTTCAAAATAAACGGGGTCTGACTACTGATCCGGTCAAATGTCTCTAAAGGCAGCTTCATCCCCAGCCGCTGGGAGATCGCTATAAGATGGATGATAGCGTTCGTCGATCCGCCGCTCGCCATCGTAACTGTGATCGCATTCTCTATCGCCGCTGCAGTCATGATGTCGCGGGGACGAATGCTCTGGCGAACCAGCTCTACGATCTGCTTGCCCGTTCGCTCGGACATATGCCTGCGTCTGCTGTCCGGCGCCGGAATAGCCGCACAGCCCGGTAACGCCATGCCGATCGCTTCGGCGATCGAGGCCATCGTGCTTGCTGTACCCATCACCATGCAGTGACCGTCACTACGGCAAATTGCATTCTCTGCAACAGCCAGCTCTTCGTCACTTATATTTCCGGCTTTATGCTCCAGCGTAAAGCCATAACAATCCGTGCACGCTCCAAGGCTACGCCCGCCCAATCGGCCATTTAGCATAGGGCCACCTGTCAATACAATGGCTGGAATATTGGCGCTAGCGGCTGCCATCAGCTGAGCGGGTACCGTTTTATCGCAACCCCCAAGAAGCACTACCCCGTCAATGGGATGCCCCTTCATCATTTCTTCCGTATCCATTGCCATCAAATTACGCAGCAGCATCGTTGTAGGCTTCACATAAGGCTCACCAATCGAAATCGTCGGGAATTCCATCGGCACTCCCCCTGCCTGCCAAACACCACGCTTCACGTAATCCACCAATTCATTAAAATGGGAATGGCATTTATTCAGCTCACTAAACGTGTTGCAAATGCCGATCACTGGCTTGCGGAGATCTTCTTCGGTGTATCCCATAGACTTCGTGAAGGAACGATGGATAAATCCCCATAGATCTTTTTCCTGAAAATAAGCCTCGCTCTTCAACTTACCGCCTGATTCAGCCACACTCTCCTCGCTGTCCCTGCACTCCGCCATGACCCCATCTCCTTTTAACAACCTCGCTTATAGACCAAGCATAAATGTTTTAGATAAAACCAATAATTTCCGGTGTTAGACGATGTATTATGTCCTCAATATATTTTTGCGGTATTTGTGGCAGCTTCGTTCCCTCCACTAGATCATTGATATGGTACAGAGCATCTAGCATCTTCTGTGTCCCAAAGAACGGATAATCCGACCCAAACAATATTTTATCTTGAACTCCATATTCCATCGCAGACACCAGTGCATTGTAAAATTGCCAAGGTCTACTTCCTAAAGCAGAAACATCCATATACAGATTAGGATGCTTGCGCACCAATGAAATACATTCATCAATCCATGGATGACCCATATGTGCCACAATCATCTTCAGCTTCGGAAAAGCACGGGCAATCGGGTCCAGCATCGCCGGCCTTGATGCATCCAGATAACCCTCCGGTACAAAAGAGGTTCCTTGATGCCAAAGAATAGGTACATCTAGCTGTTCTGCTTTGGCATAGAGGGCATAATGCCTGGGATCATCAGGATAAAAGTTCTGATAGATAGGCGCAAGCTTCAGCCCTTTTAATCCCATCTCACGGATCGCAGTCTCAAATTCAGTAACACAATCCAGATGATTGGGATCTACACTCGCAAAACCGAATAATCGATCCGGATCCGTGCGACAGTAATCTGCGACATAAGCATTCGGCACAACCAGTCCCGTTGCATGCGCTGCCATGGCCAATACGATTGCACCAGAGAATCCTTCCAAATTACTACGATGTTGCTCGGGGGTTGCTTCGATATTCATATCCGGTCCCCAAGCCCGTTTGATCGCCTCATCCGTAGGTCCCGAAACCATTCCCGGTCCAAACAAATGGGTATGACAATCGAAGATCATCCCTACTCCCTCCTATTCGCTAACCATCGTATTTGTAATGGCACCAAGCTTCTCAATCTGCACCGTGACCACATCACCAGCTTGCAAATAGACCTGATCCTCTGGAGGGTAACCCATCACTACGCCTTCTGGTGTTCCAGTCAGGATAATATCCCCCGGCGAAAGCGTCATACACTGGGATACATAGCTGACAATCTGTTTGCAATTAAAAATCATGTCCGAAGTGTTGGAGTTCTGACGCAGTTCACCATTCACCGTACACTGAATATCGAGCTGATTGGGATCGCCTACTTCATCCGCAGTGACTAAGTAAGGCCCAATGGGTGAAAATTTATCGCAAGACTTTCCCGCTAGCCATTGACTCGTCCGCATCTGTAAATCTCGCGCCGACAAATCATTAGCCGTACAATACCCGAAGACATAATCCAGTGCATCTTCCTCCGTCACATATTTCGCGGTTCGTCCGATGACGATGCCAAGCTCTGCCTCGTAGTCCACCTTCTGGCTGTTCCTCGGAAGCGGAACTTCTGAGCCATGTCCAGTTAGTGTATTGTTAAATTTATTGAACAAGATGGGATATTCCGGAATGGCCATCCCAGTCTCTTCCGCATGCCGGCGATAATTAAGGCCAATACAGATGATTTTTCCAGGATCAGTAACACAGGGACCGAATGCTAATTCATCTTCCTGCTTCAGCCAGGATGGATTCACTTCTCCTTCAGGCAGCTCATTCACAAAAATCCTCAGTTGGTTAAGTGCATCCTCCCCACCATCAAGCAATTGCTTAACCGTTACTGGAACCTCCGTCCGAGTGGATAATGCAGTCTGTGCCGCCTCAATATCCACCACACCATGGTCGGTTAGAACGCCCATATGATCATCTTCTTTTTGCAAAAAGGTAACTAGCCTCATCTATAAAACTCTCCTTCACTTTATGCATTTTTTCCGAAGACAAGGCCACCATCCACATATAGCGGCGAACCCATTACAAACCCGGACTCATCGGAAGCTAGAAATAGTGCAGCTCGTGCCACATCCTCAGGTTTGCCAAGCTCACCGCTAAGCTGTCTACGCTTAATGGCCGCAACCGAAGCCTCTGGATCCAGAGAAGTCTTCAAATAACCTTCTACAAACGGAGTCATAATCGTACCTGGTAGCAGCGCATTTACACGAATGCCGTAAGGTGCATAATCAACCTGCATTGCTTTAGTTAAAGATAGAACAGCTCCCTTAGAAGCACTGTAGGAAGCTCGCTCTGCGACTCCGATTTCGGCGATGCCAGAGGACATATTAATGATAGAACCCTTCTTGGTCTTCATCATATAAGGGAGGACAGCCTTGCAGGTTAAGAACACACCCGTCACATTAACCCGCATGACCCTCTCCCATACTTCCTCGGAAACCTCATGTACCGCACCCACGCCACTGATTCCTGCATTATTAAAGAGCACATCGATACATCCAAAAGTATTAAAGACTTGATCAGCCATCACGGTAGTACTGCTAGCATCGGTTACATCACAGGGTATGAACATCGCATTTCCACCCGTCGCCTCTATTTCAGTGACAGCGGCTTTTCCTGAATCCTCTTGGACATCGGCAATGATTACTGTCGCTCCTTCTGAAGCGAATAAAGCAGCCGTGCTTTTTCCAATTCCCGAGCCAGCTCCGGTTATTATGATGATCTTATCTTTGAGTCGCATCGCTTTGCCTCCTCTTCCTACTCCTTAGCCTGAAAGTTTCCCGGCAACAAGCCAGTCATCCCGGGCTTAGCCATAAACAAACCGCCTGCAAACGGATAATCACGTAACTCTTTCTCGTGCATCCCTATCCTTGCAGTTGTAATGTAGAGTTCCGTTAGATCACTGCCTCCAAAAGTACACGAGGTCACCAGTGGTGCTGGAACTCGAATGAGTCCAAGCTGCTCACCCGTCTCCGGGTTCCATCGTGATACACAGCCGCCGCCCCAGTGGGCGACCCAAAGCATGCCTTCACTATCTATTGTCATTCCGTCCGGATAGCCAGTTGTTGTAGGAATTCGGAATGCTAATCTTCGGTTACTTATCCTTCCAGACTTTTCCTCGTAATCAAATACATCCACTTGCCTAGTCGGCGTATCAATGTAATACATCTTGCTGTGCGAATAATCCCAAGCCATACCATTCGAACAGCCGATGCCAGATAACACTTGGCGAGCGAAGCCGCCAGACTCCACGACATAGAAGCCTCCGTCTTTCGGCTCATCATCCATACTCATCGTCCCCACCCACAGTCGGCCTTGTCGATCGCATTTGGCATCATTTGCTCTGTTGCGTGGAAGATCCGCTTCTATTGAAGTCAGCAGCACCGGAGATCCTTCAGTTTGAGAAAGGTAGACCCCATCCTCCATAGCCAATAGAAGTCCTCCTGTTGTCGTAGGAATAACTGCACTGACCATTTGGTCGAAAGAGCGAACTACTTCACCACCAGTGATCGGGTCGTATATTCTAAGCTTCTTACCCGTTATATCGACCCAATACAACTGTTTGGATTCGGCATCCCAATGCGGCCCTTCACCAAGCTCAGCCTGAGCATCAATCATCAATTCTGCCTGAACTTCTGTAATTTCCAATACGTTCACTCCTTCTTCTATTTACAGCTCACTACCATTAGCCAAATGTCCACCATCCACACGAATGGTTTCTCCCGTTACATAGGAGGCTTCATCAGAAGCCAGAAAAAGAAATACATTGGCAGCTTCCCTTATCGTTGCCGCCCGCTTCATCGGTGTATGCTCCGAATAAGCCGGGAGCTTCGAAGCTTCGCGCAGCTTGCGGTCGAGGGGTGTATCCACAAATCCCGGTGCTACTGCGTTTACCCGGATACCATAAGCCGCCAGCTCCACTGCCATCGATTCCGTTAGCAGTATAACAGCAGCCTTAGAAGCATTGTAATGCGCGAGCTCCGAGCTTGCTGATAGACCATTTTTGGAACTCGTATTTATAATGGCGCCTCCGCCACCCTGAGAAATCATTTGTCTCGCTGCAAGCTGACCTATTAAATAAACCGCCCTTACGTTGATATCAAATACTGCATTCCAATGCTCAACCGAGATGTCGAGAAAGTGTTCACGAAAGGCGATTCCGGCATTGTTCACTACAATATCTATCCCACCGAACCTTTCAAAGGCTTGGGCAACAGATTGTTCTAACTGTGAGACATCGCGAAGATCACATATCTCTACTGCAGCTTTTTCACCATAATCCTTCAAGGTTTCAAGTGCAATAAGAAGCTCCCCCTCACTTCGGTCCAGCAACACCACCTGAGCGCCTTCTTCCAGAAATCGATGGGCGATCCCCAGTCCAATTCCTCTTGCTGCACCTGTGACCAATGCTCTTTTGCCAGCCAGCCTCATGTACATCACTCCCTCGGATCTTGTTCAGAGCACACCATATTTATCGTAGACCTGCCGCAAGGTATATCCTTCGAGCAGTTCATCCCGTGTATGATTCTCGCGAGTCACCTTATCCATAGCTAATTGGAACACTTCATCGATGATGGCGCCCGGAATCACAACGATACCATCACGATCACCAAAGATTACATCTCCGGGATGGACCATTACGCCACCGCATAGCACCGGAATGTCATAGTCGATAACAATTCCACGACCTTGAGAATCAACAGGTTTGGTCCCGGTAGCAAAGACAGGAAAACCAAGCTCCAGAATTTTAGCAGTATCACGGATTAGTCCATCTACAATGGCTCCGCGGCCACCTCTCATTTTGGAAGCCGTAGACAATAGCTCTCCCCACAGTCCGTTCTGCCGCGATTCATTCGTACAGCCGATGACAATCTCACCGGGCTTAACGCTGTCCACCGCCTCAATCTCCTTCGTGTACGGATCTTCCGGCAAATGATGAATATCCACAGACAGAATGGTCTTTGCTCTTCCGGCAACGATCCAGGTAGGATCTATCGGGTTGATATTTTCCCGCATCACCTGATTACGATAGCCCAATTGATCCAACGTGTCAGAGATTACCGCAGAGTAGAGCTTTTCACACATGCTATCGAACAATTCCTGATCCTTCATAGGCGGTTCCATCCTCCTCAAAGTTTTGTACTTACAGCATCCTCATTTAATTAAACGCACGGGTTGGCCTGCATGAGCAGATTGATAAGCAGTAAGTGCAACCTCTGTGGATCGGAGTCCATCTATTCCTGAAATCGGTACCTCCACCCCTTCTAGAAGCGCCTGTACAAAAGCCTTTAGCATCAGTTCATTCATGTCATCTCCCCAGAAGGACCAGTTCCCTTTGCCAGATGCTCTTCCGTATACATTGTTTTTTTGGTTAAAAGCATCTATGGAGATGACACCTTTAGTTCCAATGATTTCTAGGGTCACATCCCCCCATATGGGGAAGCCGGGATTGCGTGACCAGCTAGGATCCAGCACTCCGAACACACCATTCTCAAAAGTTACATGCACCATTCCAGCATCATCGATCGTCCGCTTGCGCTCTGCATCAAATAAGGTATCCGCATAGGCATACACCTGTTCTACAGAAGAACCGGAGAACCAGTTCATCAGATCCATCACATGCACAGTGTGATCTAGAACAGCACCGCCTCCCGATAGGGCTTCATCAGAGAACCATCTAGGTCCCGGAAAAGAACCTCTGTTAGTTCCTTTAAAAGCAATAATTTCACCAATATCGCCGCGATCTAGTGATTCCTTAGCCCGAACAACCGGAGTGAGGAAGCGGCAAGGAAAGGCTGTCATAAGCTGTACTCCCTCTTCAGAGCAGACCGAAATCATGCGTTGCATTTCTTCCACTGACAGACCTAGCGGCTTCTCGCACAGTACATGCTTGCCCGCTCGGGCTGAAGCGATGGTTAGCTCAGCATGATAGACATTTTCCGAGCAAATAATTACGGCATCTATATTCGCATCTTCCAGAAGTTCCTTGTAGTTAGCATAATAGGGAATCGAATGACGTTCTGCGAGCGCCTGTGTGCGCTCTGGCACCTCATCAGCAATTCCACTGACCGTCACTTCAGACATGTGCAGTAAACTTGCCAAATAGTCAAAAGCATGCGCATGCGCGAAACTGATCATGCCAATATTCAAACGGCTCATTAAATATCCCCCTTCACTTCAAGCTTCACCGGTTGATGGGTCATTGCCGATTGCTGAGCGGCTTCAGCCCAGCGTACAGCTTCCAGCGCATCCTGTGCAGTGACTATCGGCTCTTCCCCACTTGTTAGACAGCTTAGAAAATGCTCCAGTTCCAAATAATACGGGTCCTTCAGCAGCACACTCGAAGGTGTCTCCACAAATCCCGATGTAGAGCCCGTCGTTATCGACTTGCGAATATGTAGACTTTCGCCATCCCCGGTCCCGCCTGAGATGATTCCTTCCGCATCCGCATATTCAAAAGAGGAGTGGAACGACCCTGGATACCCCCAAAATGCTTCAAGCTGTGCAATGGTTCCATTCTTGAACCGGAAAGTGGCTGAAGCATAATTTATGTCTTCCGACTGGTGCTGGAACGCATATACTTCACGGGCTTCACCAAAAGCCCCACGAATGTAGTCAATGTCGTGAATCATTAAATCCATAATGACGCCACCGCTAAGAAATGGATCCCGAAACCACGCTTGCACGTTTCCGGGATGTGAACCCGCCCGTTTAGCATGGTATATTCCGCCTTGAACACTGCCAAGCTGCGTTATTCCCTCCGCAAGCTGTCTGTAAGAAGGAAAGAAACGAACGACATGGCCCACAAACAAATGTACACCGCGCTCGTTGCAGTAACGAATTGCTTCTTCCGCTTCCTGCGAAGTGAGTGCGAGCGGCTTCTCACAGATCACATGCGCACCATGGTAAGCCGCAATCCGTACCAGTTCTACATGCAAATAGGTCGGCACAGCAACACTGACCACCGCTGGCTTTACCTGCTCGAGCATTTCTTGTACAGATGTAAAATAGCTAACGCCCACTAAAGTTCCTAGCACCTCAGCGGCTTTTTCAACGATGTCACATACGGCGACAAGCTCAGCTTCGGGCATGGACTTGTAACGATCCGCATGAACAGTTCCCATGCCACCGCATCCAATCACTGCTGTCCTAATCAATACACTACACTCCTTTCAGATTGTGCTTTCCTTTACAGACGAACATCAGCACCGCTTACCCGACTTTCGTTGGCCGCTTCGATGAAGCGAATCAACTCTAGTGTTAGGGAAGATCGTACCGGTGGAGAGTCCCCTCGCGCCATAGCTATAAATTTCTTCAGTAATTGCTGGTGTCCTGCGTTGTAATTTGCTCCGAGCGCGTTAATTCCGTTACTCCCTCGTTCACGATGCAATACGATATAGAAATCAGAGCCGCCTGTACGGTTTCCGCGGATCGTCCCGATTCGCCCGTCCTTCCACTGGCCGACTACCCATTCTTGCGTATCGTTACTGACGGCACGTACGCAATGGCAACCTTCTCCAAGGGCGGCATATAACATCTCAGCAGCGTGTATGCCATACCAGAATAACCCCGGTTGTGTCGGCTGTAGATCGAGTGGTCCAGTACAATCCGCACCTAGAATAGCACCTGCACTTTCATCCTCTAAGAGGGCTACCAGTGGTCCACCGAAACGTAGCATAGAGCTGGAGAAAAATGGCGTTCCATACCTCTCCGCCAATTCCACAATCATCTTCGCATCTTCAGAAGAAACCGCTAACGGCTTGTCAATGAATACCGGCTTTCCGTAAGGAGCCAGCACCGCAAATTGTTCCTTGTGCACTCTCCCATCTACAGAAGTCAATAGAATCGCATGGGATCTCTCCGCAACTTCTTCTATAGAATCGAGCAATTCAACCCCATAGCGCTCCTGCAATTCACTGCTAATCGGTCTCACACGTGAATAGCTTAGCTCGAAATCAAGAGAACCCCCCGGATAACCGCAGTGTAACCTGCCACCCGGAATATAAAGCGGATGAGATTCATCATTTAGCAGCGCCGCGAAAATCCTGCTATGCGAAGTGTCCATTCCTACCATACCGATCTGCAGCTCTTCCATTTCAACAACACCTCTTATTCGGTTGACAGCCCCATGGAGTGATCTACTTATTTAAGAATTAAACGTTCTTCTCTGAATCGCTCAAGTAGTTCCATGTATTCTTTTCCCACTTGTTCGATGCTGTAAGTAGTTCTAGCTTTCTGTTCTCCCAATGACTTCAAGCCTTCCCTCAGACTATTCTGCTCCAGCAGTGCGCTCAATCTGTCCACACACTCCTCTTCATTGCCTGATTCGTATAGGGAAACACTTAACGGACCATCCAATAATTCCGGCAACGCCCCTACACGCGGAACCACTACCGGACACCTGCAGGCCATCGCCTCCAGTACGGTCATCCCAAAAGATTCATTGGTCGTGGTACTAATATATAACCCACCATTCTGCGCAACCGATGAATAATAGCGATGCATCTCATCGTAGTCCACTTTGGGAATCCACTTGAAATGCTTAACCCCCTGCTGTTCTACCTTTACCATCAGCTGTTTCTTGATCTCATCGGGAGCAGTATAACCTCCAACAAGCATAAATTGCAGCTCTGGCATCTTGGCATTCAGCATTCCAGCAATGTTCAAATAGGACGACCAGTTCTTGTGATCATCCAGTTTACCCACCCACAAAATAGTGGCAGGCTCCTGCTCAATACCCGCTTCATATCGGAACAAATCGGTATCCAGGCAATTATTAATATGATAAGCACCCGCTATGCCGATACCGTCCAAATAATCCTTCATGTAAGCGGAGGGAGTGATCACATAGTGAAAAGGCAAACTATCTTTCGTTGCTGCCAACTTCTGTAAGGGTTCGGAATAGGTGGTATGTACCTCATGAATAATAACCTTTCCCTCTTGTACAGGCCCAAGTGCTTCATACAGCTCGTAAGTATCAATAGTAATAATGACATCGAAATCATAGACTTCCATGTAGCTCTTAATTTCTTCAACTGTCCCCAGAATTCGGACATGCTCGTATCCATCAAAAGCGCTTGCCCCGCCGTAATCTTCCAAAAAAGCAAAATGTACTTCCGAGTGGTGCCGCAAAAATTTGA
Organism: Paenibacillus sp. NPDC101420; assembly: GCF_050277435.1. Lineage (NCBI taxonomy): Bacteria > Bacillati > Bacillota > Bacilli > Caryophanales > Paenibacillaceae > Paenibacillus > Paenibacillus sp. NPDC101420. Next base: position 1,024,697 of record NZ_JBNNSE010000001.1, read on the forward strand.
ATCTATGTGCAAGTTGAGTGGTAACCCCACCTAGAATACAGAATTTATAAAAATATAAGATTCTCATCATCCCTCACCCTTCGCCAAGGATAGTGCAGACCTTACTTGTACATCCGATACAATGCTGTAGTTCTTGCAAAAAATAAATCACCCTCACGGTCGATTGCCAGTAGCCGCGCATCGTCATCCAACACCTCAAGCTCCTCATTCCGCATATTAAACTTGAACAAGCGATTCATCGACACGCCGTACAACATGCCTTCCTTATAAAGCAGTTCATTACCACTGCGCCAAAAATGAGTCACTACATTCCAGTCCATGGGGAACAATGAGTAAGTCTTTATAGTTTGCTTAAGCTGTGGATCGAACCGAAATAACAGTCCCCCCGTCAAACCCCAAAGATGCCCTGCATCATCTAGAACCAAAGCAGAAATTGCCCTTTCCCCTTGTACCGGTACACCTTCCCATACTTTGCAGCGCTTCTCTAGATCCCAAATCATTAGAGAGGCATACGCACGCTGAGGAGCAATCCCAAGTCCACCCCAGACGGACCCTCCAGCAAACAACAGCTGATCACTACTGACAAGGGACACTACACTCTGCTGCGGCAAAAGATTTCTAAACACCTCACGCACACCGCTCGCAGGATTGTACAGTGTCAACGCTCCTCCATGCCGACCATAGGAAGGAACCGTTCCAATTGCCAGCTCTTCTCCTGCCCAAGCCCAAGCAAAAGGGCGGTCCTGCTCCTCTTCCTGTAAGGAAAATAGCAGCTCTGGATTCTCTCCCGGCTTCCAATCTTCATTCGGGTCATATTTGAAAATATTCGCTCGCGGATATACACCTAGATAAAGACAATCGCTCCCAGCAAGCATACCTTCCGTCTGACCAATGCCCCGATATGAAATGATCTCGTCGGCTGCCTTATCGAATCTGGACAGCCCACCTGCGAAATACCCTCCGATGTAGAGAGCATCATCAGGTCCATAGGTCATAGACTGCAAATGGACCGATTGACCTTGCAGACCGAAGTCCTTGACCGTATACCGATCCGTCGCCGGATCGTAAATCCAGCAACTCCCGTCCCTGTATACACCCGTTAAGCAGCACTCTTTCCGATTTAGAGTATGGTTATTCAGCCAGCCATAATCACCTGCCGGCTCCGGCATAGCTAGAGAAGTAACGAACAGGCTTCCAGTCCGGACATCATAACGCTGCAAATAGTCATCTTTAATGAAATACACATTTCCCAGCTCATCCGGCGGCGAAACACTAAGTCCACTCACATGATCCACAGTGTCTCCCCACTCCTGCAGTTCCAGATCATAAATGCACAACCGTGCAGACGGTGTAATTCGAGCAAAAAGCTTGCCCTGAACGATGTTCAAGTCATACACCAGTTGCTCGCTTTTACATTCATCTGGCAGCCTGATTTCCGAGCGTTCTCCCGTCTCCGTATCCAGTACAACAATATGCGGGGCTTGTGTACCAACTCCCACATAGAGCTTACCGTTCCATGCTTCCATAGAACGCGCATACTGTTCTCCAGCTACCATAGCACCATAATCCCTAAACACTCCTGTCGCTGGGTCATACTGGAACACTTTCCCCCCAGGATAACATCCCCCATAGATCCTGCCTTGCGTATCTGCTACCAACCGCCACGTATAGAATTCACCGGGAATCATCTCACCCAGGTTCTCCACACCATTCTCATGAGTGTACCTGTACAAAATGCCGCTTCCCCCGATATACACTCCGCTGGTTGTTAAGACTACACCCCAGCAATGATCCGAGCCTTCCAGCGCATACCGTTCCACCGCTTGTTCACCGCTCGGGTCTAGAACAAATAAGATGCAAGGACTCCCGGAAGAAACAGCGTAGATCCGGTCTGCCCCTTGCCATGTTCCATAAGCTGAGGCCCAAACCGCCAGACCGTTCAGTGGCTCACCGATCCGCAGCGCCTTCATCTGCTTCCGCCTTCTTTCGTCAGCTGTTCCTTAACCTTCGCATCTCCCCCTGAAACTGCCGCAGGATAAGCTAATACTGCTCCCAACAGATCCACTGGATCCTCTGCATAACGCCGAAAGGCTTCTTCACAGCGTTCAACCGGGAATATCGCGCTAATCAACGGCTTCACCTGAATGTCCCCTTCAGAAATTAACCGAATATATTCAGCCATATTACGCCCTTCCGTCCACCGCACGTAGCCGTAAGGATAATCAATCCCCTTCCGCTCATAGATAGGATCATATCGTCCGGGACCTCCGGCTCTAGAAATCAGCACTTGGGCTTCCTTACCGAACATCAGATCACGAGAGAAATCCGGCTTAACATCTCCAACCAACAGTACCTTGCCGCGATCCCGTACCCACTCTAGCGCTTGATCAATAAGGTCTCCGGTTTTACCGCCTGCGCATACGATGACTGCATCCGCTCCCATGCCCTCCGTCAGGTTAGCAAGATGTTCCTTAACCTTCTCTGGGCTAGTAGCGATATGTCTAATTCCAAGGCGCTCAGCCATCTCACAGCGCTCTGCAAGCAAATCATAGACGATCACCCGGCATCCTGCCGCCTTAGCAATTTGAGCAATCAACTGCCCAAGAATTCCGGCACCGATCAGGACAAGTGTCTCCCCAAACTGCGGTGCAACCTGCCTTACCGCATGTACTGCAATGGCTCCAAGTCCTACTGTTGATGCTTCCTCCGAACTAACATGGTCAGGAATGGGCACCATCAGATGCTGAGGCATTAGCAGCCATTCCGCATGCTTTGCATAAGGTCCGCCGTAACAAGCTACCCGAAGACCCTCAGGCCAGTGTTCCATTCCTTTCCCACGTGTTCGGATTACACCCGCTGCACTGTATCCAAGTACAATTTGTTGTGTACGGTGCAGGCCATTCATCATCATTTCCGTTCCGGGGCTAATCGCCGAATATTCAGTCTGGACTAGTACAAATCCATCTTCAATGACTGGTGTCAGAACATCCGACATGCGAATCTGTCCTTCCTGAGATATTACCGCCTTCATATGTCTTCTCCTCCCGACTGCTTCAGAAACAATTCCGTCACATGCAGCATCTTCTCTATCGCTGTTACTCCTTCAACGCACCGATCATTACGCCTTTTACAAAATATTTCTGCAAAAATGGATAGATCATTAGAATGGGAACGGTAGCAATGATAATCGTAGCGAATTTAATAGATTCACTAATACGAAACACCTCATCTTGGGTAACGCCGGCCAGCATATTTTGCGCAGAGGATTGAATCAGGATTTCCCTCAATATCAATTGAAGCGGGAACAAATTCCGATCCTGTAAATAAATCATGGCCGAGAACCAACTGTTCCAGTGGCCTACCGCATAGAAGAGGGTCATCACCGCCAGAACCGGCATGGAGAGCGGAAGCACGATCCGCAGTAAAATTCTGAAATCGTGAGCGCCGTCTATCTTGGCAGACTCTATCAAACTATCAGGGATAGACTGAAAAAAGGTCCGCATCACTATCAAATTGAAGGCACTAACCGCACCAGGCAACAGCAGCGCCCACCGCGTATCATACAAGCCAAGCTCACGGACATTCAGATACGCAGGAATTAGACCACCACTGAAAAACATCGTGAACACAATGAAAGCCATAATGACATTTCTCCCCTCCAGATTCTTTCTGGACAGAGGATAAGCCCCAAGTGTAGTTAGTACCAGATTAATTAACGTACCGACAATGACATAAAAGAAAGTATTTCCGTAAGCCGTCCATACCCGCGTATCCTCAAATACCAGCTTGTAAGCATCCAGATTAAAGCCGATTGGAAAGAAGCTTACCTTCCCCGCAGCAATAGCATGAGCATCGCTGAATGAGGAGACCAGCACGTACCACATCGGGTACAGGAACAGGAAAGAACACAAGATCAGAAACAGCACATTGCAGCTGTCGAAAATGATTTCACCCATACTGCGTTTCACAACCATTGTCTACCCTCCTAAAAATCGTACAAAACTCTCATCGGAAGCTTATGCTCACCATAAGCTGCTCTCAGTTGTTTTCCGGCTGATACGGTTGGCTAGAACGAGTAATGTGAAGTTGATTATGGAATTGAATAATCCTACCGCGGCAGAAAAACTGTAATTCGCTTCCATCACACCTCGTCTATAAACAAATGTTGAAATAACATCCGCAGTGACGTACGTTCCAGGATTGTAAAGCAATATAATTTTGTCCCAGCCCACATTCAGCAGGGTACCCACATTCAGAATCAAGAGGATTAACACCGTAGGCAAAATCCCAGGCAGCGTTATATTCGTTAGCTGCTTCCATCGTCCTGCACCATCTACAACTGCAGCCTCGTACAGGCTCGGATTGATGCCAGATAACGCCGCTAAGTAGATAATTGAGTTCCAGCCCAGGCTCTGCCACATACCAGAACCTACATAGATCGTTCGAAACCATTCCGGCAGAATCAGGAACTGAATAGGCTCCGAGATTAGTCCGATGCCAAGCAACAGGCTGTTAATAATGCCTCCGGGCTTGGTGAAATCAATAATCATCCCGCAGATGACGATCAGCGAAATAAAATGCGGCAAATAAGACACGGTCTGCAGAAAGGACTTCAGCTTCTTGAGCCGCAGCTCATTGAGCAGCAGCGCAAAAGCAAGTGAAGCAGGAAAAATGAAGATGAGTGAGTAGAAACTCATTAAGAAGGTATTTTTAAGCAGTCTGAGAAAATAATAGCTTTCGAAAAACTTCTCGAAATTCTTGAAGCCCACCCAAGGACTATCCGTGATCCCTAAGTAGGGGTTGAAATTCTTAAAGGCAATGATCGCCCCATACATCGGCTTGTATTCAAAAATCAGAAAATACAAAACCGTAGGAAGGAGCATGAGATAAAGATAGCGATTGGAGGCTATCCGCTTCCAGGGAATCGGACTCCTCTTGACCGGAAGCTTCCTGCTTTCAACTTTAGCGACTTTTACAGGTACAGCCATATAGTTCTCCTCTCCCGGACACTGGCGTTAGTCATAGCTGTCATGTGGCGAGCGGTCACAAAGTACTCTCTGAACCGCTCGGCCCACAACAACCTCCTCACAAGCTGAATCATTTCCCTTTAAATCGCTCGTATGCAACCTGATACTCTTTTAACACATCGTTAATTCCCATCTTCTCAAGTTGCTTCATTACTTTGTCATAGTCCTCAATCTTTTGGCGCCCCATGATCATGGCATTGATTGTTTCGGCTACATAGGTCTGAATATCGGCCATCAAAGGAACAACTACATCGTTTTCCTCTGTTGTGAATTGGACTGGAGGCAACTTGCTATCAAAATCGATATAGTCACTATATAACTCGAGCGGATTCTCCGTTTGCCCGTTAGCTTCTCGGATTTGTTCAGCATATCTGGTATCCGCTACCGTAGCCCAGCTTCCGCCCCCGATCGTATGGTTCAGCAGCTCTTGCGTATTTGTGAGGCCATTGGTCGGATGAGTTACTTCTTTCTTATAAATCGGTTCTCCGTTTACCAGATCATATGACTTGCCTTCAACCCCAAAGTTGTTCAGCAGAATGCCTTCTTCTGAGTATTGATAATCCAGCCATTTCATCACTTCCTCAGGATGTTCCGTCCGCGAGGAAACCGCTAATCCGTGTGCTGCTGCTTGCCAGCGGAAGGAGACATGACGTTGATCACCGTTCGGTCCTTTAGGTGGAATGGCTGGTGCAATTTTGAAGGTTGGATGTTTGCCCTCCATTAGGGTAGTAAAGTTCCCCATGTAGGAGCCAGACCAGCCAAACCATGCCCCTGCCACATCGGTAGTCACCTTCTCAGTCAGCGTCTGGAATGTGGTATCTACCAGATAGTTCGGGTCAAGCAATTGTTCATCGTAAAGACGGTGCAGATAGGTTACGACATCCTTGAATTTAGGATCATTCGGGCCATATTTTACTTGGCCATTATCCACGAAGAATCCGTAATCGACGCCAAAGGCAGGCGCGAATAACATCATGATATTTTCCAAGTTGACTGTGACTAGTGGAATTTCATCCTTCTTGCCGTTTCCGTTGGCATCCTGCTCCCTAAAAGCCTTGAGCATGTTATACCAATCTTCGGTAGTTTCCGGCATAGACAGACCCAGCTTATCGATCCAGTCTTTCCGTACTTGCGGGAACATTTGAGTGAGATCCTGTGAATCAAGAACGAGATTAGGCAGGTAAAAAATGTGGCCTTCAGGCGAAGTAATTTGTCCCCGGATATCCGGGTTGTCGTCGAGGATTTTCTTGAAGTTTGGCGCGTTTTTCTCAATTAAATCTTCCAGGGGAAGCAGCGCGCCTTGTGTGCCATATTTTCCGGAATCCGTGCCCCATAGATCATTGTAGATAATGTCCGGCAGCTTACCAGATGACATCAATAGGCTAAAGGCTTCCGCACTGGCTTCCGTACTATGCTGAAAGTCAATATGAATGTTAGTGTTCTCTTCCATTTGCTGAAAGGATAATTTCTCATTAAAATTAGTTCCTCTGAAATTGCCGCCGCTGGGTGACCAAAGTGACAGTTCAAGCTTATCTGAAACAATCGGGAGCTGCAGACCACCTACTGTTTTACCTTCCTTAGCGGGAGCTTGCGTAGCCTTCTGAACTTCCGCAGTAGGAGCTGCGGTATTGCCAGTCTTAGTATTCGAACCGCCGCAAGCAGATACGAGTGTAACTAATGACAACAGGACAGGCAGCAGCAGAACTAACTTCCTTTTAGCAACATTCATAATTCAACCCCCTATTAATAACTAAAAAATAAGATAATCATTATGATATATTCACTAACATCAATCAGAAGGAATCAACGATACATTAATAAATTTTTAAATGAGTAATCACTCTGAAAATTACCTTTTATAGGGAATATCCTCCTTTCAACTGCCTTTTTTCTACTTTAATTAGAGGAAAACATCTGTTCTGACTTCTTTTTGATTTACATTTCAGAGTATCAGATCTCTTATTTCGCTAATCTGATATATATCTGATGTATTTCATTATATTTTCCAGCCTACATGATGTCAATATAATAATAAGAAATATCTCTAATTAGTGTAATCTTATATAACATGTACCTGTCGCAAAATGTTGAAATCCCTCAAATTTAATAGAAAACGCTTACAAAATCACTCGTATTTAACCACTTTAAATAAACCATCTCTCATCTCATACAGATTAGGCACAATATACAACTTCTGCTTGCTTTTATTTAAAAAAATGCGTAATAATGGCCCACCAGCACCATTATCACGCTTTACTGATATTCTAAAGAGAACAGCCTTCGCAGAAAAACACCTTTTAAACCTTCTGATCGGCAGCATCCTGTTCCGAGATTAAGAGACTCAATTCCTCATGAAGCGTTTCCTCATCAATCATCTTTGACCAATAAGCGTTCAACAATTTACGAAAGCTTTTTAGAACGGCTATAGAAAGTCCTAAATCTTTAAGGTAGGAGAAAGTTGGAAATAGCTCTCTGTACATCAGATATCTCGAAGGACGATTCAAATGATCCGCCGTACTCATCTCAGCGATCCGCTTTCGAGCTGGAATACTTACTGTGCGTTCCCGAATAATTTTCTGCGCTTCTACGGAAGCAAGGAAGTTAACGAATTGACGAGCCGCTTCCTTTTGTCGTGAATTCCCGACCACAGCCGCTCCGATCGTGACCAGTAATGTCTTCTGCGGATCTTTTGTTTTCAGCCTAGGTAACGGAGCAAGATCATAGTCCAGCGTTAACGCCTTGAATTCATTTAAATTAAAAAAGGTCGTCAGAATCATAGAAACTTGTTCTTGGACAAACAAAGAAATCGTCTCATCTTCATGATTGCCAGCAAGATATTTAGGGAAAATCTGATGGTTGTTCACGAGCCTACTATACACACTAAGACTATTTGCCGTCTCCGGACTAAGTGTACGGTGCTCGGTCCCGTCTACCACGGTTTGAATCCCGCTCTGCAGCAGGAATACAGAATAACGGTTCTCGGAAGCAGGCACAAAATAAATGGCATGTCGTCCACGTTTCTCTGCCAACTGACGAGCCGCCTCAATTAAGTCATCCCAGGTCCAATAGCTATCCGGCTCAGGAAGATCTGCTTCCCGAAAATGGGCCTTGTTGTAGCACAGCACCACGGGGGAGAAGGAAATCGGATAAGCATACAACTGTTCTTCATGATAGAAAGCTTCTGTCGCAATTGGATATAATTCAGGATCAGGATCAAGCGATTCCAGCAGCTCAGCCGAGCCATTTTCAGCCATTTCCTGAAATTGCGTGCTATTCAGCGATACGGCATCAAGCATCCCATTATTGATCATCTCTACGGCAGAATTCACATGGTCAAAATCATTTAGCGCCAGCGGAAGAATATGAATACCGGGATGCAGTCGATGAAATTCACCAATTAGATCATCCAGCAGAAAGTCCTTGGACAGCGAGGCACTGCAGCCAAAATGAATACGAATTCTCTCCTGCACGGACTCCATAACCTTGCTTCCGACACGGTCGATTTTGACGATAAGGCCTTCTTGGACTAACACATCCAGCCCTCTTCTGACCGATTTATTGCTTAACTCAAACTGCTTGGCTAGCATACTCTCTGCTGGCAGATAAGCACCTGGCTGTAGCACTCCACTTAGGATATCCGTACGAATCTTACCCACCATATGATCCAGTCGCTCTCGGAAGGAATGACGACCTGATTTATTATTCATGTACAATTCTCCCCGAAAAATTCAAATTTACATCATCTCCCTCTTATTTTGCGTCAACTCTGAATTGAAGTCAAATGGAAATTCCAGCAAATGCCATAAGAAAAGCCACCTGATTAGAGGTGGCAAACTTCCAAATTATCTATACGTAGGAGATTTCGCTATGCTAATTGTGTAATAACGAGATGAGCTGAAACAGATCTTGTTCCTCCAGCAAGAGGAGTAATAGTAAGTGCAGTGGAATTGCCAGCAGGATTCCGAACTGTCAGTATGGTGTTAATGACCGTTGTTTGCACTATAGCCATTTCTACGATTTCTGATGTACCTGTCGCACGTCCAACTACCGTATAGGCCAGATCTGCGCCATTAAGAGTCAAGATGAGTTGGCCTGCTTCGGTTACACTAACCTGAAACAACACCTGATAAGTCCCTATTGCCGCTAAATTAAAAGAACTAGGGCCCGTTCGTGCAATCGTCGTCCCGCTGGTAGGGCCATTTTGAGGAAAACTCACGTCTGTGCCCGGTGCTACAGTTGCTGCATTATCAGGGGGCATCAGGGCAAAAAAATCAGCAAAACCTAATACTCCTCCTGCTGCTCCGGTCGCTCCGGTTGCTCCTGCGACTCCTGTCGCACCGGTTGCTCCGGCCGCTCCTGGTGCCCCGGTTGCTCCTGCTGCCCCTGCTGCTCCTGGTGCTCCGGTTGCTCCTGCTGCTCCTGGTGCCCCGGTTGCTCCTGCTGCTCCGGCCGCTCCTGGTGCCCCGGTTGCTCCGGTTGCTCCCGCGGCTCCCGGCGCTCCTGCCGCTCCAGTTGCTCCCGCGGCTCCCGGCGCTCCTGCTGCTCCGGTTGCTCCCGCTACCCCTGGCGCTCCTGCCGCTCCAGTTGCCCCTGTCGCTCCCGCGGCTCCCGGTGCTCCTGCTGCTCCTGCTGCTCCTGCCGCTCCGGTTGCTCCCACTGCCCCCGGTGCTCCAGCCGCTCCAGTCGATCCGGTTGCTCCCACAAAACCTTGTGGTCCTATTGCTCCTGCAGGACCAGGTAAACCTTGCGGTCCCTGAGGACCTACGGCACCTTGTGCACCCGGCACTCCTTGCGCACCCTGAGGACCAACGGGTCCCGCTACACCCTGTGGACCTATTGCTCCCGCTGGTCCAGGTTGACCTTGCGGTCCTTGGGGTCCTGGGGGCCCACCGGCGGGACCTTGAGGTCCTTCTGCTCCTTGGATTCCTCGTGCTCCTTGGGGTCCTGGTACTCCTTGGGCCCCTTGTACTCCTTGGATTCCTTGTGCTCCTTGAGGTCCTGTAGCACCAACGACTGTTGGAGTGGTAACATTTACTTCGGGCGGAGGACATGTGACTTGTACAATCTTCTTAATAACTTTTCGACGATGTTCTTTTCTTTTTCTTTTCGAAGGATATACAGTGGCGATTTTTTTCTTATGACATTTTTTATCGTCTGGACAACTCAATACGTACACCTCCCTATAAAGATAGTTCAGTGTACGCATCTTATTAATTTTAGTCATGGACCAATAACTAGTTTTCGCTAGACTGGAATCTATATCCAGAAAAAAGGGCTATAATTATAGGGTGCCGCCCTTGAGCATACTACAATGTCCACACCAATTTGGATTGCTTTTCGTATTTTATTACTAGGACAACTGACACTTCCCTATTAGACCCATATCTATGATTTGGGTCTTTTTTTATTTTTACAAATCATCCCTCAAACTCAGTTTATATCGCTTAATCCGCTTTCTGATTTCATAAAAAACAGCCCCCAAATCCTGGGGGCTCCTAACCATTAATTATTATATTTTATCAGCAGGCTTACGAATCGCATTGCCCACCTTCACAAGAATATCAGACATCGAAGTCTCATCATTTACATCATAATCATCAATGTTCAAACGAAGCACTGGGCAAGCTGTAAACTCATTGATCCATTTCGAATATCTGCCATGCATATGCTCCCAGTAGGAAACATCCGTTTGAATTTCCATCTCACGGCCACGTTCATTAATTCGGGTCAGGATGGAAGGCAGGCTGCCTTCAATATAAATCAACACATCAGGGTGCGGGAAGTAAGGCGTCATAACCATAGCTTCATACAAGCTGGTGTAGGTTTCATAATCCGTTTTGGACATTGTACCTTGATCTGCATGCATTTTCGCAAAAATACCGGTGTCTTCATAGATGGAACGGTCCTGAACAAAACCACCGCCGAGTTCGAACATCTTCTTCTGCTCTTTGAAACGTTCGGCAAGAAAATAGATTTGCAAGTGAAAGCTCCATCTCTCAAAATCATGATAGAACTTTTCGAGATAAGGATTGTGATCGACCTGCTCTAGCGAGGTTTGAAAATTAAGTCTTTTGGCCAAGGCGCCTGTTAAAGTGGATTTCCCCACCCCGACAGTTCCAGCCACGGTAATTATGGCATTTTCCGGGATATGATATGAATTCATTTCATTAGCTCCTTTATATAAGAGACAATTTCAGTGAAGTGTTCTGGATTCTCCACGAAATCGACTGCATTTCCATCAATGGTAATAATAACGGTCGAAGGCTCCTGAATGGCAAGAGCGGCCATCGCGTCATCATAATCTTTAATTAATTGCTCCAAATACGCAGTATCCATCCCCTCTTCAAAGGGCCGCCCACGTTTTTCAATTCTGGTTAATAACGTATCTAAATTGGCCTTAATATAGAGGATAATATTTGGCTTTGGCAGGTCATCCGTAAGCACATGATAAATTTGCCGATACTTTTCACGTTTCGTTCCATTCAGCGTTCGTTCTCCAAAGATCAGGTTCTTATAAATATGGTAATCCGAAATGACCGGGATCCCTTTATCTATGTATTGTGTAACGGTATCTTCAAGCTGTTTATACCGATTACAGAGAAAAAACATCTCCAGTTGAAAGCTCCAATCGTCCATGTTCTCATAAAATTTAGCTAGAAACGGATTCTCATCGACAATCTCTTTAATGATCGGTAAATTTAACTCCTCTGCTAGCATAGACGCTAATGTTGTTTTTCCAGCCCCGATTGGGCCTTCCACTGCAATAAACGGTGCATGTCTCATTGACGCTGACTTCCTCCTCAGATACGAACCTTTCAATAGCTAATCAAGCATAAACGCCCTCGGCGTCTTTATAAGGACGGTAAGTGTGTATGCGAGAAATATAAGGATAAAGTATAGTGTGAAACTTATACTTTCTTTATTTAAAACAGACTAAATTATTGTATCACATGAGACCTTTCTTGTGAGCGGGTAAATATGAAGAAACTTTTCCAGTAGTTCTAGCGTCTAAATGTAAGATAATGGATTATATCGTGAACATATCAAACTTATCTAATAAGAAAAAGAGAGGTATTCCTATGAAAAAAAAATGGATCAGCATGGTTAGTGCTCTTCTAGTATTAAGCCTCGCCTGTAACGTAAGCGCAGCTGCAGCTGCAGAGAACACAACCACGACTACCAACCTCACTTCGTATGGCGCGGATTATCTGACCAAAACAGATGGTTCCTTCTGGGTATGGGGAGGTAACCGCTCCGTCCCTACGCAAATCCATGACCTGAATGAGGTACAAGCATACTTTGGTTCCCAATATGTAATGAAGAAAGACCTTTCGGTCTGGCAATGGAGAACATCGGCATACTCTGAAGCTGTTAAAGTGACCCCCGTTCAAGAGCTAGACAATCTGGTCGATATGTTCATGACGGGAAATAGAACGATAGCCCTTAAAGGAGACGGGACGATTCTAAGCGCCCCCCTTTCATCCGATGGACTTACTACCTCCGCGTTCACACCGGTTTCCGGCGTCGATAACGTGGCTGCTGTGGGCGGTTACTATGAGTCTGATCTTCATAAGAGCTGGACACGTTACGTGTTCTTAAAGAAAGATGGAACTGTTTCTACTACACGCGATGACTTCGAAAGCTTCGAAACTATCCAGAATTTAACGGATATTATTCAAATCAAAAACAATCTTGCACTTAAGAAGGACGGCTCCATATGGAGTTGGCCAGTCCAAGATTATTACAAGAACCAGGGAGCTCCAATAGATCTATCTGCGACTCCTCTCAAGGGAATCAGTAATATTAAAAGTTTAAAAGGAAATCAGAACAGCCTATTAGCCATTGATGGGTCCTCTCAATTATGGTTCTGGGGCGCTACTATTACAGGTTCCTCAGACGGAACAACCTATCATGAACAACCACCGATTCTTCTAAAAGGGATCAAGAATGTAGTTGATGCTTACATCGTAGAACGCTCTATTGTTGCGTTAACCGGGGAAGGAAACGTCTATCAAACTTCTATTGAAAACGAAATGATGCCCGCAGATTCAAAATTCACACTTCTCGAAAAAGAAGTAAGCAGCCTAAAGAAAGGCGGACGACATCTCATCATGCAAAAGAAAGACGGCTCACTCTGGGGCTGGGGGGTCAATAAGGACGCACAGCTAGGCTATGGCGACTATGAATTCAGCCATAACGGGCCCGTTCCAGTGCAAAAGCCTATTTCGATCTCCTTAAACGGAGAATCTATACCACTCTCAAATGGAGTTATTACTAGAAACGGACAAAATTTCGTCCCGCTTCGATCGCTGTTCGAAAAATTAGGTGCCACAATTACCTATAAAGAGAACATTACAGCTGCGAAAACAATAGATAAACAAATTATGATCACACGAACCGCTACAGATAAACCGGCTCTCGCCATTAGTATTAACGGTGTAACTGGAGCGACAATGGTGAACAATAAAACCGTAAATCTTCCCACACTACCCTTCATCGTAAACGGTTCCATGTATCTGCCACTTCGCTTTATAAGTGAGCAACTCGGAGCAAAGGTTGAGTGGCTCCCACAGGAGGAGCGCATCGCCATCACGATGCAATAAGGAATAATCAAAAAAAGGTGTCCCATCACGGGACACCTTTTTATTAATCTTAAGATAAACGTTCGCTGAAATCTTCGAAAGCAAACTGTTTGATTACTTTGATTCCCTCTTCTTCATTGTAACTAACAATAGAAGGCAGATTCACACCGTTAAACATATGGTTCTTCACCATGGAATAATGGGCCATATCAAGGAATACGAGTCTGTCGCCGTATTTCAAAGGCTCCTTGAAGGAATAATCTCCGATAACATCTCCCGCAAGGCAAGTCATTCCACCTAATCTGTACGTATAAGGAAATTCCCCAGGTTGTCCAGCATCGATAATGTGCGGACGGTACGGCATAGCCAGTACGTCCGGCATGTGGCACTCTGCTGAGGTATCGAGAATCGCAATGTCCATTCCGTTATGCATCACATCAAGAACGGTAGCTACCAGATATCCGGTATTGAGAGCTACTGCCTCTCCCGGCTCCAGATAGATTTCCACACCGTAAGTCTCTTTCATGTGTAGAATACACTTCACCAGGGTCTCCAGATCATAATCAGGGCGTGTAATATGATGACCGCCACCGAAATTAAGCCATTTCATTCCTTTGAGATAAGGTCCGAACTTCTCTTCGACTACCTTGAGCGTACGCTCAAGTGTATCCGAATTCTGTTCGCACATGGTATGGAAGTGTAGTCCATCAATGCCCTCAAGCTCTTCCGGTCTGAAGTTAGGGAGAGTTACTCCCATTCTGGAATAATTGTAGCACGGATCATACAGCGGAACTTCGATCTCGGAATATTCCGGGTTCACTCGAATGCCGCAGCTGATGTGTTTCGGTGCATTCTTAACGCGATCCTTGAATCGATTCCACTGGTCAAAAGAATTGAACACAATGTGATCGGAGTATCCAAGGAGCTCATCAAACTCACTATCTATATAAGCTGGTGCATACACATGAACCTCTTTGCCCATCTTTTCATAGCCAAGTCTGGCTTCGAACAAGGAGCTTGAGGTTACACCATGCAAGTACTTCCCAACTAACGGATACAAGGAATGCATGGAGAAGCCTTTTTGCGCGAGCAAAATCTTTGCTCCAGTGCGTTCCTGTACAGAATTCATAATCTCAAGATTACGTGTAAGCAATCTTTCATCTACAAGGTAACATGGTGACGGGACCGCGCTGATATCTATATCCATTATCGCGCCTTAGTCTAACAGCGTTGGCGAGAAATCTTCTTGCCAAGGCAGACCATGTTTATTTAAAGCTTCCATGAATGGATCTGGATCGAACTCTTCAACGTTGAATACGCCCGGCTTCTTCCAGATACCTTTTATAATTAACATCGCTCCGATCATTGCAGGAACGCCTGTAGTGTAAGAAATGGCTTGGGAGCCAACCTCTGCATAGCACTCTTCATGATCGCAAACATTGTATACATAATAAGTTTTTGGCTTTCCGTCTTTAGTTCCTTGGATGATACATCCAATGTTCGTTTTGCCTTTTGTTCTTGGTCCCAAAGAAGCTGGGTCCGGTAAAATAGCCTTCAAGAATTGCAGAGGAACGATCTCTTTTCCTTCATACATGATAGGCTCGATAGAAGTCATGCCCACATTCTCAAGCACTTTCAAGTGAGTCAGGTAATTCTGCGAGAAGGTCATCCAGAAACGGATCTTCTTTACACCCTTAATGTTAACGGCCAAAGACTCTAATTCTTCATGATACAAAAGATAAATATCTTTTGGTCCAATTTCCGGAAGATCGTATACTTTTTTCTCGGAAAGCGGTGCAGTTTCAATCCACTCGCCATTCTCGAAATAGCGGCCATTGGCTGTAATTTCACGAATATTGATTTCAGGATTAAAGTTTGTTGCAAATGGATATCCGTGATCACCAGCATTGGCGTCTACAATATCAATGGTATGAATCTCATCAAAATAGTGCTTTTGAGCGTAAGCTGTGAACACGCCCGTTACACCTGGATCAAATCCACTACCAAGCAACGCGGTAAGGCCTGCTTTTTCGAATCTTTCTTTGTAAGCCCACTGCCAAGAGTATTCAAATTTCGCTGTATCTTGTGGTTCATAGTTGGCAGTATCCACATAATGCACTCCTGTTGCCAGGCACGCATCCATGATTGTCAGGTCCTGATATGGGAGAGCGACATTAATAACGACATCCGGCTCAAAGCTCTTGATCAGTTCAATGACTTCGTCCGTATTATCTGCATCGACCTGAGCAGTAGAAATCTTCGTGCGGCCTCCGGCTAATTTATCTTTCAGAGCGTCACATTTCGCGACAGTTCTGCTAGCTATGCAGATCTCTTCAAATACATCCGGGTTCTGGCAGCATTTGTGAACAACAACACTGGAAACACCGCCAGCGCCAATAATTAACGCTTTTCCCAAAATAAAAACCTCCTAAAATTCCATTTGCAAAATCAACAAGGCTGATTATACATAATATTTTTGAATAAATCAATAAAAACCGACAAAAAATGATGTTTATTGTGTAAAATCTTCAAGGATTCTTGTTAATACTCTTGAATGCTCATATTTCCTCGATTATCCACCTATATATCTAATGAAAATCGCTGGAATGGAGTAAATTTCCGGAAACTAGGACAACTAGATTATTCTATCACAATAGGGGGCTACTTCATACGTTTTATTTTAAGTTCAATGAGAAACCTCACCACCCTTTCAACTCCGCGTAGAGACGTTCAGTTTCAGTGGCATCCTTATTGTTGTAAAGCACATATATATCTGACAATTTGATCACAATGTACGGCGGAGAATTTTTCACAAGATAGACCTTACTTTTTCCAAACCCGTCAAACTTAAAGTTTCCAATGGCTACTGTATCCGTCGCAACACCATTTGTTCTTCGGCCTCTTGGTAAGCTGTCCACAAGCGTCAGTTCTTGCACATCCTTCATGGCAAAGCTGTAATTGTACATCGGATATTCAATCGAGACCCTTCCATTTGTATCTGTAGTTAAGGTAGGTGTTGAGAAATCAGTCTGAACGCCCATCCAACCCGTCCCGATCAACAGCAATGCAACGAATACAAAGAGGCCGTAATATATACTCTTACCCGTTTTTGTCCCAATATTAATCGTAGTACCAATCCCAAGACGCTTCGGAACCATAACAGAGCGATCATTGGGGTTATTATACGTTGTCCCATTAATCCAATATTCATCATCATCCGTGTAAAGTATCTCATGATCACCTTTTAGCAGCGCAGCTTCAAGTTGTTTCAATTTATTATGTACATAAAAAATACCTGTCACCGGAATAACGGAGAAAAAGAAGACCCCCAAACTCCATACTATAGATGAAGCCGCTCCATTTAAGGATAAGGAATACACCGAAATTACGGCGATACAGCTATTGATGATCGCCATGCCAAACCATAGAAAGGACCAGTATCTGCGATTAGCCTGGTTAAGCAGGATATTAGTCTCGCTATTATGCGTGTAAACTTTAGGCTTCATTCGATTAAAGGAGATAGCAATAATACAGAAAAATACGGTCAACCCTAACGCTATGCCACCAGCCATTCGAAGAATTTCAATACTATCCTCCGGAACTGGAATCATAAAAGATAACGCAGCAATCAGTGCAGGGATTATGTACCAGTATAAAGAAAGACTCATTTTCTTTTTTAGCAGAGATAGCTTGGTATCCATTCGAACCATTCGCTTCTCTCCCACGAACCACTCATTTTCCCGTTTCAGTTCTATCGCTGCACGATGTGCCTTAAGGAATGGAATTCGAAGCAGAAGCATCATTCCACACGTCCAAACATAAAAAAAGATCAGTGTGAAAGAGAGATAGGAGCTTAAGAACAAGATAGGAATCAAAGCCAGAACTGATAGGAGTCCATATTTTTTATACCTCTTCTCAGTTGAAATTTGCAGTTCGCGCAGACGTTCATCCTCAAGAGCAAACACCGGCAGACTAACCCCAAACCACAGATTATCCTTCAGCTTCAAAGTACTCATATACGTAAAAAACAAAATAACTAAAATAAATATAGCTATACAAAAGAAGACGATAGCCATCTGAGTGTCCCCCTAGTCCGTGATAGATGTAGACTTAAACGATACGGATGAAAAGATTCCGGCACACATTTGCATAAATTCCTCCCGGCCAATCCCTTTTACACTCGCCTCCGAGATGACTAACCGTAGTTCATTTTCCAGCTTCTCCTTAAACTCTGGCTGTCCATTCCCTATCGGAGCAACTGTAGCACCATGCCTGCGATCTATCGATATGAAGCCTTCATTCTTCAAAATCGCGTACGCTTTGTTCACGGTCATTGCATTTATCCCTAAATCTTCAGCCATTTGGCGCACCGTCGGTAATTTCTCCCCATCCGCCAGTTCACCTGAGCCTATTCCAATCACGATCTCATTACGAAGCTGTACATAGATTGGTGTATCACTGTTAAAATCAAGCGTAATAATCATATTATCCATCCATTCAAAAAAAGTATTATTTGTATTAGTTATACTAATACAAATAATACTTACTGTCAAAATACCACTATTTAATTGGAATGAATTTGAACAGCATAAGCTTCGGCATCCCATTCTACCTTAGCGCCTAACATTTCACTCACCAGTCTTAAAGGTACATATACACTATCATTAATAAAGACTGGCTTTTGATCTGTGGCTATCACTTTTCCATTCACTGTCGTTTGTCCATTAACCGAATTTAAGATCAGCGTAGTAGAGGTAGATTCCTTCACGGCAATAACTGATCTCGATGGAACGTCCCAACGTACATCCACTCCCATTTGCTGAAATATTCCTCTTAAAGGAACGTAAGTAGAATTGCTGAGCAGTAAAGGAGGCATGGTCAGATCCATTTTACTATTGTTCAACAGGACCTCTATCGATTTCTTCACGGGCTGAGGCGTGTCAATCATAAAATCTCTAACCCCCAACCCAGTCTGTCCAAATTCATTCGTCCCCCATGCAAGAACATGACCGTCTTTTAAGAGCACATAATGATTTCTGTTCCCGCTGGTAATCGAAACTGCATTTTGAATACCACTAATCTGTTTAACATTCATCTTATTCTTATCGCCAACTGTCCACTGCCATACGGTCCCATCGGCTTTTACTGCAGAGTCCGTTGTCATCGATACGACATCAGTGAGTCCTGGAATCTGAATCGGCTGTAAAGTTCCACCCGGATTCATATCTGTGTAATTATTCCATAACCAAACGGTACCATCCCATCTCAAAGCTACTCCACTCCACCCATCAGTATCAACAGCTCTGTACTCCCCGCCGCCTTTAAGTAGGGTAGGCTTTAGAACCGCATCCTTTTTAATGCCTCTAGTTTTAGATGAGCCCCATACCCACACCTCTCCGCCGTTTCCAAGTGCCACTGAATTATTCGATCCTGCAGCTATAGCTAAAATGGAGGGTAGTCCTTTCACCTGCACCGGTGTTAGCCCGTTTTTCCCCGAATTATCACCGAGTTCTCCTTGCTCATTGCCTCCCCACGCCCATACCGTTCCGTCTTTTCGAAGCGCTAAGCTATGTGTGTCTCCTGCTGAAACAGAAATCACATCCGTTAGCCCCTTCACTTGAACCGGCTCTACAAGGACTGTCGAGGACTGCGCTCCAGTGCCAAGTTGTCCATGTTCGTTCCCCCCTACTGCCCACACTGTTCCATCGTCTTTCAACATCAAATTATGACGGTAGCCACCTGAAACTCGCTTAACATGATCGATGCGCATTTTGACTGGAGTATACGCTGGCGTGGTTGCCCCATTACCAATAGAACCGTATCCACCACCCCAAGCCCAGGCTGTTCCATCCGCAGTGATGGCATAAGCACTTCTATCCCCCGCATCCAGCCCTGTGATGCCAGACAATAACTTCTTTTCATCCGGGAAATTCACAACACTGTCCGCTTTTACTATTAATGGTGAGGCTGTAGCTAGGATAATAGCTGCCCCAACAACTACAATACCTATTCGTCTTATCTGAATTTTAATGCTTGAAATTTGTCTTCCCACTTAAGATCACTCCTTTTAGAATCGGTAGGGTCAAACTGTTGATCTGCAACAATAGAGACCCCCACTGTATTCAATCTTCTTATATAGACTGTGGAATATTATGTAAAGTTGCGAGAAACTGTAATTTTTTAAATCAATTTATACGCTTTAACCTGTAGTTTAGGATTGAAGCTGATTTTAACTGTTTATATGGCATAAATCGCTTGTTGCTGCGCTCTAGGTCTCTCGTCCGTCTTTTGACACACTAAAACTTCAAGAGCATAATAAGCATCGGCATATTGCAACGGATTCCCACAACATACAGAGTTATGCAGGATTTTAGTTTGTTTTGCACCAGGGAGGATGATTACGAGTGAAAAAAGATTTTCAAATAAAAAACAAGCCCTTTCTAATTTTTAGCTTTATCCTGCTCTTAAAATGCGCAGTGGCCTGGTTCGTAGTATTTAGTGACGGCCCTAATTGGAGCATGCTGCTCACAGAGATCCCGTTCTTCTTTATCGTCTTTGGACTCATTGAATGGATGGCTTCCAAACGGAAGTTTCTGTATTACATGATTGCGAACTTATTAATTTCAGTGATTTATTTTGCCGTCCTGATGTATTACAAATATTACGGCGTAATTGCTACTTACCATGCTTTGCAACAGGCAGATAAGGTAACCAAGGTCGGAGAAAGCACATACTCCTTGCTGGATCCATACTATTTGTTCATTTTTGTGGATATTGTAGTCTTCATGTTCTTCATGTTCCGTCCCAAATATATTGCGATCTGGAAAGAAAGAGGTATGAACCGGCGTATGAACCGAACTGCCTTGCTTGGGATCATCAGTGTTTCACTTGCGATCTGTGTCTTTAATATTTGGCCGAATCACGCCAGTATGAACGAGAACAAAAAGGCAGAACGTATGGGGATTCTCAATTACGAGGTATATACCATTTTTGCCGACACCACAGAAAAGAAAGAAATGATCGACAGCAAAGAAATTACGCAGCAGTCTGTGGACGCTACAAAGGGAATTACGGAGCCAGTCTCACCAAAGTATTGGGCAGCGGCTCAAGGTAAAAATCTCATTGTAGTGCAAATGGAATCTTTTCAGAATTTCCTGCTTGGCTTAAGCATTGACGGACAGGAAGTAACTCCCAATCTAAATAAACTTATTTCAAGCGAACATTATTTCAATAACTTCTATACAAATGCGGGGCAAGGAACAACATCGGATGCTGAGTTTGTTGTGAACACCTCTCTCTATGTTCCTCATCACGAAGTAGCCACTTCGTCCAACTATATGACTAAGGAACTTCCAAGTTTGCCTAAGCTGATGAAAGCTAATGGATATAACACGGCTACCTTTCACACCAATAGCGTAGAATTCTGGAATCGCAAAACCTTATACAAGGTGCTAGGCTTTGATAAATACTACGATCAGTCCTTCTATGGAGATGATGATCATATCGCATTTGGATCTTCCGATGAGGTGCTGTATGCCAAGACCGTTCCTGAATTAGTCAAAATGGATGCGGAAGACGATCCTTTTTACGCGATGGTCATTTCTATGAGCGCTCATCACCCTTATAAAATGCCAGAATCTAAATTTAAAATGACGTTGCCTAAACGGTACGAAGGGACCTTAGTCGGCGACTATATTTTAGCCCAAAATTATGCGGATTACGCCATGGGACAATTTCTAGACGAACTGAAGTCCAGCGGGTTATGGGACGATAGCGTGATTGTCTTCTACGGAGATCATCAAGGTGTATCCCTGTATTCCCTTGACGGCAATGAGAAATCATTAATGGAGGAAATGGTCGGACACGAGTATGGATATACCGATATGTTTAACGTTCCTTTCATAGTTCATGCCCCGGGCATAGACCAACCTACTGTGTATACCCAAACTGGCGGTCAGATTGACATCTTACCAACCGTAGCTAATCTGTTAGGGATTTCTATGAAGGACCAGCTCCACTTCGGAGAAGATCTGATGAATCAACAGACCAATCTGCTACCTGTTAGACATTTTCTTCCTACTGGTTCTTTTATTAATGACACAAGCTTGTACTTGACTGGTGTTGATTACGATGATGGAAATAACTATAACCTAATCGACGGCTCTGAAACTGAGGGCGGCTCAACACAAGCGCAATTTGATGCCGTTCAGCGGCTCCTGAATATGTCTAATAGTTATATTCTGCAACGGCCGGATTTATCTTCTACGGATGATGGCGAACAGAGTAAATAATTGATATTTAATAAAAAGAATGCCCTTCAGCCATTGGCCGAGGGGCATTCTTGCGTTTATTAAAATAATTAAACCGTTGTTGCAGGCACACTCTCACGAATTGCCTCTTGCTCTACAGGTGCGTTAACCAGCATATACACACGAGATTCGTAAGGGCGTAATGCCACTGTCTCGATCTTCTCGGCAGGGTCAACTTCATAGTTATTCAACAGCAACTCACTGGAGTCAAATTCCAACTCAAACGGAAGGTCGAACAGCGCTTCCTCTGAAGTCAGGTTTGACATGACCAGTAATTTCTCATTGCCAAGTGTACGAGTATAAGCGTAGATTCGTTCATCTTCAGGCAGGATCAAATCATAGGTTCCATAAACGGTAATAGGATTAGCGGCCCGAAGTGCGATTAGCTTTTTATAATGATGGTAGATGGAATCAGGGTCCTGCTTCGCACGCTCCACATTGATCTCCGTGAAATTAGGATTGACCTTCATCCAAGGCTTGCCGCTACTGAAACCAGCGTTCTCAGAGTCATCCCATTGCATTGGCGTTCTAGAATTGTCGCGACCGTTCTTCCAGATAACCTCCATTACTTCTTCATGTGATTTTCCGGCTTCTGTCTCTAAACGATACAGGTTCTTCATCGCCACATCATCATAATCATCCATGGAATCAAATCGTACATTAGTCATCCCAATTTCTTGACCTTGATAAATAAACGGTGTTCCTTGCATTAGGAAATACATTGTAGCCAGCGATTTGGCCGATGTCTTCCAATACTCGCCATCATTTCCCCAAGTGGAAACTGAACGTGGTTGGTCATGATTCTCGATAAATAATGCATTCCAGCCTCTACCCTCAAGACCTTTTTGCCAGCGGGAAAGTGCTGATTTCAGCTGCAGAACATCCAAGCCACCCGTAACACTCTTATTCCAAAGAGCTAAATGCTCGAATTGAAAAATCATATTGAATTTGCCCTGCTCCTCGCCTACCCACATTTCCGCTTGATCGACACTAACACCACTCGCTTCACCAACGGTCATAATGTCATAACGATCAAATGTTTCCTGTTTCAGCTCCTGAAGAAAATCGTGAATTCCTTCCCGATTCATATGACCCGCGCCGGACGAAACGAACGGAAGATTATCTGGATTTGGCAGATCAGGAAGACCTGGAATTTTCTTAATATGTGAAATAGCATCCACTCGGAAGCCGTCGATCCCTTTATCTAGCCACCAATTGACCATACCGTATAATTCCTGACGCACTTCAGGATTCTCCCAGTTGAGATCAGGCTGTCTTTTGGAGAATACATGCATGAAATATTGCTCTGTAGCAGGGTCAAGCTCCCAGATCGAACCGCTGAAAATACTCTCCCAGTTATTCGGTTCCTTTCCGTCCTTAGGATCTCTCCAAATATAATAATCACGTTTAGCATTATCCTTGCTTGAACGCGCTTCTACAAACCAAGGGTGTTCGTCTGAAGTATGGTTAATGACAAGATCCAGAATCAGCTTCATGCCCCGCGCATGAACCTCGCTTAATAGCTGATCGAAATCAGCCATACTGCCGAACTCCGCCATAATATCCTGGTAATCTGAAATATCATATCCATTATCATCGTTCGGGGATTTATAAATAGGACAGATCCAAATGACATTGATGCCAAGGTCCTGTAAATAATCAAGTTTTGAGATGACTCCCTGCAGATCTCCAACACCATCGCCATTGCTATCCATAAAGCTCCGTGGGTAAATTTGATACGCTGTGGCTTCTTTCCACCATGTTCTGTTCAATGTATGCAGCTCCTTCGTATTCATATACCCTCTTAGGAAAATATTTTCCTATTTTATTCACGAATTAGTGATTTTCATAATAAAACTTAAGATTATCGACTAAAATACTATCTATTCAGGGTTTATTTAAGGAAATTATTTTCCTATGCGATCATTATAGGATCTTTTATTTTCCTGGTCAATAACAATCTTTTGGATTCTTGAAGCTATCCGTGATATGCTTGCGATATATTCTAGAACGAATACAAGATTGGAAAGTTATGGTGATATTCTTGAAGGTAAAAATTAAAGATATAGCCAAAATGGCTGACGTTTCAATAGCTACCGTTTCAAGGGTTGTCAATAACAGCAAACCGGTAAACGAGGAAGTTCGTAAGCGTGTATTAGAAGCCATGAAACAAATGAATTACCGTCCTAATGTCATCGGTTCAGATGCAGGTAGATCGGATACACCTCTGATTGGTGTCATTATTCCGCAGAACAGTAATACCGTGCTTGATGATTTCAATATTGGCATACGTGATCTCGCCGAGCTATATGGTTATGATGTTTTGGTCGGGTTAACAGACGGAAGTGTTAATAGTGAACTTCATTATTTGAACTTATTCCACCATATGGGGACTGAGGGTTATATATATGTAGGCTCGGTTCCGAGTAAGGAGCATTTGGAGATTATCCAGAAATCCGGGTCACCTTGCGTGTTAGTTGGAGAACAATCTCAGATTGATTCGATCCCTTCTGTCCATCTGGATAATGTTACCGCCTCCTATGAAGCCGTTACTTATCTGATTCAAAAAGGACATAGAAGTATCGGCATGATCCGGGTATCTGGAGATAATGCAGTGGGTGGCGATCGATATCGCGGCTATCAACAAGCGCTTATGGATGCAGGCATTACCTTAAGAGAAGAATGGGTAGTAGAAAGTGGAATGGCCGTAGAAGATGGAAGTGACGCTATGCGCCGGATTAAGGATAGCGGGGAGCTACCTACTGCGGTTTTTTGCTCCACAGATTGGATAGCTGTAGGGGCGATGAATTTTCTGATTGATAACGGTATTCGGGTGCCAGAGGATGTTGCGGTGTTCGGATTCGATAATAGCTTTATCGCTTCTGTCGTTCGTCCCAAGCTGTCCTCGGTGGAATACTCCGGAACGGAGATTGGAATGACTGCTACCCGAACTTTAATCAAGCTGATTA
Organism: Paenibacillus sp. NPDC101420; assembly: GCF_050277435.1. Classification (NCBI taxonomy): domain Bacteria; kingdom Bacillati; phylum Bacillota; class Bacilli; order Caryophanales; family Paenibacillaceae; genus Paenibacillus; species Paenibacillus sp. NPDC101420. The sequence continues at coordinate 1,049,584 of NZ_JBNNSE010000001.1, forward strand.
AAGGGGAAACTGGTATTCAGCATCATGCAAATGTAGCTCATTATTTGGCAATTCGTGAAAGTACGGGTTAGGGAAAGCTTCCCTAACCCTATTTTTAAATCTGATAATGGTTATTGTGTAAATCCTACACGGGCGCGTTCCCGTCCTTTAGTATCTAGTGTGATGGAACAGACGGAAGTCATGGGAATATAAAGCTCCTCGAATTCTGTCCGATATTTAATAAACTTCTCAGTTACCGTTTCCAAAATGCCTTTTCTAGCGTTAGAGCCATCTACAAAATAAATGGTTACCTCTTTGCCCTGCAAAGCTTCCAGCATCATTCACTTCACTCCTTCGACTTACAGATTTGTGATAACTTTGTCGATAATCCCGTACTCCACTGCTTCCTCGGCTGACATAAAATAATCCCGATCCATATCTTGTAGTACCTTTTCCACCGTCTGTCCGGTTCGGTCCGCTGTAATCTGGACAAGCACTTCCCGTAGCTTCAAAATACGTTTGGCTCTAATCGCAATATCACTGGCCTGCCCCTGCGCACCACCATGTGGCTGGTGAATCATAATCTCACTATTAGGCAGCGCATAACGTTTACCTTTAGCCCCAGCTAACAATAGAAGTGAGCCAAAGGAAGCCGCCATACCTGTGCAGATCGTATTTACTTGCGGTTTAATGAGCTGCATTGTGTCATAAATACTTAATCCCGCTGTTACGGAGCCCCCTGGACTATTGATATACATGTGTATATCTTTATCTGGATCCTCAGCTGATAAGAACAGCAATTGGGCAACAACACTATTCGCTAATTGATCCTCAATCTCCGCCCCTACAAACACAATTCGGTCCTTTAAGAGCCGCGAATAAATATCGTAGGATCTTTCCCCTTGATTCGTTTGTTCAATGACATAAGGAATGTACGCCATGCGTATGCGACCTCCATCCGTTTATTTTATTTGAAATCTACCCTGTAAACGGATTAGTCTATGGATAGGATACGTTAAGCGGGCAAAATATTATTTTTATTATTGCGTATCTTAATTTGGAGCTCATTCGTTTATTATTAGAAGTAACCGAAAGCACTTTACCGGAAAAGGGGTTATGCAGAGTGATCAGCCTTGAGAAGCTTAGCGCCGGCCATGAACCGGATGAGAATCATACCACGTCTTTGCAAATGGCCCTGAAGCGGTATTGCCTTGCACTGACACAATCCCCGTGGGAAGCCGAAGATTTGGCTCAGGATACGTGGGTCAAAGCACTGGGCTATATGAAGACTTCCAAACATTCGAAGCTGAAGAGCGATATGAACGATACAAGTCAAATGAACAATAATTCAGAACATACAAGTCGTACGAATTTCAGCTTGCTAACGAATCATCCGAATCCTGAGGCGCTACTCCTGCGGATTGCCAGAAATACCTGGACAGATATTATGCGGCGAAAAGCCACGTTGTCACGAGTGCTGGAAATGGATCAACCACGGACAGAGGAAGCAGCAGGGTATGGTTTATTTGAGATTGAGGCTGCTTTTCAAGCCTTACAGAAGCATCTGTCTCCACTGCAGCAAGCGGTGTTCCTGCTCCGCGATGTTTTCGAGCACTCCGGAAGCGAAGCTGCCGAAATCCTCGACACCACGGAAGGAGCGGTTAAAGCCGCTCTGCATCGAGCTCGGCAAGCCCTTCCTGCAGTCAGACAAGAGCTTCTTCAATCTGACGGTCCTTCCATACTGCAGGATACGGAATTACAGATTGCCTTGAATCGTCTTGCATCCGCCTATGAACAAGGGCAAATCGCCGAGTTGATTGAGCTTGTCCTTGCAGATGAAAGTCAAGACACTGTAATGGCCGTGTCCAGCCAAAGCTTCCAGAGCTTCCAAAGAATTCAACCTTTCCAATCTGGCGGATTCAGCTCTATGGGCTGGAACTATTCCGAGCCAGGAATGCGGATGGTGGCTTAGTCTTTCGTGACGCTATTTCGTAATACTGGAGTAAGCTTAGCTAAATGAAGTTTGATGAGTTGTATAGTTGGGTGATGTTTTAGCTTTGAGCTAGTGACGTTGCAAAATGTGCAACAGAATCCATGAAATCAACGCTAAAAAACGAATCTACTGCACTATCTGCAATAGATTCTTAATAAAAGTGACTTATAAGTCGATTTCTCATCTTTTGATTGTATAAAGTGCAATAGAATCAAATTATGTCCTATATAGTTTAAATTCTATTGCACAAAGTACAATCACACTAATGAAATCTCCTCACATATCTTTATGCTTCATTCATCACCACTCATCACTCTTTAAGGTACAATTCCCCTGCTTTCTACGGAAACCTTTAATTAGACTTATAAATAAACATTAATGTTAGTTAGGAGTGATATTTTATGAGGAAAATTCTTATCTTAGGCGGCACGCGCTTTTTTGGAAAAAGGTTAGTTGAACGATTGCTACAAGATTCCGTAAACGATGTAACGATACTTACACGCGGGGAAACTAGCGATTCCTTTGGAGATCTCGTTCACCGGATCCATGCGGACCGTTTCCAAGCGAACGAGCTCGCTCAGGCGGTAGGAGATACACTATGGGATGTCGTGTTCGATAATATTTGTTATTCACCGGACGAAGCGGATCAGGCACGCCGGATTTTTGATGGTAAAACGAAACGGTATATCCTCACCTCAAGTTTATCCGTCTATGATTTCAGCGAAGAAGCGCTGATCGAGGACATTTTCGATCCTGAAACTTACCCTATCCGCCACGGAGGGCGAAATGATTTCACCTATCAAGAGGGAAAAAGACTGGCGGAAGCCGTCTTCATGCAGCAGGCTACCTTTCCAGTCGCTGCGGTTCGCTTTCCAATTGTGCTGGGCATAGATGATTATACGCGAAGACTTCATTTTCATATTGAGCATGTCCGTAATGAGTTGCCGATTGGTATACCGAATCCCGAAGCACATATCTCCTTTATCCGTTCGGATGAAGCTGCTGATTTCCTATATTGGCTAGGCTGTAGCTCTACTATGACAGGACCGTTCAACGCTTGCTCAGACGGTACGGTTAGAATTAAGGATATTCTCACAATAATTGAAGAAGAAACAGAGAAACACGCCATCATCCAGAAGCAAACCGCAGACGAGCATATGTCACCCTTCGGAATTGAACAATCCTGGTTTATGGATACGACAAAAGCCCAGTCGGCGGGGTACAAGTTTCTCAATCTAAAGAACTGGCTCCCAGAGCTAGTTAGCTCTCTGAACAAAACCTACGAGGAATAACTTCTCCCACACACAAGCCCTCTTCACTCATTCATCTATGTGACAAAAGCTACCCCTAAGTAGATATCTTCTACGAAGGTGGTAGCTTTTTCATTTTACAAAACCTCTGCGAACATTTCAGATAACTGCACTCTATACAACTAAATCAAGCTAGCCAAGCTTATTCTCGACTTTAGTTGTATTCAGTGCAATTAAAAACTAGCTAAACACCACTGACAGTCATTTCTCGGAGAAATAACTGCACTAAGTACAACTAAACTCTCATAGAGGAAATCACATCCTTAAATAGCTGTATTAAATACACTTAACGCGCAAAAAAGGTAGTTAGAAAGGCTCCCCCTCTACGCTACCTTTTTACGTTACTGAATTAGTGAATCAAGTCGCTCCCTATGTACGACCTGTCAATCAAACCTTCCCCTATGCGGAGATTGTCAAATAAGAGCGTTCTTCAGGTGTTTCATCACCAGATGTGTCACTGTCATCTCCAGCGATAATCTCGTCTGCTATGTCCGAATTAATCTTGAAGACGTTGATTTCCTTGAATAATTTTTGCGAAATCTCATTAATCTCAACGGCTTGGCGGGCAATGTCGTGGATCGCGTTGTCCTGCTGCACACTAGAGGCATTCACTTCCTGAACCCCTGCCGCAGTTTCCTCAGCAATGGCAGCTACGTTGTGAACAGACTCTGCGAGTCTACGATTCATAGTCTGTGTCATATCTACCTTGTCATGGATTTGCCCAATCTGCTTACTAATCTCAACGATCGACTGATCTATCGCTTCAAAAGACGACAACGTTTCTGCCACTTTTTGATCCTGCTCTTCAAGGTTTCCTTTAGTCTCCAGCATATATTTCTGAAATTCATCCATCCCTGCTTGCAGCTCGTTAATAATCTGACTGATATGTACGGAGGACTCTTTGGTCTGATCAGATAATTGTCTCACTTCATCTGCTATGACAGCAAAGCCCTTCCCATAAACTCCCGCCCGCGCTGCTTCAATCGCTGCATTTAGTGAGAGAATGTTGGTCTGGTTTGAAATGTTTGTAATCGATTTGGTAATTCTGGAGATATCCTTCGATTGGTCGCTCAATTTGGTTAAAGCAAGATATACTTTATTCACAGACTCACGTGAGTGCTCTGATACCTCGCGCAAAGCGATGACGGACTCGGAACCTTTTCGAGTATTGTGATTAGCCGTTTGACTAGTCGAGAGCATAACCTCGGTATATTCCGTAATTTCATGAACTTCCCGTTCCAATTCCTGAATCAAGCTTGCGCTCTGCTCCGATTGTCCGGCTTGCTGCTCAGCGCCTACAGAGATTTCCTGTATTGTGCTTACGATTTCTTGGTTCGTATGAGCGGTGATCGATGAAGATTGTTGAAAAGAGTGCGAATAAGTCGCGAGCGAAGAAGCTACCGATTGGGTCTGCTGAAGCATCTCTCGAACCCGCAACACCATATGGTCGAAATGATGACTCAGACTTCCTAGCTCATCATTATATGGCGAATTAATCTGCTGCCGCAAATCTCCCTCAGCAATTTTACGTAGAGCTACTTGCAGCTTATTTATAGGGTTCAGGAAGGAACGAATAAGCATAACAGCAATAATAAGTGTGAAAATGAATACTAGTATTGCTGCATAAGCCCCCATAGAACTAGTCAGATTTAACAAATCAAAAGAATAGTCTTGAGCCTTCTCTGCGTTCTCTGCTGCTGCTGTATATAGTTTCTCATTGGTCTCCAGCATAGCTTTATTCATAGCCAATGCCTTCGTATGTAATTCATCAATTCGTTCCAGAACGGCCATGGGATCAAGCTGCTCATCCTTTAGGGTATTCACTAATCCGTCAAAATAGCCTGTATATCCTCCAACTTGATTATGTAACTGTTCTAACTCCTTAGACGCTGGCGAATCTGCTTCAAACTTCACTTTGCCCAATTCTTCCATTAACTTTGTCTGTTTGTCTTTAAAAGGCTGAGTAAACTCTAAATCGCTAGAACCCGCTAGAGAGGTCTCCACACTGTTCATTTCTTGAAGCAGTTGAGTAATGGTGGATACTGTAATTCTTTTTTCCATCTCCATTTTTTGTGTTTCCATAGAGATTTCTACTTGATTGATTTTATAGTTTTGGTATAGCGCTACCCCTAGAAAGAATAGTACCACGGCAGAAAAACTCAAGATCAACTTCCACTTCATTGATAGATGCATAGACCTAGCCTTCAACAATATCATCCTCCGTATAAAGCCTCATATGGCAATAGGTACTTTTTACTAATATCTAAATTGTAGAAGCTGTACATTAAATACCGGACACAGTTTTGTATGAGAAATGTAAATTTTGTCGAGTACACGTTCACAACTATCCTATTGCAATTGACGTAACGTTAAGTGCTAAAATACTTCTCATAGGGCGCCTTATCAATCAATAGAACGGGAGTTGTCTATGAGTGAATTTGTGACCATTGATAAGCTTTCTACGCAAATCGGACTGACGAGTCGGACGTTGCGTCACTGGGAAGCACAAGGATTATTTGAAAGTCACCGTGAGGCTAGCTCGGGCTGGCGGATTTATGATGAGCACGCAATCCTTGCCATTCAAATCACTGCATTATTAAGAAAGCTTGATATTAGTATTAAAGATATCGGAACCGTTCTAAAGAACATGTCCGTACAGTCCTTGTATGAAACACTTCTTCAGCAATCCGCTTCAATTCATAATGAGAAATCCAAGCTAACACAAAAAGATCGCGAAATCCGCTTCTTATTACAATTAATATCCGCACGTACGGAGGAGTCCATAACTAACCATTTGTTATTAGAGCTGAATGAAGAATCATGCAATACATTGGATGATTTGAATGAGAATGAGGAGGTTCTATCTATGACAACAATTAAACACTCTCCACCTATCCATGTAAGATTCATTACACTTCCAACTATGAGATTTGCTTATAACATTGCAGTCAGTACATCCCCAGAGGATGAAGCTATGCTACCTGTCTTGGAATGGTTGGAAGTTAAACACCTCTTGGGGACGGCACGTTTATTTGGCGGGAATACAAATCCGCATCCTAGTGGTGAGAATAACCCTTATGGCTATGGATTCTGTGCCTCCATTCCTGAAAATGTAGAAATACCAAGCCACCTTAAAGAGATGCGGTTCGACGGCGGTCTCTATGCGATGACGGAAAGCAGTGATGATATCTACGGCTCATGGCAAGCACTGATGAGTTTTTTGGATAATAACCTTGATTATCAAGCTGACCACGATTCAAGATTATGTCTTGAGGAGCATATCCGTAACGATAGTCCCAAAGGCAGCGGAAATGAGTATGTATTAAATCTGCTCGAACCTGTAAAAAAGAGAGCATAAAACAAAACGCTCTCCTTTGCCCATCAAGGCATTGGAGAGCGTTTCTATTGTCATCAAAAAATATGATGATCGCTTAAGATTGACTCAGCTTTAACAGCTTCGCTAACATTTGAGCTATTTCTTCACGAGTCGCTGTATCTTTTGGAGCAAAGTTAAGCCCCGTACTTTCTGCAACAGGCTTGCCTGAAATAATCCCTGCCTGCTGAGCAGCTGCGGCTGCTTCAAGAGCATAAGAGCTTATCGACTTCTGATCCGCAAAAGCTGAACTGTCGCCACTTACAGGCAATGTCCAGTTCATAGCTTTCGCTAATCGCACGATCATGACAGATAGCTGCTCACGAGTTACATTAACCCGAGGATTGAACTGTCCATCACTCACGCCGGTAACAATTCCCTTGCGATTAGCCCACGCTACCGCTGCCGCATAATAATCGTCAGCCTTAACATCTGTGAAGTTTCCTGCTCCTTCTGCGCCCAGATTAACACCAGCCAATCGAGCTAGGAGCAAGGTAACATCTGCTCTGGTTAGTTGACTCTTAGCTCCGAACTTACCTTCACCAATGCCGGTAATTACATCACGAGCTGCCAAATACGTAATAGAATCTTTAGCAAAGCTGCTGCCAATATCAGAGAAGCTCACTTTGTTGTACCCTACTGCATACGTGGAGAATTGTGAAGTTTGGAAATTCAGTTGTCCCTTTGCTGCGTTATAGCTACTGCCTGCTAGTACAACCGCTTGCCCCGCATTCGTCAAATCATAAGCTACGACTGCATTAGCATCTTCATTTGCTCCTAGTGTATACGGCACTGTTATTGTCGCAAAACCAGTACCTAGATTAGATAGACGCTGACTGCCAGCGGAAATCGCCAGGTTTATTACTGGACGACTGCCAACCACAGCCTGAGCTTTGCCTTTCCCATCCGTGTCCACACTGCCGATGGACAGCTTAATGTCCTCACCCTTTGCTGCTGTGTGCACAGCCAAGAGTGCATTACGATCCAATGTTATCGTACTAGCTCCTGCTTCAACTACAACTGACTTTGCAGTACTACCTGTAAGTGCCGCAAAAGCACTCGATGGGAAGTTAAGTAGAACTTCACCTGAAGCTGCATTAACCTTAGAGCGGAATATCAACTGACCATTAGCATCATTCGCCAGAGACTTAAGTCCCTCTGTAACCATATCCAAAGTAACGGAGGCAACTAACTTACCTTCTGCATCCGCTGAAGCCTTAACCTCTACGACAATCTTATTACCTTCTGTGGTTACAGCTGGTGTTGTCGCCTGTTTAACTGGATCTTTAGTCGTTACCGTTGTACCAGGTCCCGGATTTGAAATCACCGGATCTGCTGCAGATACGGTCACAGTAGATTCAGCTACGCCATAACCATCTGCGCTATAGGCGGAGATAACCGCTGTCCCCTTTGCCAAGGGAGTGACCTTTCCGTTGTTATCAACGGAAGCAACACTTGGATTCGAAGAACTCCAAGTTACCACATTCGATCCACCCTCAGCAGGAACTACGCTAGCCTCAAGCGTTGCTGAAGCTTCGCCAACCTTCAATGACAAAGAAGTCCGATTCAGTGTTACCTTCGAGACATTCAATTGATAAATGGCCACCGTACCACCAACTTCATTCGCTACGAGTACTAATGGCAATCCAGTCGGGCTTGATGTTGCCGAAATAAATTCGATACCTTCTGGACCAGTGTCCGTTTCAATGGTGTTCGCAGGTGTGAATTGACGTGTATTAATATAGTTCACAAAATTCGGTTCCTCTGGATTCGTCACATCATAAGTCATCAGACCACCGATTCGCTCAAGACCAATAAAGGCCAGCGCTTTTTGTCCAACCTTGCCTACCTTGACATACTCAGGCTCAGGTCCTTTTTTGGTACTACGGTTATCCATGGTCGTGTTACTGTTGCTTGCATTGAAATATTCTGGCAGGCGTTCTCCGGTAATCTTTTCAAAGTCGCTGCCACTATCGTAGACCTGTTCCATCGAATCTGCTTCCCAAACGGAAAATGAACGGCCACCGTACAAGTAAATTCCATCATTGCCCATGTCAGACATAACTTCTACACTATCATATTTATCTTTATTTTTATTCAGAAACTTAGCCGCATCTGATTCCGGATCTAATGAGCCCTTCATTTTTTTGACTGAGCTCACGTTCACTTTACTATCCCATTCCGTTGCGTCACCTTCGTTGGCCGTGAACAGATAACTTTTACCTCCGACCGTGTACTGATCTATACCATCAGGCATATACGTACCGAAGAATGGAACATTTTCTAAATTCACTTTATTATCTTTTACCAGGTCCAGAGCATTGTTAGGAAGGCTTAAATCCTTGAAACCTAATCCTTTAACCCATAGAACCTGCTTGGAGGCAATATCGATGGCAGCAATAGCATTATTCTCTTGAAGCGCTACATAAGCAATGGTCTGGTCATCAGAAAGCACCACAAACTCCGGCTCCAGATCACGTATCGCATCCTTTTTTTCGCCTTTGCCCGTAATCTGTTTAGATACCGGATCAGCTACTCCACGAATATGGACAAGATCGTCAATTACATCAGGGTTATCGAACTTCACCTGAATCGAAGTGTCCTTGAGCGTATCAATGATCGTTACACTACCTTCAGGATCACCGACAGTCATGCGTGGTTCAGCTTCGTCCGCTGTCAAAATGTAACGGCCATCATCGGTATACTTCACCATGTCCGGTTGTACTCCAGCTTCATAAGAAGCCAACAATTCACCATCATAATCGAGTACAAGAACCTTACCGTTCTTCATAGCATCTTCTTCTTGAATGGCTACAGCGATCCGTTTAGTAGCGGTGTTGATATCTACACTCGTCAGGTCTCCGTATGTAAATCCATCCACTTCGGATAGCTGTTCTACGTTAATACTATATTCTTTTTGCGGATTGGAAGGGTCCTTGAGATTCACAATATCGACTGTTGCAGGGTGAGATGAACCATTAACGAGGTAGAACTTGCCGTTATCACGGTTAAACTTCACGATCTCCGCCACGCCGCCATCTTTATTGGTCACGCCTACAGCGTATCCGCCGATCTTAGTTACACTAAGTAGATCTGGAGTCAAAGGCGCTGCGGCTTCCGCCACATTCAGTGGTACTATAGCTTCTGTCTTCTTCCTGGGTGTCGAACTGTCATACACTGCGATACTTACGGTGGCCGCCCCTACTTTCGTCGGAGTTCCACTAATATTCCCAGATGCTGCATCCAGTGATAGTCCGTCCGGTAAACCCGTAGCTTCAAAAGAATAAGGCTGTACTCCCCCATAAACGGACAATGTTACCGAATAAGGCGATCCGAGCTTTGCTTCTGAAAGATTCTGAGTTGCGATGCCAAGATCGCCTACATTTATTCCCCATTGTCCATCTGCGCTGTTATGCGGCTTTGCCAAGGCCAAAGCTGAAGCATCTAAGGCATCAAAGCTAATCTGTTTGAAATCTGCTTTATTGTTGTCTGAATCTACGAAATCAACGCGTCGAACGGACTTTTGTTTAGAAGTACCTTCCGCTTTCCCCGTAGGATAGTCCGTCTCGTATCCATCTATCTTAGCATTATCATCATTTGCTGCTACACCGATCATGTCCACGTAACTACTTGACATTGTTTGAAATGGATTCACAACCTGCAGCAAGTCTGTACTGCTTAGTAGAACAACCTTCATGCCTTTGTTATTAAAATACATCCCCGGCCAGGACTGATCGCCTTTGGCACTGATATCGTTTTTGTGATCCTTGTTGTTGGCATCATCGGTGATGAGATAAGAAGAATGCGCTTTAATGGTTCCGTTCAAATCTAACTTGCTCCATTGCCCAGCGAGCTTAGGATCCGAATATTGTATAGACCAACCTACTAAACTCACATCGGAATCGGTTGGGTTATATAATTCAATGTAACCTTTCGAGAAAAATCCACCTGATGCATCGGCAGTGTTACCCCCACCATAAACTTGATTAACAATAATATGAGGAATCTTCACATTGTATTGACCATCTGCCGTATAAGGCGTACCTGATTGAACGGATGCAGCCACTGCTGGACCTGCCATCCAAGCGGAACCTAACAACATCTCAGCTGTAAGCATAAGAGAAACAATAGCTTTACCTGTGGGTTTCAAGTAGATTTTCACTCCTATTGATAGTTTCTATCAATATAGAGTAATAGTATTACCTAACCTGCAGATTTGCGTAATGGTGATGTAAACATTCTCTATGCAGTAGCAGGAGTGATTTTCACAAATATAAATCGTGTAAGAGGCCCGACTAATAGAATTTGCAGTGGAAGTGCAACAATAAAATTCTTACCTATCGCAGACAGATAAGCCATCGGTAGTGCTGAGGTGAACCCTACATGAAGAACTGCGCCATAGAAGGACATAAACAGCACCATTCCGGTCACCATAAAAAAGGAGATGAACATGATTTTTTTGATCATCGGATCATTCTCTTTTACCAGCTTATGTGCGATCCCTTTCGCAACTTTCCCTACAACAAAGACATCCAGAATAAATGCAACTACAAACGCAGGTACGTAGCCGATGATCACATCTTTAACTAACGTACCTGACCAGCCCTCCATCAGCGCTACATTGTAAATGCTCATACCCAGCACCATCAAAGCACACATGATGAATGTAAATAATAATGCTTCTTTTTTGTTTCTTCCCATCTTCAAGCTCCTTTTATCTTTCAGTATTGTCAACCTGGATTACAATATCACAGCCATTCGAACTAAGTCAACCAAGTTGACAATGAATACAAATGACTTATACTTGGATTAATGAGCGATGATTTAGGAGTGTTCACATGGATAACCATCTGCAAGAAATGAATCTTATTGATTTACTTAGTGAGAAACATCTAGCCCTACGTAAAATAGTGACTGACCAAGACCCGGATCAAATTAATAAGACTGAATCCCATATCCTGGCAGTTCTTGAAACACATCAAATGCTCACAATCTCGGAAATCAGTAGAATTATTCATATTTCAAGACAGGGTACGCATAAAAGTATTCAAGGATTGTTATCCCGCAACTATGTAGAAGCCGTGGAGGTCAAAGGAAATCAACGTGACAAAAACATCATCCTTACCCAGAAGGGTATCGAATGCAATCAAAGAATGATGATCACCAAAATCGAATTAGAGCAAAGAATCGCTAGCAAGCTTGGGGCAGCTAACGTAGAGCATCTCAAATCTTTGTTAAAAGAGGAATGGCTCTAAGCTCCAGCAAAAAAAGACGCAGGGCTCTCCACCCTGCGTCTTTAAAAATCTTCAATTATTTTCCGGGAAATTGTCGTTAATTAGCTGTCAAAGCACTGTTTGCCGCGCTCTCCCCGCCAAGACGACCTGAGGTAAAGGAGTACCCAATACCAACGCCGTTTCCAACATAAGTATCGTTAAACAACACGCCTTCAGATTCAAGACCCACAGCAAACAATCCTTTCACTGGCGTCCGTTTATCATTCAGAACTTGGAACTTTGTATTTACTAGCAAGCCCCCAACAGAACCCAAGTTATTGATCTCAGCTATGATTGCATAATATGGACCTTCTTCACCCATAGGTTCTAAATACTCAGCAGCTTTACCAAATTCAGAGTCAACACCAGTTTTTGTCGCTTCTTTATAACTATTGTAATTTTCTACAAACACGTCAACATCCATTCCTGCATTCGTAGCTAATTCTTCAATCGTATTTCCTTTGAAGCCATCTCCGTTCTCCACCATCGAATCAAATACTTTCCCGACATTTGCCCAAGGGTTCTCAAGTGTAAATTGATCCGCAAATTCAGCATAGAATTCCGGTGGCATTCCTGGAAGACTTGGTGCATGAACACCGTTCATTCCTTTGGTCTGAAGTGCATCCAATTGGGATTTCGAGACAATAACCATATGATAGGGTCCATTAAATGCACTTGTATTCGCTGCTGCAACCGAAGTTAGAGTCGCTGCTTCATCTCTGAATCTTGCGCCAGAAGTACCTACATTCATGAAATTCGGAAGATAAGTCATCATTAGTGGATAACTTGCTTCAAAAGGCTCATATTGTGCTTTTAGACCTTGGGTTGCTCTAGCTAATGTTTGGTGAAGCATTTGTCCACCGAAGTTGTCCGGTACCTTGGCTCCAGCTTCCCATGCCATTTCGAGACCTTCCCCTACGTTTTGTCCTAATCCACCGTTAACCCCTTCGAAACCAAAAGCCTCTTTAACCATCTCTTTATTTGCAGCATAACCACCCGTTGCCATTATGACACTCTTCGCTGAGATTTCTAGCGTTGTACCGTCTGCTTTCTCAGCAACTACTCCCGTAACTTCTCCAGTTTCATTCGTAATCAACTTCTTGGCAGTCGTTTCTGTGATCACTTGTCCGCCATGTTGTTCAACCGATTCGGACAACATTTTCCGAAGGGTTTCTTCACGGGTTTCATAAGCCGGCAGCACATGTAGTTGTTCACCGAAGAAGTTCAGGAAGCTAGTTTTATATCCTTTTTCGGCTAACCAATCGTAAGTTTCACCGGATTTAGTAACATATTGTCTAATCGCTGCTGCATCCACTCTCCAGTGATTGTTGACAATCCAATCCGCAATTTCTTTTTCCACATTTACTTTTAGATTATTACTAGTAGCAGCAGAGGAGTTGTAGAACTTACCTGCCCAAGACAGATTACTTGCTCCCCCGATGACACCAGTTTTTTCTATAATAATAACCTTCGCACCTTTATCAGCTGCTGTAACCGCCGCAGATACACCGGATGCTCCAGCGCCCACTACAACAACGTCGGTTTCCAGTTTTTCTGTTTTCCCTTCACCGGCTTTTTTGACACCTCCAGCTTTGAGGACTTCTAGATTACCTCCACCTTTGGTTACGGCATCCTCTACAGCGGCAAGCATGGCTTCACTGGAAAGACTGGCACCACTAACAGCATCAACCACCAAGGTTTGTCCTTCTAGAATTTGTTCTTTCATTTTTTCAAGTGCGCTATCGCCTAGGCCCCCTGTTTCCGATTGGCTTACAATCTTAATATCTTTAATTTTATCGGGCTCATCCATAGTTACTTCTACCTTAATAATTCCCTCTTTACCTTCCGCTTCCCCAGTGAACGTACCCGCTTTAAAGGACGATGACGACGAATTAGCCGACTCCCCATTTCCCGTACATCCGCTCAGCATGGAAACGATCAGCACCATACAAAAAGATAACATGAGCATTTTCTTGACGAAATTTCTGTTACGCATTCTGTTCTCCCCCAGTGTCTAAAATCTTATAACCTGAAACCGATAACGTGATAATTTTCACAAACTTAATGATTAATCAACAACGCAATCTGACAGGCTATATACCGAAGTATAAACATTGGTGCAACACCAAGGTCAATGTCTACTTTTTGTCCAACTAGAAAAAAACACCCGCTCAAAGAGCAGATGTTTAATAAGAGAAGCTATCGGATTGGGATATTCACTTCCAAATAAGATCTATTCTGGCCTTCGATTTTCTCAGTAAGCAATAATTTCCCGACCACATCTCCCGCTATGGCATAATGATTAGCCTCGATATAGTCGATCATGAACTGCAGAGAGTTCTTCGTAATATATTTTTCATCCGGACATAATATGGTAGCTGAGATACAATGACTTGGGCTAATATACTCTGCATATTCTTCGCTATCCATTTCGAATTTTTGTGCTTCTTTTTCTAGTAAGGTAAGGCCCCAGCTGTAATCAAAATTATTGTTTTCGCTGACAAAGTTATCTGTATCTTCAATTCTAAAAGAATAAAATGCATAAGGAAGCAAATCCATCCAAGTGTTGACCAAACTTTTAACCATATCATTTTTTATTAATGCATTCTTATCCGTTTGCTTTAGTCTGTACATACCTGGCAGTTGTTTAAGTTTACACGTATATAAAGAGGACTCTAATCCCCTGAGTTCTTTATGAATTTCATTCATCTTATTAAGCAGCATCGTCTTCTGCTTGATCTCTTCTTCTAAATTCAACGCTGTTTCTTGCATCCTACCCATAACTTGTTCTAAGGAAGACTCCTTCATCAGGTTTGCCACTTCAGGCAATGGAATCCCTATACTTCTGTACCATCTACTCATTAGCAAATCTCTTGCATCTAAATCATTAAAATATCTGTAATTATTGCTGTTATCTTTAGTGGGTCTAACAATATCATGTTTCTCGTATAACCTCAGCGTATCCGCAGTCACACCGAGAATGGAAGCAAATTCCCCTATGCAATATTTCAACTGATGTCCCTCCATCCATATCATGCATACCCAGCCACATGAAATGATACACAGAAGGACCATTTTTAGATATGAAGTAGTTCATTTCTTACGATTCTAATGTATGCAAAAGATCACGCCAGACCAAACCAGTGAACTAATGTAAATCCAACTAAGGACAACAAGACCGAACCTATAAGCCCTGCTGCAAAAGACTTCATCCCCAGTCGTCTAAATGCCGCCAAGTCAACGTTTAAACCAAGTCCAGCCATCGCCATAGCGATTAGCATATAAGCTATCGTTACAATTCCATTTGCCACTGATGCTGATACGATCCCTAATGAATTCACACCACTGACGAGTAAGAAGCCTAGAATAAACCAAGGAATAGGAATGCTTTTCCATGAGGCTTTAGACTGTCCACCTTGCACTTTTCTTTCTGCACGATTGGTCCAAACCCCAATTAAGATAGCGACAGGAACGAGTAAGGCCACCCGAGTCAATTTGACGATAACCGCCATATCTACTGCTGCACTCCCACCTGCATCTGCTGCTGCAATGACGTGAGCAATTTCATGTAAGGTCGCTCCAGAGAAAACCCCATAGCCTAGATTCGATAAGCCTAGTAAAGGATACAAAAATGTGTATAGCAACGTGAATATTGTACCTAAAATTGCAACTATCGCTGCGCCAATCGCAGTTTCGTCGTCTTTGGCTTTGATTTGTGGAGCAATCGCCACCACCGCTGCCGCACCGCAGATCGCTGTTCCGCACGCTGTTAAAATACTGAGTCGCTTATCAACTTTGAACAGTCGGGCAAGTCCGTATACAACAGAGATCGTAAATACGATCACAATCACAGCCAGTAGAAATACCCGTGGACCTGCAGCAACAATATCCATTAAATTTAATCGCATACCGAGCAGGATAATCCCTAGACGTAGCAGCTTTTTGCTGGAAAAATCAGTGCCATGGGTGATCGTACCCGGCACTCCAACGGTTGCCCGCCAAATAATTCCGATTAAGATGGCAATGACCAATTGGCCCATAATAGAGAGAAATGGAAAGCCTGCTAAATATTTTGCGACTAATGCAATGATTAAGGTTAACCCAATACCAAGTGCAAAACCAACTTGTTTCTTATTGTTCGATTGGTATAATCCCTGTGAATCCCCCATGTCGTGTACACCCCTTGTATGAATCTCTAGATGACGGAGGTATGTATTTCCCTTCCCCCATGAATCAACAATAATACGCCATGGATCGAAAGTTAAATACCAATATACTATCCGTAAGATTAGTATTCCTTATGCTTGAATTCACGCAAAAAAAAGCTCCTTCGAGAAGCAGCATGCCAGAGCATCCACCTCACCAAAAGAGCGATTGTGTTCCTATATTATATTTACACTTCAAGCTTCTGAAGCTTAGTTCCCTTCGGTAGTACAGAAGTAATATACTCGTGAACGGGATGTTGTCCTTCAGCTTCCGCAAGTACCGTCACAATTCCTTGGTCCGTACCCGTTCTGATCAGACGTCCCATTCCTTGTTTAAGTCTTAGCAGCATGTAAGGCAAATCCACATCTTCAAAAGGATTGGAGGTCTCCGCACGTTTTGCCATAAATACAGGGTCGAGCGGAGGATAAGGTAGCGACCAAATGATCACATTAGATAGTGAAGGTCCTGGTATATCTAATCCTTCCCACAGCGTCACCGCACAAAGCACACTATGCTCATCCCGTTGAAAAGCTGAGATCAGATAGCTGATCTCCTGATCCCCTTCATAGAGGAAAGAATACTTGCTGGATTCTGCTCTCTGCGAGCTGAGCTGCTTGAACTGCAGAAGTTCTTCTCGAGTTCGGAATAGTAGCAGGGCTCTTCCTTCTGTCTGCTGGATAAGCTTTAGGGAGATTTCCATTTTCTCAGCAAAATCACCACTCCGAAGCTCTGGTACATAGACATTCATCTGGTGCTCATAATCATAAGGTGAGTCTACAGAAAAAGACAGGAAGTCGTGTATCCCAAGACTATCCTTCAAGTATTGAAATGATTTATCCACGGATAAAGTAGCCGAAGAGAATACAATTGGCATTTTTTGCGTGAATAAACTGTCTTGAAGTACTTCCTTAACATTACGCGGCATGACCGACAGCGTTAAGCCATCGCTATCTTCTGTCGCCCAGCAAATTAATGCACCTGAATCCTCAAACAATCTCAACGCGATCTCTATAGTCTCCAAACGTTCTTCCACAATCCGCAATTGATATTCATCAATCGTGTACAGTCCACTTTCGAATACTAATTCTTCTTCAATAGCGGCAATTACACTACGCATGCGATGCACCTCACGGATTAGCGATGCATTTAGCTCAATGCTTTTTCGATCCGATCCAGGAATGGTGCGGCATTGACGACGAATGTGTTTAAACATTTGCTCACTTTGCATAATCGCTTCATCGATAAGAACAGCAAGCGTTTCACGAATCTCATTCTGTAGCAGACGAGAGATTAGTTCTTCAAAGACAACATGCTTCATTTTATAGCCTAACGCCTTCATGGCAGCAGATTCTAACAAATGCCCTTCGTCAAAAACAACTGCACAATGCTCTGGAAGCAGAGGAATTTGACCCTCTCGTTTACGCGCTTCATAAGTCCAGACATGCTCCATGTAATAATCGTGGGAACAAATGATCAGGTCGCTTGATTTCCGGTAATGATCACGGGACAACGTTTGTCCACAGCGATGACGCATATCACAAGTAAAACAATCCTGAAACGTATCCCAGTTGATCTTATTCCATTGTTCATCATTCAGATCTGAATAATCCCTACGGTCGCCGTAGGCATGGAACTGCTGCATCGGTGCATGAGAATGTACAAAATCAGGTAAAGTACCATACAAACTCTCCAGCGGCAAGCTCCCATCATCATTGTTACGAGCATGGTCCAGCTTTTTCAGACACATATATTTATCTGGAGATTTCGCTAGTCTGGCATCAATATTCATATTCAGATGCTTCGCAAGCTTGGCAATATCACCCTCTGGCTTCACCAACTGCTCAATCAAGGACTCGTCCGCACAGGCGATAATCGCAGGTTTGCCCATATACCTTGCATAACAAATGCTATACAACAAATACACTAAAGTCTTACCCGTACCGACCCCTGCCTCAGCAAAAATCGTCTTCTTCTCAGCAAAAGCTCGCTCCACCTGAAACGCCATGTAAATCTGTTCATCACGAACTTCAAACCCTGCCTCAGGAAGAATTTCATAGAATACATCGCCGACCCATTCCCCTACTTGCTCCATAAAAGGTCTGGTCCGATCATATTCAAAAGGATACTGTGTCGCCAACAAACCTACCTCCAATATTTGATCAGGCATATCACGTTATGCCATGAAAAATAGAATCAACGGAAAAACTCTATTATCTCATAAGATTGGAGTAATTACAAAGTAGTTCATTCGAAAATATGTTAGATATCGAGTTTACGAGTACCAATCCATTTCACCATTTCAGGATCCCGATGTGAAAAGAACAAACTCTGATTCGTATCTAACTTAGCAATGGATGCCATATCCTCTTGGCTTAATTCAAAATCAAAGATATTGAAGTTTTCGATAATTCTTTCTTTACGAACTGACTTCGGAATCACAACGATTTCTCTTTGTGTGAGCCACCGTAAAATCACCTGAGCCACGGATTTATTATACTTTTCAGCTATGGATACCAGTAACTCATTCTGGAACAAATTATTTTTCCCTTCAGCAAAAGGCGCCCATGACTCGATTTGAACATTATTTTCTTTCATAAATTCCGCATTTTCGATTTGCTGGTTGAATGGATGCGTTTCAACCTGATTAACAGCTGGGACTACTTCATTTTGAAGAATTAAATCAATCAAACGATCCGGGTGAAAATTACTAACGCCGATCGCACGGATCTTGCCCTCACGATATAATTCCTCCATAGCTCGCCATGAGCCAAACACATCGCCAAATGGCTGATGAATTAAATACAAGTCCAAATAATCAAGCTGTAATCGGTTCAGTGATTTTTGAAATGCTTTCTTTGTGCGCTCATAACCCGTATCTTGAACCCAAAGCTTTGTAGTGATAAATAATTCCTCTCTTGCCACGCCACTCCGTTTAATAGCCCTGCCAACTGCTTCTTCATTTAGATAAGAGGCGGCAGTATCAATCAGGCGATAACCTGCCATAATAGCGTCATAAACGCTTTGCTCACATTCATTTGCATCTTGAATCTGATAAACACCAAAACCGAGTATAGGCATTTCAACATTATTGTTCAAAACTACTTTTTGCATAATATTACCCTCCAAGTTTTCAATGATTATGTGTAAATCCTCTTTCTGTTTGCATATCCTTATTATGTACCTGATGACAAAGTGACCGTTATCCCATTCTTGCCAAATGTTTGCCTAATCCTCTCACTAACACTTATGTAAGGGATGAATATAGACTATAATCAGACTATAAAGAGATAACGAAATGAGAGGATCAAATGCCTGAAATAATCACTAAACAGCAGAATGAACTCGTAAAAATCATTGACCATTTCACAGAAAAAGATGGTGTTCACCAAACTGCTATTCCCTCTTTATTTTTCATGCGTGACTCGAATGCGTCCATACCAAAGCATGGAGTTTACAAGCCTTCCTTATGTTTGGTGGTACAAGGGGCTAAGGAGGTATGGCTGGCACAGGAGCGTTTTAGATACACCCCCTCCGATTACCTCATTGCATCCGTTCACCTGCCAGTTACCGCCCAAGTCACTGAAGCCACTTCCGATGTTCCATACTTAGGGTTCAAGCTTGAATTTACACCAAGTCAAATTTTAGAGGTTTTACAGGAATCTGAAGTTCGAATTTACGCTAAAGAAAATCCTAAGCGAGCTATGTTTGTTAGCCAGATGGAGTCTTCCTTAATGGATGCGGTCCTACGGTTAGCTCGATTGTTAGATCAGCCTAAAGACATTCCAGTGTTAGCTCCATTATTTACAAAAGAGATTCTTTATCGGGTGCTACAAGGGCAAAATGGGATTGCATTGGAGCATATTGTAATGGAAGGAAGCTCAACTCATCTAATCAAAGATGTTATTGAACATATCATGAATAACTATGCTAGTTCTTTTAAGATTGAGGAGCTTGCCGAAATAGCGAATATGAGTGTTTCTTCGTTTCATCGGTACTTTAAAGAAGTAACTGCAATGAGCCCCATTCAGTTCCAAAAACATCTGAGACTTCAGGAAGCCCGCCGGTTATTACTAACCGAGTCAGCAGATGCCACCGATGTGGCATTTCGAGTAGGCTATGAAAGTCCTTCGCAATTTAGCCGTGAGTATTCCCGCATGTTTGGTTTTCCGCCTAAACAGGATGTAAAGCGTCTGAAGGCATAACACGTTTAGATAAAACCTAATCTTAAATAGTAACTGACCCAAATAAGGGTTAGCATAGCTAACTGTAAAAAACGATAACTTAGTAAGACTAGTAGGCAGCCGGTCATCACGACAGCCAGATGCCGCAAGCTTGCAGGTCGATCAATACCTCGTAGGGTGCCAATAACGGAACTTCCGTCGTTGCGACTCTGAAATTCTGCGGTCCAAAGACTCTAATTTGTTTCATATGCCCCTCCATTAAGTAGTTCAATTATTTTGTTAGTTTTATTATGTAATAACAACATTATAATAACTAACAATCTGCTATCAAATTTATTATTTACAGTGTAAAATAGGATATAATCTATCTTTATTCTGATAGCATTAGCAAATTAACTACTGATTACAAGGAGGGCTTATTATGGTAAACGTACAAGGACGATGGGCACTTATTACGGGGGCAAGCAGAGGCGTCGGTTATGAGACAGCGATTTTCATGGCCAAGCAAGGGTGTAACCTTATTCTACATAGTCGAAACTTAGAACATACCAAGAAAGTGAAGGAAGAGGTACAAGCGCTTGGTGTTGATGCATATTGCGTACAAGCCGAGCTTGCCAATCACGAAGAAGTAGTTGCCATGCTAGATGACATTGAAGCTAAAGAAATCCCTGTTGATATTATTTTCAACAATGCAGCCGTGCAAATCGCTTACAGAAGAGATTACTGGCAAACTCCTGTGGAAGACTTCGATATGAGCTTCCGAATTAATTTCATTTCCATTGCGACGATTTGCCACCGATTGATTCCTAAGATGATTGAACGGGGCTTCGGACGTGTCATCAATACAACAAGCGGAATTAAGAATGAACCAGAGCAGGCAGGATATGCAGCAAGCAAAGCAGCCCTTGATAAATTTACGAAGGATTTGGCATCGAGGCTGGAAGGCACCAACGTTATGATTAATATTACGGATCCAGGGTGGTGCAGAACCGATCTAGGAGGCCCGAACGCACCTGGAGCAGTGGAGAACGTTATTCCCGGAATCGCGGTAGGTGCTTTTGTGGATGACAAGAAGAGCGGACGATTCCTCCATGCGCAGAATTTTACTGGCATGACATTGGAGGAAGCCGTTGCCAAAGCGGAAACAATCGAAGCTAATCCCTATATTATATAATCTATGAATTCTAGAAGGCCAGTGAGCTCAAATAGAAGCCAAGAGCCATTTCAAAGATGAAATCATACGCTCAATTACGAGTATCCATTGATTATCCAAAAGATCTTGTATTCATTCTTCTTAGACAAAATAATAACTCCCCTTCAAGTAACGGTTATTAATTAAACCCCTGTCTACTTGAAGAGGAGCTTATCAAAATCGGTAGCCTGTTACGTAATTTATAATAGTGAGGTTACGAACTTTACCTCCGGAAAGCGACTATTCGGTCCTTTCATTAAGATTCCGCCTTGATTTTTCAGATACATATCGAAGAAATCCAGCATATAGGCATTGATAACGGAGTTTGCTCTTTCAGGAGCAATCTTTCCGGTAATGCCCAGTATTTTGAATATCGGAGTAATGAACTGTACGTCGGTAAAATTCAAATGCTCCGTATTTTCGATATAGAGGACTTGTCCCCCTACGTCGACTGTTTGGCGCATCCGTTCAAGCTCCAACTTTTTATCTTCCGTTACTTTATCCTCCCACTCTCTTGTTGAGCCCATACGGTTAAGCTCTGAATCCGTGTAGACCCGGTTATCCATCACCATTTTTAATTTTTCAAATTCGCTTTCCGAGTGGATGAACAAAAACGGCTTACGCAGACCCTCTCTGTCACGCAATCGATAAAGCCCTCCATCAAAGTCTATTCCAACCGCGATTCGCGGATCGTAAGAAGCGTCATAGGCCGTCGCTCCACCGATGGAATGACCGAACACACCGACATTACCGAGATCAACTCTCCCTTTTAGATGACTTGGAATCTTCCCCGATTGGATGAGCTCAAATTGGTCCAGCACAAACGCCACATCGTCGGTTAAAACTTTACCCAACTTGTCGCGATTACCTCTTTCCGTCTGGTAATCATGGTCAGGCGAGAATAAATCGTTGGTTGTGCTGGTCGTGATTCGACCGTCCGGAAACTCGGTTGCAAATGTATTATAGGTGTGGTCAATCACTGCCACGATATATCCGTGACTCGCGAGATATTCAGCTTGCGCCGTGTGGAGGAACCTGGAAGAGCCGAAGCCGGGATTCGCAAGGATCAGTGGGTATGAAATCTGTGCAGAAGAGACTTCAGCCCCCGAATAAGAATGACTGGATACGTACTTTAGGTGTTGTAAAGTAAACTGGGGAAGGCCATAGTTCGTGGCCATATAACGTAAAATCTGGGTATCTGGAATAAAGGGAGCGTACTTGCCAGTGCCATCTTGAGCCGGATACCATACCTGAACCATCAATTCTCTCTTGCCTGTCGCGGTTTTGCTAAATGTTTCCTCACGGTTTTGGTCTATGAAATGAAAGATTTGCGTGCCTACCTGCAACTCGCCGGTTGGCGCCGGAAAGTCGAATACAGGAAACACATATAGGAAGCACCCCGTTGCGATTAGCCCAAACACGATAAAAAGGCGGCCCAGCACCCTACGAATTCGCGAAGCAGTCCGAGCGACTTTCCGCGTTCTAAAAACGTCTATAAGCGAAAGCATAAGCATCAGGATTGTAAATCCGTATAAAAATACAAGCTGAACCCTGTATCCTTCGACAAGTAAATGTATCACTAAAAAAATGGAGCCTGCTCCGCTTGTCAGGAGCATAGCAGATCTTCGAATACGTTGATTTAAAATGAACAGGAGTCCAAAAAAACTAGCACTTGAAAAGAATAGCAGCATTTCAAAAAACCTCACGACCAACTCCCCCTTAAAATTAATCCTCTCAATGGATTAGTATAGAGGAGCTGTTAGGTTGATGCCATTGATCTAGATGACATTTCATTGATCTAGATGACAATTACCTAACACTTTTGTAAGGTTTCGTGAAAAAAATTACTGAACATGTATTTAAGATTTGATATCATTTTGACTTAAAAAATTCATAAAATCATTACTCAGCTGCACGATCTCATTGTTAGCATTATTCGCATAATCCGGCAGCATCATATCCCTAACCATTTTAGTTCGTAGCCATGTCATAAAGAAAAGATCCAACAATAAGTTTGGAAATTTAAGCACCTTTTTAAGCATTGGTGGGTCAATTGAAACACCTCCTTTTTGTATTGCCCTTAGATACGCTTCTAAAGTGACTGTTATTTTGCGTGCCGTCTTTCTGGTTCTGGCTGTTTCTTTGTCAATGATCTTATTCTCAGAATGCAAAATGCTCAACATGGCAATGTCTGATACGGAATGTGTGATTAGATACGACTGCATATCCTTTTTAATAACGTAGGGAAGCTTTGCTAATTTAAATAATTTTGCGAGGTTTTCTATGCGTTCTGTCACTACACCATTAATTTCTCCAAATGCAGTTGCCGCTATAATCTTTGGTAGAAATCGAGCATGCAATACTTCATCTTTAATCTGTCCACCGAAGCCAGGAAAAGCTGGTAAAAGTCTATCCCCTACGATATCCAGCCACGAAGAAAATCCAATTGAATTACTAGACATTGCGCTTGTTGGACTATTTTTTTAGGGTAAGTTTTAGTAAAATATCCTTACAATAATAAAGGAGTGTGTGCCAATGATTGTCACCCTGATTTCTCTACGGTTCAAATTTCAACTGTAAACAGGGGGCATTAATGAACACGTCCCCGTTTGCAAGATATGGGGGATTACAGTGTCAATTAACAAATCACTTTTCTCTGGGCAATTAGTTCGTTTATGTGCATCCCGCCCTGAAGATGCCACAACCTTGGCGTTATGGAGTGAAGATGCGGAATATCTAAGGAACTTGGATACTGACTTCGTCATGCCGGATTCTGTTGAATCATTCGAGAAATCGAACAACAATAGTACAAAAAGTATGGAATTTCATTTGCGAACTATCGAAAGCGATATACTTATTGGATTTGTTGCTCTGTTTAGCATCGAATGGAACAATCAATGTGGAAAAATGGCAATTGGCATTGGCGATCCAAACTTTCGGGGCAAAGGCTACGGCACTGATGCGTTGCGTTTGATTCTAAGGTATGGATTCTATGAACTGAACTTACATCGAATCGGACTCGATGTCATCAGTTACAATAATAGTGCAATCCATGCCTATCAAAAAGTCGGATTCCAAGTTGAAGGCACGATGCGGGAATCTGTACTAAGAGACGGGCAGAAGTATGATCGTATTCTAATGAGTATCCTGCGAAACGAATATCAGAAATAACGAAAACAAGCTTTTCTTAAAATCGGTTTGAGCAATTTCGAGTCCATCCATCACATTTGTGACCTAGAACCAAGCCCCTTTTCGAGGGGATATTTTATTTCACCTATAAAACTTGCCGCTACTTGTGATAAGGTTCCGCACTGTCTGTAACGGCAAGTTTAAAGGCCATCCTTTGTGGGATGGCCCTTCCTTTTCTGGCTTTGTTAAAGTATCGTACCCGGTTAACACAAAAAGTCCATATCAATATAGGGAGTGTTATTTAACAAATTTTCATAGTAGAAGCGTCGGGCTTGCTCATCCCATTCGCTCCAATCAGGAGCGTTAAAATCTCTGCTTCTATAGAGCGCGGCTAAAACTCTAGCTTGCCTTAAATTAATAAATAATGGGATTTTGTTTAACCAATCTTGACTCACAGTATTTTCCTTACAATAGCCGTTTAAGAAGTTGCAATAGTAACGCTTTGCAATCTCCTTCCTTACATCTCCAGACACAACCCACGGAATAGGGATTTCATAAAATAATGGTGTAGCAATATCAGAAACAAACCAGCTATATTCCGCGTCATCATAGTCAATAATAAAGGCTTTGTCCCCATCATTAAGATAATTGCCAGGGCTGATATCCCCATGAATAAGACCGTACGTATCTTTTTCCTTGGGTAGAGCGCTAACTTCAGTAATTAAACGATCAAAGTTATCGTGTAATTCTAACGGACAGTATTTCTTAAATGAGGCTAATAGGGCATTATCATTCCATTCATAGCGTGAATGTTGGGACGAATAATTAAGTGAAAACTTATGTATTTTCCCGACCATTTGACCGATATTCTCATAAAACGTATTGCTCTCCTCGGCTATTACTGCATTTCTGCCGGGTGCTTTCTCAAAAGCTGTCACAACAAAGGACTCGTCAATTATATGAATAAGATCCCCTGATAAAGACTGAATGGGCTTCGCTACTTTCATTCCGCGATCGGCCAGGAACATGATAAAATCTAGTTCCGCTCTTGTTAATAATTCATTCCGATGTGTGACATGGGCAATTCTTAAAATAACTTCTCGATCTCCAACTACCCCGGAATAAACGAAATTTTGAAACCCATTTAATTCGAAAATTGAGTCTTCACGTATTCCAAAACATTGCGCGGACTGTCTCAAAATATCTTGTGTGTATAGTAGTTTAATCTTTTTATCCATATAACCTCTCCCCCTTTACTTTTATGGTATCAAAAGGTGCTGATTGAAAATATACTGAATTTGATTTAAAATCAAATTCTACACAAAAAGCCACATCAGAAAGCTTGATGTGACTTACAAGTGAATCCCCATTTTTTATGCAACTTTTCAGGGGTCGGGACATAAACCATGCGGCCATGAATGTACTTCTGAATTTCTTTTAGCAACTCTTCCGGAAAGATGATATCTGCATTTACATATTTTATGATAGCTCTGCTCCTTAAATTTTTTTTTTGAAAATTTAAGGGAGCAAAGTCATTCTATCTGACGGGGCTCATGAGATGCCCTCAGTGCGGGGCAACGCTTGTCGCGCATACGACACGCTGAAAGCTACGTCATCGAACGGATCGCGGCGGTAGTACAAACGCCAAAACTGCTGGACGATATTGTCGTTAGCCTCAATAAGTCGCGGAGCAAGAGCGTTGCTCCGCTTCAAAAAGAGCTATCACGATGACCCACTTCCTTTAGTGGGAAGTGACGAGATGTTCCACTCAAAAAACGATAGATTTAAGTACCTTAACCCTTTATGCTTAACTATCGTACTCCGTTAGAATTCCTGTTGAACGAACATTTATATTGTTACTCATGTGGCATTTTGTCCATATTAATGCTGATACCTTCATTGTATTGAATTCATCAACTCATAGTAATATTTAGAATCACTAGTCTTATTCAGGCTATACCAGGCGTCTAATGTTTTTGGAGAAAACACATCCAAAGCTTTCAAGATGTGTGCAGAAAATTCCAACGGAGCTATTCCAGATGCTGTGATCAGTTTTCCATCAGTTACAGCAGACTCCATTTTGTAATACTTTTCTCCTGTATAAGTGGGACAGATCATTTTAAGGTATTCCAGATCATTGCTTGTATGCCCACGTGAATTCAGCAATCCTGTCTGGGCAAGTCCCATTGTAGCACCACAAATCGCTGCAACCCATATACCTTCCCTTAAACACCTCTCAGCGATTTTTAAGAGGGGGTCGTGAATGGTTTCTGTCCATGTATCTCCACCGGGTAAAATCAATAGATCTGATCTTTCAATGCTGCACTCATCCAATTTGATGTCAGGCAGTATTTTCAATCCACCCATTGTAGTTACTGGAGTCTTATCAATTCCCACGGTAACTATTTTTGATGGGGCCAGCCCCTTTTTATAATATCTTCCCGAGTTCAGTTCGGCAGTTAAGTAGCCTATTTCCCAGTCTGCCATTGTGTCAAACACATAAAGATATACCGTATTATTCATTTGCAAGTTCTCCTTATTTTATAATTCATCAAGTGATACCAACCATCGGTAATCAATGATTATCATCATTATAAAATGACTTCACTGACATCCACTGTCAGTGAAGCTATTAAAGTTGATAATATTCCATTAACTCCGACACAACACCAACTAGTTTTTCCTTCAAACTCTGTGGTTCGATTACTTGAATGGATTTCCCGTAGGATAAGAGAAAATTAGGAACATAGGTATGAATTGATTTTTCCTCAAGTAAAAAGATTGCTTGATTTGATGTACGCTCTTTCAGATGATGCCCCAAAAACCAATGCAGGCATAAGTCATCCAATGCCTCTGAGCTACCTTCGATAATTAAAGCAATTAACCCGTCCTTGCCGACTAAATCAGGTAATAGATTTCGCAAAAAAAATTCCCGAGCCAAAAAAGCTTCGGAACGCTTAAATATGTTTTGAGTACGCTTGATTTGTAAAATCCGTTCTACCCGAAAGCTGCGAATCTCATTTCTCAGGTGGCAAAATGCAACAATATACCATTTATTGTTCCAGTAAACCATTCCATAGGGATCTATCACCCTAGTCTTGGGTTGATCATCACGGCGTGTGCGATAATCAATTTCTACAGAGAATTCGTTTGCTACAGCTTGCTCCAATTCCGCCAATACTGGCTGAATAGAAGGGTCTCCCTTACGGTTTATAACTTCAAATCCGTCTAAATGACGGCTGAGAACACCTTCCTGTTCCTGATTCGAATACATTTTCAATTTGGATGTCGCATTACCTAATGCCTCACTCAAAGGGTATCCGGCTTCTTTTGCAAAAACAGCAGCATGAAGAAGTGCTTTTTTTTCTTCAATATCAAATAGCAGAGGTGCTCTGATAAAATTATTCAGCAAGCTATACCCGCCATTATGACCAGTGTCGGATATTATAGGCACTCCACTGGCACCTAGCGCATCAATGTACCGATAGACTGTCCTTATATTTATTTCTAACTTTTCGGATATTTCTTTTGCGGTCATTTTAACGCCCGAATTCAGCATCCATAGGATTGCCAGCATATTATCGTTTTTTGGCATCACATATACCTCATCTTTTATTAGGAACGCTCTAAATTATTAGCTTTGCGAATCGCCTGCATCCCTTTATTCATCAATCTAACAAAATATAGAGGAGATTAGCTCATATAATGAACTAACCATCCTCTATTTATGTTACTACAATTAACTCAGTCTACAACTTTATTTGCCGAAATATTATTAGATAATCAATTTATAGGCATCAGGACCATTCATTTTATCAATAAGATATTCACTACAAACTAGCCTTCGACTTAACTTGAAAAAACATTCATAATCATTTTAATAATTGTAGTGACTATCCATTAAGTGATCTTGGTATACAAGGGCATTAACACTCAAAGCTAGCAAAATTTTTTTTAGTATTAAACAAAAGGTGGGGAAGAAATGCATTGGAAAAAGTATTTTATTCTATTGCTACCAACGATAATAATTGGGCTATTTTTATTTTACATTCTTCCAGCAATCCAAAGGCCTTATGTTTTAATAGTTCCTATGGTATTTTGGTTGATCTATTACTTTTGGAGATATATTGAAAGAAAACAAAAGAATAAATGATAAAGCGCTCATTCATTAAAAAACGGCAGCCTAGGACTTTGTTTCACTCGTCCAGGGCTGCCTCTTTTTTTAGACAAGTCAATTA
Organism: Paenibacillus sp. NPDC101420; assembly: GCF_050277435.1. Taxonomy (NCBI): domain Bacteria; kingdom Bacillati; phylum Bacillota; class Bacilli; order Caryophanales; family Paenibacillaceae; genus Paenibacillus; species Paenibacillus sp. NPDC101420. The sequence continues at coordinate 1,078,458 of NZ_JBNNSE010000001.1, forward strand.
CAGTACCTACTTCCAAAAATCCGACCCAGCAAAAACAAACTTTTTATCCAGCGCTTCTCCCCCATCCTCAAAGCAATCTGCCCAAGGAACACGTTGCTTTCGTACATTAGCAGCATCCTTCACGCCATATTCCTGATAACCTACGGTTAGCTCATTGGCGGCATTATTCCAGTTATCCCAGCCCAAAGGATGAATATGCGAACCCATCTTGCAACCCACAAATACAGTCTTAGCGTACTCACGCCAAGGACGTCCTAGAAACACTGAAGTAATATCAGGGTCGGCTGTTAAGAAGCAATTCTTGAAAATAAAACCATGTGACTGTCGCTCGGGTGTCGAAGCTGCTGTTATATACCCTGCTTGATTCTCGCGATGACGCAAGCTTCGGATCTCACATTGATCGAAATAAGCCGTTGCACCGCCAAAAATAAAATCAACCGTTCCTTCTATATAACAATGCTGATACAACTGGCGATAATGGATATGATGATCTCTCAGTGGAATGCCTCCGAATGCCCCTCGCTCTCGTGGAGCAGGCGGCAAAGGTCCTGTAAATAACGTGTCTTGATACCCTTTGAAGGTACAATGTCTGAACACGGTTTGGTCGCAATGTGCATAAACGGCTACCGCCTGACCAATAGGTTCTCCCTGCCCAGCACTGTTGGTAATCACCAGGTTCTCTAAGACCAGGTCGGTACCTCCCAGAAATAACGTTGGTGTAGCAAACGTATTGATTTCTTCACCCGCTTCATCACGCTCTTTGGCATAACGATTCATGGTTATTTCCACGGTTCCAAGTCCAATGATCGTAAGATTAGAACGGTAAATTCTAACTGTCTCATGGTAGACACCTGACAAAATATAGAGCGTATCCGCTTGGCTAATTGGCTCACGCTCTAGCGAATTTATCGCCTCTTGAATCGTGTGATAATCGCAACAGGATTCTTTGCCTACTACTAGCATCGGTGGCTAAGTTCCTTTCTATGGATTTTAGAGATGCTTCGCCAAAAATTGCTGCCATAAAGTCCGCATTTCCAAGGTCTCCATATGCCCACCACTAGAAATGACAGGTTGCCAATGTTCTGATTTCCCTGCCGTTTGATAAGCTTCGGACAGCCCTCTATCCAAGAGTGCTACTCCTTCAGTGGGACATAGCCGATCATTTCTGCCTACCAGGCTCATTCGCGGGCGGGGAACGATCCGCTTTTGAATATCGAGCGTTGTGAAATACTTCAATAACCCGGGCACATAAGAATAGTAACCATGGTGATCTAGTCCTCTTACCGCAATTAGGGTATGTGCATCTACTTGACCACAAATATCGACAATCACCCCGACTCGTTCGTCTAATGCAGCCAGCCACCATGCCAACAAACCACCCATGGACATACCGATTGTTGCGATTCGTGACGTATCAATATCCTCACGTTGGCACATGTAATCTAGCATACGAATATTGTCATATAGCATCATGCCCCACATGACCTGCCCCTGCCACAGCATTTCCTTCACTAACTCACTCTCAGTTCTGCCACCACGCTCATTAAATCCCCACATGTCGATACAGCAAGCAGCGTAACCCATCTCTGTTAAGACTTTAGCAAAAGAGGGCTGTTGCAAATAGGAACTACTCTGAACAAACTCGTTACGTCCATTCGCGTAATTCCCTCCATGAGAATGATTAAAGATAACTAGTGGAAACGGCCCTTCCTTATCCAAAGGGATTGCCACATAAGCCGGCACCTGTTCAATTCCATTAAGATCCAGTAAAAGAGATACCAGACTATATCCGTCCCGCTCCTCTTGGTTCATCACAGTTACGGCAATCGGCTTATCCGACGGAAGATCGCCCAACAGTTCCTTCAGTTTATCACGCTCCATGGTTCCCTCCCTTACGGACACACATTCTGTTCTGTGGGCGAAACTGTAACTTGTTCTACTAGTTTTTCAGGCTTGCTCGTGTTCTTCGAATGACAATTCATGATCTCAATCGCTTCGCCATTTTCAATATAAAAAGCAGGCCCTTCATGATTCTCGATGGTCACCTGATGAAATTGCACATCCCTTGCATTGCCCAGAAAAAATCCGCGATTGTTCATGTTCTCGATCCCTGTCATCATATCCGGATGCCCGGGAACTGCATTGCGTGCCATGGAGATATCAATATTTGTAAAAGTAATCTCCGAAACATACTGCTCCGCAAGTCCATATAAGAATCCCGCAGATGCATGAACATTACGTGCGGTAATATTGGCGAAATGAATTCGTCTAAAGCATGGCGTTTCATCTGTAATCGGATAAGGATTTTTGTCCCACACATACTTCTCTTTCCCGCGTGGTCCACAGAAATAGTATAGATTTAGTGTGAACGGACAAATGACTTCTTCCATTACAATATTACTGATCCGAATATCTTCAATCGTCCCTCCGCGTCCACGTCTTGATTTCATGCGTATGCCACGATCGGTTTGTTTAAAGACACAGTTACTAATGGTTACATTACGAATATCTCCGCTCATTTCACTTCCGAGTACAACACCCCCATGCCCATGAACCATGGTACAATTGGTGATCGTGATATTCTCGCATGGAATGCGCTCTTTCGTATCTTCAGTTCCCGCTTTGATAGCAATACAGTCATCACCTACATCAATATTACAGTTACTAATCCGAACATTCGTACAAGATTCTGGATTAATACCATCTGTGTTCGGAGAATCAGCCGGGTTCAAAATAGACAGATTATCGATCGTCACATTGTAGCAGCCCACAGGATTAACGGTCCAGCTTGGAGAATTCACTAGCGAGACATCCTTAATCGTTACCCGCTGACAGCTATCAAATCCAATCAAAGTTGGACGGGGATATTCGAGCTCTTCCCGACGGTTCCGAAATATATCCCACCATGCTTTGCCATTACCATTAATAGTTCCGCTTCCGGTAATCGATACATTGACTAAACCTTTGCCATGAATACAAGGCGTATGAACCTGCTGCTTCACCCCTTCCCATCTGCATTCCACCGCAGGATAATTCACCGGATTCGTACTGAATGAAAGAATCGCTCCTGGATTTAAATTTAATTCAATATTGCTTTTCATAACAATCGCACCCGTATAGAAAGTACCTGCTGGCACATAAACGGTTCCTCCACCAGCCTCACTTGCCGCTTCAATCGCATGCGCAATCGCCCCTGTCGCTAACATCCCGCTATTCTTAAGCGCGCCAAAATCCTCAATATTATATACGGACATTTTATAGCACTCCTATTCTATATCAGATCCAGCCTCTTAATTGTTCGTACTCCACACAGGCTTGCAAGAAAGCACCGACACCCTTTTGGTCGTTAGTGACAATAGGCTCACTAATGTAATAAGCGAACGTGCCGTCTCGTTGATCTGCTCCACCTAACCCTGCTACTTGGCAATTCTTATTTAGATTGACCCATCCTTCTTTGGTCTCCAGAACAAACTCTGAGATAAGTCCTTGGAAGGCGAGATCTAACGGTTCGTACCAACTAGCCTCTAATACGCCTAATCGAATACCTTTTGCCATAGCATACACAATCATGCTAGAAGCAGAAGCCTCTAAGTAATTCCCTTTGCGTTGCCCCAGATTCACTACTTGATACCAGACGCCAGATTCAGGATCCTGATATTTCTTCACAGCTGATAAAGTATCGTTTAGAATACGCACCAGCTCTGGATAATCGGAATGCTCACTCGGCAATAACTCTAGAACATCTACTAAAGCCATAAGATACCAGCCAAGTGAACGCGCCCAAAAGTTTGGAGAGCATCCTGTTTCGCGGTCACACCAAGGTTGAAGACGCTGTTCATCCCATGCATGATATAACAGACCTGTTTCCGAATCCTTCGTATGCTTCTCACACAAGATAAATTGTTTCGTAACATCTTCAAGCCCCTGCCCTTCTTCAAAAGCTAGCAAGTAGGCTAAATAGAAAGGCGCGCCCATATAAAGACCATCTAACCAGATTTGATAGGGATAAATATTTTTATGCCAAAAAGCACCTTCCGAGGTTCGCGGATGTGTCTCTAGCTGCTTTCTAAATAAGGTAGCCGCTTGTTTATATTTTTCCTGCTTGGTTTCTTTATATAGCGTAAATAATAATTTCCCGTTGTTAATGTGATCGATATTGTATTCATCTAGTCGATAACCCTTAACGCTGCCATCCTCCTGAATAAAGTTATCCATCTGATCTTGAATGAATTGCAGATACTTCGCATCACCGGTTTGCTTCCAAAGCCATTCAAATCCATTCAATACGACACCATAGTCATACGTCCAGCTTCCGTTGTAGCCTTTATCTTCATAGAGCTTTGGTGTCCTCGCCATGATTGAGTCTGCTGTGCGGATTGCCCAATGTGATCTCTTCATCCCAACCCCCTGATTATCATTAAATTTAAGAATATCTTTCCCACAAAATAATAGGACTTGATTCTCAGTCCCAGAGAATCAAGTCATTGTCTAGTAAGAATTCAATCGAATCACCCTTGGATTAAGCTCTCCATCTCAACACAAGCCATCACCAACGCGCCTACGCCATGTAAATCATTTTTAACTTTAGGTCTAGTGACGTAACTCTCGTAATCTCCAGCCGAAGTACCGATACAGATGTCCGGCAAAATCAACCTATCCTGCTCATCCCACTGAATGATTTGGATTAACCCTTCATACCCTTTTCTAGCCGAGGCTGTAGCGACTTCCACATCGCTTACAATGCCATGCTTCACTGCTTTGGCAATCGTGTAGACGAATAAACATGAACCTGAGGTCTCCAGCCAATTATCCGGCTCATGCCCCTTATCTACGACCTGATACCAAAGTCCACTTACGGGATCTTGATAACGAATAAGGGCATCAACAAAATCACGTAAAGTAGAAGATAATTCAGCTCGGGCTGGGTCTTGGACGGCCAACAGATCAAGAAATTGCGACAATGCGAGACCATACCAGCCCAGCGATCTGCTCCAAAATTCCGGTGAGCACCCTGTCTCCGGGTTTGACCATGGCATCCGGCGACTCTCGTCCCAAGCATGATACAATAACCCGGTTGTCTCATCTTTCATATACTTACGCATTAACATCTCTTGATGGAGAACTGTATCACGCAAGCTAGGATCGCCATAGACATTAGCATATTTTAACGAGAATACGCCTGCCATATAAAGCCCATCTAACCACATTTGGTTAGCATATTTATCCTTATGCCAATACCCACCTTCAGAGGTTTTGTTTAACGTAAGCAATAAATTCCTCAGCTTCTCCGCAGCAATGCGATACTTGAGTTTACCTGTCCGTTTATGAAGATTAAACAGCAGTTGTCCAGCTTGAACAGCATCCAGCTCATCGCGGGCGAAATAAAAATTACCATATTCATCTACCAAATCATCCACGTATTCCTGAATATAGTTAATATAGCGGTCTTCTTGATAAGCATTCCACAAAAGCTCCATCCCACACAGAAATACACCTTGATGGTAATGCCAACGATGTGCTGGAGGAAGCTCTCCCGCTCTGTAAGTATCCATTAAAGAATCGCATGCCTTTTTTGCCCAATCCATTGGTGTTGTTGGTATCCTGCCAGTCATCTCCAAGCTCCTTCCAAAGAATAATCTCTCTCTTCCTCTTATTAGCCCTTCATAGAACCTAACATGGCACCTTTGGCAAAATGCTTCTGTATGAATGGATATACACAAACTATTGGTAAAGTAGCAACAACGATAACAGCCATCTTAATTGTTTGGTCTGGCGGCGGAACAGTTGTATCCAGTGTAGAGCTGTGATCCATACCGCTGGCAAGGACAACAATTTGTCTGAGCAGAACCTGTATTGGCCACTTCGAACTATCATCCAAATACAGAATCGCATTCATGTAAGTATTCCAATACGTAACCGCATAGAACAATCCGATAGTCGCTAACGCAGGTAAGGATAATGGCAATACAATTCGAAATAATATTCCGAAGTCGTTGCAACCATCAATTTTGGCCGACTCCTCCAGACCTTCAGGTATATTTTGGAAAAAATTCCTCAAAATGATCATGTTAAACGCACTAATTGCTGAAGGAAGAATAAGCGCTGCATAACTGTCTATTAGTCCCAATTCCTTTACCACGAGGAAGGTTGGGATCATTCCACCATGAAAGAGCATCGTGAATACAACCATAAAGTTAACCACTTTACGTCCGTCCAGATCTCTTCTGGTAAGAGCGTAGGCCATCAAAGAAGTTATAAACAAACTAAGGAAAGTACCGACTGCCGTAACACCAATGGAAACACCCATGGCTTTAAATATTGTATTCGTTGAAAAGATGAACTTGTATGCTTCCAGACTCCATACCTTTGGGATCAGTACAAACTTACTAGAAGCTAGTTCTGCACTCGTTGTGAAAGAGCCTGCTACAACGTGAACAAGGGGGAGCACAGTTATTAAAGCAATGATCGCAAGCAGCGTGAAGTTTATAGCAGAAAAAATTCTGCCACTGATTGTTTTATCTTCTACCATTTCTATTCCTCCCACAACATATCAATAAACGCCTTCTTCTCCCATTTTCTTAGATGCTTTATTCACCAACATAACCATGATCAAGCCGACAATTGATTTGAAGAATCCAATGGCTGTACTGTAACTAAACTGCCCCTGTCTCAGACCAGCAGTATATACATACGTATCGATAATTTCCGCAACTTCTCGATTCATGGAGTTAAGCAGCAGAAACACATGTTCAAATCCAAGATCCAGAACGGAACCAATTTTCAGAATAAATAATGTGATAATTACGCCTCTAATCGCTGGAAGTGTAATATGCCAGACTTGTCTGAGTCGTCCAGCTCCATCCATACGTGATGCTTCGTAAAGTCCTGGATCAATGGCAGCTATGGAAGCTAAATAAATAATCGTTCCCCAGCCTGCTTCTCTCCAAATCACCTGAATAATATACATGGGCCTGAACCATCCAGGATTCAGCAGGAAATTAATTTTTTCAAATCCGAAATAGGAAAGTAGCTCGTTGATAATTCCTCCATCCATCGTAACCATTACAAAAGAAATGGAGACGATGATAACCAACGACAGAAAATGGGGCAAATAGAAGATCGTCTGAAAGGTTCTTTTGAAAAAGCTGCCTTGAAGTTCATTCAACATCAGGGCAAGAATAATCGGCATTGGGAAATAGATAAGAATGTTTAATCCGAAAAGCACAAGTGTGTTCACTAAAATATTTAAGAAATCCGGCTCTGTGAACAACCTGCTGAAATGCTTCATTCCTACCCAGTTACTGCCTGTTATTCCTTGATAAGGTTTGTAATCTTGAAAGGCGATAATTAGTCCGTACATAGGAAAATATTTAAAAATAATAAAATATAGCACTCCCGGTGTTAGCATGACGTAGAGCCATTTATTTCTCCACAGACGCTTTTTAAGTTCACTGCTGCTTTTGTAAGTCTCACGCTTTATTTGTGGAGCTGGACTGGGCCGTGCGGTGAGTTCCTGCATGATTCTCTTCCTTTCTCCTTCTTTATTCAAACTCTTTATTTCTCCATGTGACTATGAAGAGAAAAGGTTGTTGAAACAAAATCAACAACCTTTTCAGCTAGGTTTTATTTCTTATACAATGCGTTGTACTCATCAATAATCTTAGCTCCGCCACGGTTCTTCCAGTTCTCAACTTCTTTTTCGAACCCTGCTTTGTCGATCTGTCCATAGATATATTTATAAGTTGCATCGGTAATAATCTGTTGAAGCTCAACACCTTTTTCTGTGTACGTAGCCGAATCCATCGCAGCTGTTGGATCTGGTACCCCCACCTTGACATTCTCAAGAACCAATTGATCCGCATGAATTCTTCCTGGCAGCGTGTTATAGTTCTCGTACATTCCATTGGTTTCAGCTTCGCCGATAACGCTGTCCTTATATCCTTTTACTTCACGTTCAATCAATTCTTTGTCATCTGTAGCTTTTGCTTTACCGTCTTCAACGGTATAGTGAGTACCCTCGATTCCCCAATACATCAAATTAGCTACTTCTGGGGTCATCATTTGATCAAAGAAAGCAAGAATCTTCTTGAGTTCTGCCTCATCCTTTACAGCAGATTTTGGGAACAAGACAACATTGTTATAGCCTGGAATCATCCATTGAGCATACTTTCCATCTGGACTTGCAACCATACTATGCGCATCCAAAACAGCATCAGGGTTATTCTTAATAGTATCTTTATTGAGGGAATCAATATCTTGCATGGAGCCCCCAATATAGAGTCCACCCTTTCCAGCCTTAAACATATTTACAGCATCTGTTTTACTGGTAGCAGCGAAATCTTGATTAATGTATCCGCCATCACGAGCTTTTTTGAAGAAGTCCATCGTGTCGAAATATTCATCGAATGTAAATTCAGGCGCTAATTTTCCATCCTTCTCTCCCCAGGTGTTCGGTGTTCCGAACCAAGAAGAGACAGTTTTGAAAGCTCCATAGGTCAACTCATTACGGTCAATAATACCTGTAGTATCTTTCTGTCCATTACCGTCTGGATCTTGTTCCGTGAAGGCCTTAGCCATTTCGAATAATTCATCTACATTTGCTGGTGCAGCAAGTCCTAATTTATCAGCCCAGTCTTTTCTGTAAATGATACCTTGACGTGCTAGAGGGCGGCCGATATATAAGGTGTATAGCTTGCCGTCCACTTTCGTGTTATTCAGAATTTCTGGTTTCAATTTACTCAAATTAGGAAACTCGCTTAATAGCGGACCTATTTCCCAGAATTGTCCGTCTTTTATCGCTTCTTTCATCTGAATGAAGGTTGTCTGATTCTTCAAGTACGTCACTTGCGGCAGTGAGCCGGTTGCAAAAGATGAATTAAGTTTTTCTTCATAAGTATCAGCCGGGAAAAATTGATAGGTCAGCTTCGTGTTGGTCAATTTTTCAAGTTCAAGCTTAATCGTATCAGGCGGGGTCTCTGGAATATTTAACGGAAGCATAATCTTAATTTCTGTTGGTCCTGCTTTCACTTCTTCTTTAGGTGCTTCTGTCTCAACCGGCTTAGCAGTGCTCTCACCACTTGCAGTTTCAGAACTTGCTTGATTGTTGTTGTTACCACCACATCCAGCTAACAATGTGCTGAACGCTAACAGTGCCGTCAACAACATGGTGAAGGATTTCTTCTTCATACCATTTTGACCTCCATAATTTGTATTGGTTACGAGTTCCACGTTACATCGTCGGCAAGGTTACGAAAACAATCATTTCCCCATAAAGCCCCGTTCTTAAAGGGATCTGAGCAAATGATTATGGTGATAACACAAAAAAATCCACCGCATCAGCCGCAGTGGATCAAAGATTATCTAACCTATTTACTTTTCTATCCCAAGCTCAGCCTCACCATATTCTTTAATAATCAGATCTCCTCCGCTAGCTCTCCATTTCTCAACTTCCTTCTGGAATCCCTCAGCGGTTATATTGCCTAATATGTAATTGTACGTAGCGTCCACAATGATTGTAGACAATTCCACATTTTTCTCATCATAGGTGGATGAGCTTAAAGACACGGTCGGATCGTCGACCAGAAAAGATTCATTATCTTTACTTAGCAGATCCGCAAGTGAGGTCAATTGCTCCTTCTGAGCTACCTCCATAATGTTCTTATTACTAATATCTGCAATCATCAAAGAATATAACGGATTTACTTCTTGCACCCGCAGTTCTGAGGTTTCCTCGGGAAGAATGATTTTTCCTCCCTCAAGCTTATAATGGCGCCCTTCAAACCCATACATCATTATATTCGCTACATCTTTATCCATGGTTCGATCAAAGAATTCGAGTACCTGGCGGAGTTCATCCTCCGTAGCAATGGCTTTTTTGGAGAAGAGATAGAGTCCATTATAATTGGGTATCGACCACACCTTATATCCTTCAGGCCCTTCGATCCGATTGATTAACGTAAGTTCTGCCTTTGGATTCAAATTCTGAGCTTCAATAGACAGCCGCTTTACATCTGTCATACTGCCAATAAATACACCAGCAATACCATTAATGAACTTATCACGTTGTACTTCTTTGCTCGTTAAGGCGAAATCCTGATTAATAATTTTCTCATCATATAATTTCTTCATGAAATTCATGGTGTTCATATACTCAGCGGTCACAAATTCAGGAACGAATTGATGATTCTCTAGTTTCCAATTATTCGGGGTGCCAAAATACGAACTTAATGTCTTGAATACCCCATACACAAGATCATTTCGATCGACTAATCCGAAGGTATCCTGTTTGCCATTCTGATCTGGATCGTTGTATGTAAATTGCCTCATAACCTCATACAGTTCATCCAGTGTTTGTGGATTATTTAAATGGAGATTGTCGAGCCAATCCTTACGAATAATAACCCCCTGTCTGGAAGAGGGGCGTTCCGTATATAGGCCATAGATCTTACTATCTACAGAAGTCTGCTTAAGAATAGCGGAGTTCAGTTGTTTAAGATTGGAGAACTCCTGAAGATAGGGGCCGATCTCCCAAAAGGCATCCGAACGAATAGCATTTTTCACCAGATTGTAGTCTGAGAATTTTACAAATGTGACCTTTCCCAGGGAATTGGTCGTAAGCGCCGTGTTCATCTTATCCGTGTAGACCCCCTCTGGAACCCACCTTATATCGAGCTTCACACCTGTCAGTCTTTCGATCTCTGCCATAATCTCTTTCGAAGGCTGTTGTGGAAAATGAAGGGGTGCCAAAATTGAGATGCTCGGGGAAGATACTACTGGGCCGGCTTCGGCAGATTCCTTATCGTTGCAAGCGCTTAAAAAAGAGAAGACGAGCATGGTAAATAAGCAGAAATACAGCGTTGCCCTTTTACCCATAGATACTTTAGACATTTCTGTGGCCTCCTAGGTATTGTAAGGATTATCACTCTATATCTTGAAAATTTTACAATTTATAAGCATAATTAGAGCTAATGATTATCACAGAACGAGATGATTATTGTTATTTCATACCAAGTTACATACACTTAGATCAAGTGTCTACTTCTACATAAGTAAAGGTGCTGAGTCCCGTGAGACCATTAAGCTTTCTAAGTAAGCTAACGATGTTTGCCTTTGTTATTAGCACGCTGCCTGTGTTGTTCATCGGTTCTTTTTCATATTTCACATCTTCAAAAGAAATTCAAAAAAACGTTAACAACAGCAAAATGGAATTAATCTTACAAATCACCTCAAATGTAGAACATAAGTTAACAACTGTCAATCAAACATTAAACCAAGTGATCAATTCTAGTGTATTAAAAAAAGCACTAAACAACCCTTTAAATGAAACCGATTTCATTTTATACAATGATTTAAGAAACGAAATTCGCAATATGCAGTCCTTCGATACGAAGCTGGAAGATGTCATCTTATTAAATCAGCAGCAAAATTGGATGATCAAAAATTCTGGTGTTTATCGCTTAAATGAGTACAAGGACCATGCACAGCTCACCAACCTGATGAATATTGCCGAAGATACCTCGTGGATCCTGAACCCGTCCTCCATATTTTACAGTGAGGAAAGCATTAACGTCACAGGCTGTAACTACAGCATTAGTCTTATCAAGAAACTCCCAACCAATAAGCTGCAAAAATATGGGCTCGCCTTAGCTAATATTCCTGTCTGCAGTCTTCAGGATTTCATTAACTCGGATGTACAGCCACTCGATGATATTATCGTTCTGGATAAGACAGGTCGATTCCTGCTCCATCCGGACCGCAACTTGATCGGGAAACCAATGAAAGAAGGCGGATTTACAGAAGATTCTTTCATTACTAATCCATCTAAACTTTCAGGTCAGTTTAAGACCAGGATCCACAAGAAGGATTACTCCGTCACTTACATGCGCTCTCAGATGAATGGCTGGGTCTATCTTTCGGTTACATCCATGGAAAGTTTAACGAAAGAATCCAAAAAAATTAGCCTGTTTACGATATTCGTGTGTAGCTTTATGCTTCTATTGTCTATTCTCTTGGCATGGATCGGTTCAAGACGGATGTACACTCCCATTGAAAGACTACTCAATCAAATGGGCCAACGCAAACCGGACATTAAATCCAGACACACGAATGAATTTCAGATTATTGGAGAACAAGTTCATTCTTTATTCCAATCCAAATCACAGCTTGAAAAAGAAGTCCGTCAGCATATCCAACAGGTGCGTACCTTCTTCCTAATCAATGCTTTCCATGGCAACGTTAAGAAGCGCGATCTGCATGAAGAGCTGGAACAATTCGGCTACCATAAGCAGCTCGAAGAATGGAAGACGATGGCTGTGATTACGTTGTCGATTGATTTTGCCGATGATTCCAGCTATGAGAAAAAAGATCTTAATCTCTTATTATTCGCTGCCCACAATATAATCGAAGAGTTAGTCTGCCCTGAACAACGACTGGCACCAGTAATTATGGATCATGCAGTAGTCGTCTTATTGGGGAGTCCAGACAGTGATACCAAGTCTTTTCACCAGACATTATATTCATTAACGGAGAAGCTGCAGCAGGAAATAAACAACTACCTAAAGCTTCAGGTGAGCATTGGTTTGAGCCTTCCCTTCAACACATTCGATAAATTATCCACTGCTTACAGAGAGGGACTCGAAGCATTGAAGCATCGGATCAAACTTGGTAAAGGTGTCATTATCCAGTATGAAAATATTAACTCTGGCAAGCACTATCTGAATTTGAACTACCCTACTCATAAAGAAAATGACTTACTGGATGCTATCAAATTAGCTGAAACAGATAAAGCAAAAGAACTCATTCATTTGCTCTTCAAATCTATCTTTGCTCATGAGCTTTCACCACAGGAATACCAGATCCCGTTGACGCGCTTACTCAATAATTTACTCATTATGATGCAGGAATCCGGTATTAGCTTAAATCAAATTTATCATGCTAATGGTTCCATATTTGAGGAGCTGCATGACCTCCATACTGTAACGGAGATTGAAGATTGGTTTTGGAGCATGGTCATTTATCCGATGATCAAGATTTTTAACAGCAGACAAAATGCTCAATACCACAACATCTCAGAGAAGATCATCGATTTAATACAACATGATTACGATACAGATCTTACTTTAGAAGAATGTGCTTCACGTCTGCATTATAATGCCAACTATATCAGCAGCGTCTTCCGTAAGGAGACCCAGTACTATTTCAGCGAATATTTAACGATGTACCGATTTAAAATGGCGAAAAAATGGCTGAAGGAAACTGATATGCCCATTAAAGATATTGCAGCCAAATTAAGATATAACAACTCTCAGAACTTCATTCGCTCTTTCCGTAAGCAGGAGGGCATGACACCCGGACAATACCGGGATCACAACGCTGGCACAAAACTTAAATCCACCTTTGACGAATCAATGTAAAAAGAGAGAACTATTGTTCAGGTGGAACAAGCATAAACGCCTTCGGCGTCCTAATATGGACGGCAAGCGTTTAAGCGAGAAATATAAGACATAAAGTATCGTGTGAAACTTATACTTTCTTATATTTTCAAAAAAAGAGTCTCTCTTTTTTCCTAAAATATGTTAACGTGTGCATATAATCTTTTAAGGAGGAATTGGAACATAATGTTGAGCTTCCGTGTACATTCCAATCATGCAGAACAAATCGAGCTCTCTCTGGAAACCTCACTACTCACCCTTTATCCCCTTGCAACGCCTGGGAGACCGCCCAACACAAGCTGAGCTTCACGCCTACTCCTCAGAATCACAGATGACTTCTCTAACACCTCCAACTTTTATATGGACTACAGCAAATGATGCCAGCGTTCTTGTGGAGAATAAGGACGGCATGGTTTAGGGCTTGCTAAAGAACATCCTCATTGCCAGCAATGGCTTTCCCTTTCTGAGAATTGGCTAAGTAAACACCACTACATTCAAGGAGAAGATCCTATGACACCCACATTATTTATCGCGGGAGATTCCACTGCGGCTATCAAAGGCGCTGGAGAAAAACCTATGACAGGCTGGGGAGAATACCTGCAAGGTTATTTTGGGATTTCTGTTCGAATCGAGAATCGCGCCAATAATGGTCGCAGTACCAAATCCTTTATAACTGACGGCCGTTTGGAGGACATCCTTAAAGACTTCAAGGCCGGTGACTACCTCTTCATTCAATTTGGACATAACGATGAGAAAAAAGAAGATCCTTTGCGTTTCACTGATCCCGACACTGAATATCGCCGCAACCTAATTCAATATATTGAAGCTGCTCGGCAGTTAGGCGGGACTCCGGTTTTACTAACCTCTGTAAGTCGCCGCCGCTTCAACTCCGATGGAGAGCTTGACCCGCTTGCTGTAGGCGCTTATCCCGAGGCTATGAAGCAGATAGCTGAAGAAACGCACACACCGCTGCTTGATATTTTCGCAGCTTCACAAGTGCTCTATCGTTCGTTAGGTGTTGAAGAATCCAAAAAGTTATTCATGCATTTGCCTGAAAAAGCACATCCGAATTACCCAAATGGAGTTATGGATGATACTCATTTCTCTGATCAAGGTGCTCAGCACATCGCCAGACTTGTGGTTCAGGCTATTGAACAATCTACTGCCTTACCATTAACAGACTTACAACAACTACTACAAGGAGTGATCACAGATGTCTCTAATTAAAGAAGTTATTACAGAGTACTATCGTATCCCTTTGCCGGAAATCATGGAGGACGCTAAACACGGACTGCACACTCACTTTGAAGTTCCCATTGTCAAAATTAAAACCGATGACGGTCGTGAAGGGTTAGGTTATACCTATACTGGCGGATTTGGCGGCAAAGCGATCTGCTCACTAATTGCGAATGAATTAACTCAGATTTTAATCGGTAAGGATGCTAGCTGTGTGGAAAGTATCTGGGAGCAGATGAACTGGGGAATACATTATGTTGCTCGCGGGGGTCTGGCTAGCTTCGCCATTGCAGCATGTGACATCGCTTTATGGGATTTACGTGCGAAGAAAGCAGATGAACCGCTTTACAAACTTCTGGGTGGCGCAAGCAATGAAGTCAAATGTTATGGCGGAGCGATTGATTTGAATTTCCCATTAGATAAGCTCCTGCGCAACAATCAAAAATACCTAGACATGGGCCTCCAGGCTGTCAAAATTAAACTAGGACAAAAAACATTAGCTGAAGATGTGGAACGAGTGGCAGCGGTGCGCCAATTAATCGGTCCAGATGTAGCCTTTATGGTCGATGCGAATATGAGCTGGAGTGTAGAAAAAGCAATCAAAGCCGCACGAGAGTTTTTGAAATACGATATTCTTTTCTTAGAAGAACCAACGATTCCAGAAGATTACGCCGGCTATGCACGTATCGCAGAAGAGTCAGGCATTGCTGTTGCAGGCGGAGAGAACTTGCGGACATTAACTGAATTTCATCACATGCTGCAATATGGTCATGTCGATTTCCCGCAACCCGATGCTTCCAATATAGGTGGGATTACGGGCTGGTTAAAGGTAGCTCACTTAACACAAGCGTATAACCTTTCCGTCTCCACGCATGGAATGCAGGAATTACATGTTAGTTTGTTAGCCGCTATGCCCAACGCAGGTTATCTGGAAATGCATAGTTTCCCTATCGATCAATACACCACTCGCCCGCTAGTGATTAACAAGGACAATGGCATGGCAATTGCGCCTGAAGTAACAGGCACTGGGGTTACCTTTGACTGGGATAAATTAGCACCACACAAACAACAATACTAATGGGAGCGATCGATCATATGAGTATTCCCCTGCACCTAGGTGTTCGAGCACATGATTTCACACAAGTACCATTGAAGGATTTAATTGAGAAGCTTCAGTTCTATAATTTCGCTCATATTCAGTTTGCACTTAAGAAATCTTTTCCTGACAGCACTCCGAGTCTGACTGCTATAAGCCCTGGAACAGCTAGTTATTACGGAAATGTCTTTAGACAGGCTGGTATTCAGATTGCGGTGCTTGGCTGTTACGTTAATATTGTAGACACCAATCCATACAAACGGGCACAAGCGTTAGCCGAGTTCAATACGCATCTTCGCTTGGCCAGAGATTTCGGCGCCAGTCTAGTAGGTACGGAAACCGGAAGTATGGGACTTGGGTATACCACAGATAATTTTACAGAAGAAGCTTTTCAACAGGTCGTTACTTCGGTAAAGCTAATGGTCGCAGAGGCCGAACGTTTTGGTGTGACGGTAGGTATTGAAGCAGGACTTCATCATCCGCTGTATTCCGCTTCCTTAACTCGCCGACTGCTGGATGAGATTCCTTCTAATAATCTTCAGATCATATTGGATTGCGCAAATCTAATGTCACCTACAAATTACTTGCATCAGGAAGCTATTATTATGGAAGCTTTGAAGCTTCTAGGAAATCGAATTGCCATCATTCATTTAAAAGACTTTATCGTGCAAGATGGAGCCATCAAAATTGTTCCTGTAGGTCAGGGCTGGCTTGAGTTTGAGCCGATTCTCCGTTATATGAAATACGAGCGTCCGCATATTCAGGGCATCTTAGAGAGTACTCCTGAATCGCATCTAAGAGAAAGCATCGCTTTTTTACAGCAGATATATGAAGAAGCTTAAATATAAGATCACATACAAAAAAATCCACTGTACACCTCATTACCGTGTGCAGTGGATTTTTATATTCTGTTTAACATCCGTTTGACCTCCATGAAATAATGGGCTGTTATGATCAAGACATCAAGAGTACCTGGGAGGGGTTCTATGCGTCTTGCTTTATTTACAGACACATTTCTTCCGCAAACGAATGGCGTTTCCCTTACGCTTCAGCGCTTAACCACTCATTTGAACCGGCGAGGTATCGAGCATCTGCTATTTTCGCCGAAATCTGCTCCTGAAGACAGTTATGCCGATCCCATACGTCCCATTACCAGTATCCCCTTTTTCTTATACCCGGAATGTAGACTCGCGCTGCCGAATATGTCCTCCATCCAGTCAGAGCTAAAAGCTTTTCGACCCGATCTGCTTCATTTGGCTACTCCATTCAATATTGGTCTATGCGGCCTTCGCTATGCGCGAAAGCTTGGCCTGCCTCATGTCGCCTCCTACCATACCCATTTTGATCGCTATCTTGAATATTATCGGATGAAAAAAATCGCCCCTCTTTATTGGAAGTACATGAAGTGGTTTCATCGGTCCTGCGATGTTACCTTCGCGCCCTCCAACGAAACACTCGATTCCCTCCAAGCTCAAGGTTTTCAACGTTTGAAGCTTTGGTCTAGAGGCATCGACTGCAATCTCTACACTCCGAAAAAACGCAGCCATCAGGTTCGTGATCGTTACGGAATTACCGCACCGTTACTACTACTATATGTAGGAAGAATCGCCCCTGAAAAAGATATCAACACCCTTGCTCTCGCCATGCAGCAATTGCCCGAGTCTATGCAAGCTCAGGTACATTGGTTAGTTGTTGGAGACGGTCCCTTATTATCAGAGATGCGGGCGCAGGCGCCGCAAAATGTCACGTTTACGGGCTACAAACACGGTGAAGAGCTTGCCCAATTGTATGCCTCAGCTGATCTATTCGTCTTCCCTTCCAGTACGGAAACCTTCGGTAATGTTGTCCTTGAAGCCATGGCCTCTGGACTGCCTGTCCTCGCCGTAAATGAAGGCGGGGTGAAGGATCTGGTTACACCCGGTCGCACCGGAATAATCGCCCCACCTCGTTCCCCGGATGCTTTTATTCGTGAGATTTGTGCATGTATAGAGCAACCCCAAAAGCTGGCTGCTATGGGTTATGAGGGGCGACAGCTGGCGCTCGGCCGCTCGTGGGAGAGCATTTTTGATGGACTCATTCGCGATTATGAAGAGATCATTGAGAATAGACGCTTCGATCTTATACCGGCTTTACTACCATTAATATAATAATGACGATAGTGAGCACATGTACAGCTGCTTCTAACGGAGCGATCTTATTCATAGCGGCGTTGTAGCCTACAGGGATTTCGTCGCCTTCACTCGCCATCACGAGCTGGGTCAGCTTTTTCAATCGAGGCTCAACAAATCCAATAATAATGCCTTCTATTACAATAAAAAATAATAACGAAAGATTGATCCACAACACCGACAAGCCCATTTTATCAATGATCATTAACAAAATGCCTGTAACGATCAGGGTAATCCCACCCGTTTTAGGGAATCTGTTGATTGTCTTCATCATGCCAAATACAAAACGAAGCTGGCTGCCTGTCTTGGCAGAGCTTGTCAGTATTGGCAGCACAAAAGCTGGTCCAATTCCCACTATGGCCGCTATAACATGTATGACTACCACAATCTTAGAGATAATATCCGTCAATTCCATGATTACAATCCTCCCTATCATTCGTTGTTTAGATTCATATGACGATGATAGTGGAAATAGTCTTGCAGAATCCTTTAAATCTTAGATAATCTCAAAAAGCGCCTAGCCGGATATTACCGACGTAGGCGCTTTTTTAACTATTGCTTAATTATTTTACCGAGACTTTCATAACTGTACTTTCACTAACGCCTTGATCATTCATCAGTTCTACCCGGTATTCATAAACACCCGGAGATCGATTCGTGATAGAAGTAGAAGCCGTTTGGGCATTCGGAGTATTTGCTGTTAAAGTCTGTGTATCGATCAGCACTCCATTCTCATACAAGCGATACACTTTGCCGTTCATCCCCCACCATAGATTCATGGTCACTTTATACTCGCCATCACCATCCCAGTTGTCATTAGATAACACTGGCTTACCTGGCGCAGCATCCTTCACTTTAACCACATGAGAAGTAGATACCGTTGTTCCAAAAGAATTGGTTAGCTCAGCCGTGTAGGTGTAGGTACCGTTTTCTTTTCCAGTAATACTAGTCACTGCGGTCTGTGTGGTTGGGGAGTCGTCACGTAAGGTTTGAGTGTCTATTAAGGTACCGTTCTCATATAGCTTGTAGATCGTACCATTGTTGCCCCACCACACGTTCATTGTGATTTGGTAATCACCATCCAAGAGTCCTGTATCCTGCCCATTGTTATTGGATAGAACCGGTTGCCCCGGAATTCCTGTAGCCTTCTGAGGTCCGTTTACGACTATAATTACTTGTTCTGTCGTCGAGAGTCCAGCGTTATTCACAGCTGTTGCGATGAACGTATGTGATCCCGTAAGTCCTTTGAGTGGAATCTCATCTCCATAGACAACTTCTTTTCCATCAAAGGTGATATCCAGACTACGAATACCAGACTCAGGATCTTCTGCTACGACCTGTACCTTCAAGATATCCGATTCACTCATTTGAGTAGAAGGTAAACCCGTTATTGCAGGTGGTGTAGTGTCCTCTGTTTCTACAGGCGAGCCTACATATTGAATTTTTGGCGCCGCTGGTTGTTCCATGCCTTCGCCAAGAAAAAATCCAGGATGCGGAGGTTGATTATAACCCACGTTCTGCCAAGATACTCCCAGTCGGTAGATCGGATCATGCATCAATGTGCGGATACGATAATCTGTCATATCCGTTGTTGTATAGATTCGTAATTCAGAACTGTCCGTTGCTCGCCAGATCACTTCTTCACGCCAATCCCCGAACAGATCCGCCTGCAAGCTTGGATTCGCCTTGGTGCCATTATTAGAAGAGGCCCCAGTTGCCGTCAACAAATTAGCTGTTGTCTGGTTGGTGTAATCCCACTTATCCACTCGATTAGAATCCAGCAATTCCCGCAAAAGATCTCCATCCCACCAAATGCCGAAATTCGTTGAGGAAGGCAGCTTATTCGTGATTAGCTCTCCCTGTGCACTGTATACGCCTGTAACAGGAACCTGCACCTCATTGGTAATCGTTGCAGCCCATACCTCTTCCCCAGCATAACGCGGGTCAATATCTGCTGACATTCCGCGTCCAGTATCAATTCCTGTGAACACACCCCATATGGTTTCCCCTGTAGCTGCATCACGCATTTCAATACCATACTTGGAATCGGTATGCTCATGTACATCAAAGACCTCCAACCCCGGTCTGGTAGGATCAAGATCTCCGAAATGGATCGCATCTCCATGACCAAGCTTTGTATTATACAGTGGCAATCCATCATCATCGATCGCCATCGCGCCGAAGGTTATTTCGTCCTTGCCATCACCGTCTACATCTCCAACAGAAAGGTTATGGTTGCCTTGACCGGCATACTCTCCATATCCTTCATCGTTGGAATCGAAACGCCATACTTTTTCGAGCTTGCCACCACGATAATTGTAAGCTGCAAGCACGGTTCTAGTGTAATAACCACGGCTAAAAATCACGCTTGGCTGTTCACCATCTAAGTAAGCTACGGCGGCTAAAAAGCGGTCCACCCGATTACCATAGGCATCGCCCCAAGCGCCCACATCACCACGCGGCGGATCATAACTAACCGTATCCACTGCCCGGCCTGTTGCCCCTTCGAACACTGTTAAATACTCATTGCCGAGGAGCACATAACCCGAGCTATTGCGATAGTCTGCACTTGCATCACCGATCACGGTACCTTGACCATCAACAGTACCATCTGCTGTCTTCAGCATAATCTCAGCACGACCATCACTGTCCAAATCGTAAACCATGAATGGTGAATAATGCGCGCCAGCACGGATATTAGGCCCTAAATTAATCCGCCATAAACGTGTGCCATCTAGCTTATAAGCATCCATATAGACTAGTCCTGTGTAACCTGCCTGGGAGTTATCTTTGCTGTTCGAAGGCGACCATAACATGATGATTTCGTAGACCCCATCACCATCCACATCCCCTACACTTGCATCCCCTGCACTATACGTATATGGCTGACCGTCTTTGGTGTAATCATCTGCTGGTTTTTGCAAGGGGA
This sequence comes from Paenibacillus sp. NPDC101420, assembly GCF_050277435.1. Classification (NCBI taxonomy): domain Bacteria; kingdom Bacillati; phylum Bacillota; class Bacilli; order Caryophanales; family Paenibacillaceae; genus Paenibacillus; species Paenibacillus sp. NPDC101420. The sequence continues at coordinate 1,099,317 of NZ_JBNNSE010000001.1, forward strand.
TAGATAGGTATTGCTTCTGCCATACGCTGAATTCTTCCGAAGCCGCTTTTTCGACTCCATTGATTACTGATGTAATTCTATACTTGGCGTCAGCTGTACCGGAACTGTCAAGATAGTTCGTGCTTTGCGTAATCAACGACTCATTTAGCTTCTCTTCCCCACGATACAGATTGAAACCGATCGATTCCGGGTCCAGACCTAACATCCTCCAGCTGATATAAACACCCGCATCTGTCTTAACCGCTACAGGCGCACGATCCAGCGCCTCCATCTTCCGGTATAGCGTTGTCACCGCTGAGGTTTCCAGCGAAGCGGAAAGATCAGAGATACCGCCTGCATTTACCGAGGCAACTTTGTAATAGTAAGGAATTGTACTTAAAATGGTCGTGTCTGTGTATGAAGCTTCGAATGATTTGCCGATCAGAATGAACTCACCATCCGCGGATTTCGCACGATAAATGTTGAACATCCTTGCATCCGATACCTCATTCCACGTAAAGGTCACATCATTTTTGTTCGTAGATTGTACTGCTAGACCACTAGGTACGGCTGCTTTTGCTACAGATGGATCAATCATAGACACCTTTAAGGCATTGGAGCCTACAGATTCCAGTCCTGTGCTATCGACCGAAGTTACCGTATAGATGTATTCCATACCGATATCCGCAGTGGTATCTGTGTAAAGCGGCTCTGTTGTCTCGCCCAGCAGCTCTGCACTATTCGCAACCGTTGCCTGACGATACACTCGATATTTCAACGCACCATCCATACCATCCCAAGATAGATTAGCTGTGATAGGCTCATTGTTTAAGTCCAGACTAGCCAGTTGCAGATTCGTTGGGGCTAATAATAGAGGTGTGATTTCCAGTCCATTGAGATGAGCCGTTGTGCCACTAAAAACAAGATTCATCTGACCGTCTTTGACAGCGATCTGGTTATACAGCTTCTCAGCAATATTTTCCTTACCTGAAGAGACTGTTCCATAATCTTTGCCTTCAATTGCTACGTTCGTCTTGGTAGAACCAATCCAATCTCCGGTATAGGTCTTAACGGAATAATAACCATTCGGTAAATCAACTTTAAATTCATACGAGCCTCCAAAATAGATCACGAAATCTCTACGAAGAGCATCAGTCGCACTACCGCGATCTCGATCGATCATACCTTCACTTGAGGTCAGACCGTATCCACGCTCTGATGTATAAAGTACGTTCCGATTCACTTCCGTATAACCTGCCGCAACGGGTGAGCCAACAGGTCCAAAATCATAACGATACTGCGCAGATTTCGTAGTCAGCTTCACTTCATTCGAAGGCTGAGACTCACCTAGTCCATTGACTGCAGTCACTCGGACTGAGTAGCTGTTACCTTCTGCCATCCCGCTTAATGTTAAAGTTGGAACAGTGGCTGTTCCTGCCAATGTATAAGCAGATTCAGCTTCTGACGCTAGCTTACGATAGATTTTATAAATATCAGCGCCCTCTACTTTATCCCACTTCAGCACTGCACCTGCATTACTGATACTTCCCGCTACAAGACCTTTTGGTTTTGTAGGCACTGTTTCGGGTTGCTTAATATCCTGTACAAAGCTGGAAAGCGGAATGTTTAATTGCTCAATTCCTTTCGCCAGCAGGCGGGCCATTTGGATCGCTCCATACTCTTGAAAGTGAGTATCGTCTGCCGATCCATTCGGAAAAGCACCATATATCCCTGCATCGAGGTGAAGGAATACAGAGCGTGTAGCTGCAAAACCGATCGAATTGTAATAAGCGACACTTAGCGCGCTAAGATCAACCAAATCCACATGCAGCTCATTGGCTACCTCTTTCATCGCCTGCACATATTCAGGGAAACTCACATTAAATTTTCCCGTGGCAGCATTATAATCTCTGCGCCCCATCGGGGTCACCAGAATCGGAGTGGCTCCTCTTTGTCTAGCACCCTCAACATACGTTTTCAAATAATTTTTGTAATCCGCTGGTGAGGCATACCGATCAGGAACGCTAATCGTTGCGTCATTGTGGCCAAACTGGATAAGGAAATAATCACCCGGCTGTATCTTTCGCAGTACTTCATCCAGCCGTCCCTCTACAATAAATGACTTAGAGCTGCGACCTCCGATTGCGTGATTCTTAAAGGCTACCTCCTGACTAAAGAATTCCGGGATCATTTGCCCCCAGCCAGCCTGCGGTATCCAGTAAGGATCATAAGTCTGCACAGTGGAATCACCCGCAATATAAACTGCAGGCATTTCATTAGCAGGACGATCTGGCTGCTTAGTAATCACAAGAGCATTGATATTAGGCTTAGTGCCAGAGAATACAAAGTTCATTTGACCATCCACCAAAGCGATGTCAAAGTTCATTTCCAAATACTGACCATTTGTTTTACTTGTCTGCTGAACCTTTTGAATGGATTCAACCTTGATGCCAATGTCTGTGTCTCCGGCGCTATCTCCAGCGATAAGTGACACAGTATAATCGCCATTCGGTAAATCCACATTAAAAGTAGTATCCTTAGGTACTACAAAGTCTGATCGCAAAGGATCAGAGGTTCCCCGGTCTACACCAGTTACCTTTGATATATCCGTAAAGCCATATTTGACGGCAGGAGAATAAGATACTCCGGCATCTACCTTAAGATAACCTTCCGCCGCAGCACCTGGGCCAAAATCAAAGGAATATACATTTCCATCTGGCAATGTTACCGGTGGCGTGTATACCAAACTTTCCACTTTATTAGATAACTGGGATTCTCCTTGGACATTAGCAGCTTTTACCCCATAATATTGCCGTTTAGAGGTATCCACTGCTACATCTGTAAATGTCGCCGTCTCCGACTTCCCAATCTCATGGAAGGTTCCATCTGCTGAATCAGACCTTAAGATTGTATAACGGGTAGCTCCCGCCACGTTGTTCCAACTTAGCTGAACAGAACTCGCACCCACGCTGACAATCGAAAGGCCCGTTGGTACTGCCGGAACCTCTGCCCCCGGAATTTCATCTACCGTCACAGGTGCACTCAAAGCAGACTCCTCACCGCTGCCTTTAACAGCAGACACATTATAAATGTAGCCACTGCCTTCATTTACGTCTGAATCCACGTAGCTGTTAGCAGTAACTTGAGCTACCGATTGAATAGTCCCGCTAGGAAGCTCTGTCCGATATATATTGTAATAGACTGCTTCTGTCACGCTGCTCCACCCGAGAGAGACCGCAGTGGGCGAGAGATTCGTAACCGCTAAGCCCTCAGGAGCCTGCAGTGGACCCGGCACGATTTGCTGAATCATAAGTCCATTTAAATACCCGCCAACCCCTTTACCCGTGATGCCAACGGTTAGTTGACCGTCTTGGACAGTCGTGCGGTAGGTGGCTTGATTTACAGCCTGCTTGCTGCTTATTGAACCGGCCGTTATTCCTTCCAAGGTAATCGTAGTTTTAGTTGTACTTGTACCTGCCAATAAATCTCCTGAGAATACAGTCACATCGTAATCCCCATTAGGAAGATCCACTAGAAAGGCGTAGGACAATCCCAGTACAAAATCATTAGTCAGTTCATCTCCGCCCGAGCGATTTCTCGAAGCAACCGCCTGATCTAAACCATATCCTAGCTCCTTCGTATACAACTTTGATTCATGCACAGCTGTATAACCACTCATTACAGGACTTGTTGCCGTTCCAAAATCATATCGCAAAGTTATTGGACCTGAATCCGCACTGGCTGGTTGCACTCCAAATGTTGTAGAGGGAAATAGAGATGAACAAATGAAGACCCACGACAATAACACAATAAGTATTTTATTCCCCATTTTATTTCTCTTCATCTTCCGTGCTTCACCCGCTTTCTTATGATTGAAAGAACTTAGTACGTATCTGGCCCCGTTGTAGTAAACGCTTACAATAAGTTTCATTGTCATTCGTTCTTCAAATATAAGTTCACTTCGTGCGCGTATCCCCTCCTCCTTGCTCAGACACTTTTCTGGATAATTATTTCCAGATGCACTCATATCCAACACGATACTACCACCTAAGTTTCACTATGAACATTTAAAAAACAGAGTTTATCATACACTAAACCGTTCAAATCACTCGCCTATAGTTATAAAATCCTACGATTTCGTGACAAGCTGGGACATAAAACCCAGAATACACCTATACATTTTTAATTTCATATGAGTAAATCATTTCAAAAAACAGCAAAAAGACCTCCTTGGTTTCCCAAGAAGGTCTTTGAGTTATGGTTAGATCTTACCGTTTAAGCTCCCACCTGGAGCAAACAATCGTTCGATATGCTTTTGAACCGCTGGATCCGGAATTAATGGTGGCGCTTGATGAGGTTTTACACGCGCATCAATAATCACGTTATCACATGACCAATGCTTATACTCCGTTGAACTGTTCACGCCATATATATCATGTGAAGGATTGCTGCGTGTGAACGTCGCCCATAGGAAATTCTCAATTCTATCACTTAAGAACTCGCTGTCATCACACACAATAATCATCGGACAAGATGGGAGTGCTCCCTGTTCTTGAATCGCTTCGCTAAGCTTGTTCATTTCCTGCGCTGCTTCAGCGTAAGTAGTGAATTTAGAGCCTTGAAGCGCCACGAGACC